>ONEW01000043.1 GCA_900316935.1 uncultured Selenomonadales bacterium
CCATATATTGTATTGGAATTGAGCTACCATTGTCCTGCCGCAGGATAGAACGCAGGCCGGTCACAAAGGTCAGGCCCGCCTTGCGGTTGACCGCGACCTGGCTGATGCCTTTCATGCGGTACTCCACAGGGTCTTCGAGCGTGATGATGTTCTTTTCCGGCTGGTTCAGCTCCGCCAGTGTCGCATACAAAGTCGTCGTCTTACCGCTGCCCGTCGGGCCCGTGACCAGGACGAGACCGTAACTGCCATGGTACAGGCGCCGATAGCGTGTCAGGCTGTCCGCATCCCAGCCCATCCGGTCCAGGTCGGCCTGTCCCGTATCGGCTGACAGGATACGGAGGACGACCTTTTCTCCCGCAATGGTCGGCATCGTGGAAACACGGAAAGGCGTCCGTATGCCTTCCTTCTCCACATACGCACGCCCGTCCTGGGGTATCCTTTTTTCTGCAATGTCCATACCGCCCAGCAGCTTGACCATGGAGACCAGCGGCTGATGCCGGAACGACGGCACGACCTGTGCCTGCTGCAGCACACCATCGATCCGGTAGCGGACGCGCGTCCCTTCCTCCCCGGGCTCGCAATGGATATCGCTCGCCTTGCGGGAAAGGGCTCCGTCGATGATGGAATCCAGCAGACGCAGGAGGGGGGATTCTTCAATTTTCAGGTTATATGTCAGCAAATAAGCACCTCCTCCGGCAGCAATCCTGCCATTCCTATTCATCGTATCACACAAAATGTGAAATAACAATGAAGTTTTTGAATTTTTAGATATTTTTACTTCCTTAGATGCCGGAAATGCTGTATACTGAACCTGATATCGGAACGCAAGCAGGAACGGATACCGCGTACGTACCTTCAGGGAGGAGCGTACGTTGTTCTCCAAATCCTTTCAACCCACACAGCACAAAATCATACGGATTCTCTGCCTTACGGCGGTCGTTCTACTCCTGTCCTTCCTGTACGGGACAAGAGCGCTTTTTTATGCCTTTTTCACGGATCCGGCCGTCCTCAAGGGGCGCCGCCTGCCGCCGGTCCTCTGCGCCACCGCCGCAGCACAGCCACCCGGACCGGATGGAACCGGTTACACGGCCGGCCCTGCATCCCCCCTGTCCCGGGAACCGTTGCGCGATCCCTTCCGGCCAGGCGTATCCGCTCCGGTACGGGACGATGTCCTCCTTCCAGAGGCCCGCCAAGGAGCAGGCCACCCCGAAAACCCGGCTCCGCCGGTACAGACGTACCGTCCAGACCGTTCCCGGGAGCCGGAACTCTTTGCCGTCTTCCCGCTGGACTACATCAGCGCGGCGGATCTGCACCAGTCGCTGGCAGACCTGGGCATCCGGGGAAGACTGGCACTCAGCGCCGTCAGCAACGCCCTGCTCTTCTCCGGCACAATGGCGGAAAAGCAGCGGCTCAGGGAACTGATCCGGCGGCTCGATGTGCCGGGCCGCCAGGTGACGCTCCAAGCGACAATCCTTTCCGTCAACCGCTCCGCCGAAAGGGACCTGGGCATGCAATGGAACTGGGATGCCCTGCCCCGTTACACCGGTACGGAAGCGGACGGTGCCGGCGAGTCCGGAAGCGGCTCCTCCGGCTCCGACTATCCGGGACATTTCAAGTTCTGGTCCTCGACCCGGGCGGAGTTCCGTTTCCGGGCCACGCTGCGTGCCCTCGTCACGTCCGGCAAAGCCCGGGTCCTGGCGACGCCGAGCCTTATCACGCTGCCCGGCAAGGAAGCGAGCATCTTCATCGGCAGCCACATCCCGGTCGTGACAGAAAAACGGCAGGACGGGGAATCTGCGTATTCCACGGAATACGTGGACGCCGGCATCAAGCTGACCTACCGGCCCGTCATCGGCAAGGACGGCCTCATCACATCGCAGGTCCACACGGAAGTCAGCACGCCGGTCCTCGTCGGCGAGCTGAAGAACTACCGCATCAACAGCCGCTCGGCGGACACAACCGTGCGCATGCGCAACGGGGAAACCCTGGCCATCGGCGGCCTCGCCAGTGAAGAAGAACAACGCCGGCTCCAGCAGGTGCCCCTGTTGGCCAAAATCCCTGTTCTGGGGGAACTGTTCAAATACCGTTACCGCAGCCGGAGCAGAACGGAAGTCATCATCCTGCTCACGCCGTATCTGACGGAAGCGGGGCGGTCTCCCGCCATCTACGATACGAAGCTGCTCCAGGAAGGACCAGAACGGCCACGGAAAAAGAAAGACCGGCTGCCGGAGCAGCCGGTCCGGACGCAGGGTTGACCCCGGCCGTTAAAACTGTTTGACGAACTTCTCTGTAGCTGCCGCAATGTCATCAGCACCCAGAATGGCTGTGACAACGGCGACGCCATCCGCACCGGTGGCCCGGATGGCCTTGTAATGCTCGGGCTGGATGCCGCCGATGCCGACGAAGGGGATGCGGACAGCCGCCCGGATTGACCGCAGATGGTTGATGCCCGTCGGTTTGACACCTTTCTTGGTCTGTGTCGGGAAGACGGCACCGCAGCCCAGGTAGTCCGCGCCGTCCGCTTCGGCCCTGGCCGCCTCTTCCGCATTATGGGCGGACACGCCAATAAGGAAGTCCGGACCGGCAATCCGGCGGGCCGCTGCGCAGGGCAGGTCGTCCTGCCCCAGATGCACGCCGTCTGCGCCGGCCGCCAAAGCCACGTCGAGCCGGTCATCGACGAGGAGGGGTACGTGGTAGCGGTGGCACAGTTCCGTCAGGGCCTTCGCTTTTTCGAACATCATGCCGCCGGCGCCGCCCTTTTCCCGGTACTGTACCAAGGTGACACCGGCCTGCAGGGCTTTTTCCACGGCATCCATCAGGGTCACGCCGTGTTGCAGGCACGATTCTTCCGTAACCAGGTAGAGACGTAAATCCAACTCCTGTTTCATGGCGTCCTCCTTAGTTTTCCCGCGTGGGGTTCAGGTTATCCTGAATCAGGTTCCATTTATGGACCACATGATAGATGCAGTCAATCAGGCGCACCTTGAACATCCCCGGCCCGTCCTTCTTTTCGAGCAGGCCTGCCGAAAGTTCCGCCGCCTGGCCCATGATGATCATGCCCAGAATGGCGCCTTCCATCTTATCATCGGCCACGGCCAGGCAGGCAGCGACGATGGTCGTCGCCATACAGCCCGCCCCGGTGATGCAAGTCATGAGCGGGTTGCCGCCGTTGAGCATGACGGCCCGCTTGCCATCGCCGACATAGTCCGTGGCACCGCTCACGATGAAGATGCAGCCGTATTTTGCGGCACAGTCCCGAACCAGTTTGAAGATTTCCGCCTGGTCCGGCGCGGCTGCACTGTCCACACCATGGCCATCGTCCTTCCGTTCCCCTGCATCCTCGCCGGCGTGCAGGAGGGCACTGCACTCGCTGAAGTTGCCACGCACCGCCGTAATGTATCCCGCCTCCAGCAGTCCGGCTGCAAACTGCAGACGCAGGCGGCTGCTCATGACGCCGACCGGGTCCAGTACAACCGGCACCCGGTTTTCCTGAGCCGTTTTGGCGGCCAGTTCCATGGAGGCCATCGTGCGGCGGTTGAAGGTGCCCAGATTCAGGACAAGCACATCCGCATCGGCGGCAAAATCCGCCACTTCGGCTTCCTCGTCGGCCATGACCGGCGAGGCACCGGCGGCCAGGGCTGCATCGGCACAATCACGGGCCGTCACATAGTTCGTAATGTGGTGGATGACCGGCTTCGTGCTCAGCAGGTCTTCGATGATGGTCGTAAAATCGCCTTTCATATTCATGATTCAAACATCCCCGCTTTCTGATACAGTTCCACGAAATGATGCGTCGGCCCCACGCCGTGGCCCAGGTCGATGCCGTTTTCAATGGCCGTCGTCACGTAGGCTTTGGCTGCCCGGACGGCCTGTTCCAAGGTCATGCCGCGGGCCAGGTCCGCGGCCAGCGCGCTGGACAGCGTACATCCCGTCCCGTGGGTATGGCGTGAGGGAATCCGTGCGCCGGAAACCCAGACGCCCTTGCTGCCGTCAAACAGATAGTCATCGGAACGGCCCGTCGTCAGGTGGCCACCCTTCACCAGCACGGCCCGGGCCCCGAATTCCGTGATGGCCTTCGCGGCCTGTTCCATATCCGGTTCCATCTCAATCCGGAACCCGCAGATTTTTTCCGCTTCCGGCAGATTCGGCGTCACCAGCGTCGCCAGAGGAAGCAGCTCGTTAACCAAGGTCTGGCAGGCCTCGGGATGGAGCAGATCGTAGCCGCTCTTGGAAACCATGACGGGATCCAGCACGACGATGGCCGGCTTCCATTTCCGCAAGCCTGCCGCAATGGCGCGGATGCTTTCCGTGCGGGACACCATGCCGATTTTGACGGCATCGACGCGGATATCCTCGAAGACGGCGTCTATCTGGGCCGTAATGATGTCCGGGTCGATATCCTGCACCTTCGTCACGCCACAAGTGTTTTGGGCCGTGACGGCCGTAATGACGCTCATGCCGAACGTGCCGTGGGCCGCAAAGGTCTTCAGGTCCGCCTGAATCCCCGCGCCGCCGCTGCTGTCACTGCCGGCGATGGTCAACAAGTGTTTCATGAAAATCACTCCATCCTCATGCTCTCAAGACGGAACGCGCGGTTCCCGACGAAAAAGGCAGGCCTTGCAGCCTGCCTTCCGTTGTGTTGTCACTGCAGCCCGCTTGAAGCGGGCCCTGCAGGCTGGCCTTACAGGTTGGCCTTGACCATTTCCGCCACATTCTTCCCCGTCAGGCCGAAATGTTCCATGACGACGCTGCCCGGTGCGGATGCGCCGAACCGGTTGATGCCCAGGACCCGCTTCCCGCTGCCTGTGTAGCGGGCCCAGCCCAGGGTAACGCCGGCTTCCACGGCGAAGGTCGGTACATATTTCGGTAAGACGCTGTCTTTGTAGGCGTCGCTCTGCGCTTCAAACACTTCCATGGAAGGCATGGAGACGACCGATACATCAATGCCTTCGCCGGCCAGCAACTGCTGCGCTTCCAATGCGAGTTTCACTTCGGAACCCGTGGCAATCAGCACAGCTTTGGCCAGGTCCTTCGCCGGGCTCAGCACATAGCCGCCCTTCAGGGCGCCCGCTTCCACGGCAGCCCGGTAGGCGTTCAAGACCGGCAGATTCTGGCGGGACAGGCATAATTCCGTCGGACCGTCCTTATGTTCAATGGCGTATTTCCAGGCTGCCGCCGTTTCAAGGGCGTCGGCAGGACGGAAAACGGTGTTGTTCGGAATCAGGCGCAGGCTCATGACCTGTTCGATTGGCTGGTGCGTCGGGCCGTCTTCGCCGACGGCAATGCTGTCATGGGTCAGTACGAAGATGGACTGGATTCCCATGAGGGCGGCCATACGGATGGCCGGACGCATGAAGTCCGAGAAGACGAGGAACGTGGCGCCGAAAGGGATCAGCCCGCCGTGAAGGGCCAGACCGTTCACGATGCAGCCCATGCCGTGTTCCCGGACACCGAAATGCAGATTGTGGCCTGCCCGGTCGTCCTTACTGTAATACCCGCAGGCTTTCATCACGGTCTTGTTGGAAGGGCCGAGGTCAGCGCTGCCTCCGGCCAGCTCCGGCAGCAGTTCCGCCAGTTTCTGCAGCACGTCGCCGGACGCACCGCGCGTCGCGATGGCTTCCTTTTCCTTGAACAGATCCAGAAGGGAGGCCAGGTCGACGGTGCGGTTTCCCGACAAGGCGGACAGGAAATCCCTGACCAGTTCCGGATAGGCGGCGCCGTAGCGTTTCAGCATCTCTTCCCATTCGACCTCCGCCTTGGCGCAGGCCGGCAGTTTTTCTTCAAAATACACTTTCACTTCAGGCGGGACGACGAACGTCTTGTCCGGATCCCAGCCGGCTTTTTCCTTCGTGGCGCGCAGGGCTTCTTCCCCCAGCGGTTCGCCGTGTGCGGAAGGACTGTCCTGTTTCGGGCTGCCGAAGCCGATATGCGTGCGGACCATGATCAGGCTCGGATGTTCCGTATCCTTCTTCGCTTCTTCCACGGCAGCGGCAAGTCCGTCCAGGTCTTCGGAACTGCCGACGCGCAGCACCTGCCAATGGTAGGCGCGGAAACGGGTTTCCACGTCTTCCGTGAAGGCGATGTCCGTGGTCCCTTCGATGGTGATCTTGTTGTCGTCATACATGTAGATGAGCTTGCCCAGGCCCAGCGTACCGGCCAGGGAAGCCGCTTCGGAAGCGACACCTTCCATCAGGTCGCCGTCCGATACGATGCCGTAGGTGTAATGATCGACAACCGGAAAGTCCGGTTTGTTGTATTTGGCAGCCAGCATGGTTTCGGCAATGGCGAAACCGACACCCATGGACAGGCCGTGGCCCAGAGGTCCCGTGGATAAATCCACACCAGGCGTTACGCCGTATTCCGGATGACCCGGTGTGCGGCTGCCCCACTGACGGAATTCCTTCAATTCGTCCAGCGTCAGGCCGTACCCTGCCAGGTAGAGCATGGCATAGAGCAGGGCGGAACCATGGCCGGGGGACAGGATGAAGCGGTCGCGGTTGAACCACCGTACCGAGGGGCAGGCCAGGATGGCCGGAGTTCGCCTTTTCAACTTCGTCGGCTGCCAGAAAGCGCAGCGTCTGTACACATTGCGTTTGAATGTTTTCCATTTTTTGACCTCCAGGGATTGAATAAGATGGATGTAGAACTTAATATAGTAATTATATCATTTCTCACCGGTGAATACCATACAGGATGCCATACGGAGCGGCAAATAAAGAAAACCTGTCAGCCGCTCCGGGGATACGAAAACCGTACGGCAGAAACGCTCTGAACCGCTCCCCGTCAAGAGGACAATGAAATAAAATAAAGTTTTGAGACGCTGACGACCTCGTGTTGTCAGCGTTTTGCTTATGCAGCAAGATATAA
>ONEW01000040.1 GCA_900316935.1 uncultured Selenomonadales bacterium
ACCACCTGTTCCCATCCCGAACACAGCAGTTAAGCTCTCACGCGTCGAAAGTACTTGGGTGGAAGCGCCCCGGGAGGATAGATTGTTGCCGGTTGAAGAAAACCCCTTTACGTGAAATCGTAAAGGGGTTTTTTATTTGTACAGGAGGCGATTTGCGGTTGACCTTGCACTACATCGCCCGGTATAATATTACCTGAATAGGTATAGGTAAAGTATAGGTAAAACACAACATATAGATGAGGATGGAAATAATAAGGAAATCAGGTGTGGAGATGAAATTCAAGTTTGCAAAAATGCATGGATGCGGTAACGATTACGTGTACGTGGATTGCACCGAAGCCCCGATGAGGGAGCCCGAAGCGGTTTCCGTCTATGTCAGCCGGTACCATTTCGGCGTCGGCAGTGACGGGCTGATCCTGGTCTGCCCTTCCGACAAGGCGGACTTCAAGATGCGTATATTCAATGCGGACGGTTCCGAAGCACAGATGTGCGGCAACGGAATCCGCTGCGTGGCTAAGTTTGTCCATGACCATGGCCTGACGGGCAGGAACCCTGTCGTTATCGAGACACTGGGCGGCCTCAAGACAATCCGCATGGACATCCGCGACGGGAAAGTGGCCGAAGCCACGGTCGACATGGGGGAACCGGAAACGCGGCCCCGTAAGATTCCCATGATCACGGACCACTACATCTTTGTGGACCAGTCCCTGGTCATTAAGGAAACGACGATTGTCGGTACGGACAAGGAAACCTACCACGAAAAGGTTTTCTTCAACGGCACGGCCGTCTCCATGGGAAATCCCCATTTCGTGACCTTTGTACCCGATGTGGACGCCCTGGATCTGGAAGAACTGGGACCGCAGTTCGAACATCACAGACTGTTCCCGGAAGGCGTGAACACGGAGTTCGTCCAGGTCCTGGACGGCAATTCCGTCAAATTCCGCGTCTGGGAGCGGGGAAGCGGTGAAACGCTGGCTTGTGGCACGGGTGCCTGTGCCGTTACGTATGCCTGCATGAAGCTGCACAAGGCCGGCAAAATAGGCCAGCCCCTCAACGTGTACTGCGAAGGCGGTCTCCTGAAGGTCACCTATGCGAAGGACAACCATCTGTATCTGACCGGGCCGGCTGTGGAGGCCTTTACGGGCGAGATGGAGATTCCGGATGAGGAAATCGCCAAAATTGCGGCCGGACTGAAAAAGTAAACAAAATTTAAATCCTTGGTTAAAATTCAAAAAAAACACACAAATAAGACATCCAAACTGCCTTTTTTGGAGTATAATTAAGCGTATGCACAGAGCACATGGAATCCGGTGTACGACCGGTCCGGTGTCCTGTTGCGGATTCTGCAACCGACATATTTGCAAGTAGGATTTCAGGGGGAACGAAATGGCATTTGTCAACGGAAATTATGGTAAGCTGAAAGAAAGTTATTTATTCGCCAACATCGCGGAAAAGGTGGCTGCCTTCCAGGCGGCCCATCCGGAGAGGAAGATCATCCGCATGGGCATCGGCGACGTGACCCTGCCGCTGGCACCGGTCGTCGTCGACGCGATGGCCAAAGCCGTGGCGGAAATGGGCAAAAAGGAAACGTTCCGCGGCTATGGCCCGGAACAGGGATACGGCTTCCTGCATGACGCCGTGGTCAAGTATTACACCTCCTTCGGCGTGACGCTGGACACGAAGGAAATCTTCATCAGCGACGGCGCCAAGAGCGATTGCGGCAACATTACGGACATCTTCAGCGATGCCAACGTCATCCTGCTGCCTGATCCCGTGTATCCCGTCTATAACGATACGAACGTCATGCGCGGCCGCAAGATCCTGTTCATGAAGGGCAGGCCGGAAAATGATTTCCTGCCTGTGCCGGACGATTCCGTCAAGGCCGACATCATCTACCTGTGCTCGCCGAACAATCCGACAGGTGCTGCCTACTCCAAGGAACAGTTGGAACAGTGGGTCGCCTATGCCAAAAAGAACGATGCCATCATCCTGTATGATGCTGCTTACGAAGCCTTCATCGACGAGGATGACGCGACGCCGCGGAGCATCTTCACCGTTGCAGGTGCGGAGGACTGTGCTATCGAAATGTGCTCCTTCTCCAAGACGGCGGGCTTTACGGGTACGCGCTGCGGTTACACCGTGGTGCCTCTGGGCCTGAAACGCAAGGCGGAAAACGGACGGGAAATGTTCCTGAACAAGATGTGGCTGCGCCGCCAGACCACCAAATTCAACGGCGTGCCGTACATCGTACAGCGCGGCGCCGAAGCGGCCCTGTCGCCGGAAGGCCTGGAACAGTGCCGTGCCAATATCCGATACTACAAAGAAAACTGCCGCATCATGGGCGAAATTTTGGATGCGCTGGGTATCAGATATTATGGCGGCAAACGTTCGCCGTATATCTGGATGCAGTGTCCCAACGGCATGAAGTCCTGGGATTTCTTCGACCTGCTCCTGACGAAGTTCGCCATCGTCGGCACGCCTGGTTCCGGCTTCGGCACCATGGGCGAAGGCTATTTCCGCCTGACCGGGTTCGGCAGCCGGGAAGACACGGTCGAAGGCATGGAACGGCTGAAGGAAGGCTTTGACCGGGTGTGACCCGGCAGTGCCTGATTTAGGATTATAGAGGAGGAAAGACTATGAAGAAGAAAATCCTGTTGCTGCTGACAGCCATCATGATGATGGTTTCGGCAAGCTGCTTTGCCAGCGACGGGTCGGATCTGGATTACGAACAGAAGGTCGTGGACATCTTTATGCAGGGCAAGAATTACAACGAAGTCCTGAAGTACATGGATCCGGAAATGACCAAATCGTTCCCGCCGGAACAGTACAAGACCATGTTCTCTTCCATGGACAAGGCCTTGGGAAGCATGAAATCGAAAAAGATGGTCGTGTACCAGAAACTGAACGGCGGCGACGTGCTGCGGTACCGCGCCGTATATGAAAAAGTACCCATCATGGAGATCATTGCCGCCTTCCGTAATGAAAACGGCAAAATCACGATGATGGATGTCATGGTCCTGGAACCGGAAAACCGGAACCAGAACGGCAGCAGCGGGAACAACGGGAACAACGGGAACGCGAAAAAGTAAGGCAGGACCGCAGGTGCCTGTGGTTCATCCACTGGACTGCAAACCGAAAGGGACCGGTACCGGCCGGCCCCTTTTTTCCGGGAATATGTTAATTAACCTTTTAATTAAAAAGAGGTGCCATCATGTTCATCAAGAAGCTTCATCTGCAGAACTTCCGCTGCTACCGGGACTTCACCATCGAATTTTCCCCGAAGCTGACGGTCATCGTGGCGGAAAACGGCAAAGGCAAGACGGCCATCCTCGATGCGCTGGCCATCGCCATGACGCCCTATCTGGCCGCTTTCCACGGCAGCCGGCCCCGCAATTTCCAGTCCGGCGACGTGCGCATGGTCCTGGAGCAGGGGCTGGATGCACAGGGCATCCGGATTCCCCGCATGAAGTACGAACTGCCCGTCTCGCTGGAAGTCGAAATCGACGCGAACGCCGAAAAGTCCGGCGTCCTCAGCTGGACCCGGTCCATGAAGACCCAGAAAGGACGTACGACTTCCCAGAACGCCAAACTGGTGGCGCGCTATGCCAAGAACCTCTACAACCTGCTGAACAAAAAGGGCGATGAAGCCATCGTACTGCCCGTGCTGGGGTATTACGGCACGGTGCGCATGTGGAACGACAGTTCCCTCCTTAAGGGCGGGGATATCGACATGTCCCGGGCCAGCGGCTATATTGAATGCCTTGAACCATCCGGTTCGTACAACACCTTCGGCCAGTGGTTCCGCTATGCCTCGGAAAGCGCCCTGGAGTTCGACCATATGATCAAGGAGCGCGGTCTGCAGGTAAAAAATCCCTACCGGGAAATCCTGAAGGCCGTCAAAAAGGCCATCATCGCATGTATCAGCAGTATGGGCTGGACGGATATCATGTACAGCTTCTCCGCCCAGAACCTGCTCGTCTGCCATCCCACGAAGGGCCTGTTCCCCATGGAGACCATGAGCGACGGCGCCCGCAGCGTCATCAGCATGGCGGCGGACATCGCCTACCGCATGGCGCGCCTCAACCCGGACCTGGGCGAAGACGTGGCCCTCAAGACCCCGGGCATCGTGCTCATCGATGAAGTGGACATGCACCTGCATCCATCGTGGCAGCAGACCGTCGTCCAGGATCTGGCCCGGGCTTTCCCGAACGTGCAGTTCATCATGACGACCCACAGCCCGCAGGTTTTGACCAGTGTGCCGGCCGAAGACATCCGCATCCTGCACTGGATGGAGGACGACCAGGTGCGCATCGAGGCTCCGTCCTTCTCGTACGGCGCCGAGAGCAGCCAGGTCCTGAAGGACATCCAGAACGTGGACAGCCGGCCTGTGAACCTGCCCATTGTGAAGGACCTGAAACGCTATCTGGAATTGGTCAACGCCGACCAGTGGGATACGCCGGAAGCCCTGACCCTCCGCAAAAGGCTCGACGACTGGTCCCAGGGACGCGATCCGGCTTTGCTGAAGGCCGATATGGACATCCGCGTGCGGAATTACCGGAGGAAGAAGTCATGAAACGGGTGCGGAAAAGCGAGGAAGTGCCGGAGCGGCTCGCCCGGTATGTGCAACGCTGCCCGACGGACACGTGGGACCACTTCCACCACCGCGACCGCCTGGGCTACCGGCAGGTCAAACAACAGATCATCGAGGACCAGTACGGCCTGTGCGCCTATTGCGAAATCTCCATCCGCCTGAGCGGCAATGAGGAGGAAGTGGATGATTTCCGGGTGGAACATTTCCATCCGAAGAGCGGCACGGAGTGCAGCCGGCACAATTACCACCTCGACTGGTACAACATGCTCGGCGTCTGCCACGGCGGCAGCCAGCCCTACGTAGTCGAAGCGCGCTACCGGTACACCCGCAATCCCGCCGAGCACAGCTGCGATGTGCCGAAAAGCGGCAAGCACATCAGCGGGGCCATTTTGAATCCCCTGGAGATTCCGGCGGAAACGCGGCTCTTCAAATACGACTCTTTTACGGGTGCCATGGAGGTCGACGAGGGAACGTGCCCCCGGCGCCTGCAGCACAAGGCACGCCGCACCATCGAGGAGCTGAACCTCAACTGCAACCGCTTGAAACGGCTGCGCAAGGCTGCTATTGAAGTGCTTGAGGAACAGGTCGACGCCATGGTGGGGGAGGGGATGGCCATGGAAGATGCCATGGCCATCCTGGCCCGCCAGATGCTAGACCCCGGCGACAACCACCGCTATGCCGCCTTCTTCACATGCATCCGCTGGTTCCTGGGAGATGCGGCGGAGGCGTTTCTCCGGGAACGGCATTACCAGGTATGATGCCGAGAGCAGCCGTCTTTCCGGCAACACTCCGTAAAATGAGAGGGAATTACCGCGGGCAGGCAGGACTTTTCCGCTTCCGGGTAGAATAATAACTATATCGGATTACGGTCACCCCTCTGCCAGTCCCATGCCGGCAGCGGGGCCCGCCGTCTGTCCCGGACATTACGGTATGTGCAAGGAAAAGGGGTATGACATGTTGAATACGGCAGCTTTCAAAGCATACGACATCCGCGGCAAAGTCCCCGGTGAGGTAAACGAAGAACTGGCCTACCGGGTCGGTAAAGTGTTCTGCGCCCTCTTCGGTGCGGAGAATGTGGTCGTAGGCCATGACATCCGCCTGTCAGGACCGTCCCTGGTGAAGGCCCTGAGCGACGGTCTGCGCGATGGCGGTGCCAACGTCATCGATATCGGCCAGTGCGGCACGGAAATGATCTATTTCGCCACGGCCTATCTGAAGACGGACGGCGGCATCATGGTCACGGCCAGCCACAACCCGGCAGGATACAACGGCATGAAGCTGGTCCGCCGCAACGCCCGGCCGGTCAGTGCCGACACGGGGCTTGAGGAAATCCGCCAGATGGTCGGCGTGGAAGAATTCCCGCATCACCTGGTGGCCGGGAAGGAACGCGGCAAACTGACGAAGCAGGATATCATGAAGCCTTATGTGGACCACCTGATGACCTATGTGGACGTCCAAAAGATGCATCCCCTGAAGGTTGTCGTCAATCCCGGCAACGGCGGGGCCGGCGCGGTCCTGACCGAACTGGAGGGACGGCTGCCTTTCCAGATGATCAAAGTGAACTACGAGCCGGACGGCACCTTCCCGAATGGCGTGCCGAATCCCATGCTCGATGCGTCCCGGAAACAGACGAGCGATGCCGTGCTGGCCCATCATGCCGATCTGGGCATCGCCTGGGACGGCGACTTCGACCGCTGCTTCTTCTGTGACGCCGAAGGCGGTTTCGTGGAAGGCTACTATCTGGTAGGGCTCCTGGCGGAATCGTTCCTGAAACGCCATCCGGGCAGCAAGATCATGTATGATCCGCGCCTCGTATGGAACACGGAAGCCATCATCCAACAGTACGGCGGCGTGCCCGTCAAGAGCAAGAGCGGCCATGCCTTCATGAAACAGTGCATGCGCGAAAACGACGTCATCTACGGCGGCGAGATGTCGTCCCACCATTATTTCCGCGAATTCACCTTCTGCGACAGCGGAATGATCACGGCCCTCCTGGTCCTGCAGATCGTCTGTGAGAGCGGCAGGCCCCTGAAGGAACTCGTCAGGGACATGGAAGAGAAGTTCCCCTGCAGCGGTGAAATCAACCGCAAGGTGGACGATGCCAAGGCCATTTTTGCGGCCTTGGAAAAGAAATACGGGACCGGCACCATCGACAAGGTCGACGGCCTGTCCGTGGCCTTCGACAACTGGCGCTTCAACCTGCGCGCTTCCAACACGGAGCCGGTCATCCGTCTCAATGTGGAAACCCGCGGGGACAAGGCCCTGTTAAAGGAAAAGACGGATGAATTATTACAACAAATCGGAGGAGAACCAGCTTGACAGCTAAGTTTCAACCTATTACGCGGGCCGTCATTCCCGCGGCAGGCCTGGGAACCCGTTTCCTGCCCGCCACGAAGGCCACGCCGAAAGAGATGCTCCCCATCGTGGATAAACCGACCATCCAGTACATCGTGGAAGAGGCACTGGATTCCGGCATCGAGGACATCCTCATCATCACGGGACGCAGCAAGCGTGCCATCGAGGACCATTTCGACCGCAGCATTGAACTGGAACTGAATCTGGAAGAAAAGGGAAAGACGGAACTTCTGAAAATGGTCCGCGGCATTTCCGACATCCGGATCCATTACATCCGCCAGAAGGCGCCCCTGGGGCTCGGCCATGCCATCTACTGCGCCAAGCAGTTCATCGGCCACGAGCCGTTTGCGGTGCTCCTGGGAGATGACGTGGTCTATAACCCGAAGCGGCCGGCCCTGCGCCAGCTTATGGATGTGTACGACAAGACCGGCGCATCCGTCCTGGGCGTCCAGACCGTACCCCACGACAAGGTGTCGTCGTACGGCGTCGTGGCGGCGCGTGCCACCAGTGATCCGCGCACCTTCGCCGTGGCCGACATGGTGGAAAAGCCGCCGGTGGACGAAGCACCGTCCGACATGGCCGTGTTGGGGCGCTACATCATCACGCCGGAAATTTTCGAGATCCTGGAGCAGACAAAACCTGGCAAGGGAGGGGAAATCCAGCTGACCGATGCCTTGCGCGCCCTGGGCAAGATCCAGCCCATCTTCGCCTACAATTTCGAAGGCCGCCGCTACGACGTGGGAGACAAGGAAGGCTTCCTCGAAGCCACTGTGGAATATGCCCTGCGCCGGCCGGACCTGCGGGACCGGTTCAAAGCCTATCTGGAGAGGCTTGCCGCGAAGGGAATGTAGGGCCAAAGGACGGCCCGGGTTTTATCACAAGGGAGAAATCCATCTTATGAATATATTGGTAACCGGCGGTGCGGGCTACATCGGATCCCATACGGTGCGCGCGCTGCAGCAGACAAAAGACTTGAAGCCCATCGTGTTCGACAACCTGTCGACGGGCCACGAGGAAGCGGTGCCGGACAGCGTGCAGCTCCTTACGGGCGATATCCACGATGTGCCGTTCCTGAAGCATATCCTCGGGGAATACGGAATTGACGGCGTCATCCATTTCGCCGCATCAAGCCTGGTGGGCGAATCCATGCAGGACCCGGCGAAATATTATTACAACAACGTGGAAGGCACGCTGCACCTGCTCATCGCCATGCACGAGGCGGGTGTGGACAACATCGTGTTCTCGTCCACGGCGGCGGTGTACGGCGAGCCGGCCCGGACGCCGATAGAGGAGGATTTCCCGACGGAGCCGACGAACGTGTACGGCCGCACGAAGCTGATGATTGAGACGATGATGAAGGACTTCACCATGGCCTATGGCATGAAGTATGCGGCCCTGCGTTACTTTAACGCGGCGGGCGCAGCGCTGGACGGGACCATCGGGGAGGACCACAATCCGGAATCGCACCTGATTCCCCTGATCCTGAAGACCGCCCAGGGCGTGCGCGACCATATCTCCATTTTCGGGACCGACTACCCGACGCCGGACGGCACGTGCCTGCGCGACTACATCCATGTGCTGGACCTGGCCCAGGCCCATATCCTGGCCATGCGGCACCTGCTGCAGGGCGGAGAGGGCGGCGCCTTCAACCTGGGCAGCGAGAAAGGTTTCTCCGTGCGGGAAATCATCGACATGGCCAAAAAGGTGACGGGCACGGACTTCACGGTGACGGAAGAGGCGCGGCGTGCCGGCGACCCGGCCATCCTCATTGCCTCGTCGGAAAAGGTCCGCAAGGTGCTGGGCTGGAAACCGGAGCACAGCTCGACGGAAGAAATCATCGCCAGCGCCTGGAAATGGCACAAGGGCCATCCATACGGATACGCAAAGTAATACGCGGGGTACGTCGTACCCCGACTTTCATTGTCAGGGATTCGGATTCATGCAATTAACGGTAACGAATTTAGCAAAAGCCTTCGGCACGCACGAAATCTTCAAAGATGTCAGTTTCACTGTGGCCAAGGGCGAACATATCGGGCTGGTGGGCGTCAACGGCAGCGGCAAGACGACGCTGCTCAAATGCCTGCTGGATCCGGATTACGCCGACAGCGGCACCATCGCTTTTGAGGCAGGGCTGCAGGCAGGGTATGTGGAACAGGGTTTCGACCGCTTCGGGCCGGAGTCCCTTTGGGACTTCCTGTTCCATGCCAACCCGGAAATCCTGCAGCTGCGGACTAAACTGGCGGAGCTGGAAAAGGCCTCCGCGTCGGGGGACCAGGAGGTGCTCGACGCCTATGCCCGGGCAACGCAGCGCTACGAGTATCTGGACGGGTACAACTACGAGACGAACCTGAAGAAGGTCCTCTTCGGCCTGGCCTTTCCTGAATCCATGTGGCAGCAGCCGTCGGAAAGCCTGTCCGGCGGCCAGAAGACGCGCCTTATGCTGGCGGCGGCCCTCGTGAGTTCGCCGGAATTCTTCATTCTTGACGAACCGACGAACCATCTGGACATCCGCATGATGGAATGGCTGGAGCAGTACCTGCACGATTTCCGCGGCGGCCTGCTCGTGGTCAGCCATGACCGTGCCTTCCTGGACCACGTGGCGACGCGCATCCTCGAAATGGAGGGCGGCCGCCTGCAGTCTTTCCCGGGCAACTACTCCAAGTATCTGGTGGAAAAGGAAATCCAGATCAAGACCGAAAAGGCGGCCTATGAGGCCCAGCAGGACTACATCGCCGAGCAGGAGGCCTATATCCGCCGCTTCAAGGCGGGCATCAAGAGTAAGATGGCCCGGGGACGCCAGTCGCGCCTGGACCGGCTGGAACGCCTGGAAAAACCGGTGGAAAATGAAACCTTCACCCTGCGGCTGCCGAAAGCCACGGAGTGCGCCGAACGCGTCCTCGTCCTGGACCGCCTGCGTGCGGGATACGGCGACAAGGTGCTCATCCAGGATGCCAGCCTGGTCCTGCGCCGGGGCCAGAAGGTCGGCCTCATCGGGCCCAACGGCAGCGGCAAGACGACGCTGCTGCGCACCATCCTGGGCGAGGTGAAGGCCCTGGGAGGGGAAGCGAAGATCGGCAACCGCGTCCGGATCGGCTATTTCTCCCAGAGTTACGAACGGCTGGATCCCAAACAGACCATCTTTGACAATTTCCTGACCGAATACGGGCTGACGGACGAACAGACACGGTCCCTCCTGGGGGGCATGATGTTCCACGGCGACGATGTCTATAAGGAGATTGGTACATTGTCGGGCGGACAGAAAGCGTGCCTTGTGCTGCTGAAGCTCGTAATGGACGGTGCCAATTTCCTGATCCTCGATGAACCGACGAACCATCTGGACATCCTGGCCCAGGAGACGGTGGAAGCGGCTTTGGAGGTTTTCGACGGCACGGTGCTCGTCGTCAGCCATGACCGCTACTTCATCAACGAGATTGTGGACCGCATCTGGGAAATCGAGGATTGCGGAATCCAGGATTACAAGGGCAATTACGAATATTACTTGGAAGAGAAGGCGCGCCGGAAACAGCTGACGGAAACCGAACGGGCCGAAGAGGCCAAGCGGGAGGCGGCCCGGGAAGCGAAGGCGGAGAAGGCCCGCGCCGAAGCGGACGCCAAAGCGCAAAAGGCACTGGAGTGGGCCGAAGGGGCGGCAAAGCGGGAAGCGGCGGCAACGGAAGAGAAAAAGAGGAAGCGCCGCCTGAGCCCGGCGGAGCTGCAGAAACGCTTGGACGAGGTGGAGATGCACATCCGCGAACAGGATGCCATGCTGGGCTACATCGACAAGCAGATCTCCATTCCCGAAAACCAGACAGATCTGGAACTGAGCCGGTCCCTGGCGGCAGAGCGGGAAGAGACAGCGCAGAAACTGGACAAGTATATGCAGCAGTGGGAAGAGCTGCTGGAAGAGCAGGACGAACAGGAAGAAGAATGAGCGGAACCCCGCGGGAGGGACGGATCATGGAGGACGAGGTACGCCCCGGATTCATGGAGCTGGCCCTGGATGAGGCGGTGCAGGCGGCCCAGGCAGGGGAGGTTCCCGTGGGGGCCGTCATTGTGCGCGGGGCCGAAGTGATTGCCCGCGGCCACAATATGCGGGAACACTGGCTGGATGCCACGGCCCACGCCGAAGTCATCGCCATCCGGGAAGCCTGCCGGAAACTGCATAACTGGCGCCTGGCGGGCTGCACGCTCTACGTGACGGTGGAACCGTGTCCCATGTGTGCCGGCGCTATCTGGAACAGCCGTATTGACACGGTGGTCTTCGGCTGCCGGGACAACCGGGCCGGCGCCGTGGAATCGCTGTTCAACGTGCTTTCCCATCCGTCCCTGAACCATCGTCCCGTCGTCATCGGCGGCATCTGCGAAGAAAAGTGCCGCGCCCTGATGCAGGATTTTTTCGCACAGCGGCGGGCAGAGTAAAAAACATGATCCAGCGCTCTGGCGCCGGCCTTGAACCTTTCTCCGGAAAGGTGCGGGCCGGCGCCTTTTGTGTATGCGCAGCAGGAATCGCTATTCGTATTACGTATAGCGATATTCGGGACTCATATTGTACAAATCAGAGGGCACATTGTATGATAGGAGTGTAAATGAAGACCGTACACTATACCGTATACGCAATGAAAAAGTACGGGCCGTACATATTGATGGATAGCAAAGGAGCAATATCATGCGTTACAGAATGTTAGGGGAAGAACTGAACGTTTCCGCCGTCGGTCTCGGCTGCATGGGTATGAGCCACGCCTACGGCGCTCCCGCCGACGAAGGGGAGATGACGGACCTGATTGCGAAGGCCGTTGACGCGGGCTATACGTTGTTCGACACGGCAGAATCCTACGGAACGAAGGAAAATCCCCATGCCAACGAAGTACTGGTCGGCCGGGCGTTGAAACCGTACCGCCATCAGGTTGTGATTGCGACGAAGTTCGGCATTTCCTTCGGGAATGCGGGCGCGGCAGCGCCCCACACACTGATTCCTGATTCGCGGCCCGAAACCATCCGCCGCGCTGTGGACGGATCCCTGGAGCGGCTGGGGACGGATTACATCGATCTGTATTACCAGCACCGCCAGGATCCCGACATCCCGGTGGAAGAAGTGGCCGGCGTCATGGCGGACCTGATCTGTGAAGGCAAAATCCGGCACTGGGGTTTGTCCGCCGTCAACGAAGACATCATCCGCCGCGCCGACAAGGTGTGCCACGTGACAGCAGTGCAGAACCGCTACTCCATGATGTACCGGGATACGGAACAACTGTTTCCGGTCCTGGAGGAACTGCACATCGGGCTGGTACCGTTCTCCCCCATGGCTAACGGGTTCCTGACCGGCAAATACGCCAAGGTCCATCAGTTCGGGCCGGGGGATTACCGGGCCTTTATGCCGCAGTTCACTGCAGAGAGCGAAGTGGAAAACCGCCGCCTGCTGCAGTATCTGCAGGACACGGCGGCAGCCAAAGGCATGACGGACGCCCAGCTGTCCCTGGCCTGGATGATCTGCAAGAAACCGTACATTGTGCCGATTCCGGGCAGTACGAAACTGGCGCGGATCCTGGAAAACGGCGGGGCGGCCGATGTGCTGCTGACGCCGGAAGAAGTGGACGCCATTGACAAGGCGCTGGACGCGATGCCCATGTCCGCCGTCTTCGGCGGATCGCCGGTACGCAAAACGGAAAAGGGATATTGACAGAAGGAAAAATCATGGACATCTTATTTATCAACGGAAGCCCGAACCCGAACGGAACGACGGCAGGGTTGGCGGCCCTGGGCAAGAGCCGTTGAGCCTGCCGGAACCGGTTGGTTTTCAAAGGCGGAAGCAGTATGCGTTATAAGAAGTATTTGGCCTTCTGGGGGCTGGCGGTCCTGCTGGAATCTGCCGGCCTGGCAGGGAACGCGGCTGGCCGTCGATTACGGGCCGGTTGTGCCGCAGGGCAATTTCCCGGCTCCCTCGACTTTCTTCTGGCCCCGTCTGCCCGCCGTTTCCAGTGAGGACGGAAGCCTGAACCTGAATGTCTGGAGCCCGAAGGACGCCTCTCCGGCAAATCGGAAAGCCGTCATGGTCTGGTTCCACGGCGGCGGTTTTTCAACGGGTTCTTCCGTCGATCTGGCCGCTTATGATGGCAGACGGCTGGCCGAGTTCGGCGATGTCGTCGTCGTGAGCGTCAATCACCGGCTGAATGTGCTCGGACACCTGGACTTGTCGGCCTACGGACCACAGTACAAGGACTCCGCCAACGGGGGGGTCATGGACCTGGTAGCCGCGCTGCAGTGGGTACATGACAACATCGGGCGATTCGGCGGCAATCCGTCCAATGTGACGATTTTCGGCCAGTCCGGCGGCGGTGCCAAAGTGCTGACTGTGATGGCTGCTCCGGCTGCCAGGGGCCTGTTCCAGAAGGGAATCGTCCAGAGCGGTGCCGTCGAAGGCATGGGTATGACCTTGTTCAACCCGGAACTGGGGCACCGCATTGCGCAGTACACCTTTGCCGGCCTGGGCCTCCGGGACGGCGACGTGGCGTCCCTGCAGCAGGTACCGTACGACCAGTTGCGCGCAGCCAGCGACAAGGCCCTGCAGCAGGTGGCAGACGAACAAAAGGTTCCCGAAATCATGGGCTCCGGACGGTATGGCCTGTCCTGGGCCCCGACGACAGACGGCAGCTACATTCCGCAGGAGCCGGTAGGGGAAAACTACCCTGCCCTGGCGAAGGATATTCCCCTCCTTATCGGATCCAACCTTACGGAGTGGGAGACCAGACCGTACCGGAAATGATGGACCCTGTCCACTACGCGGCGCACAATCAGCGTACCTGGAGTGCGGCGGAACGGGATGCGGAACTGAAGGAACGCTTTGGCGACCGGGCAGACGCAGTGGTGGCCGCTTTCCGGAAAGCTTATCCGGAGCGGAATCCTGCGGATGCGGTGTATACGGACACCTTCCTGCGCCGTCCGGCCCTGAAGACTGCGCAGCTGAAGGCGGACCGGAACGGCGCGCCGGTCTACAACTACGTGATTGCCTGGGACACACCGGTCATGGGCGGGTTCGCCATGTCCTACCATACGGCGGAAATTCCCTTTGTGTTCCATAACATCGAAGCGGAGGAACCCGTAACGGGCGGCGGCAAAGGGGCCCATGCCCTGGCGGATGTCATGAATCTTGCCGCCAGTGCGGAAGCCAAGTGAACCGGCCGGGAACGGACGAAAAAAAGATAGCCAAATCGCGGCCCCTGTGATATAATGCATGTTGTGTATGGTCACCGTACACGGACACGGAGCGGTATCGAAGTGGTCATAACGAGGCGGACTCGAAATCCGTTAGCCGTTCTGCGGCACGTGGGTTCGAATCCCACCCGCTCCGCCAATTTTGGATTGACGTTTCCGTATTAAGCCGTACCATCAACAAAAATTTGCACACTTTTTGCACACCAGCTTATCATGAAATGATGATTTGCGGTAACTTCGTGTGCAGGCTCTGTAAACAAAGAAAAGGCCATGCCCATTTTTCGGGTATGATGTGACCCCAAAAAGTTAGACCTTAGTAACGAGATGGTTTTTACTGTCTCGTTACTTTTTTATGCTGCCTGCAAGGAAAGCCTATATTGAACAG
>ONEW01000042.1 GCA_900316935.1 uncultured Selenomonadales bacterium
AGTCGGTGCATAACAACTGTTGAAACCGCCGTGTACCGAACGGTACGCACGGTGGTGTGAGAGGACGGGGGCTAACCGCCCCCTCCTACTCGATTGCCGGGGCACCGGTGGACGCGGTTTCAACGGGCAGCCTGTGTCCGGAAGCCTTTCCCGCCGTTTTCCAGGCGGTCCTGAAGCATAGGCCACACGTCGGGCGTCTCGAAGCCGAAGCGCCAGGCGGCACAGCCGGCCAGGTCGTATTGGTTGACGAGGCGCATCTTGAGGTACAGGCTGGCCGTATTTTCCAGCCAGAACATGTATTTCGTCCCGTTTTCCTCATAGGAGCAGCGGAACATCTGCATATCCGGGAGCCAGTCGCTCTGCCAGGTCGGCAGGATGCCTTTTTCCGCCCGCCGCTTTTCCGCCTGCGGCATGGTCAGCGTTTCGGCGCGCCACCGGTCCGTGGCGGCGTCATACTGCCAGAGACGCATATAGAAGGGGATGCCCAGGACGAGTTTGCGGGCCGGGACCTCTTCCAGGGTGGCGGCCAGGCGGTCCGCATCCCAGTTATACGAAGCCGTGGGACCCGGTGTGCGGCTGCCCCGCGGGTACTGGTCGTAGGCCATGAGCATCACGTAATCCAGATGGCGGGCCAGGGCCTTGCGGTCGTAGCATAAGGACCAGTTCGGGCTGCCGCCGGGAACGGTGACGTCCATGGACAGTGCCAGGCCGGCCTCGTTCGTCTTATGGCGGATACGCCGTACGAAATCGGTCAGTTTGTCCCGGTCCGCTTCATAGATGTTCTCAAAGTCGAGGTTTATGCCGTCGAAACGGTGTTTCTGCGCCTGTTCCAGCAGTTGGTCGATGACATGGTGCTGCGCGTTGACGTCGTTCAGGACGCGGCGCGTCCGTTCCGGGTCGAAGCCGTTCGTGACGAGGGGCCAGACCCGGTAGCCCCGCGCGTGGGCCCGCTGCACGTAGCCTTCGACGGAGCGGTCGGCTACCTGGCCGTATTCATTGGCGATGACGTACCAGCAGGGCGACACGACGTTGAGCCCCTGCACTTTGTCCAGGCGGGACAGGTCGACAGACGGTTCGTCGGCATGCTGCCAGACCAGGTTGATCTTTCCTGTCAGGGGCGGTACCTCCGTGTCACGCGGGCGGGGCGCCCTGGCGCTGCCGGGGGTCTGGACGGCCAGGATCAGCAGCAGGACGGCGGAAAACAGTAGTTTCTTCATGAGGGTCTCCTTACGGAATAACGGGAATCCTTTTGTTGCCGGACGGGCCGATGCGTCGTGCCCTTAATCCCATTATAGCGGATTTTTTGGAAAAGTCTCAAAGAATCTCGAAAAGTGGCATAGTTTTGTTGAGTATGTTATAATTTCAACGTATATGGTGGTGGTAGGAAATGGTACGGACAAGCATGGAGGAACACGGATTTCCGGACGGTGCGGATACGCAGGTCAACTGGAAGAAGAATCTGGTCGTCCTGTGGATCGGCGTGTTCCTGGCCTGTGCCAGCTATACGAGCTGCATCCCCTTCCTGCCCCTTTATCTGCTCCAGGAGCTCGGCATCGGTCAGGACACGATCCATTTCTGGACCGGCGTGACTTTTGCCGTCACGTTCCTTGGGGCAGCCGTCATGGCGCCGTACTGGGGCGCCTGGGCGGACAAGGTGGGGCAGCGCAAAATGGCTATCCGCGCCGGCATCGGCCTGGCCATCACGTACGGTATGCTGGGCGTCGTCCAGACGGCCTTCCAGCTGTTCCTGGTGCGGGCCCTGGCGGGCATCATCAGCGGCTTCGTCCCGGCTTCCATGTCCCTGGTTTCGTCGTGCCTGCCCAAACAGCGCATCGGTTGGGGTATGGGCATCATGCAGACCGGCGTTGCGAGCGGCACCATCCTGGGCCCGCTTATCGGCGGCTACCTGTCCGCCTGGTTCGGTATGCGCGCGTCCTTCTGCCTGGGCGCCGTCAGTCTCTTCATCGCGACGGTCATGGTCGTCAACATGGTGGAAGAAGTCCCCTTCATCCGCCAACATAAGCAGGAACAGATCCACGTCCTGCGCGACCTGCGGGATTCCATGCACAACAAGGGACTGCTGTTTGTCATGGCCATGTTCTTCCTGATCCAGAACTGCAACATGCTGGCCCAGCCCCTGATCACCATGTACGTGGCCGAATTCACCGGTTCCACGGGAGGCATCACGCTGAAACTCAGCAGCTGGATCTTTTCCCTGGCAGGTCTGGCGGGTATCATCGCGGCCCCTCTCTGGGGAAAAAGGGGCCAGCGGCACGGCTTCCTGCGCACCCTGATCCTGGTGCTGGCCTGCGCCGGCGTCATCAACCTGTTCCAGCCGGCCGTCCGGACCCTGTGGCAGTTCGCCGTCGTCCAGTTCTGCAGCGGCCTGTTCCTGGCCGGCGCCTATCCGAACGTGACGGCCGTACTTACGGAAGTGACCCCGCCGGAAATGCGGGGCAAGGCTTTCGGCCTCATCACGTCGGCCCAACAGTTCGGCGGCGTGTCAGGCCCCCTGATCGGCAGTTTCCTGGGCAGCTTCCTGCCCACGCGCTTCGTGCTGCTGCTCATCGGTGTCATCCTGCTGGGCACGGCCGCCTTCACGCGGTACATGAAACCGCGCCTGCGCAAAGTCTGAAAGTCGCGCAGCGCCTCTGGACAGGGGCTGCTGCGATCTTTATATTCAAGTTTTACAGGAGGTTGGTAACATGTTAAGGAAATTCAAGGGCATCAGCCCCGAAATCGACAAAAAGGCACACGTATTTGAAAGCGCCGAGGTCATCGGCATGGTCACGATGAAGGAATACTCCAGTGTCTGGCCTAACTGCACGGTCCGCGGCGATGTAAACCGCATCGAGATCGGCAAATATTCCAACATCCAGGATAACAGCTGCCTGCACGTGGCAGACCAGCATGCCTGCATCGTCGGCGACTATGTGACCGTCGGCCACTGCGCCACCCTGCATGCCTGCACCATCAAGGACCATGTCCTGATCGGCATGGGTTCCGTCATCCTGGACGGCTCCGTCATCGGCGAAGGCAGTGTCGTGGCTGCCGGTGCCGTTGTGACGAAGAACACCATCGTGGAGCCCTATTCCCTGATGGCCGGCGTACCTGCCAAATGCATCAAGAAACTGCCGGAAAAGAACAAGGAGACCGTCCATCACCAGGCCATCAAGTACAAGACCCTCTGGACGGAAGGGTACGGCATCCTGCCGGACGCCGGCGGCGAAGAATACCACGGGGAAAAGATCCTCGACTAAGGAGAGCTCCGTTCCGTTATGAGTAAGCGAGAAAACAAGTTCATTTTCGTACGCAAAAAGAAGAACGATCCTGCCCGGGGGGGCGAAGGCAACTTCGGACTAGGGCGGCCATTCTATTTCGACGACCGCTTCAACCGGCTCGCCATGATGGGGACGCTCATTTCCACCATCATCCTGCTGACCTTCCGGCAGGTGACCCATTCGGGGACCGGCAGCGTCCTGCTCGACGGCGTGGCTTACGCGGCCGGGTTCTTCTTCGCCTACCTCATCGCCGAGGAAGCCGACCCTGATCCGGACCGCCGTTGGGGCGCCATCCTGTCCGCCTTCCTGACCCTTTTCGCCGAAGCCTGGCTGGGGGTCGATCCGAACGGCATCGTGGCACTCCTGTGGGTGCTCTTCGTCATGCGCATGTTCAACCGGACGTCCGGTTCGCGGCACCACATCGGCGACAACGTGCTGATCCTCTGCGCCGCCTTCTACCTGGGCATGCAGGGATTCTGGCTGTTCCCCATCGTGACAGGCGTCGTCTACATCATTGAGAGCCAGCTGAAGGAAGGCTACTACCGCAGCCTCTACATCGGGGCCCTGGCGTTCTGCGAGGTCATCTTCACAGGCCGCAATTTCGCCCCGGTGAACCTGGACATGGGCTTTGCAATCCTCATGTTCGCCGCCTTCGTGCTGTTCATTCCCGAAGTCATGGTGGCCGGCATCAGCAACGGCCGCGATGACCGGCATCACGAACCTCTGATCAAGGTGCGCGTCCAGAGTGCGCAGGCTTTCCTCGTCCTCGGCGGCGACCTTTTGATCTGGTTCAGCGGCAACGAAGGGGCGCGGATGCTCCTGCCCTGCCTGACCGTCTCCATCGGCACAGGCCTGTACCTGGTCTGGGACCTGGCCCGCCGGAAACGGATTGAAAAGCAGGTGGAGCGGTTCCGGGAACAAAAGACACAGAAGACCGGGCAGGACGCCGACGCGGGCTCCGTGAAAAAATAAGGCGGCGGGGCGGACGGTGTCCCCTCACGCTGCTTCCGGAAAGGATGTTGTGGTTATGGCAAATAAAAAAGTTAAGTTTACGACCACGAAAGGTGTTTTCGTGGCGGAAATTTTTGAAGACAAGGTGCCGAACACGGCGGCCAACTTTCTCGAATTGACGGAAAAAGGCTTCTACAACGGCCTTATCTTTCATCGGGTCATCGATGACTTCATGATTCAGGGCGGCGATCCCACGGGAACCGGCATGGGCGGTCCGGGATACTGCATTCCGGACGAGTTTGGCAAGGGCCTGGCCCACGACGGGGAAGGCATCCTGTCCATGGCCAACGCCGGTCCTGACACGGGCGGCAGCCAGTTCTTCATCACCCTGGCGCCGACTCCCTGGCTGAACGGGCATCACGCCATTTTCGGCAAAATCGTGGAAGGCATGGACATCGTCCACGAAATCGGTGCCGTACCGACCGATTTCCGTGACCGTCCGCTGGATCCCGTCGTCATGGAAAAAGTCGAAATCCTCAGCGAAAAGTGAGTCTTGTCTGGCTGTTTCCGACATTTTCACGACGGACCTTGTTATCTGCTTGCATAAATACGGGCGATGGCATATAATGAGAAATGGCGATTGCACGGAAGTGGTTCCGCACGCCAAAGTATTTATTTTTAGGAGGCCCGTGAGATGACAGGCAAAGTAAAATGGTTTAATGCTGAAAAAGGTTATGGTTTTATCGAACGCGAAGATGGTGGGGATGTCTTCGTGCACTACTCCGCAATCCAGGTCGACGGCTACAAGACCCTGGAAGACGGCCAGGCAGTGGAGTTCGACGTTGTGCAGGGCAACCGTGGTGAACAGGCTGCTAACGTTAAACCGATCAAATAATATAGAAATTAACTTGCTTTACAGCTTTAATTAATATATTACGAATCACGCTTAAACCAAAAGAGGCTGCGGCAAACGGAAGTTTCACGACTTCCCCTTGCGCAGCCTCTTTTCGTTGTACTCCTGTACAAGCGGTGCGCCGGCGATATGCCCCATTTCGGGAATATCCGGCCGCTTGCTCTGCAGCGTTTTGTAGGCATCTTTTGATACGATGCCGCCGCCGCAGTGGATCAGGACCGGACGACCCTTGGGAATCTCGTTATAGTGCGTTGGCATTTCCGTGTAGGGAATCCAGAGGGCCTCCGTGAATCCCCGGCTGAGTTTCCATTCAGGTGCGTTGACTTCGACAATGACCAGGTTCGGCGTCTTCTTCATGGTGTTTCCGTGCGGTTCCTTATGGCGGGACCGCGCCGTCCTCCTTCCGTATGGCTAAAGGCAGAACCCGTAAATCTTCAGACAGCAGTTTGCTGAATGTTCACGCACACACAGATTGATTTCTGTTACAATGTAGCTGAAAGTACAGGGAAGGGGGCGATGGCATGGGACGTGGTGTGGCGGCAATCCTGGCCGGCGCTGTGCTGGCTTGCCAACTGGCGGCAGGTTCCGTGTCCTTTGCGGCGGTACCGGTGCAGGTGCCGCTGGGTGCCCTTTCCCCGGCCGCTGTGTCCGGCGCGGCGGAAAAAGGGGTGGAAGCCTACAACCTTGCCTATTATACCAATCTGGCGGTCCTGGCCTGTGCCGGTACCTATGCGCCGAAAACATCGGAGGCCTGGCAGTACCTGCGCCACTATGGCTGGACGATTGAGGCCCGGCAGGCGGAGCAGGACCGGCATATCGCCAACTACATGACGGCCCGCACGGCGCTGCCCGACGGGCATACCCTGTATGTCGTGGCTTTCCGCGGCAGTGCCGACAAAAAGGACTGGAAAGAGGACCTGACGGTGAAACACGTGCCGTTCGCCCGGGCGCAGGCCGGGGAAGCAGCAGCCGGAACGGGACGGAAGGCTGCCGCCGGTACGCCGGGGGCTGTGGTTCCCATGGTCCACAAAGGCTTCAACGACTATACCGATGCGGCTCTGGCCGGTCTCGCCAAAACCGACCTGTTCCGTAGCCTGCGCGCCGATCCCGGCTCCCGCCTGCTCCTGACAGGGCACAGCCTGGGCGGCGCGGCGGCGACGCTGCTGGGCATGCGCCTTGTGACGGAATGGATGCCCCGGGACCAGGTCCGTGTCATCACCTTCGGGGCACCGGCCATCGGGAACGATGCCTTTGCCGAAACATACGGACCGGGCCTGAACCTGCTGCGCGTCGTGAATACGGCCGATCCCATTCCGGGCAGCCTGCAGGCCGTCTTCGGGGGCTACCGGCAGTTCGGCGACGTCCTGACCTTCCAGATTCCCCGGCAGGTCAGCAACATGACGCACGGTATCAACCTCTATCTCGACGCGGCCTGGAAACATTATGCCGATGCGGCCCGACAGGCTGCCGGCGCAGGACTCATCCGGAATCTGCCGGACCGCCGGGACGATCCATCGTACCCGCTGGTGGCATTGTGCTTTGAAGAAAAGGGCGGAAAGGAGGCACGGAGCCTGGCTTTCCTGCCGTACCTGCGCCGCTTCCTGATGAATGCCTATAAGGCGGACCTGCCGCATTATGTGGTCCTTCCCGATACGGACCGGGAGCGGGTGCGCCAGAGCGGTGCCGCTTACGTACTCTCCGTTTCCCTGGCCGGCGAACCCAGCCGCTATGACGAGGGCTGGTTCCTGACGCTGGACCAGGGCCTGCAGGATGTGCAGACCGGCCGCTGGCTGGCCCTGACCCGTTCTTCCAAACGTACGAGTCCGGAGGCGGGCAACGTGGAGGCGGCCATGGCTGCCTTGCGGCAGCAGCGCGAAGTCCTGCGGGAACAGCTGCCCTGGTATCCCTGATTGACAGGGGACGGGGAACATGGTTAAAATGGAATGGACACAAGGAGTGATTTACGGCAGACCTGTATGTCCGCCTTTGAAGATCCCAAGACAGGAGGAAACATTATGGAAAACAGGAACAACAAATTCTACTTCTGCCGCACCTGCGGCACCATTGTGGGTCTTGTTTCCGGTTCGCCGGAACACCTGGCCTGCTGCGGCAATCCGATGGAACCGCTGCGTGCGAACAGCATGGATGCATCGCAGGAAAAACATGTTCCCGTCGTCAATGTCGTGGAATCCATCGTGTCCGTCAAAGTGGGCAGTGAAGAGCATCCCATGACGGCGGCACACCACATCGACTGGATTTACCTGCTGACCCAGAAAGGCGGGCAGCGCCGGGCACTGACGATCGACGACAAGCCGGAAGCGGCGTTTGCCCTGACCGATGGCGACAAGCCGGTCGCCGTCTTCGCCCACTGCAACCTCCATGGCCTGTGGGTGACGGAACTGTAATAAAATTTTTTTCAAAGACAGAAAAACCTTGCGGCCATTTCAAGGGGTGCCGATTCACCCGATGAAAGCGCCGCAAGGCTTTTTTTTGTATAGGGGCAAAACAAAACTAAGCCAAATTGCTAGTTTTAAGGCTCTTTTTGGGTAAAAATAAACTAAATATTATTACATTTTCATAAATTATTTTTGCTCTAATGGGTAAAACCAAACTAAACATTATTAAAAATACCAGAAATTCAACAGGTAAATCAAAACTAAATATTACAGTTTTTTTGGGTAAGCGCAAAATAATCACCCGTCTGTAAAAGTAAGCATTAAAAAAAACTACCGGACATTGTGTCCGGTAGCAAGTTTCGTCAGTTCTATTTGCAGTTTTCCTGGATTTCTGGCTGCCATGGCAGGAACCGTTCAAACAGATCCGGTTTGCTGCGGAAAGCCAGCTGGGATAATTTCTCAAACAGGTATGTCAGGTATTTCCGGCAATCGAGCCCATTGGCCTTTGCCGTTTCAATTATGCTGTATGCGGCGGCGCTGGCTTCCGCTCCTTTCACTGCGGCACTGAATTCCCAATTCTTTCGGCCCACCACAAAAGGCCGGATACTGTTCTCCGCTATGTTGTTGGTCATATCGCAGTTACCGTACTGCAGGTAGTTCATCAATCCGTCTTTTTGGTTTTGGGCATAGGTAAACGCTTTGCCCAACAGGGATTTGGGCAGACATCTCCCTTGGTTGGCATCGATCCACTGCCAGAATTTTGCCAGTATTGGCGTTTCTTCTTTTTCCCGGGCGGTCTGGCGTTCTTCGGTGCTCATATCCGCAAAAGCTTTCTCTTTGTTGGCAAGCTCCTGGATCATCTTCAGCGCTTCTGCTGCCAGCGTGCCCTCGCTTTCTACCGTGGACTTGGAAGCCTGGTAGAACAACCGCCGCAGGTGTACCCAGCAATAACAGTGGGTTACGCCGCTTACCAGGTTGTACCCCTTGTAGCCGTCCGTATGCAGGTAGCCGTGGTAATCTTTCAGTAATTCTTTGGCTACCGCTCCTTTCCGGCTGGCGTTGTACCGGAACAGCCGGATGTGGTGTGCGTCTGTGGCATACTTGCTGCTGGCGAACACCCACATGTACGACTTCGTCTTCGCCTTGCGGCCCGGCTCCTTCAGTACCTGCACCGGCGTTTCATCCACATGGATGGAAGGCTGGGCCAGCAGGTCTTTTCGCAACAGCTCGGTCAAGGGTATCAGGTAGTCCCTCGCCAAACAGATCACCCAGTTGGCCATCGTCGCGCGGGACAGTTTCAATCCCAGCTCCGCCCATTCGGCTTCCTGTCGGTACAGCGGCATTGCGTTCTGGTATTTCTGCAGCAGCAAGTGGGCTGCCGCGGAAGCAGATACCATGGAATGCTGCAGTACCGGTTGGGGAACCGGCGCGCTTACCATCTTAGGCGTGTCCTTCTTCTCGCATTCCGGGCATTTGTAGACCATCTGGTAATAGTCAATTATCTTAAGCTGTGCGGGGATCCGTTGTACTTCCGTGCGGACATGCTTCTTTCCCACAGGAACCAGCTTGCTTCCGCAGGTATCGCAGTTCATCTTGTCTTCCGGGAGCTGGCAGATCTTTTCCTCATGGGGAATATCTTTCAGCATTTCGTCCCGGGAACCGCGTTTCTTGCGCTTATGGTTCTTTACCTCAACTGTGTCATCCGGATCCAGGTTCGGTTCCTTCGCTTTCGGGGATGCTTCCTGTTCCGCTTCGTTAAACAGGGGCTGCTCCTCGTAGCCTTCCGGCACGGTCTTTTCCGACCGACTGCCGAACTGGGCGGCACGGGCCATGGCCGCAGCCTGCCGGTATAACTCGACGGACTTTTTCAGTTCGTCGATCTGTTCCGACATCTGCTGCAGCTTTTCCGCCTGTTCCTGTATAATCTTGTCCTTTGCCTGAAGCAGTTCATTCGTAGTCATCCGTGCACCGTTCCTGTTTCACAAGATGGTTCTATTATACACCACGAAACCCGCGCAGCAAAGGGCTCAGACGCATGTATCCACGTATACTTTTTTCACGGCTTTCGGTTGTTCCAGGGCCAGTCCTTCCAACAGCCAGCGCTTTTGCTGGGACGACAGTTTCCGGACCTCGTTTTCGTTCCGGGGCCACTGGAAACGGCCGTCTTCCAAACGCTTATACACCAGGACAAATCCATCGCCTTCCCAGTACAGGGCTTTCAGCCGGTCACGCCTGCGGCCGCAGAACAGGAAGATACCCCGGACGAAGGGGTTCAGCCGGAACTGCTGCTGCACAATGGAGGTCAGGCCGTCGATGGACTTGCGCATGTCGGTATAACCGCAGACCAGGTAGACGGTGTGGGATTCCAGAAAACGGGCCAGCATCTATTTTACCTCCAGCAGGATACGGAGGGTCCGCCGGAGCAACGTGTCCGGCGTAGCTTCGTTCACTTTCAGGAAGACCTCCCCAACCTGCAAGGTAAGGGTTGCCGGGGGCAAAGAGTTTCCCGACACTGCAGGCATAGCCGGATCCGATTTTGACGCTGGGGTATCCGGCATGGTGCTGCCAATGGGGACAATCGCCGGAGCCATCTGTTCCATTGTCAGGGCACGGACTTTTTTGAGCCAGTAATAATAGCTGTCTCTGGAAAGTTGGTTTGCGTCGCAATACTGCTGAACGGTCATGCCGGACTGTTTACAGTCGGCAAAAATGTTCATCCATTTACGGATGCGGTACTGCACGGCAGCTTCTGTAGTATCCAAGTCGGTTTCACCTCCACACGACAAATTACGCATGTTTAATTTGTCGAGTTGTGTTGAGCCGACATTATACTGTACCCATAAGTGTGGACACTTTTTAAGAGTAGCACCTGCCCACAAAATTGGACAGGCTACAATTTGAATCCTTTAAAATTGGCGTGCTC
>ONEW01000038.1 GCA_900316935.1 uncultured Selenomonadales bacterium
TCTGGTCCGAATTCCAGCTGCGCTTCTAATCTGTGACCGTATCAGTTGACAGATTAAGTCAGTCAATCAAGAGAGACTGCTTCGGCAGTCCCTCTTTTTGTTTTACAACGGTGGATTTGGATTGTTTTTCAGGATGGGACCGAACTTAAAGAAAGTGTAAAGATTCCTTGAATTTGCTCATTTGGCACTGGAATTCACCCGGCAGGTATGATAAAATGAATTCATTGAAAAAGGCTTTCATGGCCGTGATGCAGGAGGAAAAACAATGAAAAAGATTTTAATGCTCATGATGGCGGTATTGTCCGTATTCTGCCTGACGACCGGATTTACCGGCCGGGCGGAAGCGGCGAAGGTTGCCGTAGTACCGATTCAGGTCAATGAAGAACTGGTGGAACGCCCCAGCGACTGGAACAGCTGGTATTGGGACATCATGGTGGACCGGTTCCATTACCCCGATTTCGAGCTGCTCGATGACGATACGGTTTCCAAGGTAGTGCCGGACATGGGTCTGGCATCTTTTGACAAGGCAACACTCATGACCGTTGCGTCCCAGACCGGGGCCGACATCGTGGTTGCCATGCGCATCGATAAAGTCCATGAAAAGTTCTACAACTTCCGTACGGAATCCATGATCGGGATGACCGTTAAAGGCCAGTTCGCTTCCTACAACGGCGTAACGGGCAAGTACTACGACAAGAAGATCAATTACTACGATGAGACGGAAGACGTTTATCTGACCAAGACCGACTGGCAGGCCCGTTGGATGCAGTCCAACCTGAACCGCTATATCAACCGCACCATCGAAACGAACTGAAGCGCACGGCGCGGCAGTATGATGTTTGGGGGCAGCCCGCTGGGGCTGTCCTTTTTTTGTGTTTCCCCATCCTGTTTTTCGGGCTCATTTCCCCCATTTTGGACTATCTTTTTTTGCGTGGATTTGCTATAATGATATGGCATTATTTTAGGATAGTGTGTACTGTGAAAAGGTATGCCCGTTTGGCGTGTTTTCCGCCGGACGGCAGCTTGGGATATGGAGGGACTTTGGTGAAAACATCGGAATCAAGGGAAATCTGCCGGGAGACGACGCATCGTGCCCGGGGGAAGATGGCGGCGGCCTATACGGTGCTGCTGCTCATCTGCGTGAGCTGGGCCTACGAGGGCTTCCAGTTCCGTGCGACAGGGCACGTCAGTACGCTGGGCGTGGGAATGAACCTGCTGTGGCTGGGCCTCTGGATCTGGAAGGTCTTCTACCGGTATGAGGTCATCCTGCGCAAGACACAGCTGGAAATCGTGACCATCGGCCTGTGGCGCCAGGGCCGCTATATCGTGGACCTGTCGAAGACCGAGAGCTTTGCCCAGCATTACCGCCACGACTTCTTCCGCCGCACCCGCATCGGCCACTATATCCACCGCTACAACATGGCGGACGAGAACCCGGCGCGTATTTTGGCGTTCCGTGAAGGAAAGGGGCTGGCGGCGGTCATCTTCTGCTGCAGCGACGAGTTCCTGCGGGAGCTGCGCCGCCTGATGCCGGACAAGTATCTGGAGTTCTGATTGCAAGGGGGTTTCAAAAATGCAGTTTGTTGATTTTACGGCGGTGGATCCCCAGGCCATTTTGCTGCGCCTGCTCATCGTCTTTACATTCTCGTTCCTCGTCATCATCGCCGCGGCCCGCATCATCGGGTCCGAGAACAAGGCCCGCTGGTTCAAGCGCCGTACCAAGTACACGTTCTTCAACCGCCGCGGCGTGTTCGGTGAGTATATGAATTTCGGCTATCCCCGCACGTGGCAGGGTCTGATTGCGGCCCTCATCATGTACGGCATCATTTTCGGCGTGGGAATCTGGTACATCATGATCCATCCCTACGCCTGACGGCTTTCCCCGGAAAGGAGTCTCAACGTGATTAAAGGCACGGTCATATCGAGAAAAGGCGAGCGCGCCAAGGTGCGCATCAATTTCAAGGAAACGGATGAACGGGGCCTGCGCGCCTATGTGGACTGCTGGAACCCGATCAGCGCCCATCCGGGTGACAACGTCACCATCGAATACCGCAAGATTGACGAGCGGAAGGCGAAAATCTTCATGCTTGCCTTTCCCGTCCTCTGCGTCGCCGCGGGATTCGTGTTCGGCTATTCCATCGCCAACTATTTCCAGATGGATTTCTGGTACTATCCGTTCATCGTCGGCAGCGTCCTCGTCTGGGGCTTTGTGGCGGTCAACTACCTGCGCATCTTCAAGCGCGACGCCGTGAGCAGCCAGGAGCAGCTGACGGTCGCTTCCATCGATCCGGTGGAATTCGTGGTCGACGGCGACGGCGATGCGGCGGACGGCGATTCGAAGAATACCAAGTCCTTCCTGTACAGCGGCCGCTGAAGGAGGCGGTACCGTGATGAAAGTGTTGCTGGCTTCGGCTTCTCCCCGGCGGCGCGACCTGATCCGCCAGATCGGCTGGGAAGCGGAAATCCGCCCGGTGGATTTCCCGGAAAAGAAAAACGGCACGCCCTCTGACGTGTGCCTGTACAATGCCCGCGGCAAGGCGGCGGAAGCCGTGCTGCAGTACGGGGACGGCTGCCCGGTCGTGGCGGCCGACACCATCGTGACATTTGACGGCCGGGTGCTGGGCAAGCCGCACGATACCGGCGATGCGGTGCGCATGCTGCGGTCCCTTTCGGGCCGCGTGCACGAGGTGATGACCGGCGTGTCCGTGCGTTACCGCGGCCAAGAGCGGGCTGCCGTCGCCACGACGACGGTGGAATTCCGCCGGTTGACGGAGGCGGAAATCGCGGCCTACGTGGCCACAGGCGAACCGCTGGACAAGGCCGGTGCCTACGGGATCCAGGGAAAGGGCGCCGTGCTGGTGGAACGCATCGGCGGGTCCTATGACAATGTGGTCGGCCTGCCGCTGACCCTGGTCTATACGATGCTGCGGGACCTGGGGGCCCTGCAGGCGGACGGAGAGCCGCAAAACGGATGCAGACGGTGTGGAAAAGGAGTGTGATGGCTTGACGCATTTCAAGATGCGGGAATTATGTAGAACGGACCGGCCGCGGGAGCGGCTTTGCGCACTGGGGGCCCAGGCCCTGACCAATGCGGAGCTGCTGGCCATTCTGATCGGCAGCGGTACGAGGCAGAAATCGGCCTTGCAGATAGCCGAGGAACTGACGGTCCATGAACGGTTGTACCGCGAAGTCGCCCGCTGGCGGCATGTGCAGGATTTCAGCCAGATCAAAGGCCTGGGAACGGCCCGGTCGGCACGCATCCTGGCGGCGCTGGAGCTGGGCAAACGGGTAGCTTGCGCATCAGCTGTTGAGTCGGAGCGCATTGACTCTCCCGAAGCAGGAGCTCAGTATCTGATGGGCAGACTAAGGAATGAAACCCACGAGCGGTTTCTGGTTCTGCTTTTAAACACGAAGAACCGTGTCATCCAAACCGAACAGATTGCCGAAGGTTCGCTGAACAGCGCCGTCGTGCACCCGCGCGAGGTGTTTGCCCCGGCCATTACGGCCCATGCCGCAAGCATCCTGGTGGCGCATAACCATCCGTCGGGCGACCCGGCACCCAGCCGCGAAGATCGCAGCCTGACGCGCGTCCTGACACAGACCGGGGAAATCATGGGGATTCCCGTGCTGGACCACCTGGTCATCGGCGACGGGGTCTACTACAGTTTCAAGGAACACGGCGATTTGTGAAGTCCTTTATGTTTTGATGAGGTGTGAAAAGGATGTTCAACTTTTTACGGAATTTTTCCCATGACCTGGGCATCGACTTGGGAACGGCGAATACATTGGTACACTGCAAGGGCAAGGGCATCATCATCCATGAGCCGTCCGTCGTGGCAGTGGACAGCGAAACGAACGAGGTGCTGGAAATCGGCGCGGAAGCCAAGGCCATGATCGGCCGCACGCCGGGCAACATCGTTGCCATCCGTCCCATGAAGGACGGCGTCATCGCTGATTTCGACATCACCCAGTCCATGCTGAAATACTTCATCCACCGGGCCCTGGGCCGGCATACGTTCCTGCGCCCCCGTATCGTCATCGGCGTGCCGAGCGGCGTGACGGAAGTGGAGAAGCGGGCCGTCGTGGATGCAGCCATCCAGGCCGGCGCCCGCGAAGCCTACCTGATTGAGGAGCCCATGGCTGCCGCCATCGGCGCGGGCCTGCCTGTGCAGGAAGCGACGGGCAGCATGGTCGTCGACATCGGCGGCGGCACGTGCGAAGTGGCCGTCATTTCCCTCGGCGGTATCGTCGTCTCCTGCTCCATCCGTACGGGCGGCGATGCCATTGACGAAGCGATTGCCCGCTACATCCGCAAGACCTTCAGCCTGCTCATCGGCGAGCGCACGGCGGAAGAGATCAAGATCAAGATCGGGACGGCCCGGTTCGTGGAAAATCCGGAAACCATGGAGATCCGCGGCCGCGACATGGTGAGCGGCCTGCCGAAGAACCTGGTCATCAACGCGAACCAGATCTGCACGGGCATCGAGGAGCCGGTGGCGGCCATTGTGGAAGCGGTGCGCAGCACGCTGGAGAAGACGCCGCCTGAACTGGCGTCGGACATCATCGACCACGGCATCGTCATGACCGGTGGTTCGTCCCTGCTGCGCAATCTGGACAACCTGCTGAGCGAGCAGACCCATATGCCGGTCTTCGTAAGCGACGACGCCCTGACCTGCGTCGTGCTGGGCACGGGCATCTGTGTCGAAAACGTCGATCAATACAAGAAAGGCTTTATGTCTTCCAACAGCAAACTGTAATATACAGACTGACATGCTATGAAGAAACAGCAATTTGTGGCCGTACTGGCTGCTCTGGCCATGGTGGCCTGCATGGTGCTGGCTGTCAGCCAGCGGTGGCGTTTCCCCCTGGTGAACCGCGCCGTCGGCACGGTGCTGCTGCCGTTCAATGCGGCTGTCCTGTTCGTCCACGACAAAGTGGCGGCGTTTCAGGAATCGCAGCGCCTGAACAGTACGCTTCAGACGGAAAATGCAACATTGAAGCGGCGCCTGCAGGACCTGGACAGTGCGGAGTACCGCATCGCGCGGCTGGAAGCGGAAAACGACCAGCTGCGGTCCCTGGTCGGGTATAAGCAGGCCCACGGTGAAGAGACGCTGCTGCCGGCCCGTGTCGTGGGGTTCGACCTGGGCGACCTGCATGAATACTTTTTCCTGGACAAAGGCTTCGGCGACGGCATCCGCGAGGATATGCTCGTTACGACGAGCGCCGGCCTGGCCGGCATCGTGGGAGAGGTCTACGACCATTACAGCCGGGTGCGCTACATTTCGAGCAGCCGGTCGCGGATCGGCGTGAAGGTGCAGCGGTACGGCTCCGATGCCGTCGGCGTGCTGGCGGGGCACGGTCCGACCAGCGCCAACCTGCAGATGCTGTATATCGGGCAGAATGCGGACATCCGCGAGGGAGACCTCATCGTCACCAACGGCCTGGGCGGCAAATATCCGGCCGGCGTGTACATCGGCAAGGTGCTGAAGGCGGGACTCGATCCCGTCGGTCTGCAGAAGACGGCGGAAATCGAACCGGCGGCCAACCTGCGCGTACTGGACAAGGTCTTCGTCGTGCTGCATGTGGACGAAGCGTCGTTGATTGCCAGGGAAATACGCGAAGCAAAGGCGGCGGAGGAAGCGAACAAACCGAAAGCGGGAGGCATGGAATGAGAATGTGGTCATGGCTGGTGACGGCTTTTGTCATCCTGATACTGCAGACTACTTCCATCGGTCTTTTCAGGGGCAGTCTGTTTTTTGACCTGCCCTTGATTTTTATTTATACCCTTGCTTTGTTTTACGGCCCCCGCACGGGGCTGCTGGCAGGGGTGCTGTTCGGCCTGCTGCAGGACCTGTCGTCGCCGTCCGTGTTCGGTTTCTGCCTCCTGACGCGGGGCATGACGGGGTACGGCATAGGCTGTATCAAGGAAATGATCTTCAAAAACAACCACGGGTACCACGTGCTCCTTGTCGGGGGTATCAGCGTGGCACTGCGTGTCCTGTACGCCGTGCCGGTGCTCTGGCTGAGCGGTTCTGCCGCCGAGACGGCGGCGCCCTATCTGTGGGAAAGCCTCCGGTACTGCGTGAGCAACATGATCCTGACTGTCCCGGTGGAACTGCTGCTGTGGAAGCAGTTCAAGTGGCAGCAGGAAGAGGAACCGTCCTATGGAAAATAAGCTTTCAGCGGGCCGGCTCAAGATACTGCTGGCCCTGTCCCTTTTCGCCTTCGTGATCCTTGTGGGGCGCATGGCGTGGCTGCAGCTGTACAAGGGCCTGTATTACGGCGCCCAGGCGGACGGAAACCGCATGCGCAGCGTCCTCCTCATGGCGCCGCGCGGCAAGATCTACGATTGCAACGGCGTTGTCCTGGCCGATAACATACCGGCCTTCGTGCTGACCATCATGCCGGGGCACAAGCTGTCGGATGACGAAGTCCGGCGGCTCGCCCCCATTCTGGGCATGACGGAGGAGGACATCCGGGCGAAAGTCGCGAAAGCGAAAGAGACCTACGAACCGGTACCCCTCAAGACGGAACTGAGCATGAAGGAAGTCACGATCCTGGAAGAGAATGCCAGGGACCTGCCCGGCGTGTCGCTTGATTCGCAGGCCATCCGCCGGTACGTGTATCCCGGCCTGGCCTCCCATGTGCTCGGGTACGTGGGCGAAATTTCGGAAGAACAGATGACCCGGGGCCGCTACAAGGGGCTGCCCCAGGGCAGCATCGTCGGCAAGGACGGTCTGGAATGGGTGTACGACGGGGATCTGCGCGGCGTGAACGGCCGCAAGACCGAGGAGGTCGACGTACGGGGCCGGGTGGTCCAGCAATTGGCGGGGCAGCCGCCCCGGACGGGCAGGAACCTGGTGCTGACCATCGACTACCGGCTGCAGAAGACGTTGGAAGACGCCATGGACCACCACCTGGCGGAACTGGGTGTGCAGGCGGCCGCGGCCGTGGCCATGGATCCCAATACGGGGGCGGTGAAAGCCCTGGCCTCGCGGCCGGACTTCGATTCGAACTGGTTCGTCGGCGGTATTTCGGCCAAAAACTGGAACCGCATCAACAACAATCCCCATCATCCGCTGAACAACAAGGTCATCGACGGCGAATACCCCGCCGGTTCGACCTTCAAGGTCATCACCGGTTCGGCAGGCCTGGAAACGCATAAGGTCGGTCCGGAGGAATTGATTTTCGACTCGGGGCGCCACTGGCTCATCGATATGCGCAATGCCGGCGGCGAAGCGCTGGGCTGGTTGAATTTCCAGCGGGCCTTCGCCATGTCGGATAACGTGTATTTTTACGAAGTGGGCCGCCGCGTGGGCATCGACACACTGGACGAGTATGCCCGCAAGTACGGCCTCGGCAAAAAGACGGGCATCACGCTGCCCGGCGAGGCGTCCGGCGTCATCGCCAGCCCGGCGGTCAAGCAGAAGCTGCTGAAGGAAGAGTGGTATCTGGGCGACACGTTCAACACGGCCATCGGCCAGGGCCTCACCCTGGTCACGCCCATCCAGCTCGCGCAGATGCTGTCGGCCGTGGCGGCAGGAGGCACCATCCACCCGCCGTATCTGGTGGACAAGGTGCTGGATAACGAGGGCGCCACGGTTTCGGTGCCGGCCCGTCCTGCGGCGCGCAGCCTGGGCATCAGCGAGGACACGGTCACCCGCATCCAGAACGGGCTCAAGGATGTGACCCGGGCCGGCGGTACGGCGGCCTGGTTCTCGGGCCTGCCGCAGGCCATCGCCGGCAAGACCGGCACGGCGGAAAACCCGCACGGCCGCGACCACAGCTGGTTCATCGCCTATGCCCCGGCGGACCGGCCGACCCTCGTCCTGGTCTGCATCGTGGAGCAGGGCGGTTTTGGCAGCACGGCGTCCGCGCCCATCATATACGAAGTCTTGAACAATTATCTGCTGGGGTATCCCAACCTGAAGCCCAAGGCCGAAGGGGACGGGAAGCCCGCGGCACGGGGAAAGTGAGGCCGGTACTCCGTACCGGCAGAACGAGGTATCTGCCTTGCAGCGCTATTTAAGAAACATGGACTGGATCCTGGTCCTGACGGTCGCGGCCCTCATGGTCACCGGCCTGATCCTGATCGGCAGCGCGACCCATGCGGACGCCGTCGCTTCGGGACAAAACCGCTTTGTCCTGCGTCAGGGCCTCTTCATCGGGATCAACATCGCCGTCGTGATCTTCATGATGCGCATCGATTATCACTCGCTGACAGCCATTTCCAAGCAGCTCTACATTTTCATGCTGGTCCTGCTGGTGGCGGTGGCCCTCTTCGGCCATACGAGCCTGGGGGCCCAGCGGTGGATCCGCGTCGGGCCGGTCACCTTCCAGCCCAGTGAATTCTCGAAGGCCCTCATGATCATCTGCCTGGCGTCCTTCCTGGACAAACAGCGGGAATACATGGACAGTTTGAAGGATTACCTGGCCCCCATGGCCTTCGTCCTGGTCCCGTTCGTGCTGGTCCTGCGGCAACCCGACCTGGGAACGGCCCTGGTCTTCGCGTCCATCGCGTGCAGCATGTTCTGGGTCTGCGGCTTCAAGGTGAAGTGGATCGGCATCGCCGGGGCCATCGGCGCCTGCAGCGCGCCGCTTCTCTGGCACCTGCTCCATGAGTACCAGCGCAACCGGATCCGCGTCTTTCTGGACCCCGAACTGGATCCCTACGGCGCCGGGTACCACGTCATCCAGTCGAAAATCGCCATCGGCAGCGGCATGCTCTTCGGCAAGGGCTGGATGCAGGGAACCCAGAGCCAGTTGAGTTTCCTGCCCGAAAACCACACGGACTTCATCTTCGCCGTGGCGGGGGAGGAATTCGGCTTTATCGGCGTCACCATCATCCTGCTGCTCTACCTGGTCCTAATCTGGCGCGCCCTGCGCATCGCCCTCAACGCGGAGGACCGCTTCGGCCAGCTGCTGGCGACGGGCGTCACGGGCATGCTGCTCTTCCATGTCCTCGTCAACGTGGGCATGACGGCGGGCATCATGCCGGTCACGGGCGTACCGCTGCCGTTCCTCAGCTACGGCGTCAGTTCCCTCACGACGAACATGGTCATGGTGGGACTGCTGCTGAACATCCACATGCACCAGGCAAGACTGCAGTTCTGACAAGGGGCGCCGGCGGCACGGTGTACCGTCCGTCCGGCTGCCGACGAAACGAAGGAGACATCTTACATGAAGAAAGAATTAACGATAGATATGCTGGCGGCGGTGAAGCGGCCGGACCGCTACACGGGAGGGGAATTCGGCAGCATCGTCAAGAAGGATGCCGAAGTGCGCATGGCCCTGGCTTTTCCCGATGTCTACGAGGTCGGTATGAGCTACCTTGGGTTCAAGATCCTCTACCACCTGGTGAACAAGATGGACGGCATCGCGGCGGAACGGGTGTATGCGCCCTGGGTCGACATGGAGAAGCTTATGCGCGAACGCGGCGTGGTCCTGACGACGCTGGAGACGAAGCAGGCGTTGTCGGAGCTGGACGCCGTCGGGTTCACCCTCCAGTATGAATTGTCCTATACGAACATCCTCAATATGCTGGATCTGGGCGGCGTGACCGTGCGCAAGGCCGAACGGCGCGACGACGAACCCCTCGTCCTCGTGGGCGGCCCCTGCGTGTTCAACCCGGAACCGCTGGCGGACTTCATCGACCTGGCCCTCATCGGCGACGGCGAAGAGGCGTTGCCCGAGGTGCTGGAGGCGCTGCGCCAGTGGAAGGAGGAAGGCCGTCCCGGCGGCCGCAAGGGATTTCTGCACCGCGCCCAGCAGATTCCCGGCATCTACGTGCCGGAATTCTATGAACCGGAATATAACGGGGACGGCACGCTGGCCCGCATGAAGGTGACGGACCCGGCGGCGCCGGCCTGCGTTGAAAAACGCGTCGTGGCGGACCTCAACAAGGTCGACTTCCCGACGGCGCCGGTCGTGCCGTTCGGGGAAATCGTCCACGACCGCATCATGCTCGAAATGTTCCGTGGCTGCAGCCGCGGCTGCCGGTTCTGCCACGCCGGCATGGTATACCGCCCTGTGCGCGAACGCCGGCCCGAAGTGCTGCGGGAGGTGGCCCACCGCCAGGTCGATAACACGGGGTATGACGAAATCTCCCTTGTGTCCCTGAGCACGGCGGATTATTCCTGCCTGCCCTGTTTCCTCGACACCATGATTGCCGATTTCCGGTCCCGCGACGTGAGCGTGTCCCTGCCGAGCCTGCGCATCGACGCCTTTTCCGTCGATATCGCAAAAAAGGTGCAGGTCGTACGCAAGAGCGGCCTGACTTTTGCGCCGGAGGCGGGGAGCCAGCGCATGCGCGACATCATCAACAAGGGCGTGACGGAAGAGGACCTGATGAACGCCGTCAGCGGCGCCTTCGAGAACGGCTGGAGCAAGGTCAAGCTGTACTTTATGATCGGCCTGCCCGGCGAAACGGACGAAGATGTCCTGGCTATCGCCAGGCTGGCCCGCAAAGTGCAGTGGAAGTACAAGGAGATTACGGGGCACGGCGGCTGCCAGGTGACGGTCAGTACCGCTTCCTTCGTGCCGAAACCCTATACGGCGTTCCAGTGGGTTCCCCAGGACACGCTGGATGAAATCCGGCGCAAACAGCGCCTGCTGATCGAGGCCCTGCGTGTCAAGAACATCACCTTCCAGTACCATGACAGCCAGACGAGCATCATGGAAGGCGTCTTCGCCCGCGGCGACCGCCGCCTGGGCAAGGCCCTGTACCTGGCCTGGAAGGCCGGCGAGTCCTTCGACGGCTGGGGCGACCAGTTCCGTTACGACCGCTGGCAGCAGGCCCTGCAGGAGGCGGGGGTGGATCCGGACTTCTACAACCACCGCCTGCGCGGCGAAACAGAACGGTTCCCGTGGGAACATCTGCAGCCCGGCGTGAGCCGTGCCTTCCTGGCCCGTGAATATGCCAGGGCGAAGGAACAGATGCTGACGAAGGATTGCCGCCAGGGAAAGTGCAACGGCTGCGGCGTCTGCCAGAAACTGGGGGTCCCCGTCGTGGATTACAGCGGCCATGCCTATGACGCTTCCGCGGAACCGAAGTTCGTGCCTGCGGCGGAACGGACGGCGTCCGTGCGCAAAGCGCTGCGGGCTGCGGCCGCGGCGGCCGGTTACGACCTGCTTGCTCCGGCGGTGGCGCAGGTGGCGGCGGCAACGGCTTACAAGGCGGCCGGCACGCCGGCGGCAGAGGGGGTGGCAGAATGAAGCTGCGGTTCCGTATCACGAAAGACAAAGAGATCCGCTTCATTTCGCACCTGGAATACCTGCGCACCATCGGCCGCGCTTTCCGGCGCGCCAGGCTGCCCGTGGCCTATTCCCAGGGCTTCAACCCCCATATGAAGTTCTCCCTGGCGTCGGCCCTCGGCGTAGGCGTCGTGAGCCAGGCGGAATATGTGGAACTGGAATTGACGGAGCCCGTGGTGCCGGCCAAAGCGGCGGAAGCCTTCGCCAAGGCCCTGCCCCGGGGAATCCGCGTGCTCGATTACGATGCCGCCGATGACCATGCCCGGGCCCTGATGGCGGCGGCCGGCGGGGCGGGCTACCGGGTGACGGTGCCCTGTGCCGGCAGCGTGGAGCAGGCCGAAGCGGCCGTGGCGCAGTTCAACGCGGCGCCGGAGCTGTTTTTTGAAAAGGCGGCCCCCAAGGCGAAAAAGAAGGTCAAACGCATCGACGTGAAGCAGTATATTCACCGCCTGGCCGTGGGCACGGCGGAAATCACGGGGGAGGCGGCCCGGGACGCAAAGGCCCGGGGGGAGACCGCCCTGGTGTTCACCTTCGACATCCGCATCACGCCCGGCGGCAGCATGAAGGCCGTGGACCTGTTGAACACGCTGCGTGAAGCGTACGGCCTGGACCTGGCCGTCGTCCGGGCGGATATCGAACGGGTGAGCCTGTACCGCGTCGGGCCGGACGGGACGCACCTGCCCCTGCTCGACAACAAGGCCGTCTGCCGCTGAGCGGCGGCCGCAACCCGGGAACCGGAAAGGAGGGACGGCCGTGGCACAGCGGATCATCATCGGGAGTACGCCGGAAGAAGTGCGCATGGGTCTCGTCGAAGACGGGATACTGCAGGAATACCTGGTGGAACGGGCCATGTCGGCCCACCTGGTCGGGAGTGTCTTCCTGGGCCGTGTGAGCAACATTGTGCCGGGCATCCAGGCGGCTTTTGTGGACATCGGCCTGGAACGCAATGCCTTCCTGTATCTCGGCGACAGCCACGACCTGACGGAGGGCATGTCCGTCATGGTGCAGATCACGAAGGATCCGCGCGGCACGAAGGGACCGACGGCCAGCCGGGAAATCACGTTCCCCGGGCGCTATGTCGTCCTCTTCCCCCAGTCTGACTCCATCGGCATCTCCCGCAAAATCGGGGATGCGGCGGAACGGGACCGGCTGCACGCCATTGCGTCGCAATGCCGGCCGGAACAGATGGGTATCGTGGTCCGCACGGCGGCGGAAGGGATCAGTGCCGATGTCATCGAAGCGGATATCGCGAGCCTGCTGTCGGAGTGGAAGGTTGTCGAGACGAAGGCGAAGCTGGCGAAGGCGCCGGCCTTCCTGCACCGCGAACTGGACCTGTCCGTCCGCATTGTGCGGGATTACCTGAACAAGGACATCGACCGCATCGTCATCGACAGTCCCGACGCCTTCGGGCGCGTCAAGGCCCTGTTGGAGCGCCTGCCCCGCGCCCGCACGGATATGCTGGAGCTGTACACTGGCGCGGAAGATGTGTTCGCGGCCTGCGGGCTGGCGGACGTCATCGCGTCCCTGCCGGACCGGCGCGTGGATCTGCCGGACGGCGGCTACCTGGTCATCGACCACGCCGAGGCCATGACGGTCATCGATGTCAACAGCGGCAGCTACAGCGGCAAGGAGAACCTGGAAGAGACCATCATGGAGATAAACCGCCAGGCGGCCCGCGAGATTGCGCATCAGCTGCGGCTCCGCGATATCGGCGGCATCATCGTCATCGATTTCATCGACATGCATTCCGAGGCCCACCGGAAGGAGGTCCTGTCCCTGCTGGAGGAAGCCTTCCAGGGCGACCGGATGCGGCCCCGCATCCAGGACATCACAGTCCTGAACCTGGTGGAGGTCACCCGCAAAAAGTCCCGGCAGAACCTGGAGGCCGTCCTCTATACGGACTGCCCCACGTGCAACGGCACGGGGCGCGTGCCGTCGAAGGAGGCTGTTGCGCTGGAAATCAAGCGGCGCATCCGCAGTCTGCTGAAGAAGCAGGGCAGCACGAAGGACCTCCTCGTCGTGGCCCATCCGCTGGAGGCGGAGTACCTGCAGCAGAACCTGGCCCGGGACTGGAACCGCGAACTGGCGTGCCACGTGAAGGTGGAAGGCGATCCGTCGCTCCACGTGGAGGCCTTCATGATTTTGGATAATGGTTGAGAGAACGCTGCAATAAGGAGAGGTTACATGGATACGGACATGTTGCACTATATCGGGCACCGCCTGTACAATACGGAACACTGGAAGGAAATGAAGCGGTACCTGGTGTTCCGTGCGCGCTGCCGCATGCATTCCGCCCTGATGGACGAGGTGCTCGGCTTTTTCGCGGCCACGCCGGAACGGGCGGCTATGCTGAAAGGCACGCCGGCTTTTGCGGAGCAGGTGACCCGGGCCTTCTTCTACAAAGGGTCCGGCTGGCAGGACCGCTGGGACCTGATCCGCGGCCATGTGGAATTCATGGAGCGCCGCTTCCAGCCGGAAGCGCTGCGCACGCTCTATGCGGAGACCGACGGGAGGACCAACACGGGCGGGCGCATCCTCCTGTGGCAGGAGGAGTCGGACGGCAAGCCGCTGCACATGGATCTGTGGTTCAACGCGGGGCAGCGCAAGGAAGGCTGTCTGTCCCTGGTCCTGGAGCTGGGGGACGAGGCGCTGTACCAGATCATGTTCTGGTTCGGCAAAAGCCTGACGGATCCCGCGAAGGACGCCGTCTGGATCGGCGCCCTGCAGGGCACGCCGAACGGCAGCGCCGTCATCAAGCGGCTGACGAAGGAGTTTTTCGGCTACCGTACGAAGAACCTGGTCTTCTACGGCCTGCGGAATCTGGCCCGCTGCCTGGGGATGGACGAGATTTACGCCGTGACGAACGAGGGGTATTACGCCATGAACCACGTGCGCCGCGACCGCAAGTTGAAGACGGATTTCGGCGCCTTCTGGAAGGAGTGCGGAGGCGTTCCCTGCGAAGCGGACGGCCGCTTCTTCCGCCTGCCTGTGGAAGAATACCGCAAGGACATGAGCGAACTGAAGCCTTCGAAACGGGCGCAGCACCGCCGCCGTTTCGCGCGGCTCGACGCCATCGGCGCGGCCTTCGATGCGAGCTGCGTCCGGTGGGAACGGAAATGAAGGCGGGCATCAGCGTGGACGGACCGGGTTGCAGGAAAAATTGTGGTTTGTCCACGTTTTTTACATTTCACACACTAAATATGCTATAATGTTTATATATGTGAGAAAGTAAGGAGGAAGCCCAAATGAAAAAACTCGTTTCTTTGATTGCAGCCTTCGTCGTCTGCCTCGGCCTTGCCACGACGGCTTTCGCCGAAGTGACACACGTGGCTTCGGAGCAGCTGGACGCCATGGAGAACACGTTATACGGAACGCACCAGGAGGATTCCATGCTGGCCCGCATCCAGAGCCTGGAAGACGACCTGTACGGCCATGAGGAAGACGGGCAGAACATTCTGGACCGCATCCAGACGGCCTATGACTATGTGTGCGGCACCAACGGCGGCAATGGCAGCTTCCTGCAGCAGCTGAATGCGGTGGACAGCCGCTTCAACGCGCGCCTGACAGCCGGTCCGGCCAAGACCCGTATCGAGGAGCTGGAAACGACGATTTACGGCTCGCCGAAGAGCGGTTCGCTGGAAGCGCGCCTGGGTTCCCTCGTGGAAACGGCTTATACGGGCGGCCAGGTGCCCGTGGAAAACACGGTCCTGCCAAAGGATTCCCTCGTGAAGATCGAGTTCACGGCGCCGCTGTCCAGCAAGACGGCGCAGCCCGGTGACCCGGTCAGCTTCATCGTGGCCGACAACGTGTATGTCAACGACGTACTGGTCCTGGCGAAAGGCGCTTCGGGCGTGGCCAGGGTGAAAGAGGTCAAACAGCCTGGCAGCTTCGGCCGCGATGCCAAGATCAACGTGGACTTAGTGTAAAATTTTACTCGGTAGGGGAATTTTCCAGAAACAATAAAAGAGGAAAGCCTCCCCTTGAGTGGAAATGTTATAATTTCCGTGCACAAAT
>ONEW01000037.1 GCA_900316935.1 uncultured Selenomonadales bacterium
CCTGTTCAATATAGGCTTTCCTTGCAGGCAGCATAAAAAAGTAACGAGACAGTAAAAACCATCTCGTTACTAAGGTCTAACTTTTTGGGGTCACATCAATCCGCCGTAGCAGAAAATCTATTTAAATTTCCCTGATTTTCTGGCCGATATGTGCTAAAATTCTACTGAACATAAAACCCAAATATCCCACAAGGAGGTTTCGGCATGGAAAACAAAAAACCGTTTCACCTGACCCGCTCCGCCGTCCACGAACTGGCCCGTGATTATGGTACTCCTCTTTTGGTGGTCTCTCTCTCCGAGATAGAACGCAACTACATGATTTTGCGCAGGCATCTGCCGCGCGTCCATGTCCATTACGCCATCAAGGCGAATCCCGACCCGCGCATCCTGGAACGGATGATTGCCATGGGGTCCGGGTTCGACGTGGCGTCGGACGGAGAAATCATGCTTCTGCACCGCATGGGCGTCGAAAGCGACCGCATGGTCTACGCGAACCCTGTCAAACGGCGCGAAGGCCTGGCGGCCTGCCGGTTCACCGGTGTCAAATACATGACCTTCGACAACGAGTCCGAAATCGGCAAGATTGCAGCCGTCGTGCCCGATGCCAGGGTGCTGCTGCGCCTGCGCATCGACAACCGCAAAGCCCACGTGGACCTGAACAAGAAGTTCGGCTGCGGCGCCGACCAGGCCCTGGACCTGATGCATAAGGCCAAAGACGCCGGCCTCGACGTGGCGGGGATCGCCTTCCATGTCGGCAGCCAGACGACCCTCGCCGACCCGTTCCTCACGGCCCTCGATATCACGCGCGACCTGTTCGACCAGGCCGCGGCAGAAGGCCTGCCCCTGTACATCCTCGATATCGGCGGCGGCATGCCCATTCCCGAGCACAAAGTCAAATTCAACCTCGAGGAAATCCTCGACCAGATCAACGCCCGCCTCGACGAAGACTTCCCCGATACGGAAATCTGGTCCGAACCGGGCCGCTACATCTGCGGCTCCGCTGTCAACCTCATCACGTCGGTCATCGGCGTCACGGAACGCAACAACACCCCCTGGTACTACCTGGATGAAGGCCTGTACGGCACCTTCTCGGGGATCCTCTTCGACCAGTGGGACTTCAAGCTCGAGACCTTCAAGACTGGCCCCCGTATCAAGGCCACTTTCGCCGGTCCGAGCTGCGATTCGCTGGACATCATGTTCCGCGACCGCCGTACCCAGCCCCTTGAAATGGGCGATCTGCTCCTCGTACCGGCCTGCGGCGCCTACACCTCCGCGTCGGCGACGACCTTCAACGGCTTCCCCAAGGCCAAATCCATTGTCTGGGAAGATGTAGAAGAAGAATACGGCACGGAACCCGGAACGGACGCGGCAGCCGGCTGACGGTCCACCCCGTCCCCTTATAAAGAAAGGATGAACACGATGCCTTATCTCAAAATGATCCGCCAGGCAGCCCTGGGGGCCGCCGTCTGCGCAGCGCTCCTGCAGGCTCCCTTGTTCCCCGCAGCGGTCCGCGCCGCGGAACCGCCGCTACAGCAGGAAATCACGGACACGGCAGACACCACGGCCGCTGCCGCAGAAGAAACGCCGGCCGTCATCGACCACTCGGCCGAATACAAACCTGTGGTCAACGAATTCCTGAAGGAAGGCGAAGGCCGGCCCGCTTCGGAAACCGTCCCCAAGACGGTGCCGAAATACACCGGCGAAGACCGGAAAGCGGAAAACGAACTGCTTAAGCTGAACAAGAACTATGCCAAAGAAAAAACCGCAGCCCGGAAGGCCCGGGCCGCGGCAGAAAAAGAAAGGGCCGAAATCCGGGAAAAGAAACAGGCTTCGCGCACCACGTACAGTCTGACCCTGGATACGGACAAATACCAGCAGCAGACCCTGCAGGTGAACGGCTCAGCCGTCACTTTCCGCGCATACGAAGGCCTGCCTTACGCTGCCAGACCCTACGCGCCGGAGTACCAGAAACTGAACCTCTACGTTCCCGACGCCTACTTCCACGGCGGCTCCGTCAACGGATACACGGCGGAAACGGCGCCCATCTTCATGCCGAACAATGTAGGCGGCTACATGCCGGGTGACGCGGCCACGCCGTCCGAAACATCGCGCCACGGCGGTGCAAACGCCGTACTGCGGGCCCTGAGCCGCGGCTGCGTCGTGGCGGCACCGGCCATCCGCGGCCGCACGCTGCAGGATGCCAACGGCTACTACGTCGGCAAGGCGCCGGCCCTGATTGTTGACTATAAAGCGGCGGTACGCTACGTACGCCTGCTGCGTGACAAAGGACTGCTGCCGGCCGGGGACACGGACCGCATCGTCGCCAGCGGCACCAGTGCCGGCGGCGCTCTGGCCGCCCTGCTGGGAGCCACGGGCAATTCCCGGGATTACCAGGGATACCTGAAGGACATCGGGGCTGCCAAAGAACGGGACGACATCTTCGCCGTCCAGGCCTACTGCCCCATCACGAACCTGGACAACGCCGACATGGCATATGAATGGATGTTCAACGGAATTCCCATGGCCGACAAAAAACCGGTGCGGGAGCTGCCTTCAGGCGCAAGCTCCGACGGCAAAATCCAACTGCCTCCTGAAGCGGGCGGGGTTGTCAAACCCCTGACGGAACAACAGCGCAAGGCTTCGGCAAAACTGAAGGAAAGCTTCGCCACTTATCTGAACGACCTCAACCTGAAAGACGGAAAGGGCAACATCCTGAACGTCGCCACCGACGGTTCCGGGCTGTTCAAGGAATACATCGAAGGCAAATACATCGAGGCGGCCCAGGCCGCCCTGGACAACGGCACCCGTCTCGGCAATCCGGACTGGCTGACTGTCAGCGGCAGCAAAGTCGTCTTCATGGACACCGTGAAGTACGCCAACGCCGTCAAACGCCTGAAATCCGTCCCGGCCTTCGACAGCTTCGACCTGTCCAGTGGCGAGAACAGCGAATTCGGCGATGCCGAAACGGACCGCCGTCATTTCACCTGGTACAGCCTCGTGGAAAGCGGTGAACTGAACCTGCCGGATCCGGACACGGAAAAAGCAGAAGATGAAAAGGCGGCCCTCGCCTGGCGCCTGGCCGAAGTCAAACCGCAGGAACGCCTGGCCCTGCGCAAAGCCCAGATTGAAAAGGAAAAGAAGCAGGAAGCCCTGCCCACCTTCCAGCATGTGGCCACGCCGCAAGTCATCAAGATGATGAACCCCATGTATTACATCGGCACGCCGGATGCCGGCACAGCGCCGTACTGGCGCATCCGCCACGGAGTACTGGACCGCGACACGGCCCTCGCCGTTCCGGCCATCCTGGCCCTGAAGCTGGAAAACGAGGGAGCCCGGGTGGACTTTCAGGCCGTTTGGGGCTACGGACACGACGGCGACTACGATCTGGACCAGCTCTTCGACTGGATCGACGCCAGTATCCAGGACCAAGAAAACAAGAAGGATGTCCCGGTTGCCAGTCAAAAACGGATATGATAAAATCAATACATAAAAAAGCACACCATCCGCTGTGCCGATAGCAAAGCAGCGACGCAATGTCGAAAGGAGAACTGAAGCATGAAAGAATACCGACCCTTCAAATCCGGCAAAGTCCGTGAACTGTACGACCTGGGCGACAGCCTGGTCATGGTCTGCACGGACCGCATCTCCGCTTTTGACAGCATTCTGAAGACACCGATTCCGCAAAAGGGCGCCATCCTGAACCAGATGAGCGAATTCTGGTTCGATTTCACGAAAGATATCGTGCCGAACCACATGATCTCCACGAACGTGAAGGATATGCCTGAATTCTTCCAGAACCCGGAGTTCGACGGCAACAGCATGAAGACCATGAAGCTGGACATGATCCCCGTGGAATGCATCGTCCGCGGTTACATTACGGGCAGCGGCTGGGAAAGCTACCAGGAAGACGGCACGGTCTGCGGCATCCGGCTGCCGGCCGGCCTGAAGGAATGCCAGAAACTGCCGGAAGCCATCTTCACGCCGAGCACGAAAGCGCCTGTCGGCGAACATGACATGAACATCTCCATGGAAGACGGCGCCGTCTGGGTGGAAAAGTTCTTCCCGGGCCACGGCAAGGAATACATGGAAAAACTGCGTGACCTGACGCTGGCCCTGTACCACAAATGCGCGGACTACGCCCTGGAACGCGGCATCATCATCGCCGATACCAAGTTCGAGTTCGGCCTCGATGACAAAGGCAACGTCGTCCTGGGCGACGAAATGCTGACGCCGGACAACAGCCGCTTCTGGCCGCTGGAGGGCTACGAAGCCGGGCACGGACAGCCTTCGTACGACAAGCAGTTCGTCCGCGACTACCTGAAGGCCCATCCGAGCGACACGCTGCCGGAGGACATCATCGAAAAGACCCTCGGCAAGTACAAGGAAGCCTACAAACTGCTCACGGGCAAGGACTTCAAATAACTGCATACTCCCGGAAATGATGACAACAAGGCCCATGCGGCTGCCCCGTCCGGTACACAGCGTCTGTGCTGTGCCGGAGGCAGGCCGCATGGGCCTTGCGCAATTCAACGGACGGTGATTTCCATACCGGAAGCGAGGGTTTCGTCCGACAGGGTGCTGAGGGCGTCCAGCAGGGCCATATGGAACGCACCCATGGGGACACGGCCGTCCGGTCCCTTCCCGGCCGCCTGTTCCGCCATCCAGCCGGCCATACCCATGGTGACACAGGCCAGTACGGCTGCTTCCCACGGAGTGCCGACGGCGAGCCAGGTGGCCGCCATAGCCCCCGCCATACAGCCCGTACCCGTGAGGCGCGCCAATACGGGTGTGCCGTTGCGGACGAAGGCCGTACGGGCCGGCGAAACAATCAGGTCCGTGGCACCGGTCAGGAGCAGGACGGTCCGCCATTGCACAGCATGCTTTTGCAGCAGGGCAGCCATATCCTCCAGCTGCGCCGTGCCGACGGCGTCTGCCGGACCGGCGTCAACGCCTCTGCCGTGCGAAGCAAGGCCGCAAAGGATGCGCAGTTCCGAAGCATTGCCCTTAACGATGGCCGGCCGGTACGCCTCGATGAAGTGTGCCGCAAACCGCCGTCGCAAGGTGCTGAACCCGACGCCGACGGCATCGAGCAGGACGGGGATCCCCTTTTCCCGCGCCGCCCCGCCGGCCCGTTCCATGGCTTCCATCCGCTCGTCCGTGATGTTGCCCAGGTTGACGGCCAGGGCATCGGCCCCGCGGACGGCTTCCACCACCTCGTCCGGATGGGATGCCATGTTGGGGCTTGCCCCCAGGGCGAGGACCACATTGGCGCTGTCATTCATGGTGATGGGATGGGTCAGGCAGTGGATCAGGGGCTTTTCGCGCCATACGGCAGCCCGCAGGGCCGCGAATGACGCGGCAAAATCCGCCCTGGCTGCCAGATCCCTTTGCGGCGTCCCGGCCCGGGACATCGGGTCCTTCGTTTCCATACAACCCCTCTTTTCGTCCTTGTCAGGCTTGATGCGCCTGTTTATGCGGATCCGCGAACAGCTGGATACCCAGTTTCTTCTGAATCTGCCACAGGGTTCCGTTGCGCGACAGGGCGGTCAGCAGGAAGAAGGCGATGGTTCCGCCGATGAGCGTGCCGGCAATGAACGAAGGCACGTAGAACATCCAGGTCAGGCCCGTACGCCCGTAGAACAAGGTCATGACCGGATAGGAGACAATGGCACCGAGGAGGCCCGTGCCGATGATTTCCCCGAGGACGGCCGCCCAAATCCGCCCGCCTGACGCGCGGTACAGGATCCCCGACAGAGCCGCACCGAACACGGCACCCGTCAGCGCCAGGGGCGGAATGCCCATGGTCGTCATGCGGATGATGCCGATTATGGTGGCGCACACGAAGGAATACCACGGTCCCAGCAGGACCGAGCAGGTGATGTTGATCAGGTGCGCCATGGGGCACATGCCCTCCACACGCAGAATCGGCGAAATGACGACGCCCAGTCCGATAAGCATGGCCATGACGACGAGCCGGTAGACTCTGGCATCGCTGCGCTGTTGATAACCCATAAAAATCACTCCTTATCCAACCACGGCGGCAGGATAAGGAGTGCAGCTTTTGCAGTACGCATAGTCTCCCCCTCCTCCACCGGAAAGGTAACGGTCGGTACTTGCTGGTACCCTCTCAACCCGGAACACGGGCTCCCTCGCTATGCATCATTGATTCAGGGCGCTCCCCCTCAATCTGTTCAATTTTGACAACCCCATTATACCACAAACCGCAAATTAAAGCACTTCGACCTGGCAGCTGCGCAACACCGTCAGGGCCGCTTCATGCGACGCCGGCGTGACCCCGGCACAGCAGCGGCTGTCGACAAGGACGGGCATGTCGGGCAGGGCGGCCTTCACAAGCAGCGCGTTCGACACGACGCAGATGTCCGTGCACAGACCGGCGAGCTCGATGCTCTCCAGCGGCTCCTGCTCATTCATAAGCTGCAGGTTCGTCGCCAGCGACAAGGACCCGAAACTGTTTTTCTCCAGCACCTGGCAGTGATGCTCCCGGCAAAACGCTTCCAGTTCCGGAACCAGCTCCCAGCCTCCCGTCCCCTTGATGCAGTGCGGTACAGGCAGCTTGCGGCCTTCCTGCGTTTCCTTATAATTTCCGTAATGCGTATCCTTCGTGAACAGGATACGCCCGTCAAAATGACGCACCTTCTCTACGACGGCCGGCACAATGGCCTGCGCCTCCTTCGTTCCCAGGCTCCCATCAACGAAATCCTTCTGCATATCAATGACGATCAGCACCTTCAACGCCATGTTCCTGCTCCTTTCCTTCCGACGGGCACGATGTCCCGTACAATTCCCTCTGCAAACTCAACGCGCAAAACCGGTATAGCCGTTGTCAGTCTGAATCCACCACGGTCAGGAGTTGAACCCTGTTCCCCACCTTCTCAAGCCAGCGGTGTACGAACCGCCGGAATATGGGGACCTGTACCAGACAGTCCCCCTCTCCTTCTTCACAGGACAGCACTTCTGCTTCCGGAACCAGGTCCAGCAGCTCCGGCACAGCCTTTTTTCCGCACGTCACCAGCACTTTCCGCAACGTATCGCCATGGAGGGACCGCCGCAGTCCGACCAGCTCGGTATAGCGGTTCGAATACACTTCCAGATATTTTTGCTCCAGCACCTCCATGGACTCGATGCGGTCCATGCGGAACGCCCCGGGAACCCCCGTGGCCACTTCCGTCCGTGTCAGGCCGGCGTCGCCGTCCGGATCGGCCGGAAACGCGATGATGTAGAAATAATGCCCCGTATACGTGGCCGCCACCGGTTTCACCTTCAGCTCCCGCAACCCGCCCGTACGGCCATCCCGCAGGGAAATCCGCACGTAATGGCAGCCCGTCACGGCACAGCACCATTCCCAGATGCGCCGGAACACATCCACATGGCCGGCCCGTTCTTCATACGGCAGGGTCTGCACGCCGAGCAGCTCGGCCATGACGGCCCGTTCCTCTTTCGGCGTATAGACTGTAAGCATCTTGTTCAGCAGCTCCCGGGTTTCCTCTTCCGAAAACATGAAACTGTCCAGCACCATTTTGCACAGGACCAGGATTTCCTCCCGGGTCAACGCCAGCGGCTGTACCGTTTCCAGGCGGTACCCGCGACGGGCCCTGTCGTACACGACGGTGTTGCCGGCGCCCCGTTCCCGTCCCATTTCGGCCAGATAGGCCCGGATATCGTCAATATCGCGCTGGATGGTCCGGTTGTCGACGTGGTACCTTACACTTTCCTTCCGTTTCTGGACCAGTTTCCCATTCAACAATTTACTATAGATGTCGAGAATTCGTTCTATCTTGCGAAGCTTGAAATCACTCAAAATCAAACTCCCCCTCCACTACAAGGTAGGTATCCCCTTTTTTCAAGATGTAACTCTGTGCCATTTATACTTATTTACGTATGTGTTTATTATAGTAATTCGGGGGAGCATAAATTGTCAATATCGGGCGAAAGGTCCCCTGAAAATGCCGCTTTTGCTTTCTCCGTTTCCATATTATAATTATAGTAGGATAATATGTACAGTCCAAGATAAACGGAGGTGGAACTCTTGATCTATACCGTTACCTTCAACCCGTCCCTGGACTACGTGGTCCATATGGACCACTTTGCCGCCGGCACCATCAACCGCGCCGAACAGGTACACATCTACCCGGGCGGCAAGGGCATCAACGTGGCCCTCGTCCTGGGCAGCCTGCACATGCCGGCCCGTATGCTCGGCTTCACGGCAGGCTTCACGGGCCGTGAAATCGAACGGCTCTGCCGGGTACATGGCGGGGACTGCGCCTTCCTGCAGCTGGATGCGGGCACGTCGCGCATCAACGTCAAAATCAGCGCCGACGGGGAAACGGCTGTGAACGGCCAGGGACCGGATATTCCCGCAGACAAGCTGGAGCAGCTCCTGAACCAGATCCGCAGCCTGCAGGACGGCGACACCCTGGTTCTGGCAGGCAGCATCCCTTCCTCCCTGCGCGACGACATCTACCGCCGCATCCTGGAACTGCTGCAGGGCCGCAGCGTGCGTACCGTCGTGGACGCCACGGGCAGCCTGCTGAAAAAGGTTCTGCCCTATCATCCCTTCCTCATCAAGCCGAACCAGGACGAACTGGGCGGCCTCTTCCATAAAGACCTGCAGACGGAGGCGGAGATTGCCGCCTGCGCGAAAGAGGTACAGGCCCTGGGGGCCCGCAACATCCTCGTCTCCCGCGGCGGGGACGGTGCCCTGCTCCTGAGCGAGGACGGCCGTCTCTTCCGCAGCGCGGCCCCCAGGGGAAAACTGGTCAACTCCGTCGGGGCCGGGGACAGCATGGTCGCCGGATTCCTGACCGGTTACGACCGTTCCGGCGGAGACTACGGCGCCGCCCTGAAACTGGGCACCTGCGCCGGCAGCGCTACGGCCTTCCGTGACTGGCTGGCGACCGAAGCCGACGTGAACGCCCTGCTGCAGCAGATGGCATAACGGAACAGCGGAAAGGAGGAGTTCCCGTGCGTATCATCGATTTACTGAAACCGCAGAGCATCGATCTGGATGCCCGTGTAACGGACAAGGCCGGTGCCATCGACCACCTGGTGGACCTCATGGAAAAAGGGGGCCACCTGCGCGATAAAGAAGGCTACAAACAGGGCGTCCTGGACCGCGAAAAGGAAGGCAGCACCGGCATCGGCGAGGGCATCGCCATCCCCCATTCCAAGACGGCGGCCGTCAGGGAACCGGGTCTGGCCTCCATGATTGTCCGTGACGGTGTCGATTACGAAAGTCTGGACGACGAACCGGCCAGCCTGTTCTTCATGATTGCCGCGCCCGCCGGCGGCGCCGACGTCCACCTGGCCGTCCTGAGCCGTCTGAGCCGCATGCTCATGGACGACGACTTCCGCGACGCCCTGCTGAAGGCGGATTCGCCGGAGGCATACCTGCAGGTCATCGACAAAGCCGAACAGGTCCAGATTGCCGAAGAAGAAGCCGAAGCAACCGCCGAAAAAGAGGCTGCGGAAAAAGAAGCGGCAGAAAAGGCGGCAGAGGAAGCCGCTGCCAAAGCGGCCGCCCCGGAAGAAAAGCCTTACGTCATCGGCGTCACGGCCTGCCCGACGGGCATCGCCCACACCTACATGGCGGCCGAAGCCCTGGAAAAGAAAGGGGGCGAGCTGGGTATCGACATCAAGATTGAGACAAACGGGTCCAGCGGCGTCAAGAACCAGCTGACGCCGGCCGACATCGAACGGGCCAGAGGCGTCATCGTGGCCTGTGACAAGAACGTACCTGTCGATCGCTTCACCGGCAAGCCCGTAGTCTTCGTCAAGGTGGCCGCCGGCATCAAGGAACCAGAACGTCTGATCCGCGAGGTCCTCGACGGCAAGGCTCCCGTTTTCCACGGCAGCAGCACCGGTACGCAGGCCGCCGCGGAAACCGCGGCAGACGAAGCCGAAGCCAAGGAAAGCATCGGGCGCCAGATCTACAAGCACCTCATGAACGGCGTATCGCATATGCTGCCCTTCGTCATCGGCGGCGGCATCCTCATCGCCCTGGCCTTCCTCTTCGATATGGGCAACGCCGGCACGGCGAAGTTCGGTTCCGGCACACCTCTGGCGGCGTTCCTGAAAAACGTCGGCAGCCTGTCCTTCAGCATGATGATGCCCATCCTGGCCGGCTACATCGCCGTGAGCATCGCCGACCGGCCGGCCCTCATGCCGGGCATCGTCGGCGGCTTCCTCGCCACAACGGGCGGGTCGGGCTTCTTCGGCGCCCTGTTTGCAGGTTTCCTTGCGGGCTGCCTCATGAAGGTCTTGAAAAAGGCCTTCGCCGGCCTGCCCCAGGCCCTGGAAGGCACCAAGCCGGTGCTCCTCTACCCGGTCTGCGGCCTCGTCCTCATCGGTGTCCTCATGACCTATGTCATCAACCCGCCGACGACGGTCTTCAACCAGTGGCTCGCTGCCACCCTCGGTTCCATGACCACGTCGAGCAAGGTCGTCCTGGGCCTCCTCCTGGGCGGTATGATGTCCATCGACTTCGGCGGACCCATCAATAAGGCAGCCTACGTATTCGGCACGGCCTCCCTCATGGATGCTTCGGGCAATGCCGTTTCCAGCGGCATCATGGCCTCCGTCATGGCCGGCGGCATGGTGCCTCCCATCGCCCTGTCCCTGTCCATGCTGCTCTTCAAAGGCAAATACACACCCCAGGAACGGCATTCCACCATTACAAACTTCATCATGGGGCTGTCCTTCATCACGGAAGGCGCCATCCCCTTCGCGGCGTCCGATCCGCTTCATGTGATTCCGCCCTGCGCCATCGGCGCTGCCACGGCCGGTGCCCTGTCCATGCTCTTCGGATGCGCCCTGCCGGCGCCTCACGGCGGCATCTTCGTCTTCGGCGTCGTCACCAACTGGCCCATGTATCTGGTGTCCCTCCTCCTCGGTTCCCTTGTCGCGGCGGTGCTCCTGGGCATCTTCCGCGCCAAACGTCCGCAGGAGTGAACCGTAAAATGCGGCGGGCCGGTTGCAGCTCCCGGCAAAATACGGTAAACTAAAGGCAGGATAACGCCACCACAACAAGGAGGTTGTCAACATGAAGGAATTTGAATACACTTTGACGGATCCGGAAGGCATCCATGCCCGTCCGGCCGGCCTGCTGGTCAAGGAAGCAAAAAAGTACGAGTCGAAGATCAGCATCTTCAAAGGCGCCAAAAAGGGCGACCTGAAGAAGATCTTCACCGTCATGGGTCTCGGCGCCAAACACGGCGAAACCATCAGGATCCAGGTCGAAGGCCCGGACGAAGAAGCCGCCGCCAAGGCCGTGGACGCTTTCCTGAAAGTAAACATGTAACCATGGGAAGGAGGATGGGATTACGGCCATCCTCCTTTTTTCTTTTCATAGCCATTGCCGGGAGGAGGAATCCCTATGTTGACTTTGAAAGGCAAGAGCGTATTCCCTGGCATCGCCATCGGACCGCTGGCCCTGTTCCACCGCAACACGGTCTCCACGGCCGTCCGCCCCGTCGAAGACGCGGAAGCCGAGGTGGCCCGTTTCCAGACCGCCCGCGCCGCAGCCATGGCACAGCTGCAGGGACTGTATGATAAAGCCCTGGAAAAAGTCGGCGAAGAACAGGCTGCCGTCTTCGAAGTGCACCAGATGATGCTCGACGACGATGATTACATCGAATCGGTGGAAACGCAGATCCGGGAAGAAAACCTGAACGCCGAAGCCGCTGTGGACCGCACGGCGCAGCAGTTCGCGGAAATGTTCCGCACCATGGACGATGACTACATGAAGGCCCGCGCTGCCGACGTGCTCGATATCTCCCGCCGTGTCGAAGTGGAACTGTGCGGCGGCCAGGGCATCGATTACAGCAACTACGACGAAGTGGTCCTCGCTGCGGACGACCTGGCGCCCAGCGAGACGCTGCAGCTCGACACGGACAAGATCCTGGGCTTTGTGACCAGCGCCGGCAGCACCAATTCCCATACGGCCATCCTGGCCCGCACTCTGGGAATCGCCGCCGTCGTCAACACGGGCACGGACCTCCACAACGATGTGGACGGCCACAGCGCCATCATCGACGGCACGACGGGCACGGTCTACATCGACCCCGACGCGGAAACCCTGGCGTCCATGAAGGCCAAAAAGGCGGACGAAGAAAAACGGAGGGCCGCCCTGGAAGCAGTCCGCGGTCTGCCTTCGGAAACCAGGGACGGCCACCGCATCCACGTGTTCGCCAACATCGGGAACCCCGGGGACCTGCCCCAGGTCGCGGCCAGCGACGCCGAAGGCGTAGGCCTCTTCCGCAGCGAATTCCTCTACCTGGGCCGGACGGACTACCCCACGGAAGAAGAACAGTTCGAAGCCTACAAAAAGACTGCCCAGACCCTCGATGGGAAATTGGCGGTCATCCGTACCCTGGACATCGGCGCCGACAAAAAGGTGGACTATTTCGGCCTTGCGCCGGAAGCGAACCCGGCCATGGGGTTGCGTGCCATCCGCATCTGCCTGACGCGCCCCGGCCTGTTCAAGACGCAGCTGCGCGCCCTGTGCCGCGCCTCCGCCTTCGGCAAAATCGCCGTCATGTTCCCCATGATCATTTCCGTTGCCGAAGTGCGCCGCTGTAAGGAAATCCTGGCCGAAGTGCGCCACGAGCTCAAGGAACAGGGCATGGAATACGACCCGGACATGCAGACCGGCATCATGGTGGAGACACCGGCCGCTGCCGTCCTGAGTGACGAGCTGGCCCGGGAAGTGGACTTCTTCAGCATCGGTTCCAACGACCTGACGCAGTACACCCTGGCCATCGACCGCCAGCAGACGACCCTCGACGCCTTCTTCGATGCCCACCACCCCGCCGTGCTGCGCCTCATCCGGCAGACCATCGAAAACGGGCATAAAGCCGGCATCTGGGTCGGAATCTGCGGCGAACTGGGCGCCGACCTCAGCCTCACGGAAACCTTCCTGGAGATGGGCATCGACGAACTGTCCGTCAGCCCGCCGTCCGTGCTGCCCCTGCGCGCCAAAATCCGTTCCCTCGACCTGCACGGCCCAGTGACAGACCGCCTGACCCGCAGATGAAAGGCCCAATTACATTTCGCAAAATGAGTAGCCGGCCCGGCGCCGCCGCGATATAGTATAGAGGACGCGGGGTGAAACCATGACAGAATACTTTGTATACGGATCCGACGCAACGGATTACCTTAAAAATAAAGACAAGAAAATGCGGACCGTCATCGAACGTGTCGGCCATATCGACCGTCCCGTCGACACAGACCTGTTCTCTTCGGTGATGCACCACATCATCGGCCAGCAGATTTCCACCAAGGCCCAGGAGACCATCTGGAAACGCATGCAGCAGGACCTGGGCGCCGTGACACCTGAAACGGTCGCGGCAGCCGGTACTGCGCGTCTCCAGTCCTATGGCACGACGTTCCGCAAAGCCGGATACCTGGCCGATTTCGCCCAAAAAGTGCGCAGCAGTGCCTTCGACCTGGAAGGTCTGCGGCGCCTGCCCGATGCCGAGGCAGTGGCGGCCCTCGCTTCCCTGAAAGGTATCGGCGTCTGGACGGCGGAAATGATTCTGCTGTTCTGCCTGCAGCGGCCCGATGTGTTCAGCTACGACGACCTGGCCATCCAGCGCGGCCTGCGCATGACCTACCGGCACCGCAAGATTGAGCGCCCCCTGTTCGAACGCTACCGCCGCCGTTTCCATCCCTATGGCAGCGTGGCCAGCCTGTACCTGTGGGCCGTGGCCTGCGGCGCCATACCGGAATGGACCGACCCGGCTGCCCGCAAAAGCCCGCCCCGCCAAAAGGTGCGCAACCCAAAGGAGGCAAAACCATGACCTACAAGACAATGTACCATTCCCCGCTGGGAAACATGCTGCTGGTGGCTGACGACACAGGCCTCACCCACCTCGACTTCGCAAACACCGTCAAGCCTCGGCCGGGTGACGCCGAAGCCATACCCGCGCCGGACCATCCGGTCCTGCAACAGGCAACGCATTGGCTCGACCTCTATTTTGCCGGAGAGGAACCGGATTTCCTGCCCCCGCTCCACCTGCAGGGCACTCCCTTTCAGGAGAGCGTCTGGCACCTGCTGCTGGGGATTCCTTACGGAAAGACCACGACGTACGGCACCCTGGCGAGGGAAATCGCCCGGCAGCGCGTCAGAAACCACATGTCCGCCCAGGCTGTGGGGAATGCCGTAGGCAGCAATCCTGTCTCCGTCATCGTTCCCTGCCACCGCGTCATCGGATCCGACGGGAACCTGACGGGCTATAGCGGCGGCCTGCCGCGAAAAGACTACATGCTGAAACTGGAACGGGGTGTGCGGAAGTGACGGGCGAGGAAATGTACGAAGCCCTTGAACAGCGCAACGCCGACTATGACGGTCTCTTCTTCTACGGCGTCAAGTCGACGGGCATCTTCTGCCGTCCTTCGTGCCCATCCAAAGTACCGAAACGGGAAAACGTCGTATTCTTCAAGACCGCGGCCGATGCCATGCAGGCCGGCTTCCGTCCCTGCAAACGCTGTCGCAGCGACCTGCTGGCCTACCACCCCATGGAAGAAATCGCCAAGGCCGTGAAAGACCATCTGGACGCCCTGTACTCCCAGCAGTCCTCATGGAACGACAAAGTCCGCGGAATGGGCATTTCCGAACGACGGGCGACGGACATCTTCAAGGAGGCCTACGGCCTGACGCCCAAGGCCTACATGGACCGGCTCCGCCTGCGCGAAGCGGAACGCCTGCTTGCCACGACGGACAGCAAAGTCATCGACATTGCCGCCGCCGTCGGCTTCGGCAGCCTGGCGACGTTCAACCGGTTCTTCAAGGAACAGACGGGCGGCACGCCCACCATGTATCGCAACGGACTCCGTCATACGCAAAACAAAACCGGTTCAAAGCAAGCAGAAAACTTCCCTGTTCCGTAAAAGGAGGACAAGAGCATGTTCCGTCAGCCTGATTCCCTGTGGAAGAACGGCACGCTGCTTTTGTTCTGCCTCGTACTGTTCCTGTTCCTGATCTTCCAGGGTCCCCTGCTGGGCGCCCTGGCCATCGGATTCGTACTTTTCGCGGCTTACGGTCTCCGCACGGGTCACTCCGCCGGCTCCGTATTGCGTATGGCGTGGCACGGTGTGCAGTCCGTCAGGACCATCTTCCTTGTCTTTCTGCTCATCGGCATGCTGACCGGCGTCTGGCGCGCCTGCGGCACCATCGCCTACCTGGTCACCCTGTCGCTTCCGTTTATCCAGCCTGCCTGGTTCCTGCTGGCCGCCTTCCTGTGCAACTGCGCCATTTCGTTTTTACTCGGTTCGTCCTTCGCCACAGCCGCCACCATGGGCGTCATCACCATGAAGATCGGCCTGAATCTGGGCGTGGCGCCGCTCTACACCGGCGGGGCCATTTTGTCCGGCGTCTATTTCGGCGACCGCATGAGTCCCGTCTCCACCAGTGCCCTTCTGGTCAGTGTGCTGACCCGCAGCGACTTTTACCGGAACCTGCACAACATGGCCCGTTCCGGCCTGCTCCCGTGCCTTCTCGCCGGTGCGCTGTACCTGGTGCTCGGCATGGCCACCGGCACATCCGGTTCCCGGGCTGCCGCCACGGCCCAGGCCTTCACCAGCCTGTACACCTTTTCGCCCTGGCTGCTGCTGCCGGTCGCATCCATTCTCGTGTGCAGCTTCCTGCGCATCCCCGTCAAACTCAACATGGCCGTCAGCATCGTGCTGGCCGCCCTGCTCTGCGCGCTGGTACAGCACCTCGCGCCGGCAGACATCCTCGGCATCATGGTCTTCGGATTCCATTCACCGGTTCCGGCCCTGGCTCCCATGGTCGACGGCGGCGGGATTATGTCCATGCTGCGCGTAGGCGCCATCGTCTGCCTGTCCTCCTCTTTTTCGGGCATCTTCGACGGCACGGGCCTCATGGACGGTGTCACGGAGAAATTCCAGGTCCTGGCCCGGCGCTTCGGCAACGCGGCTGCCGTCACCCTGGCCGCACTCTTCACGGCTCTCATTGCCTGCAACCAGTCCTTTTCCATCATCCTGACCCATCAGCTCAGCAAAGGCTTCGGTATGGCCCCGGAACGGCTGGCCCTGTGCATGGAAAACACGGCCGTCGTCCTGTCACCGCTCGTCCCCTGGTCCATCGCCTGCGCCGTCGTGCTCGACGCCACCGGGGCCCCTGCGGCCTCCGTTCCCTTCGCCTGGTACCTGTACCTGCTGCCGCTGTGGAATCTCTGCCTCATGAGAAAAGAGTAAAAAAATGTCCTCCCCACCGTTCCGGCACCGGCCGCTTCTGCCGTGCCTGGAATGAATGGGGAGGACTTTTTTGTCCCCGCAGGGAGTTGTCACAACGTATACCGCAGCCAGACGGCGCCGTCGTCGTACCGCTGCACATCCTGCAGGTGCAGCGTGTGTGAATGCTAATATAAAAGTGAGCCATTTAAGATCTAAATGCTCATGAAAAAGTGAGCCACTCTGAAACAAGTTCCCCTATACTAGAGTCAGTAATT
>ONEW01000036.1 GCA_900316935.1 uncultured Selenomonadales bacterium
CCCCAGGCGGGCAGGAGGAACAAACATGGCATACACACTGGAACAAATCTTCGAGGCCCTTGGCAAGGCTGACAACGGGGGCGCTATGGTGGCTGATCTCCAGTCCATCATCAGCACCGCCCGGAACGAGGCCGCGGCGAATCGTGTGGAACGGAACAAGGTGCTGGACGCCCTTGGGCTCCGCGGCAGTGAAAACCCTGAAGCGGCCCTGAACAACCTGCGTACGACGCTGGAAGCCCTGAAGAAGACGGGCAATCCCGAATCGTTGGGCAGTCAGCTTACTGCCCTGCAGAACCAGGTAAAGGAGTTGACGGACAAATATGCTGCCTCGGAAGAAAAAGCGAAAGCGGAGCACACGAAGCGGATCCACACGGCGATGCATTCTGCACTGCAGACCGCCCTGGCCAAAGGGAACGCCCTGAACCCGGAAGCCTTTACGAAGCTTCTGTCGGACCAGGTGGTCGTCAACGCGGATGACACCCTCGCCATGAAGGCCGGGGACAAGACGGTTTCGATTGACGAAGGCGTCAAAGGCTGGCTGAACGGCAATCCCTGGGCTGTGAAGAACACGGGCGTCGGCGGAGCTGGGTCCGGTGGTGCGGGTAACCAGAAACCGACGTATACCATGGATGATTTGAAGGGCATGACGCCGGAACAGATCAATAAGAACTGGGAAAACATCAAAAACAGCTTAGAGAAAGGATGATTGAACAATGGCAATTTCTACTTTTATCCCGACCCTCTGGTCCGCACGCCTCCTGGCGCATCTGGACAAGAGCCTGGTCCTCGGCAACCTCGTAAATCGTGACTACGAAGGCGAAATCAAACAGTTTGGCGACCGTGTGAAGATCAATCAGATTGCGGACGTCACTGTAAAAGACTACGTCAAGGGCACGGATATCACTTACGATGCCGCGGACGGCACACCGACGGAATTGGTCATCGACCAGCAGAAATACTTCGCCCTGGCGGTCGACGACGTCGATAAGGCTCAGGCGAACATCGCCTTGCTGGACCGTAGCTTGGAACGCGCGTCTTACGCTCTGCGTGACATCATCGACCAGCGCGTAGCCAGTCACTCTAAGGACGCTTCGACGACCCTTACGGTGGCTGATATTGAGGATCCGGCGCAGGCCTATGATTCCATCGTGGCCATGAGCGTGGCCCTGGACGAGAAGAACGTCCAGAAGGAGGGCCGTTGGCTCGTTATTCCGCCCTGGTTCTACGGTCTGCTGCAGAAAGACCAGCGCTTCGTCACTGGCACGGATGCAGCCGATACTCGTCTGACCACCGGCGTGGTTGGCGCTGCAGCCGGTTTCCGTGTCTACGAATCCAACAACCTGGTAACGGTGAAGACCACCGGTGTCGTTTCCATCATGGCCGGCACGAACGCCGCCATCTCCCTGGCGACGCAGGTGCTGAACACGGAAGCGCTGCGCCTGGAGAAGGCCTTCAGTGACGCGGTCCGCGGTCTGCTGGTCTACGGCACGACGGTCGTGCAGCCGAACGCCCTGGTTACGCTGAAGGCCAACCAGAAGACGGGTGCCTGATGGTCCGCGCAGCATTCGATGTGTCAGCCTTGGTCCGGACCCTGAGGAATGCGACGGATAAAATGCCCGGCCGGCTCCGTGAAGCAATGGACATCTCCGTGCGGGATGTCCAGGAGCGGGCCCGTAAAAATCACCGCTTCGTCACTCGGACGGGGGATGCGGAGACATCCATAAAGACTTCGGTCGACGTTGACGGAGGGCATCTGACGGGGACTGTATACACGGCACTCCCGCATGCCGTGTTCCTGCACGAGGGGACACCGCCCCATGTCGTCGTTCCTCGCACCAAAATGGCACTGCGCTGGAGCGACGGCGGGAGCTTCGTTTTTGCCAAAAGGTCCCAGGTGGCTGGAATCCAGGGCGACCCGTATCTTTATAATGCCCTGGCCGAGGAACGGGCATCAATCGTCAGCAGGTTCGAGGCCATTGGCGGACTGCTTAAGGAGTGATGACGATGGAATTGATTACGGCGACGGACATTACCGATTCTGTCCTGGCAGGGCGCGTAACCGGCGAGGAGCTGGCATTCGCCAATGAGGCGGTGGTCCGTCTGGCTGCTACCTACGGAGTGAAGGAAGAGGCCATCGTGGCTTCCAATCTGGTCAAACGGTACGCTGTGGTAATTGCCTGCCGGGAGTGCTGTTTGAACCTTGTCGGCACAGACCCGACGGTACAGATGGATGGCGCACGGCAGGACGACATCTACGAACGCAAGTACAAGCTGTATGACGCCATGTCCAAAGACATCCTGAAGGAGTTGACGTTGGCGGACTTTGCCGGCGAGGAAAACGGCGCAGAAAACGGAGGTGGCGCATGGACGAAAACGGTGAATATCTACCGGGGATAAGCGATTACTCGGCCGCTATCTGCGAAGAACTGCAAGAAGCGGTCCCGGAGGTTCCCTGGACGGAGGAGATTAAGGGCCCGGCCCTGGCGGCCGGCCTTCTGGTCGTTGGGCTGGCGGCGAAATAAAAATAACGTTATCATTTAAACCTATCTTCGTGACAGGTTTATTTTTTTGATTGTCCTTCTGTTTTATGGTATAATAAATCATTATATGACAATTCAATAATAGGGGTATTGTGCCTGTTTTACGGCAGCCCCGCATCATTCCATCGAATGGAGGCAAAGCTTATGCAACAAACCCCAGATTGGTCCCGCGGGGATCTGTATCTGCGTGAAAACGCGCCTGAGCTGGTCCCTTTCTTGGAGAAGTACGGTCCCTGCACCTTGCGGCCCAAGGATGAAGCACAGCATTTCGAAGTCCTGCTGACGGGTATCGCGGCACAACAACTGCCGCCGGACACGAGTCTCGCCATCATGGCCCGCCTCAAGAACCTGACCGGCGTGCCGGTCACGCCGCAAGGCCTGTTGAAACTGACCGACGAAACCCTTGCCACGTGCGGCCTGACGGCCCTCAAGGTGACCTATATGAAGAACTTCGCCCGCGATATCCAGAGCCAGGCGCTCAATCTGGCGCAGCTCGAGGAACTGCCCGATCCGCAGCTCCTGAAACGGCTGAAGCAGGTGAAGGGGCTGGGACAGTGGACTATCGAAATGTTCATGCTCCTGTGCCTGTGCCGCCCGGATATCCTGCCCGGTGACGATTTCCTGCTGAAAAAGGAAGTCAAAGGACTGTTCGGACTGGAAAAGATCCCCAAACGCGGCGAACTGATCAAACTGACGGAAAAATGGCGCCCCTGGCGCAGCCTGGCCGTGTGGTACCTGTGGCAGAACAGTGCCGCGGAGGAAACTGGCCGCTGAGAGAACCCTCATCCCGTAAGATGGATAAGTATTTTAAGAGGAAACACACATGGTATCGACTGTATTTGACTTGATGAAGATTACGCCGGCCGTCCAGGCGAACCTGGCGAAGATGGGCATCCGGAAGCCCATGCCGGTCCAGCAGCGGGCCATTCCCGCCCTGGTGAACGGGCGCGATGTCCTGGCCCGGGCCCAGACGGGAACCGGCAAGACGCTGGCTTTCCTGATTCCCCTGGCCCAGAAGATTGACCCGAAAAAGAACTACGTCCAGGCCCTCGTCATTACGCCGACGCGGGAACTGGCACAGCAGACGAACGACGTCCTGAAGCAGGTCTCCGACGGCATGGGGCTGAAGACCCTGGCCGTGACGGGCGGCCGCGACTTTGAAACGCAGAAGCGGAAACTGCAGGGCAACGCGCAGATCCTGATTGGGACGCCGGGGCGGTTGCTGGACCATATCGCCAAGGGCAATACGGACTTGGGCGGCGTCACCTTCCTCGTACTGGATGAAGTGGACGAAATGCTCGCCCAGGGCTTCATGGAGGACGCAGCCAGACTGATCGCCATGACGGACCCGGACCACCAGACCATGCTCTGCTCGGCCACCGTGTCCGAGGAAATCAACAAGCTGGGCCGCAGTCTGACGAAGAACTGCCTCGTCGTGGACCTCGATCCCGATGAAGCCGTCGTCCGGAGCATCCAGCAGATCTGCGTGCGTACGGCGGAGGAAAACAAGCCCGCCGTGCTGATGCAGCTCATCGGCCGCCTGAATCCCTACCTGATGCTCGTATTCTGCATCAGCAAGGAGCGGGCGAAGGAAGTCAATGAGTTCCTCGGGGAACACGGGTACAACGTCGACGTGCTGACCGGTGACATGAGCCCGGTCAAGCGCAAGACGGTCATGAAGAAGTTCCGCGAAGCAAAGATCCAGATCCTGGCCGCCAGCGACATTGCCGCACGCGGCCTGGACGTGGAAGGCGTCACGCACGTCATCAACTACGACGTGCCCCACGACCCTGACTGGTACGTACACCGCGTAGGCCGCACCGGCCGTGCCGGCCGTGACGGCATCGCCATCACGCTGTATACACCGGAAGAGCTGCGCTGGCTGCACAATATCGAAAGCAAGCTCGGCATCACGATGGAAAAGCAGACGCCCGAAGGGCGTACCGTCGTGCGCCGTACGCGGATTGCCGCCAAAAAGAAGGCGGCGGCCGCACCGAAGACGAGGGGCCGCAACTCCGTGGGAGACAAACGCCACGCACCGAAGACCGGCTCCAACCGCCGGCAGCTGTCCCGCACGGCAGCCCGCCGCCAGAGCCTCGAACAGAAGGAGGCGGTCAAAAAGAGGGCGGAGAAGGACGCCGCCAAGGCGGCCAAGGACCGGCGCCGCAGCAGCCGCTGAAGTCAGGCCATACAGGCCGCAACACGTTTGAATTCTACATCAGGACCGGGTGATCTTTCTTGTTCTTGAAATCCGTGACAGCCTTAGGCTTCAAGTCCTTTGCGGACCGCACGAACCTCGAATTCGGGGCAGGCATTACGGCCATCGTCGGCCCGAACGGATCCGGAAAAAGCAATATTTCCGATGCCGTGCGCTGGGTCTTGGGCGAACAGCGCGTCAAGTACCTGCGCGGCAGCAAGATGGAAGACGTCATCTTCAACGGGACCAGCAAACGCCGTCCCCTGGGGGTGGCGGAAATCACGCTCGCCTTCGACAACGCGGACCGGGCGCTGGCACTGGACTTTGACGAAGTGACGATTACGCGCAAGCTGTTCCGTTCCGGGGACAGCGAGTACGCCATCAATAAAAAACCGTGCCGCCTGAAAGATATCCAGGAACTGCTGGCCGACACGGGCATGGGCAAGGGCGCCATGTTCATCATCGGCCAGAACCGCATCGATGAAATCCTCAACAGCCGTCCGGAAGACCGCCGCAGCATCTTCGAGGAAGCGGCCTCCATCGCGGGGTACCGCATCCGTAAGAACGATGCCGCACGCCGGCTCGACGAAACGGCGAACAACCTGCTGCGTGTCAATGACATCAAAAGCGAAGTGGGGCAGCAGGTCGAACCGTTGCGCCTCCAATCCGAAAAGACGCTGAAATTCCGCGAACTGGACGGGGAATTGCAAACGGTGCATCTGACGCAGGCCGTCAACCGGATAGACAATATCGAGTCTGTCCGGCAGAAGGTCCGTGCGGAAAAGGAAGAGGCCCAGAACGCCCTGGCCGCCAAAACAGCCGAAAAGGCGGAGCAGGATGCGGAATGCGCCGGGCTGCAGCATCAGCTGGACAGCCTGAACGACACCGTGGCCCACATGAAGGAAGGCATTGCGGCCAAGGAAAAGGAACTGGGCGGCGTAAAGGCAGAAAACGATGTCCTGGAGGAACGTGTCAACCAGTATGGCACCCAGGTGGAACGCCTGACGAAGAGCAACGCGAAACTGGATGGGGAAATCCGGCAATGGGACGGGCAGCTCCAAGTCCTGGCCGGTGAATATGACAAGCTGGAAACGGCGGGCAAGGAAGCCGAACGTCTGGCCGCCGGATTTGAAGAAGAAAAGGTGCAGGAGACGAAGGCCCGCGATGAAGCCCGCCGGAAGGTGGAGGAATTGCGGGACAGCAATTTCGCGGGCGCTCAGAAGATGGTGGAACTACGTAATGATCTGAACCAGCTCCGCAAGGAACAGGAACAGCGCATGGCCCGCCGCGATAAACTGAAAAAGGAAATCGGCGAAGAGGAAGCCCGTGCGGCGGAACTGCAGGAAACCGCCCGGGACCTGCTGGGCCGGAAAGGCCGTCTCGAAGAGGACCGGGATACCTTCCTCCGCGACGGCAAGAGCCTTGCTGCCAAAGTGCAGGGGCAGGAGCAGGAACTGGCAGCTGTGCAGCGGCGCTACGACGACTGCGGCCGCCGTGCCGCCGGCGTGGAATCCCGGCTCCATATGCTGGAAAACATGCAGAAGGCCCTGGACGGATTTGGCAAAGGAATCAAGGCCGTCATGAAGGGGGCCGGCCCCTGGCGGGATGCCGTCATCGGACCGGCTGCCGCATTGATCAAGGTGGAACCGGAATATGTGACGGCTGTGGAAACAGCCCTCGGGGCCGGGGCCCAGGACCTGGTCATCCGCACGGCAGACGCCGCCAAACAGGCCATCGCCTTCCTGAAACGGGAGCAGGCAGGCCGGGCCACGTTCCTGCCCCTCGACACGATCCGCCGCCCGCAGCTTCGGGAGGACGAAGAGGCACTGGCACATCTGCCGGGCATCCGCGGGTTCGCAGCCGACCTGGTCCGCTGCGACGCCGAAGCGGAACCGGCCTTCCGTTTCCTGCTGGGGCGGGTGCTGGTGGCGGAAACCCTGGATGCCGCCCTCGACGCGGCGCGCAAAGGGCATTTCCGTCTCCGCGCCGTCACGTTGGACGGAGACATCGTCCATGCCGGCGGTTCCCTGACCGGCGGCAGCCGCGGCCACAACGAGGCGGGTTACCTCTCCCGCGGCCGTGACATCGCGAAACAGCAGACGGATTTGCAGACCCTGCATCAGGAACTTCTGACCATCCAGGAGGACAAGGAAGTCCGGGAAGATGCGCTGGCCAAAGAGCGCCGGAAACTGGACGGGCTGCGGGACAGTGTGCAGAAGCTCAATGTGGAGCTGGAAAAGGTCAAAGGGGAGCAGCAGCGCAACGACGATGCGCTGCGACAGGTGCAGGAAAAGCTCCGGCTCGACCTGGATACGCGTTCCCTGCTGGGGAAGGAGTACATGGAGGCCCGGCAGGAAATAGCCGGCAAGGAAGGCCCGCTGCAGGAACTGGAAGCGGCAAACGAGGCGGCCAGGACGGCCCTCGACGAACTGCAAAAGGAGATCGGCGGCCATGAACGCCGGCTGCAGACAGTGGAAAGCCAGCTGCAGGACGCGCGCATCCGTGTCCAGACGACGGCTGCGCAGCGCAAGTCCACGGAAGACCGTATGAAGGACATCGATACGACGCTGGGCCGGTTGCAGGACGGGTACGCAAAGAACGAAGAAGAACAGGAAAAGCTGCGGCAGGGAATCGAGGAAAGCAAGCGCCGGAAGGAAGAGCTGGCCGGAACTACGGTCCGCCTGCTGCAGGAATTGAAGGATATTACGAGCGGGACTGACGACATCAGTTCCCGGAGCGTCGGGCTGAACAACCGCCTGGGCGCGGCCCAGGCCCGGCAGGAAGCCCTGTCACGGGACAAGGAGAAGGCGGAAAAGCGCGTCCAGGCCGCGGAACTGGAAAGTGTCAAGCAGGAAACCACTTACCAGAACGCCGTGGACCAGCTGGCCCAGGAATTCCAGCTTAGCGTGGACGAAGCCCGCGCCCGGGGGCTGGCGGAAGACAAGGGGGAAACGGCGCTGCGCCGCAGGGAACTTGCGTTGCAGCGGCGGATTGAGGAACTGGGCGAAATCAATCCGGCGGCGGTCGAGCAGTATGCTGCCGTCAAGGAACGCTACGAGTTCCTGGAAAAGCAGTACAACGATATGCAGGACGCGAAGCAGAAACTGGAAACGGTCATCGCCGAAATCAACAGCGGCATGACAAAGCGTTTCCGCGAGGCCTTCACGCAGATCAACGAATATTTTCATGCGACCTATGTGCAGCTCTTCGGCGGCGGAACGGCCCTCCTCAAGCTGTCGGACCCCGGCGACATCCTGGAATCGGGCATCGATATCGAGGTGCAGCCGCCGGGTAAGCGGCTCCAGAGCCTGTTCCTGCTTTCGGGCGGCGAACGGGCCCTCACGGTCATCGCCCTGCTCTTCGCCCTGCTGAGTTATCATCCGACGCCGTTCTGCATCCTCGACGAAATCGACGCGCCTCTGGATGATGCGAACATCGAACGCTTTGCCCGTTTCCTGGAAGGGTATGCGCAGCAGACGCAGTTCATCGTCATTACGCACCGCAAGGGTACCATGGAGGCGGCCAATGTCATGTACGGCGTCACCATGGAGGAGTCGGGCGTTTCGAAGATTCTTTCCGTCAAAATGAGTGACAAGCTGCCCGGCGTCGAGTGACGGGGGTCCGGTGAAACCTTCCGGCCGGGTTGCGAATCGGCCTGGTCGTAGTATAATGAAAGAAATAAGAAGGACGCGAAAAGGAAGAACGCAAATGGGTTTTTTTGAGAATCTGAAAAAGAGCCTCACCAAGACGAGACAGAATTTCACAGACCGCATCAGTGAACTGGTCGGAGCTTCCGCCAAGATTGACGAAGACTTTCTGGATGAACTGGAAATGATCCTCCTGACGGCCGATGTAGGTGTCGCCACGACGGAAGGGCTGATTGACGATGTGCGCCAGGCAGCCAGAAAGAAGGAGATCCAGGGTACGCAGGATGTCATCCCGTTCCTGAAGAAACGGATTGCGGACCTGCTCCATGACGACGGCGTGCGCACCCGCATCAGCGGCCATCCGACGGTCATCCTGGTGGTCGGCGTCAATGGGGTCGGCAAGACCACGACCATCGGCAAGCTGGCCAACTATTTCCATCTCTTCAACTACAAGGTCATGCTGGCTGCCGGCGATACATTCCGTGCCGCCGCGTCGGCCCAGTTGAAGATCTGGGGGCAGCGGGCCGGTTGCGATGTCATTGCCCACGAGGAAGGGGCCGATCCGGCCGCCGTCGTGTTTGACGCCCTGAAGGCCGCCAAAGCGCGCGGGGTGGATATCCTGTTCGTCGATACGGCAGGCCGGCTGCACAACAAGGCCAACCTCATGAACGAGTTGGGCAAGATCGACCGCATCATCAAACGCGAAATTCCCGATGCACCGCAGGAAGTGTTCCTGGTCCTCGACGCCACGACGGGGCAGAACGCCATCACCCAGGCCAAGGTCTTCATGGAGACGACCCCTGTCACCGGGGTGGTGCTGACCAAACTCGACGGGACGGCCAAAGGCGGTGTCGTCGTTGCCATCAAGAAGGAACTGGGCCTGCCGGTCAAGTGGATCGGCATTGGCGAAGGCATCATGGATTTCCGGCCTTTCGAACCGGATAAATTCGTGGATGCCCTGTTCGATCCGCCCGCAGAAGACGGGGCGGACCAACCGGAGGCCTGAGGCGGAAGACTGCCCGGCCGGATTCCCGGAAAGGGAAATGTCCATTTCATGTAAAACTTCATTTCAATACCGCAAAAGGCTGTGAAAGCTCTGTGCCCTGGGGAATGGGCGGCTTCCACGGCCTTTTTCTGTAAGGAGGCGGACAAGTATCATGTCAAAACCTGTCGTCCAACGGCTATTGCTGCTGATTCCGGTCCTGTTCGGCATTTCCCTCGTCACGTTCCTGTTGATGCACGTGTCGGCGGAGGATGCCGTCGATGTCATGTACCGGCAGAGCGGTGCCGTATCGGAATCCGTCAAGGCGGCCACGCGGACCCGCCTGGGCCTGGACCGGCCTTTATTGGTACAATATGCGTTGTGGCTCCGGGCCCTGTTCCTGGGCACGAGCCTTTCCATCGGCACGGGCCTTCCCGTCAGCGGCATGATCCTGGCCAAACTGCCGGCGACGCTGGCCCTGACCTTCTCGTCCCTGGCCCTGACCGTCGCCGTATCGCTGCCCCTGGGGATTTACTGTGCCCTGCATAAGGACAAGGTTCCGGATTACATCATCCGCATCGGCTCTTTTGCCGGCAATGCGCTGCCAGGGTTCTTCGTATCCTTCCTGCTGCTCTATTATGTGGCGGTGCGCCTGCACTGGCTGCCTGTCATGGGCGACGGGAGCTGGCGGTCCTTCATTTTGCCTGCCTGTTCCCTGGCCCTGCCCATGACGGCCAAGTATACGCGCTACATCCGCGGCGGGTTTTTGCGGGAGTTGGGCAAACCCTACGTTTCCGCATCCCTGCTGCGGGGAATTCCCTATTCCATCATCCTGCGCCGGTTCGTCCTGAAATCGGCGTCCCTGACACTCATCACGGTCTTGGCCCTGTCCGTCGGGTCCCTGCTGGGCGGTACGGCCATCATCGAGAGCATCTTCCGCATCGACGGGATCGGCAACATGGCTGTCCGGGCCATCCTCATGAAGGATTACCCTGTCATCCAGGCCTACGTGCTGTGGACGGCGGTCATCTACACCTTTGTCAACCTGGCGGCAGACCTGCTCTATCATCATTTCGACCCGCGCATTGTGGCGACGGACACGTCGGAAGGAGGCGGCATTCATGACTGATGCGAAAGCGCTGCGCCGCATCCGCCTGTTCCTGTTCCTGGCCGTCGTACTCCTCGCAATCGCCGCCTTTGCGGATTCCCTGGCTCCCCATGATCCCTACCTGCAGGACCTGGACCTGTCGCTGCTCCCGCCTGGCGGCACCTATCCGTTGGGTACGGACCGTTTCGGCCGCTGTGTCCTGTCGCGCGTCATTGCCGGCAGCACCATTTCCATCTACGCGTCCCTGGCCGTCGTGGCCCTGACTTTCGTACTGGGAACGGTAACGGGCCTTGTGGCCGGATTTTCCGGCGGCTGGATCGATACGGCCCTCATGCGGATTACCGACGTGTTCCTGGCTTTCCCGGTCCTTGTCTTCGCCATCGTGGCAGCGGCCATGTTCAGCGGCATCGGGGGGGCGCAGTTCAGCGGCCTGACCGGCGCCATCCTGGCCCTGGCCCTCATCTCGTGGCCGAAATATGCGCGCCTCGTACGCAGCCAGGTTCTCGCTATCCGCCACAGACCTTTCATCAGCGCGGCCCGCTTCAGCGGCTGCAGCAAGGCGGAGATCCTCTTCCGGCAGATTTTGCCCCTGGCGGTTGCACCGACCTTCATCATGATGACGGCCGACATCGGTACCATGATGCTCGAAATGGCGGGCCTGTCCTTCCTGGGACTGGGGGTGCAGCCGCCGGCTGCGGAATGGGGCCTCATGATCAGTTCCGGCCGCAGTCTCCTGCAGACTGCGCCGTGGGTCATTTTTGCCCCGGGCGCGGCGCTGTTCCTCACCGTCACCATCTTCAATTTGTTAGGCGACAGCGTCCATGACTACATGGAAACGCGGTTCGGGAAGGAGGGCTGACCATGACCGGATCTTCTTGCAGACAGAGCGTCCACGGCCTCCTGTGCTTCCTGCTGGCGGGGCTGATTTCCTGTGCCATCGTACTGACCGGCTGCGGCGGCACGAAAAAGGCCGCCCATGGGGAAAAGGTCTTCCGCTACGGGACCATGGCCTACGGCGTGGCCATGTACAACGCCGGCATGAATCCCCATAAAAGTTACAACGGGTGGTCCGCCATCCGGTACGGCGTGGGGGAGACCCTGTTCCGTTTCGATGATAAGATGCAGCCTGTTCCCTGGCTGGCAACGGGGTATGACCGTCCCGATGATTACACGGTCCGCATCCGCATCCGCGACGGCGTGACCTTTTCCAACGGCAGGCCCTGCGACGCCGAAGCCGTGGCGGCCTGCCTGCGCCATCTGGTGAAAGTGCACGAACGGGCGAAGGGGAACCTGAGACTGACTTCCGTGACGGCCCGGGGCAACATCGTCACGCTGCATTCGTCCCAGAAGACGGCGTCCCTGATCCACCAGCTCTGCGATCCGTACGGGTGCATTGTTGACGTGTCGCAGGACCTGAAGGACGATACCAAAGTCGTCGGAACGGGGCCCTTCATTACGGAGAGCCTGACGCCGACAGAGATCCATCTCCGCAAGAACCCGCATTACTGGGGCGGCCAGGTCAAAACGGACCAGGTCATCGTAAAGAGCATCACCGACGGGGAAATGCTGACCATGGCCCTCCAGAACGGCGAGGTCGATGCCGTCCAGGGCATGCCGTACAGCAGCATCACCCTGTTCGAAGCGGCGAAGGACAAGTTCAAGATTCTGTCCGTACCCACGAGCCGTGTCTTTCAGGCGGCGATGAACTTCCGCACGCCGGCCCTGCAGGACGGACGCATCCGCGCCGCCATCTGCATGGCCCTGAACAAGCAGCAGTTCGTCCGCGCCCTGCTGAATGAAAACGGCTATGCGGCCATCGGCACCTTTCCGGCCAACCTGCCCTACGGCGGCAGCAAGGTACATGATGACGGGTATAACCCGGACAAGGCCCGGGCCCTGCTTGCCGAGGCAGGCTACAAGGACACGGACGGAGACGGGTACGTCGACAAGGACGGCAAAAACCTGGAACTGCGCTGGCTGACCTACACGTCGCGCCAGGAACTGCCCCTGCTGGCCACGGCGATGCAGGGCTACCTGAAAAAGGCCGGCATCCGGCTGAACGTCAATGCAACGGATAACTCCGGCGATTTTTTGAAGAAGGGCGACTGGGACATCTATTCCAAAGCCATCGTTACGGCGCCGACCGGCGATCCGCAATATTACATAGCCAATCATTTTACGGCGCAGTCCGCCCATAACGACGGCCGCTACCGGAATCCCCGGGTCGATGCCCTGGTGCAGCGGTTCAGCGGCGAATTCGATCCGGAACGGCGGGGACAGCTTGCCATCGCCATTGTGCAGCAGGTATTGGACGACCATGCGTTCCTGTATGCGGGCCACCTGCGCATGAACCTTGTCATGCGCAACGGCGTCCAGGGGTTTGTACCGCATCCCTGTGATTATTACGAAGTGACGAAGGATCTGGACGTACCCGGGGAAGGCAGGTAGGAAATGGAACACGATATCTTTATGGAGGCGCGGAACCTTCAATATTTTTACGGGGACAGGCAGATCCTGTCCGGCATGGACTGCCAGTTCCGCCGCCACACGGTCCTCGGCATCGCCGGGGCATCGGGCAGCGGCAAGACGACCTTCATGAACGCCGTGGCCGGTCTGCTGCCGGACGGGGTGCGCATCACGGGGGAACTGCTCTACCGGGGCGTGGACCTGCTGCAGGACCGGCAGAAGCACCGGGCCTTGCGTGGCACGGCCATCGCCATGGTACCCCAGAACCCCGCGGAGTCCCTGTACCCGCTGCACACCGTCGGGGCACAGTTCCGGTTCATGATGGAAAGCCACGGGCAGAAGGAACAATGGCGGGAACAGGCCGTCCAGGCCCTGCACAGCCTGAACATGGCTGATGCGGAACGCATCCTGGAACGCTATCCGTTTGAACTTTCGGGCGGCCAGAACCAGCGCGTATGCCTGGCCATGTCCCTGCTGCAACAGCCGGAACTGCTGCTCATGGACGAGCCCACGTCGGGCCTCGACGTGGCAGCCCAGAACCGCGTGCTCGACGCTCTCGCGGCTTTTCGGGCGCGGTGTGATGCGGCCATTGTGCTGATTTCGCATAACCTGGGCTTTCTGGCCAAAACCTGTGACTGCCTGCAGGTCCTGAAGGACGGGCGGACCGTGGAACAAGGGAGAGTGGAAGAAGTCCTGCGCCGTCCGCAGACGGAATACACACGGCAGCTCCTGGCGGCGGTGCCGCGCCTTTCCAGCCTGGACGGTACGGGGGAAGGGAGGACCCTGCCATGACACTGCTTGCAGTACGGAACCTGACCAAAACATATACCGGCAGGGACGGATCCTTTACGGCCGACAGGGACATCTCCTTCTCCCTGGAGAAGGGGGAATCCGTTGGCATCCTGGGCCTTAGCGGCTGCGGAAAGAGCACCCTGGCCAAGATGATCATGGGCATGGTGCCGCCGACGTCCGGTACAATCCTCTTCCGGGACCAGCCTGTGGACTGGCGGAACGAGGCTGCCTGCAAAACCTATTACGGCAGCGTGCAGATGGTCTTCCAGGACGCCCTGTCGTCTTTCCATCCCCTGTATACGGTCGGGCGGAGCGTGATGAAGGCCCTGGAGAACTACGGTGTGGCTCCGGCGGCAGCGGCGGAACGGGCGGCAGCGGCCTTTGCGGCCGTCGGCCTGACGGAAGCGCATCTGCATAAGCGCCCGGCGGAACTGTCGGGCGGCGAAGGACAGCGGGCCGGTATCGCCCGGGCCCTGGCCCTGCGGCCGGAACTCATCGTGTGCGATGAAGTTTCCAGCGCCCTTGATACCTTGTCCCAGGAACAGGTGGCCCAGGTCCTGCAGAAGGTGAGGCGGCAGGGAACGGCCCTGCTCCTCATCAGTCACGACATCGCCTTTCTGGAGCGTCTGTGCGACCGCCTGCTCGTGATGGACGCAGGCTGCATCGTGGAAGAAGGGAAGACGGAGGCGATCCTGCGCCATCCCGCGGCGCCCCGAACGCAGTCCCTCATCCGCATGGCGGCCCGGCTGACCCTGTGAGGCGGCAGCGGCCCCGCCCAGGTTGCGGGGCGGCGGCTTCCATGATATAATGAGCGCGTAAAGGCAAAACTTGTCATGGCGCTGCGTGGTCTGACAGAGAGGAGGACGACTGTGTTCTTGTTAGTGGTGGACGGACAGGGAGGCGGAATCGGCCGTACTCTGGCGGAACGCCTCGTCAAGGCGTTTCCGGAAGCGGAAGTAGGCGTCGTGGGGACCAACTCCACGGCGACATATCAGATGATGAAGGCCGGCCCCGCCTTCGGGGCCACCGGGGAAAACGCCGTCGTCTTCAATGCCGCACGGGCCGATGTGATTGTCGGACCGGCAGGCATCGTTATGGCGAATGCCATGCACGGCGAAATCAGTCCGGCCATGGCGGCGGCCATCACGTCGGGCAAGGCCAGGATCATCCTCATCCCCATGAACCGCTGCCGGGCCTATATTACCGGCACGGCGGGCATCAAGCTGGCGGATTGCATCGCGGATATGGTGGAAGCCATCCGTCGGGACATCGTTGGATAAAGAAGTTTTCGGGAACTGTCAAGCAAAAATACTTGACAGTTCCTTTTTTGTCCTGTATAATGCCCATGTTGAGTTTGTTGCAAGATGTGTGGAAGAGAAAGTGAAGTTATGACTGCGAATGATTTCAATGACAGGATCCGCTTCGGCAGCCTTTACGAAGTGTACGGGGCGCTGCTGACGAAAAAGCAGCAGCAATGCCTGGAGCTGTATTTCTGCGAAGATTATTCCCTGGCGGAAATCGCCGATGAGATGCAGGTTTCCCGTCAGGCCATCCACGACCTCTTGAAACGGGTGGAACAGGCCCTGGAACATTACGAGTCCATCCTCGGATTCCTGCGGCGTCATGAAGAGACGCGGCGCCTTACGCAGGAAGCCGCGGAGATTCTGCGTTCGGCGGAAACGAAACAGGATTTCCGACGGCTCGGGCGGGTCCGGGAAATCCTCGGACAACTCGACGGAATCGCTTGAAACCGGAACGCTCCGGTGACACTGATATAAGGAAAGCAGGTAGACCATGGCTTTTGAAAGTTTATCCGAACGGCTGCAGAACGCCATCAAGATGTTCCGCGGCACGAAGGAAATCACCGAAGAAGACCTGAAGGCCCCGCTGCGCGAAGTCCGCATGGCCTTGCTCGAGGCCGATGTCAACTTCAAGGTCGTCAAGGAGTTCGTGGCCCGCATCAAGGAACGGGCCCTGGGTACCGCGGTGGACCAGAGCCTGAGCCCGGCCCAGCAGATCATCAAGATCGTGGACGAAGAGCTGACGGCCCTTCTGGGCGGCAAACAGGCCAAACTGGCCGTTGCCCCGAACCCGCCGACGATCATCATGCTGGTCGGTCTGCAGGGCGCCGGCAAAACGACGTCCGTCGGCAAACTGGCCCTGAACCTGAAAAAGAAGCACAAGAACCCGCTGCTGGTCGCCGCCGACATTTACCGTCCCGCCGCCATCACACAGCTGCAGGTGCTGGGTGAACAGGTAGGTGCACCGGTCTTTTCCGAAGGCACGGACGTTTCGCCCGTGGATATCGCCAGACATTCCCTGGACTATGCAGAACACATGGCCTGCGATACGGTCATCATCGATACCGCCGGCCGTCTCCATATTGATGAAAAACTGATGGAGGAGCTGCAGGATATCAAGGCAGCCGTCCAGCCTCACGAGATTCTGTTGACCATCGACGCCATGACCGGCCAGGACGCCGTCACGGTTGCCGATACGTTCAACAAGGACCTGGGCCTGACGGGACTCATCGTCACCAAGCTCGACGGCGACGCCCGCGGCGGTGCCGTGCTTTCCGTCAGGGAAGTGACGGGCTGTCCGGTCAAGTTCGTCGGCATGGGCGAAAAACTGGAAGCCCTGGAACCGTTCTATCCTGACCGTATGGCCTCCCGCATCCTGGGCATGGGCGACATCCTCTCCCTGATCGACAAGATCAAGGATACGACGGACCTGGCCAAGGCCCTCGAGATGGAGAAGAAGCTCAAGAAGGACGAGTTCACGCTGGAACAGTTCCTGGAGCAGATGCAGCAGATCAAGAAGCTGGGGCCCCTGGATACGATCCTGGGCATGATTCCCGGTATGGGCGGCATCAGCCAGAAGCTGAAGGAAGCCAATGTGGATGAGAAAGAGTTTGACCGCGTGGAAGCGATCATCCGCTCCATGACGCCGAAGGAACGGCAGAAGCCGGAAATCATCAACGGCAGCCGCCGCAAACGCATCGCCGCGGGCTGCGGCATGCGCGTGCAGGACGTCAACCGTCTGCTGAAGAACTTTGACGACAGCAAAAAGCTCATGAAAAAGATGCAGGGCATGGCGAAATTCGCCTCCAAAGGCGGCAAAATGCTTCCTTTCATGCATCGTTGAGCTGAATATAGCAAATTCCTTTTAAATGGACATTTTTGCAAGGAGGTGAAATTGACATGGCAGTTAAGATCCGTCTGAAACGTATGGGTGCCAAGAAGGTTCCCTTCTACCGCATCGTCGTTGCCGATTCCCGCTCCCCGCGTGACGGCAAGTTCATCGAAACCATCGGTACTTACGACTCCACCGTCAGCCCGGCGGCCGTAAAGATTGATGAAGAAAAAGCGCTGAGCTGGATGAACAACGGCGCACAGCCGACCGACACCGTGAAGAACCTGTTCAGCAAACAGGGCATCATGAAGAAGTTCGCTGACGCCAAGAACGCAAAGTGATTGAAGGGGCGTGAATTGCATGAAAGAATTGGTAGAAATCATTGCCAAGTCTCTGGTCAGCAATCCGTCTGCAGTAGCTGTGGAGGAAGAGGTGAACGGTACAACCACCGTCCTCCGCCTCCACGTGGCTCCTGAGGATATGGGCAAGGTCATTGGCAAACAGGGCCGCATTGCAAAAGCTATCCGTTCCGTTATGAAAGCCGTAGCTACCCGTGAGAATGTGAAAGTCATCGTAGAGATTGTTTAATACCGGGACATACGCAAAAACGTATAAAAGGTGGTATATTACATATGGCAGATTCTATGTTCGTACGCGTTCCCGTCGCCATCAAGGCGAAGGTGACCGAAGATTTGAAGCTGAAAATTATTGGAGATCTCCAAAATACGATAAAGCAGATGCAGCTTGACCTGGACCAGTTCGATTTTCAAGCCAAACAGATCATGAACCAGGCCGCCAACGACCTGTCCGCCGCTCCCCGGCTGCGCGAGCAGATTGAAGTGGAACGGAAGAAACGCACCGATGCCAAGGCGGAAGCGGAAGCACAGCTGAAGCGCGCCAAGGAACTGCAGATCGGCGCGGAGATCGGCCACGGCCAGCTGGAACGCACCGTGGAAATCAAAGTCGGCGACAACCTGGAAGCCCTCATGGGTGCGGAAATCCTGACGGAAGACGGCAAAATCATCGCCTTCCGCGAATGATCCGGCGTGAAAACAACACAGGAAAGACCAATGGAGAACATCACGATTGGACAAATAGTCGCTCCGCACGGTGTGCGGGGCGACTTGCGCATTATGCCGCTTACTTATAATACGGCGATTTTCGGTAAGATGGATTACCTGCTTCTGCCGGACGGACGCAAACTGACCGTCCTGCGGGCCCGGCCGCACAAAAACCTGATTCTGGTCACCACGCAGGAGGTGCGGACCGTGGAGGGCGCAGAGGCCCTGCGGGGGCAGAAAGTGTCCATCCGCCGGGCCGATATGCCCGAGCTGCCTGCGGGGGAATACTATGTCGGAGATCTGCTGGGGATGGATGTCGTCTGCGAGGATGGCAGTCCCGTCGGCACTTTCCACGACGTCCTCAAGACCGGCAGTGCCGACGTCTATGTCATCAAGCCGCCCCAGGGCCAGGAGATTTTGCTGGCCGCCGTGCCCGAAAACATCGTACACATCGATGTGGCGGCGCGGAAGATGGTAGTGCGCCTGCCCGAATGGGATAAGGACGGGATACGATGAAATTTATCTTTATCACGCTGTTTCCGGAGCAGATTGAAGCGGCCGGACGGCACAGCATGATCAAGCGCGGCCTGGACGCGGGCCTGCTCGAAACAGAGTGCATCAATCCCCGTGATTTTTCGACGGACAAACACCGCTCCGTCGACGACACGCCGTTCGGGGGCGGCGTCGGCATGGTCCTCAAACCCGGTCCCATGGTGGAGGCCATCCGGCTGGCGAAACAGAAGCTGCCGGACGCGCCGGTCATCGCCATGAGCCCCGGTGGCGAGACCTTCAGCCAGCCCCTGGCAGAAAAATGGGCCCGCTCCGGACAGGACCTGATCCTGGTCTGCGGCCATTACGAAGGGTTTGACGAGCGCGTCTACCACTGGGTGGATGCCAAGGTGAGCATTGGCGATTACGTGCTGACGGGCGGCGAACTGCCGGCCCTCATCATCATGGACGCCGTGTCCCGCTTCATTCCCGGCGTGCTGGGCAAACTTGCCAGCGCCGAAGAGGATTCCTTCGCCACGGGTCTTCTGGAATATCCCCAGTACACGCGGCCTGTCGTGTTCGAGGGCCTCGAGGTGCCCGAAGTGTTGCGCAACGGCAACCACAAGCTGATTGCCCGGTGGCGCCGCAAGGAATCCCTGCGGGCCACGTACCTGAAACGGCCGGACCTGCTCCCGCAGGAACTTTCCCGGGAGGACGCCGGGCTGCTTCGGGAAATAAAGGAAGAAACGGAGCAGAATCCGTAAGGTTCCGCAAAACCGTTCAAATTTTTACAAATTAACCAGATTTTGTAATGTGATAAGACATATGTTACAGAAATAAAAAGAAAAAAGAGAGAGCATTTGTTACAATAAGTTTAGCCAAAACAAAAAAGTAACAAGGAGGCTC
>ONEW01000035.1 GCA_900316935.1 uncultured Selenomonadales bacterium
TCCCGTAGCGCTTTCGTTTTTTCTTTTATTAATTATACCATTCTCAATCGGTTTTGTCAGTCTAGAAGCATGAATCACAGACGGCATTTTGAAGTTTCTTGCCTTCTCCATCCACCCCACCCTGCCGGCTTTCCACTCCTGTTCTCCTTTCACTCCCAGGATGGCCTGCCGGATGTGCAGGGGCTGTTTAGCCAGCCAGGCACGGCCGTTTTCTTCCACGTTGTCGGACCGTTTCCGCCCTTCCAGCTCGCGCCTGTACACCGGAGCATAATGGCACAGGCAATGGGGATGGGCCGGGTTCACCGGCGCCGCATCCTTTGGGAAAACTCCCTTCCCCAGGCCGTACAGGTCCGCTTCGGCGTACATGTGCAGATGTCTTCCGCCGAAGTGCCGCTAAAGCACATCCACGTGTTCCGCCACACCTTCGCTACCTACGCCCTGGCAAAAGGCATTCCGGCCTTGGAGGTCGCGCGAATACTTGGACACTCGACCGCCACGACCACGCTGTCTATGTACGGGCACGCTATGCCTGGATTCAACCGGCGGCTTGTGGCGAAGGTCAAAGATCGGAAGGCCAGAATCACGAAAGCCGCTAAAGGCTGATTTTTTTAGTGCTGTTTTTGGCGCAGTTTTTGGCGCACTCTTGTGCTAAATACTGTTAAATAGTCGTCACTTGTGTAAGCGCAAGGCAAGAAGCAAAAAATCCCCGGAACCGCTCTACGGCACGGTTCCGGGGTTGTTCTTCGTGGTACTCGGACTGGGGCTCGAACCCAGGACCTCTGCCATGTGAGGGCAGCACTCTAACCAACTGAGCTATCCGAGCATATAAAAACCATGCACCACGGTTTACCGCCCGGTATTCTTCGTACCGGGGCGCGGCAGACTCTTCATCATGCCTCAGATGCATGGACAGGGGATATTGCTATCTCCGTTTTTTTATTGTACTACTTTTGTGGCAAACTTTCCAGTCTTTTTTTCATTTGCAGCAATTTTTTTTGGGATACATCGTTCCTGGAACGCTGCCGCCCCTGCTGTCACCAGCGCAATGGCCGGATACTAAAAGCCGGCAGTTCGCGAAGTCCGCGCCTGCCGACAACTGAATTTGGTTATATCTTCCACATGGTTTTTAGTCCTGACGGATTGAGGTGGCCGTGGCCAGTACTGTGCGCTTTCCGGAAATATTCCTCCAGGTAAGATTTCAGAATGCGTTCCGTGGCCTCTGTTTTCGTCTGGCCAACCTCGTCGCTATACCGTTCCAGCAGATCCAGAACTTCCGTCTTCATGTAGAAATTCACACGGCGGCCGTCTTTTTTTGCTCTGCCCATACTGATACCTCACATACTTTCTTGAATGATTTGGTCGAAACGCGGCTGAAAATTGTGTCGTCACGCGCCTCCTTTCCTTTTGAAATATTCCGTCGCGCTGTCTTGCGTGCCGGCATATATATATGCTCCTCGTTTTGACTTCATTATACAAAATGAGGAAATTTATGTCTACATTTACTCAAAAGAAAATTTGAAAAGTTTCACATTCCAATAATTTAGACGCTTTCTCAGAACCCTTCCGATATAGTATAATTATAATAAAGAATAGCGGAGTGCCTGTTTCCTGCCTGCGGGCGGGCCACAGCACTACAAACCCGAAGGAGGAAATGAAATGCTCAAAACACGTAAAGTCGTCATTATCGGCAGCGGCCATGTCGGTTCCCATGTCGCCCTGAACCTGATTCAATCCGGCGAGGCCGACGAAATCGCCCTCATCGATATCGTTCCCCATAAGGCGGCTGCCCAGGCCATGGATCTGGACGACGGCATTGCCGGCGCGCTGTGCCGCCGCGACTGCAAAATCTATGAGGGCACATACGGGGATTTGGACGATGCTTCCTTTATGGTCGTGGCTTTCGGCCGTTCCCGCAAACCCGGCGAAACCCGTCTCGACATGTTCGATGACTCCATCCGTTCGGCCAACGAGGTGCTCAGCCACTTGAAGAAGGTCAATTTCAAGGGCATCATGATCAGCATCTCCAATCCGGCGGACATCATTTGTGAATACATTCGCCGCAAAATGGACTGGAACCCACACCGCTGCTTCAGCACCGGCACGAGTCTGGAAACGTTCCGCCTCATGCGCGTCGTGCACGAAGTGACCGGTGTGTCCCGCCACTCCATCCAGGGCTTCTGCATGGGCGAACACGGCAATTCCAGCTTCCCTGTGTGGTCCCATGTCTCCATCCAGGGTGTGCCCTTCCTCGAACTGCGGAAGCAGAAGGCGTCCCTGCGCAAAATCAGCCTGGACGAGCTGCAGACCCGCATCCGCCGTGCCGGTGATGTGGAAATCGACGGCAAAGGCTGCACGGAATTCGGTATCGGCAATGTGGCCGGCATGCTTATCTCCGCCATCCAGCACGACCAGAAGCTGGTCTGGCCCTGCTCCACCGTCCTGACCGGGGAGTACGGCCAGAAGGACGTGGCCTGCGGCGTGCCCTGCATACTGGGCAGGAAGGGCATCGAAAAAGTCCTCGAAGTGAAGCTCCTGCCGGAAGAACAGGAAAAGCTGGACAAATCCTGCGATATCCTGCGCAGCTTCCTGGAACGGGCTGATTCCGTCAAATAAAGCCTGCCGGCCGCTCCGGCGGCTTATAGATACCCGGCACCGTCGCGGTGCCTGACCATATTTCATCATATTGGAGGTGCATTATGAAAGGTTATGCAATGCTGAAGATCGGCTCATCCGGATGGATTGAAAAAGACCGTCCTGCCTGCGGGCATATGGATGCCATCTGCAGACCCATCGCTGTCGCAATCTGCTCGTCGGACGTGCATACGCTGTGGGCCGGGGCACTGGGAGAACGGCACAACATGATCCTCGGTCATGAGTGTTGCGCAGAAGTCGTCGAAGTCGGCGACATGGTGAAGGATTTCAAGCCCGGAGACAAGGTCCTCGTACCGGCCATTACGCCGGACTGGAATTCCGCTGCCGCCCAGGCGGGCTGGCAGCAGCATTCCGGCGAAATGCTGGGCGGCTGGAAATTCTCGAATTACAAGGACGGTGTCTTTGCCGATTTCTTCCACGTCAATGATGCAGACGGCAACCTCGCCCACCTGCCGGAAAGCATCGATCCGGTGGACGCCTGCATTTTGTCCGACATGGTTCCGACGGGCTTCCATTCCGTGGAACTGGCCAACGTGCAGTTCGGCGATACGGTGCTGGTCGTCGGCATCGGCCCGGTAGGCCTCATGGCCGTACGCGGCTGCGCCCTGCGCGGAGCCAGCCGGATCCTCGCCGTCGGTACCCGTCCTGTCTGCCGTGAAGTGGCCAAAGCCTACGGCGCTGACGAATTCATCAGCTACAAGGAAGGCCCCATTGCCGACCAGGTCCTGGCCCGCACGAACGGCGAAGGCGTGGACCGCGTCTGCATCGCCGGCGGCGACGTGGACACCTTCGAACAGGCCATCCGCTGCCTGAAACCCGGCGGCGTCATCGGCAATGTCAATTACCTCGGGGAAGGCGACTACGTCAAGATTCCCCGCGTCGAATGGGGCTGCGGCATGGCGAACAAGACCATTGCCGGCGGCCTGATGCCCGGCGGACGGCTGCGCATGGAGAAGCTGGCCAGCCTCGTGACGAGCGGCCGCATCGACCTGCACAAAGAGGTCACCCATGTGTTCCGCGGCAAAGGACATGTGGAAGAAGCGCTGTTCATGATGCGCGACAAACCGGCTGACCTGATCAAGCCCGTCGTCATCTGGGATGACTGACGCGGACGCCTGACAAGGAGTCATTGTGAAAGTACTCATCATTTCCGGGTTCCTGGGGACCGGCAAGACCACCTTCCTCACCCGCCTCGTCCGGCGCATGCCGGATGTAGATTTTGCGGTTTTGGAAAACGAGTTCGGGGAAACGGACATCGACGCCAAAATCATCGGGCAGGACGTGGACTCCCTGAAAATCTGGGAACTGACGGAAAACTGTGTCTGCTGTACCGGCAAGGCGGATTTCCTGACCAACCTCCTGACTATTTCCTCGGCCGTCGATCCCGACGTACTCCTCGTCGAACCGACCGGGGTCGCCAAACTGGGGAACCTGATCCGCAACATCGAAGGACTCCATTACGACCGGGTCCGCATGCTCCATCCCGTCACCATCGTGGATGCCCATGCCTTTCTGTCGGAAAAGGAGTCCTACGATGCAATCTGCCTGGACCAGATCGCCCACTCGGACACCCTCGTCCTGTCCAAATCGGAACAGATGACGGAAGACGAACTGGAACCCTGTCTCCGGGAGCTGCGTAAATACAACGGCCATGCGGAAATCGTGACGGGTGACTACGACCGGCGTGAAGATGCCTGGTGGCACAGCCTGCTGACGAATCTCGTGACCCGGGATACCGCCGCGGAAAGCGGTGCGGCAGACGGCGGCCACGCCCATGCACACCACGACCACGGCGGGGAAGAAACGGAAGAACTCCGTACGGTCACCCTGCATGACGTGTCCCTCCCCTCGCCAGTCCACCTGCTGGCCCTGCTGCAGGAAGTTGCAGAAGGCCGGTTCGGTTCCGTCCCCCGGGCCAAAGGGTGTCTGCCCTGCCACACGCCGGGCGAGTGGATCCGGTTCGACCTGGTGGACAAAGGCTGGATGATTTCCGGGTTCCCGGCCCAGCCGGAAGCCACTGTGACCTTCATCGGCCGCGGGCTGGACGAAACAACGCTAAAGCAACGGTTTAAACCCTGATTAACACAAGAAGCTCCGCCATCTGCATGGCGGAGCTTCTTCCTTTACGGAGGAGAGGGTCATGTGTGCGAAATCACCCGGCAGCCCCAGAGTCAGGCACCTTTCCAGGGCACGAAGTCCTTGTAGCGGATATGGAACTGCATCAGGATCTTCCCAATGATGTGGTTGATCTGTTTTTCCACCGTATCCGCCCCGTTATAGAACGTCAGCATCGGGGGGACGATGGCACACCCGCACTCCGCAGCTTCTTTCAAGTTTTTCAGATGGATGCGGCCCAGGGGCATCTCCCGCGGGACGAGGACCACTTTGCGGCCCTCCTTGAGACATCCATCGGCTGCGCGCAGGAGCAGGTTCCCGGCGAACCCGTTGACGATGCCCGACAAGGTCTTCATGCTGCAGGGAATGACGATCATACCATCGGTTTCAAAAGAGCCGCTGGAAATGGAGGCCGCCATATTCCGGTTGTCATGGACCACATCGGCGAGCCGGGCCACCTGGTCCAGGGACAGATCCGTTTCATATTCGAAGTTTTTGGCGGCCCCTTCCGTTACGACCAAATGGATTTCCATGTCCGGAATCTTACGCAGGGCCTGGAGCAGGCGGTATCCCAAAATGACGCCGTCTGCCCCGGAAATACCGACAATCAGGCGCATGACTGACTCCTTTCCGTATTACCACAAACCAATGATCTTCCACCAGGGCAGTTCCACGACGCAGGTCAGGATGAAGAGCACGACGGTGAACGGTACGCCGAAACGGATGCATTCCTTTTCGCTGTACATGCCGTTTTCCTCGCCTTCCCCGACCAGGATGGCCAGATTATGGAACGGCAGGATGAAGTGGCAGTTGATGGCGGTATAGGCAATGAATACCGGAATGATCGGCGAAATGCCCATGGACGAGGTGAAGGCCAGCATGGCCGGAATGACGATGCCCATGACGGCGATGACGCTGCCGAAGCACATATGGATCACGACGGCGATGGCCGTAATGAAGGCGCCCAGGACGAACATATTCGAGGGTACCGAAGCAGGCAGCAGGGTCTTGGCAATCCACGTGTTCATACCCGTGGCACCACCTACACGGCCGATGGCGACAGCCGCTGTCAGGAACAGCAGTGTCTGAACCGGCACACCGCCCCAGCTCTTGGGCGTCAGGATACCGCCGACTTTCGGCATGGCCATCATGACGGCTATGAAGAGCGTGACCCAGCCGATGTCGATGCCATGGACGGTATCGGTCATCCAGAGGATGATGGCCAGGACGACCCAGAAGGCCGTGCGTTTCTCAATCGGCTTCATGGGACCGAGTTTGGCGCGGGCCACCGCGATATCATCCTTATTGACGGAGACTTCCTTCGTCGGCCGGAAGAGGATCATGATCATAAACATGGTGATGATGCTGGCGATGACCATCGGCAGGCCCATGACTTTGAGCCATGTCATCCACCCCACGGTGACAGGTGCCGTGCTGGCGGCCGCCAGGGGGTTGATGGAGGCATCGCCGGTCAGGAAGATCATGGAGACCGGTATGGATGCCGTGAAGACCGTAAACCCGATTTTGACGGCGTCTTCATGCGGGATGCCGGCACTCTTGATGACGACGGCCATGACCGACATGATCAGGAAGGCACGCGGCCAGGGATGGGGGATCAACAGTGTCAGGATGAAGGTAAGCACGAAGATGGAGACGATGATGCTCCGGAAATTCGTCACGTACCTGGGTACCTGGATATGTACCAGTACGCAATGCGTTCACCCAGGCCGGATTCCTTGACGGCCGTGGCAATCAGGTAGGCACCGATGATGAGGTACATCATGGATGTCGTCCACGTGGAGAAGATCAGCTTCGTGTCAGCCACCTTGAAGACTGCCAGAAACAACAGATAAAGTCCCGATGTATAACCGGGCTGGGCGATACCGAAGGCCCAGAAAATGACGGTCATGAGGGAGAAAGTCAGGCATAGATGACCTTGGTGGCTCAATCCCGGAATATCGGTGAAATATAAGGCTACGGCTACGATGATGCCGAGGACGAAGCCGATGATGCCTTTGTTCTTGCCCATAACGAACCCTTCTTTCTAATCAGCAACGTGTCAGAACTGGAAATCCGGCAGCCATTTCTTAGGATCCACTTCCAGGAACTGGCAGCGCTGGAATTTGTTTTTCAAGGCGAACGGCACGGTGCAGTCGAAGATGGCTTTGCACGAAATGCCGTGGACACGGATGGACGGGTCGAAGTCCGGATCGTTGGACGGGTCCAGGACGTGGGTATGGACACCGGGAATTTCAATGAAGTCCACGTCGCCCTGGAAGCGGGTCGTCAGGGCCCACATGACATCGTTCATATCAAAGATGTCGACGTCTTCATCCACAAGGAAGACATGCTTCATTTCCGAGAAGGTGCTGAACGCGAGCAGGGCAGCCTGGCGCTGGCGGCCTTCGTCATTGATGTTGTTCTTGCGGAACTGGATGATGGTGACGAACTTGCCGCCGCCGCAGGGAGCCGCGTGTACATTTACCAGACGGCCCGGCATGGCGCGTTCCACCATGTCGATGACGCTGGCTTCCGTCGGAATGCCGGCCATGGAGACGTGTTCATTGCTCGGTCCGATGCAGCTCTGCATGATGGCGTTCTTGCGGTGCGTCACGGCCTTGACCTTGATGACCGGCAGGTAGTTCGGCATGTTGTCCGGTTTGGCGTCGCCCGTATAGCCGGGGAATTCCGGCATGGCCTTGCCCGTGTTGCTGTTGATGTCTTCACGCATCGTGATGCCCGGCGTCAGTTCGCCTTCAATCACGTATTCCGCGTGGGCGATGCAGGTTTCATCAATGGAGACACATTTGGCCAGTTCCACCGGTCTGCCGCGCAGGGCGCCGGCAATCTGCAGTTCGTTGAAGCCAAGCGGCGTGGTCGGCGGCTCGAAGCCGGCGGACATGTAGATGGCCGGGTCTATGCCGATGCTGATGGAAACCGGCATGGGTTTGTCCATCTTCAGATATTTGTCCCAGAATGCGCCCAAATGGCGGGAACCGGGTGTAATCCACATGGTCATCTCGTCTTTGGACTGGATACACAGACGGTGGACTGTGACGTCGGTGTCGCCGTTTTCAGAATCATGGCCGGAGCAGAGCCCCATCGTAACGTACGGACCAGCGTCTTCCGGCGTATTGGTCGGAGCAGCTACGAGTTTGCGCAGGTCGAAGTCCGGATCCGTTACACGGTGGATGACTTCCTGGCAGGGCGCCGGTTTGTCCGTGACGACCGGTTTGATTGGATTCTTGACAGCATTGCGGAGCGTCCAGCCCAACCGCTTGTAATCCGTACCCAAGAGCAGGCCGACGCGTTTGCGGCTTGACAGGATGCCGATGGCGACTTTCGTGCCGGGAAATCCCTTGACGTTGTTGAAGATCATGGCCGGCCCGTCCATCTTGGTCGGACGGGACACGGTGCCGCCGGCACCGACATAGCGGTACACGCCGGAAATTTCGGCATCCGGATTGGCTTCCACATCGGTTTCCACCAGCTGGCCGGGCTGCTTCTTCAAAAATTCGATGGCCGAACGGAGATCATAGACTTCACTGTTCATAATGCTGCCTCCTTTGAACTGTACTATGCAGTATCGGTGAAGATGCGCGGCGGCGTAACTCCCGTCCCGCGGCATGGTAAATGAGGATGGTTGCGCCAGGATACCGGGGTTGGTCCTCCGGATTCCCTTACAGTTCAAAAGGTAAATTATATTGTAAGAATACAGTCAAGCGGTTTTTTTATTTTTTCAGGATCCTTGTCCCCTTCTGCCTGTTTCCCGCACGTCCGGCCCGAAAAAAAGCTCCGCCAAAAAGGCGGAGCCGATGGCCTGGGAGGCTTGCTACGGTTATTTTGTCGAAATGCGGAAATAGCCCTTTTTACGGACCAGCGCCTGAAGCATGCAGAAGTCCTTCGCCGTGTCCATATACTGATAGAACGTCGTGTCCAACAGGCAGGCATCCACAATGTCACCAGCCAGTTCCAGGCCGTTCTTATCGATCCAGCGGAGGAACCGGTGCACATGTTCCTCCTCATAGGGCATCCCATATTTGTACATGCAGGCATACTTCCCGCCCGGCAGCACGCGGGCCTCGGCAAACGTACGGTCCCAGGGCGGCAGGAACACGATGCTGCCCGCCCCGGCCAGGACATCGCCCGTTCGGACGGACTGCTGCCGGACCAGCGTTCCGAAGGTGCAGACAGGCATCCGGATCCGTTCCGAGATTTCCTGCCACAAGGCCATGACCGTCCGATGCAGGTTCGTGCGGTTGATTGGCTGATCCCACTGCCTGAAGAGTATGCGGCGTTCCTCGAAATCTTCCAGGAACGGTTCGATTTGGCGTTCCATCGTATGGGCTTCGATGGCTTTTTCATAATTCTCAATGCGGATGTTGAGCAGGCCGCGCAGCCGCTGCAAATCCCCGATTCTGCATTCCAGAACCCGCCGCTGGCGGTTCAGCAGTTCCACTTCCCGTTCCGGGGTCCGATTCTGGAAGTGTTCCTGAATCTTTTTCAGCGGAATGCCGGTATGCTTGAGGAAGCAGATTTCCCGTAAATAGGGAATCTGTGCCCAGCTGTAGTACCGATACCCGTTGCTGTCGACCCGCTCCGGCTTGAAGAGTCCGATATTGTCGTAATAGATGAGCGTCTGGCGCGTAAGGCCGTGAATGCGCGCCATTTCGCTGATTGAGATACCGTCTTTCACTGAAATCACCTGCCTGGTTCCTTTTCGTTTTGCCTTATTATTTGTTTTGACTTATTATAACATACAGAAGCCCCAAAAAGTGTATAGCCACTATACAGTTGCCCTGTCAGGAAGGGCATTGGAATTGCTTTTTCAAATTTGATAGGGTACAATGACACCACAAGGAGGGATGTACCATGCATGCGATTGAAGTACAGGCCGGCGAGGGCCGCTATCTCATCACCCTTTGCGGCTGGACCACGGAGGGGTGCGGTATCTGCGCTTTTCTGACCGGCGGGGAACGTCCCCATAACGGCGGTACCGTCGTGGCAAATCCCCGTCTCAAATCGAATGCCAAACACGGCGAAGACCGGACGGCAGACCTTTGGGTCAGCGGCGTTCCCGGCCATAAGGATACGGAAATAGGCATGCCCGTCGCCAAGCACCTCGCCGTTGCACTGAATGAGGCAGTGTCCTTGACGTCCGGTATCCATATTGACCATGCCCGCCCTGACGAGGTAAAGCTGTTATGCGACAACTGCTTCGCTGCCGCCGACAAGTTCATTGCTGCCTATCTGGCAGAAAGAGCCGGAAAAGCGTAACGCAAAACAAAAAAAGACCCGGTCTGCCGGATCTGCCTGGATGGCAGGATTCCGGCTGCCGGGTCTTTCCTTATCCCCTTGCCCCTTTACGCCAGGGCCGCTTCCAAAGCCTTCTTCACGTGGGCCTTGATGGTGCCGTAGTCGTCGCCGGGGTGCGCTTCGTAAATCTTCTCCTTCCCCACATAAAGGGTGGGAGCATAGTAAAAGTCGTACCGGCTTACCACATCGGGATGTTCCGTTTCCTCGTAGGCGTCGATTTCCACGGCGCCATAGGCCGGATTTTCCTGTTTCAGTTCCTCGAAGGCCTGTTCCGCCTTGCGGCAGTACGGACAGTAATGCAGATAGAAAAACGTGATTTTTTGCATGATTTCCTCCTTATGGCCCTTAGCGGCACGGGCGGAACCCGTCCGTCAATTCCTAGTTTTTTGGTAATATTACCATATATATATCCGGTGCGTCAAGAGACTTCGGCACTTCTGTCAGCATCCATAAAACTGTCCCGGCTTTACAAATCGTGAAAATGTGATAGAATGATTGTGAGTATGATGTAAATAATTGTAATTAATTCATAATTATTATCTACATCGATACGCAGCCCTTGTGAGGTGATTTTGATGGTCTTTGCCGCCATAGTGCAATTTTACTTTGTCGGTATCGGTTTAATGGTCATTGGAAGTTATCTGAATATCGACAGTGTAGCTTTTTTTGGCATCTTTTGGGCCAGTATTGCCACACTTTTGTTCCCGGAATTTCATCTTGCCTTCCTTGCCTTTCTATCCGTTGCATTGTATTTCGTGTTCTATTTCAGCAGTATGCAAAAGGACAATAAAGCATTGGAAAAATGAATATTCCGGCATCACTATCTAAACGGAATATGGCTGAACCAACAAAGAGGACCTTGTAGCGGACGTGTCCGGAATCCGCTGCAGGGTCCTCTTTGCGTTAGGAAGGAGATTTCTCAAACTTTAAAATGGTGTATCGTCGCCCACATAACAAATAATGTCGTTATCGAGGTAAATTTGCTGGAGTCGGCCCATGGCCTCATCCGTCATATCCCCCTTATCTGCATATTCGTACTGCAGTCCCATCTGTTCCCACTTCGTTTGGCCTAAGCGATGGAACTTCAGAAGGTTGATTTCGAAAAGTTTATGCTCTTTCATAAATCAAAAAAAAGAACGTCCCAAAGTTTGATTTTTGGACTAAAGTCCTAGGACTTTAGTCCTATATTCAGGCCTTATATTAGTGATGATAACAAAAAAATCTGAATATGGACACTCCTGAAAGCTGATTCCCCTTTTTGTGTCCCCCGTCCCTGTTTGTGATATAATAAGATGTAATGCAACAATGATTGCAACGGGAATGTCCATCGGGGCAGTACGTATCCGCTACATCTTACGCTAAGGAAGGGAAATAACATGGCTCTCAGGAAATTCACTTTCGGAATCGGCAAGACGACGCAGGACGTCGAACTGCCGGAAGAACATATCAGCGAAGTGCTGGAAGGCAGCCCGGTTCCGGCCTGCGATGTGAAGCAGGCGGCCATCGAGGCGATGCGCCACCCCATCGGCTGCAGGCCCCTGCAGGAAATGTTCCGCAAGGGGGACAAGGTCTGCCTCGTCATCGCCGATGTGACGCGCACGTGGAACCGCTCGTCCGAATACGTGATCCACGTGGTCAACGAGCTGAACCTGGCCGGTGTGCCCGATGAAGATATGTACATCGTCTTTGCCCAGGGCACGCACCGCGAGCAGACACCGGAAGAGGATATCCGCGTCGTCGGCGGGGAAGTCGCCAGGCGCATCAGGATGTACCAGCACCATTGCCGCAACAACGACGAACTGACCTGCGTCGGCACGACGAAACTGGGCACGAAGGTCCTGCTCAACAAGCACGTCGTCGCCGCGGACAAGATCGTCATCATTGACGGCATCACGGCCCACCTGTTCGCCGGGTACGGCGGCGGCCGCAAGCTGATCCTCCCCGGTGTGGCGGGCTGGGACACCATCCAGGAAAACCATTGCCACGCCCTGGCCGACCATTTCGGCGCCGGCATCAACCCTAAGACGCGCAACGGCATCATCAACGACAACCCGGTCAACGATGACATGGTCGAAGGCATGTCCATGCTGCGCCCGACCTTCCTGGTCCACTCCATCATCAACACGGAGGGCAGAATCAGCAACATCGTGGCCGGCGACCCTTACGAAGCCTGGCTCGAAGGGACGAAGATCTGCTACGCCAACCAGCGCGTCCCCTTCAAGCAGCGTGCCGATGTCACCTTCGCGTGCGCCGGCGGCTATCCGAAGGATGTCTCCCTCTACCAGGGCAGCAAATGCTATGATCCGGCCGATGTGACGACCAAGCATGGTGGCATCATCATCGCCATCATGGAGGCCAGCGACATCAACGAGCCGGCGGAATACCTGGGCAGCTTCAAGTACAGCAACGAAAAGGACATGGAAAAGGACCTGCGGGCCTGCTTCACCATCCCCTTCTTCGTGGCCTTCAACCTGTTCTGCATGAGCCACCGGTACACCATCTACCTGGTGACGCGGAAGGAGAACTTCGAAGCCATCCGCAAGACGAACCAGATTCCCTGCGCCACCGTGGAAGAGGCCTGGAATCTCGCCAAGGCGCAGCTGGAGCGGGAAGGCAGGAAAGACTACACCATCAACGTCATTCCCCACTGCGGCAGCATCATTGCCGAAGAACCGGAACAACACTGAAAACGAAACCGCAGGGTTTGCTGCCCTGCGGTCTTTTTACATCTTATGCGGTTATGCGGCGCTCACTCGTAGCAGGCGCACATGTTCACGACTTTGCCGCGCTGCACCAGGAAGATCAGTTCCTCGCCGCGGGGGCTCCAGGTCTTGTAGATATAGCGCGTGATATGGCTCGTCGGGTCTTCCGATTTGATGTCCGGCGCGCCGTAGACGGACGTCAGGACCGATTCCGCCATGCCGACGACCACGCCGGCCGGCGTAGCCAGGCCATTGTCGTCCGAGCAGTTGATGAAGTCGGCGTACGAGCCGCCGGGCAGTTCATAAAACGTGATGGAATAGGAATTGCCGTACAGATACTACGTGATGTAGCCGCCGTCCGCCTTGGAATAGACGCGGCGCAGATCTGTCGGTTCGCCGTAGATCTTCTTCACCTGCCACGGCGTCGTCCCCAGGGCCACGCCACCGATGGCCACGCCGCTCGCGGAGATGCGTGCCTGGCAGGGCGTCAGGATGGCGCAGGACAGAAAGGCCGCCAGCAGGACGGCCCCCAGTTTGCGGGTCCAATGTAACACGATGCACAACCTCTTTCCGTCAGTCCGCCAGCGGGATGGCGGATGCTTTTCCCGAAATCACTTTCTTCCCTTCCTGGTTCGTGCAGGTCAGGCGCAGCGTGACACGGTCCTCCTTGATGGCGAAGACGGTCGCCTCTGCCGTCACAAAATCACCTGTATGGACAGGCGCCATGAAATTGATGCTGATTTCGCCGTTGGCGACCCAGGCTTCCCCGAAGACCTGCATGAGCAGCTCCTGCAGGAAGGCGGCGCTCAGCATGCCGTGGGCGATGGTGCCGCCGAACCGCGTTGTTCTGGCGAAGTCCGGATCGATATGCAATGGGTTGTGGTCTTCCGCCGCATCGGCGTAGCGGTTGATCATGTCCTGTGTGACATGTTTGGGCGGCAGGGTGAAGCTGTCCCCTTTATGAAGTTCCGTCATTACTCCCAACTCCTTTATCTTTCGAAGTCCTCTGTGGAATCCCCTTCCGGATTCCGAGCCGCCGGGGCCCTCACTCGGGAAGGATGACCGTGATCCGGCTCGTGATGGCCGGCTCTCCCGCTTCAGTACGGGCCTCCACTTCGCGCACGACGAACTTCAGGCCCCGTTTTTCCGCCTTTTCCACGACCTTCCCGCTGAGGATGACCTTCTCCCCCCAGTGCAGCGGCTTCCTGTAATGGAAGGCCTGTCCCGCATGGATCGTCCCGTCGAGCAGTTCCTCGTCCGTCAAGGCCTCCCAGCGTGTGAACACAGCGGCCAGGGCCGGCGGAACCAGCTTTTTCTCTTCATAGATGGGATTCATGTCCCCTACGGCCGCCAGATACTCCCGTATCTTTCCTTCCGTAATGACATATTCCTTTTCCGGATATTCCTTATCCAGGTCGACATCCGCAAATCTGACTTTCATCACAAAACACCTGCCTAACATACTGTCGCACGGCGCCGGGCACCGCGGTCCGCCGGCCTGCGCCGGCGGCAGGTTGCCGCGGCTGCGAAGGGCCGTAGTTGTATATATTTATTATACGACAAAGAACGGGAAAATCCTTTTCTTTTCTCCAAAAGGAACAAAAAGGACCGGGCGGGACTTCTCCCGTCCGGTCTGTCCAGCCGGCTTCTGGTTCCGGGGTGCTTTGCCGTGCCGCCGGATGCGGCAGCGCATCTCAGTCCGCGGCGGACTTGAAGGTCTTGCCGGCATCCTTTTCGTCGGCCTTCTTCTGCCGGCTCTCTTTCCAGAGAGCGTCGGCCACCGGGGCCCACTCCTTGGCGTAAGCGTCGCACTTGCCGCACAGATGGTCCACGCTTTCCCGGGACTGCAGGTCCGTAGAGGGTGCACCGCTGGATTTCACCATCTGGCGCAGTTTCTGCGGATTTTCCAGCATCGGGCAGGGCTGCAGCATGTTCTTATTGAACGGCTGGCCGTTATGGTACGCCATGAAGAGAGGCGACCGCAGGGCTTCGAGGATCGTCTTGCTGCGGATGTTCGAATCAGAGTAATGGATGAACACGCAGGGATCGATGTCGCCGTTGGCGTTGATGTGCAGGTAGCGGCGGCCGCCGGCGATGCATCCGCCCACGTATTCGCCGTCGTTCTGGAAATCGACGGCAAAGAGCGGTTTTTCCGTGCGGTATCTGCGGATACGGCGGTAGACTTCCTTGCGCTGTTCCGCCGTCGGCAGCAGGTCCGGGGAGGCATCATTGCCGACAGGCATGTAATGGAAATACCAGATGAAGTAGGCGCCCTTCTCAATCAGCATGTCGAAGTATTCTTCCGATGTGATGGATGCGAAGTTGGCCCGCGTATAGCACGAGGAGATGCCGAAGAAGAGCTTCTTGTCGTGGAGCACCTTCATGGCGTGCTGCACCTTGTCGTACACGCCCTGGCCGCGGCGGCTGTCCGTGGCGTTTTCAAAGCCTTCCAGGGAGATGGCCGGTACCAGGTTGCGGACCTTCAGCATGCGGTCGGCGAAGGCCTCGTCAATCATCGTGCCATTCGTGAACATAAGGAAGATGCAGTCCGGATGGCGTTCGCAGATGGTGAACAGGTCCTCCTTGCGCACCGTCGGTTCACCGCCTGTGTAAATATACATGTAGACGCCCATTTCCTTGCCCTGTTTCACGATATCGTCGATTTCGTCCAGGGTCAGATTCAGGCGATGGCCGTATTCCGCGGCCCAGCAGCCCGTACAATGCAGATTGCAGGCACTCGTCGGATCCAGCAGGATCGTCCAGGGGACGTTGCAGCCGTATTTTTTGCGGTATTCTTCCTGCTTCCGCCAGCCGATCAGGTCGGCATTGATGAAGAAGTTGACCAGGACCGTCTTAGCCACCTTTTCATCCACATTCTGCAATATGTGCCGGATATATTTGCGGTACGGATGGTCCGGATTGTCCAGCACCTGGTGCAGGGCTGCGCGGGCACCGGCATAGTGGGAATCATCGAAATGATCGGCCCAGTCCAGGATGCGGTTCAGGTTCTTTTCAGGATCCTTGTACACATAGTGGATCGCCTGCTCCAATCCAATTTTCTTCAATACTGCTAACGTATCCATAAAAAACGCCTCCACTGAATTTATATGTAACTACAGATAATAAACAAAACGGCAGAAACCGGTTGAAATCCGCTCTTCTCCCGTTTACTATGGTAGCAAAACCAGCCGGGGAAAACCATGGTCAACTGGGCCGCAGATGTACAAATTCGAACATTTCCAATAAAAGTGTCTAAAAAACTGTCATCTTTTTTGCAAAAGGAGTATAATGTTTTTATGAAAAGGTCGGATCCTGCATGTACGGACAGAATGCAGGAATGTAAGAAGGTGTCTGCATCATGCGCATTACAGAAAACCTGATTTTCTCCACGGTCCTGCAATTGCTCGAAGAGCGGCCGGTCTCGAAAATCACCGTGACGGACATCGTCCGCCGTTGCCAGATCAACCGCAACACGTTCTACTACCACTTTGCCGGGATGGAGGACCTGGTACAGCACCTGCTGCAGGCCAAGACGAAGGAGTTCCTGGGCCTGAAACGGCGTTTCCGCCGGCCGGTCACGTTCCTGTTCTACATGATGCTCGTGGCCTCCAAGTACAAAACGGTGGTCCTGAACCTGTACCATTCCGATATGCGCGGCGCCCTCGAAGCGACCATCGAATCGATCTGCCACCATTACACCCATCTCTATATGGCGTCCCTCCAGAAGATGAACCTTTCCGACACGGACCGGGAACTGCTGATCCGTTACTGGAAGACCATCGCCAGCGGCATCTTCCTGGACTGGCTCAAACACGATATGGAGTATGACATGCCCCATGCCATCAAGCGGATCTGCTTCCTCATGGCGGGCAACAAGGATCTGTCCTCCTTCGACCAGTTGAAAAACTGAACAGGAAAACGTAAAAAGCAGTTTTGCCGTCCCCCGCGGGAACCCGCATGGGGAGGCAAAACTGCTTTCTGTTTTCTGCTTTCCGGTTTTTCCGTTATGGCGCGGTCCGGCTCACTTGCCCTTGGCGTCCGCCTTGGCCTGGAACTTGTCGCTGAAGACGGCGGCCCGCGTATGCTTGCCGCGGGAAATGACACCTTTCGCGTCCGTTGCTTCCAGGTCGAATTCGAAGATACGGCCTTCGTGCTTCACCAGGGTGGCTGTCACGGTGAACTCCATGCCCAAAGGCGTCGGGGCGTCGTGACTCAGGGAAAGGGAGCAGCCCACGGTCGTCGTCCCGGCCTCGCAGTACGTGCCGGCCAGCAGCTGGGCCGCCTGTTCATAGAGCCGCGCCAGGACAGGCGTGCCCAGGACGCGCAGCGTGCCGCTGCCTACATGGACAGCCAGCATCTCTTCCGTAACGGTCTGCGTCAGCGTCTTGCTGACAGGTTTTGCAGTTTCCATAGTTTCATCCTTTCCGATGGCTGCGGGAGATTACAGCTTCTCCAGCATGGCCAGTGTGTTGTCCAGGTACGGCAGATCCGCCTCTTCCAGCGTACCGGCATCGACGGCCCCCGCCAGTTCCGGGTCCACGGGGATGCGGTCCCGGCAGGCCAGGCCGTAGGCCTGCGCCACTTCGTCAACGCGGCTCCTGCCGAAAATGCTGTATTCCCTGCCGCAGCCGGGGCACTTGAAGTAACTGTAGTTTTCAATCAGGCCCAAGACCGGAATGTCCATCATCTTCGCCATGTTGACGGCCTTTTCCACAATCATGCCGACCAGTTCCTGCGGCGAGGCGACGACCAGGACGCCGTCCAGTGGCAGCATCTGGTAGGCCGTCAGGGGCACGTCGCCCGTTCCGGGAGGCATATCGACGAACAGATAGTCCACGTCGCCGTAGATGACGTCGGTCCAGAACTGCTGCAGGGCACCGGCGATGATGGGCCCGCGCCATACGACGGGATCCGTCTCGTGCGGCAGCAGCAGGTTGATGGACATGACCCCGATCCCCGTCTTCGTGCGGGCCGGGTAAATGCCGTCCTCATCCATGGGCACGCGGCCCTTCAGGCGGAACGTTCTGGGAATGGAGGGTCCCGTGATGTCCGCGTCCAGGATAGACACCTTCCGGCCGGCCCGGCGCATGCGCACCGCCAGGACCGACGTGACCAGCGATTTGCCGACGCCGCCCTTGCCGCTGACGACGCCGATGACCTTCTTTATATGGTTCTGCGGATGGCAGGGTTGGCGGAACGATTCCTTCCCCTGCCGGTCCCCGCAGCCCTCTTTTTCGTTGCAGTGTTCGCAATCGTGGTTGCAGTCTGCCATTGCCTATCATCCTCTCCTTGTTTCTCCGGGCCCCTTTGCAGGCACCCGGTTTTACTCTACATCAAGTCCTGCACCCTGTCAAACCGGGAATCGCGGATTTGCTTTTTTGTCCTTTTCGTGCTAAGATGTATTGTGCAATGGGGGTGTAAAGGTTTCGACGGGTATAGGTGCCGTACGATAAGCGAGCCGTGGTTCCATCTGCACGTTAATCGGTGGACGTTTAAATTTAAACGCAGATAACGATTTTGCACTGGCTGCCTGATTTCAGGTGACCCGTTCTGCCAATCCGGCTCCCGCAGGAGCGGACAGGACGACATTTAGCGGGATCGCCGGGTACTGACGTCCGTAAGTCCCGGTCAGAACTACGGAATAGCGATTGCAAAGCCGGTCGGCAGGCGTTGTGAAAGCGAATCCCAGTATGCTGTCTGCGCTCGGAGAAATTCGTATGACAATATGTTCGGACAAGGGTTCGACTCCCTTCACCTCCACCATTTCTGACGCCGGAAAATCCGGCGCCGCCAGCCAAAAACAAAAACGGAAAAGCGTTGGCCCCCGGTGCGTTACCTGTCAGCCGGCCAGGGCTTTTTTTATTTTTATTATGATACAATCATCCGTCTGATTGACTTATAATAAAGGTGTAACGATATGCAGGTAAGGAGGGATTTCATTGCTGAACCAAGATGCCCTGGACTTCATCCAGGCCAACACACCCTTCGCGCAGAACCTGCTCATGGCCCTGGCCCGGATTCCTTCCCCTTCGCTGCACGAGGAAAAACGGGCCCGGTTCTGCAAGGCCCTGCTGGAAAGCTGGGGTGCCCGGGACGCCTATATCGACGAGGCCCTGAACGTCGTCCTGCCCATGGACATCGACAGCGGCAAGCCCCTTGTCGTCTTCACGGCCCACTCGGACGTGGTCTTTCCCGATACGTCCGCCCTGCCCCTGCGGGATGACGGCGAACGCCTCTTCTGTCCCGGCATCGGCGACAACACGGCCAACCTGACCACGCTGCTGCTCTGCCTGAAATATATCATTTCGCGGCACCTGCAGCCCCGCAAATACGGCGTCCTCTTCGTGGCCAACTCCGGCGAAGAAGGGCTGGGCAACCTGAAAGGCATCCGCCGCATCGACGGGGATTACGGGTCCCGTATCAAGGAATTCTACAGTTTTGACGGCAAAATGAACGGCATCACGGACCACGCCGTCGGATCCAAGCGCTTCCGGGTGACCGTCCGCACTGCCGGAGGTCATTCCTTCAGCGGATTCGGCAGCAAAAACGCCATTGCCGAACTGGCCTCCATCATCGGGGACATCTACCATATCCAGCTGCCGCAAGACGGCATCGCGACCTACAACGTAGGCACCATCACGGGCGGCCTGTCCATCAACTCCATTCCCGCCCAGGCATCGCTGCTCTGCGAATTCCGGGCCGATTCCCTGCGCAACATGAAGTATCTGGACAAGTGTTTCCGCAATATCTTTCTGGCGCACCGCCAGCCCGATGTGGGCGTCGAAGTGGAAGAGCTGGGCTGCCGCCCCTGCGAAGCCCTGGGATTCTTTGCCGAGAAACGCCGCCAGGAGATGGTGGTAAGTGTCAAGTTTTCCTCGGTAATTTATTTGACTGTCGATAATTACTATCTCCGTGACTTCGGTTTTATCAGTATTTCTGTATAGCTCTGGCAAG
>ONEW01000034.1 GCA_900316935.1 uncultured Selenomonadales bacterium
TTTGTGCACGGAAATTATAACATTTCCACTCAAGGGGAGGCTTTCCTCTTTTATTGTTTCTGGAAAATTCCCCTACCGAGTAAAATTTTACACTAAGGAGATGGTGCAGGCAGCCCGGGAAACAATCCGGCGTTACAACCCGAACCTGCAGGTCTTCCTCTGTTCCGGTTCGACGGACTGCAACATCCCCCTGTCCAAAGGGATCCCGTCCGTCTGCTTCGGATTCTACTCCGGCGCCGGGGCGCACACGCGCAACGAGTACCTGTGGAAATCCTCCCTCGTACCGGGTTACAAAGTGTGTTTCGACACCGTGCTTCCTTATTTCCAGCCTGCTCCGTGATGCCACTCCGCCCGCTGCAGCAGCGCAGCGCGGGCTGCCAGCCGTTCCGCCGCGTCCTGCCGGGCGCTGCCGTCGGCCAGCACCTGCTCCCAACGGCCGTACACGGGGTTGGGCAACAGGATGAAGCGCGTGCCGAAGTCCGCCGCCTGTGCGTCTGCAGCGGCATTGCGGTGTCCTTCGTCCATCCGGGCCGTCCCCAGGGGAAAGTCCGTCAGGCTGTCCCCCAGGTAGCAGAGGACGCGGTACCGTTTTTCCAGTTTTTCGAAGACGGGCTGCTTGTTCCCGTCGCCCCCGTTGAGGAACAGGTGCTCCTCATCGGCGTCAGGGAACCCCAGGCGTTGCAGGGTGCGCAGCGTGGCCTCCCGGTCTTGCGGGCCCCGGTTCGTCACATAGAAGGCCTGGACCCGCCACCGGCGCAGGTGGTTGAGGAACCGGACGGCGCCGGGCAGGGCTTCCTGCCGGCCGCTGTCAATCCAGCGGTTCCACAGGGCCAGCCGTTCCCGGCCGGCCGTATCGGACTGCGCCACGGCCGCCAGATAGGGCCCGTTGTCCAGGAGCGTTTCGTCCAGGTCGAGGACGACGGCCAGTCGTTCCCGGTCCGGATGGTACCGAGGGTGCGGCGGGACACGGCGGAAACCGGACAGGCGCAGCACCGCACTGTACACCCGGCGGTCCGCCAGTTGGAAAGCCTGGTGGCACAGTGCCCGGTATTCCGCCGCCTGGCGCTGCCACAGGACGGCCGTCGTGCTCTGGCCGTTCAGCTGGCGCCATTCCCCGGACGGCGCGGCCTCCGGATGAGCAGGACCGGCAGCAAGCAGGGCCGCGGCCAGCAGCACCGCGACCACGCGGCAGGGCCGGCAGACCGGCCGCAAGGAGAAGGACATAAGGACACCGCCTTTCCGGAAGTTGAAACATAACATCCTTTTATTTATTACATGTAAAATCCGTATTTTACTTTATATGTATTCCGCGTTATAGTAAAAGGGAAGAGAAAGGAGGTACCCATTATGGCTGCTCAGCATGTATCGGACTACAACGAAGAAGATCGTCTGGTGATGGAACGTCTGGCCTACATTGTTCCGGTGGAGCGCAGGACGAAAAGGACGTACGGAGACGTCTATATTTTAGGCAATCTGGAAAACGGAGACTGGGATAAGATCGACCATTACGAAAACCTGCTCCAACGTCACATGGCAGGCGTAATGCGGTATCAGGGCGTCCCCATCAATTACAGGTACGAAGGCCCGTTCGTAGCCTGAGGGCCAGTGGAATGGCCCCGAACCTGTGGTGAATCCGGTGTACAAAAGGGCCGGCTGCGGCAAGCAGCCGGCCCTTTTGCGGTGTCCTGGAGCGGAACGGCCCTGTCTCCGGCATACGGCGGCACCGTCCCGGGTCAGAGTTTGCAGCCTTCCGTATCGAGCATCTTCTTCTTGAGGTCCCACAGCTTGCGGGACAGGTCCACATTGTAGACATGGGGGTTCTCGAAGCGCTTCACTTCTTCCCACAGCGTCTCCGTCTGGGCCTTGCAGTACTGCTGGATTTCCGGCAGCGAAGGCTCCTTGTAGACCAGTTCGCCGTGCCGGAAGATGGGCACAAGCAGTTCCCGTACGCGAAAGCCTTTCAGGGTGCGCTGCTTCCAGGTGGCCTTGGGGTCGAAAATGGTGTGCGGCAGCGCCTCGTTCACGATTTCGTTGTGCAGGCAGATTTCATCGGCAATGGCCTTGCCGGTCTTCTTGTCATAGAAACGGTACACCTTCTTGAAACCGGGGTTCGTGATCTTGTCCGTGTTCTCGGAAATCTTGATTTTCGGCACAATGACGCGGTCCTCCCCTTCCACGGCGGACAGTTTGTAGACTGCGCCGAAGACCGGGCTCGAGCTGGACGTGATCATGCGCTCACCCACGCCGAAGGAGTCGATGACGGCGCCTTGTTGCAGCAGGTCGTTGATCAGGTACTCGTCCAGCGAATTGGATACGACGATTTTGGCATCCTTCAGGCCGGCTTCGTCGAGCATGACGCGCGCCTTCTTGGTCAGGTAGGCCAGGTCGCCCGAATCCATACGGATTCCGTAATTGGCCATGGTACGGCCCGAAGCAAGGTATTCCTTGAAGACGCGGATGGCGTTGGGAATACCGCTCTTCAGCGTGTTGTACGTGTCCACCAGCAGGATGGCGTTATGCGGGTAGGTTTCCGTATAGAACTTGAAGGCACTGTATTCGTCGTCGAACATCTGGACCCAGGAATGGGCCATCGTACCGGCTGCCGGTACGCCGTACAACTCGTCGGTCAGCGTGCAGGCCGTGGCGACGCATCCGCCGATGTAGGCGGCGCGGGCCCCGATGACGGCAGCGGCAATGCCCTGGGCGCGGCGGGAACCGAATTCCATGACCGGGCGTCCTTTGGCGGCCCGTACGATACGGTTGGCCTTCGTGGCAATGCTCGACTGGTGGTTGATGCACAGCAGGAGGAAGGTCTCCATGAGCTGCGCCTGGACAGCCGGAGCCTTCACCGTCACGATCGGTTCGTACGGAAAGACCGGCGTGCCTTCTGGCACGGCGTAGATGTCGCCTTCGAACTTGAAGTCCTTCAGATACGCCAGGAACTTTTCGTCGAAGATGCCCTTGCCGCGCAGATAGGCGATATCCGCACCGGAAAAGTGCAGGTTCCGCACGTAACGGATGATGTCGGACAGGCCGCCCGCGATGGCGAAACCGCCGTTATCCGGCACCTTGCGGAAAAAGATGTCGAAATAGGTCTGTTTTTTACTGAAGCCATTCAGGAAATACCCGTTGCCCATGGTCAGCTCGTAAAAGTCCGTGAGCATGGTCAGGTTTTCTTCACATACATTCGGTTGCATCGGATGATCCCCTCTCTGTTCCACTTGCTGTAACGTTCCCTGCTCCTTGCTTTCATGTGTTTCGATCTGCAGGTATGGCAGGGTTCCTCATTCCACGTTGATCAGGTTCCCGTCGTGGCCGATCTCCTGGGTGATGTCGACCAGCAGGCCCTGCTGGTTTGTCGGGATGATGACGCTGCCGGGCTGGCCGTCTTCGCGCTGCGGTTCCGCATCCGGTTCGAAGGAAACGAGCTGGATGCCGCCGTTCCCGTTACGGACGAGCATATCGACGATGGTCTCTCCCTTGTTGCAGAACAGGACCAGCGTCTTGCCTTCCAGCAGGCCCGTCAGGGCACCGTCCTTTTTGCGGGACGCGGTCTCACGGGCAATCATGCGGGTTTTGGCGAAATGCGGGATGATCAGGTAGGCATCCCCTTTGCCGGCGCGGATGATTTTATAGTTCTTCAGGGCCTTCGGCACCACGACGCTCCGCTCCGGCGTCCCGTAAATCTTCAGATGCGCCACGGCGGCCATCACACGGCCTTCCGTCATTTCCACGGTCGCATTGGGGCCTCCGAAGAGGATGTCATAATCTTTGGCGACTTTCGCGCTGTCCGCGTCAGCGGCAAAGACACAGGCACAGAACGACACCAGGGCAAACAGCATCACGATGGTCTTCTTCATGTCGGCAGCCTCCTTTAGTTGTCCGGAAGGGCTTGCGCCCCACTATCTTGTGTTGGTTATTTTATTTATTATACAACCTGTCGGCCGTCTGCGCAAACACAGCGTTGGAATTTTCCGGGCCGCCCGGCATCCTTCTGCGCCCTTTGCGGACTTTGGGCCCGTTAGCCCTACCACACTCCCGTCTTCTGTGTTATAATGAAGCCGCAATCCCGTTGGCATCTTTTGAGGAAACAGAGAGGAAAAGAAAGGAGGAACTGACATGAAGAAATACGTTTGCAACATCTGCGGCTACGTATACGATCCGGCCGTCGGCGATCCCAATAGCGGCATCGCGGCAGGCACCGCCTTCGAAGACTTGCCGGAAGACTGGGTATGCCCCCTGTGCGCGGCTCCGAAGGAAGACTTCACGGAAGAATAAGGCAGAAAAGGAAGGCCCCTGGACAGCGGTCCAGGGGCCTTCCTTTGCGTTACGGCGCCTGCTCAGAGCATATAGGCCAGGCGCTTCAGTTCTTCACGACGCTGCCGCCAGGCCGGATAGGATTCATCCATGCGGGCCTTGAAGCGTTCGCCGTGGTTGCCTTCCCACAGGTGCGTCAATTCGTGGATGACGATGTAGGACAGGTATTCCGGCGGCAGGTGCACCAGCAGCAGGTTCACACAGACCCGTCCCGTGCGGATGTTGCACGTGCCCCAGCGGGTCGTCATTTTGCGGATGTACCAGCTGGCGGCCCTCTTCCCCACAATGGTGCTGCAGCCGCTGAACACGAACGGCAGGAACGTGCCCAGCTGCCTGCGGAACCAGGCCTCCATCCAGGCACTCCGTTCCGCCGCCGTCGCCTGCGCAGGGCAGGCCAGGATCAGCGTGTCCCCGTTCTGGAGGACGCCCGCCTTCCCGCTGCGGACGGCTTCTTCCGCTCCGGCGCCGCACATCTGGCGGATCATGCCAGGGTCGGTCAGTACCTGGAGCTTCAGCGGTTTGCCCCACAGGTACTCCGTCTCCCCCGTCACATAAGCATGAGCCGGCGCCTTGGGCTGGCGTGCCAGCCGTTCCCGCTGCCGGGCAATCCACGCCTCATTATCCCGGACGAAGCCGTCGATGGCCTTCCGGCTGACGCCGAAAGGCGCCGTCACCAGGACCAGCCCGTCCGGCGCGTTAAGGCGCATGTTGATCCGGCGGATCGGTTTGAACTGCAGCGAATACCGCACGCTGCCGGTCGTGTGCAGCTCCGGCGGCGTGCCGCGCGCCGGGTTCTTTGCCGTGCCTGCCTTCTCCCCCATCGTTTCCGTCCTTCCTGCTGACTGCCAGCCTCCGCCCGGCAGTTTCTCAATACCGGTTGCGTTCCTTGACGACGCGCTGCATCTCGCGTTTGGCGTCGCGCTCGGCCATATCCCGGCGTTTGTCATAGTTCTTTTTGCCCGTTGCCAGGGCCAGCTCCATCTTGACGATGCCGTGCTTGAAATACAGTTTCAGTGGAACCAGGGTGCAACCCCGTTCCTTGACCTTGCCCAGCAGCCGGTCGATTTCCCGGCGGTGCATGAGCAGGCGGCGCGTGCGCAGCGGGTCATGGTTGTAGACATTGCCGAACTCATAGGGGCTGATGTGCATGCCCATCACAAGGAGTTCGCCCTTCCGGGAAATCTGGACATAACTGTCCTTCAGATTCACTTTGCCAGCCCGCAGGGACTTGACTTCCGTCCCCTGCAGCTCGATGCCCGCTTCCATGGTTTCCACCACATTGTAATCGTGACGGGCCTTCCTGTTTTCCGTAATGATCTTGATGGAACTCTTCGTTTCGCTCATTCTTCAACCTTCATCTTCTGTGACGTTTCTTCTTTTTGGGCTGGGCGGCGTAGTGGTTGCCGCCAATGCCGCCCTTGCCCTGTCTTTCGCGGGGTTTCCTGCGGTCTCCGCCCTTCTTGCGGCTCCCGTGGCGGCCGCGGGCCTTCTGCCCCGTGCCTTTCCGGGTACCGCCGCCCTGTTCCGCATCCTGCCGGGACGGCGTCTGGCTGCCTTTCGCATGGGGCGTACGGCCGCTGCGCCGGTCCAGCTGGGCACGGATGAACTCCCGCATGGCCTCGTTTTCCCCGGCCCGGATGAAATCGATGCTCCGGTCCTCCATATTGGCGCGCAGCACTTCGATCCTGATGGCATCGCCCAGGCGGTACACCTTGCCCGTATGGCTGCCGACGAGGCGGTACCCCTGTTCGTCGAATTCGTAATAATCATCGGTCAGGCTCGAAATGTGCACCAGGCCTTCCACACCGTTCGGCAGCTCGACAAACATACCGAACGATGTCACCCCGGAAATGACGCCCGCAAATTCCTCGCCTATATAGCCAAGCATGTACTCGGCCTTCTTCAGGTCCACGGTCTCCCGTTCCGCATCGATGGCCTCGCGCTCCATGAGGGACGCGTGTTCCGCCATCTTCTGCAGGCTCTGCGTACGGGCTTCGCGGCGTTCCGCCGTCATGGACGGATCCTGCAGCCATTGATGGAGCAGCCGGTGTACCAGCAGGTCCGGATAGCGCCGGATCGGCGAAGTGAAGTGGCAGTAGCAGTCTGCCGCCAGGCCGAAATGGCCCACGTTCTCCGTCTGATACACGGCCTGCCGCATGCAGCGCAGCGCCACCGTGTTGACGAGCCGTTCCTCCGGCGTGTCCTTCAGCCGTTCCAGGGCCTGTTGGACCGTCTTCGGGCGGATGTTGCCGTCCCGGGGCAGGTTCAGGCGGACGCCGAAGGTTGCCAGCAGGCGGGCCAGCCCCTCCATCTTGTCTTCCGCCGGGATTTCATGGACGCGGTACACGCAGGGCCACTTTTGGGAAGAAAGATGACGTGCCACTGTTTCGTTGGCAGCCAGCATGAATTCCTCGATGATTGATTCGGCCAGACCGTGGACGCGCTGCTTGATCTCCACCGGATGTCCCTGCTCGTCGAGGATGACCTTCTGCTCGGGCAGGTCGAACTCAATGGCACCGCGGCGCGCCCGTTTCTTCTGCAGCACGCGGCACAGGGCCTCCATATCCTTCAGCATGGGGACGATGTCGGCATATTGCTGGCACAGCTCCGTATCCCCCTCTTCCAGGATGCCGCGCACGATATTGTAGCTGAGGCGGTGATGGGAGCGGATGACGCCCGGCGCAATGCGGTAACGGAGCACGGTACCGTTTTTGCGGTCAATCTCCATCTCGCAGCCCATGACCAGGCGGTCTTCCCCCTCGTTCAGGCTGCAGACGCCGTTGGACAGGCGCTGGGGCAGCATGGGCAGCACGCGGTCCGCCAGATACACGCTGGTGCTGCGCTGCTGCGCCTCCCGATCGAGGATGGTCCCTTCCTTCACGTAATGGCTCACGTCGGCAATGAACACACCGAGCTCATAGTTGCCGTTGGACAGGCGCTGCACCCATACGGCGTCGTCCAGGTCGCGGGCATCTTCGCTGTCGACGGTCACGACGGACAGATTACGCCAGTCCCGGCGTCCCTTCAGGTCCTTCTCCGAAATGTCCGGCACGCGCCGGGCGGCGCGTTTCACGTTGTCCGGAAAATCCAGGGGCAGGTCGTGCTGTTTGATGATGGACAGGATTTCCAGTCCCGGATCGCCCAGATTGCCCAGGACTTCTGTAACCGTCCCTTCCGCGTTACGGCGGTCCGTCGGCCATTCCGTGATCTGCACGACGACCTTCTGGTTGTTCCGGGCGCCGTGGAATTCCTTCTCCGGCACGTAGACATCCGTGCCGATCCGCTTGTCATCGGGCGTTACGAACCCGTAGTCCTTGCTTTTCCGGAACACGCCGACGATGCGGTCATTGGCGTGCTCGATGATGCGGATGATTTCGCCTTCCGGTTTGCGGCCCATGGCCGCCGTATCGATACGGGCCATGACGCGGTCATTGTTCATGGCTCCGTGCAGTTTGCGGGGTGGAATGAAGACATCGGGCCGTTCCCCCTTGTTGTCGGGAATGACGAAACCGAAGCCCTTGCTGCTCAGCTGGAACCGGCCGGCCACCAGACCCATCCGTTCCGGCAGTCCGTAGGTTTCAAAGCGGGTCTTGACGATGTAGCCGGACTGCTGCAGCTCCAGCAGGGCCTGCCAGAATTCATTGACCGGCACGTCCCGGACGTCCATGGCGGAGAGCACTTCTTCCGCCGTCATCGGCGCATAGGCGGCGCCGCGCATAAAATCAAGGATGTGTTCCTTCAGGTTCTTCTCTGTACTCATTTCGTTGCATCTTTCTCCAACATCATATGGCTTTCCGCTTCCGCCGCAATGGTCCCGTCTTCGTTGAAGATTTTCCCTTCCATGATGACGAGGCGGCCTTTGCGTTTGATTTCGCGGCCCACGCACTTGATGGTCGACCCGATCCGTACGGGTTTGCGGAAACGCAGGTCGATGCGGGCCGTATAGGCCGGGGTCCCTTCCTTGCAGAACAGGTAGTTGCCCATGATCTCATCCAGGAGGACCGTGATCAGGCCCCCGTGCATACGGCCGTTATAACTCTGGTGTTCCGGCAGCGGCGTGAAAAAGGCCATGCAGCCGTCGGGAATGAGGAAGAAATGCAGGTGCAGGCCGATGGGGTTCGCTTCCCCGCAGGCAAAGCACATGTTGTACGTCGGGGTTTTCGACAATTCTTCCAGTTTTTGGCCGAGGCGCGCCTCTTCGGCAGCCAGGAACCGTTTTTCCGCCTCGTTCATTTCCAGCGCTTCCGGGCGGACCGGGGCGAAGCGCGGCGTGCTGCTGTCTTGATTCATGGTTCCGTTTCCATTCCTTTTTTGAAGAATTCCAGGCATTTGGCGAAGACCCGTTCCCGTTCGTCCCCCAGGGTGACGATGTGCCCGGATTGGGGGAGCCACAAAATCTCCTTTTCCTGCGCAGGGACACAAACGAGATGGTCGTATATGTAGGTCGCGCTCTTTGGTTTCACCGTGTGTTCACTCCGCGACTGGACGATAAGGACCGGTACGCGGATGCGGGCCAGGTATTCCCGTTTGCACCGCCGGATCAGCTGCAGCAGGCCCGGAATGGGCTTCGTCGGCATTTCCGTGTACCCTTTCAGGTACTCTTCCGGCACATTATAGAACCAGTTGCGCTTGCGCAGCCGTTTGATGAAGTGGCACAACAAGCCCGCGAAGAGGCTGCGTTTGTCATAGACGAAGACCGGCATGGACAGGAGGGCGGCACGTTCCACCGGCAGTTCCGCTGCCGCTTTGGCGGCCAGCAGCGCGCCCAGGGAAAGGCCTGCCACGAAAACGTGGCGGCACGCAGCCTGCAGGTCGGCAACGCCCTTTTCCACATCGCCGTACCAATCGGCGCACGTGACCTGCTCCAGGTCCTCCACGGTCGTGCCGTGACCGGTCAGGCGGATGCCCGACACGGTGAATCCGCCCTGGTCATGCAGATAGTCGGCCAGCAGCCGCAGTTCCGGCGGAGCGCCGGTAAAGCCATGAATCAGCAGGATGCCGTATTCCCGGCTGCCAGACAGCCAATAGGCGCCGGCCCCGGGGCGCACCGCCGTCGTCATGGGGACCCCTCCTCCCTGGTCGTATTCTTTGCATACTCATACAGAATAATTATAGCACAAGGGACGGAAAAACGAAAACCGGCCGAAGATTACGGAATGCAATCTTCGGCCGGTCCGAAACGGAAGAGCCTCCCTTCCGTCTGTATACCAGGAAGGGGTCACCTCAAGCGGCCGGCTTCACCTGTAGACGGATTATTTGAACAGGTTCAGCAGGATGCCGCCGTGGGCAGCCAGTACCGGAGCAAACACCAGGGACACGATGGTCATCAGTTTGATCAGGATGTTCATGGAAGGTCCGGAAGTATCTTTGAACGGATCGCCCACGGTGTCGCCGGTTACGGATGCCTTGTGGCAGTCGGAGCCTTTGCCGCCGTGTACACCGGATTCGATGTATTTCTTGGCGTTATCCCAGGCGCCGCCCGCATTCGCCATCATGATGGCCATGAGGACGCCGGAAGCCAGCGCACCGCCGATCATGCCGCCCAGGGCAGCCGTGCCGAGGAGCAGGCCGATGACGATCGGGAAGGCAATGGCCAGGACACCGGGCATTACCATCTTATGCAGGGCAGCCTGCGTGGAAATGTCAACACAGCGGCGGTAATCGCCACGTGCTTTGCCTTCCAGGAGGCCGGGGATTTCACGGAACTGACGGCGTACTTCAACGACCATTTCGTTGGCTGCTTCCCCAACGGCGTTCATGGTCATGGCGCCGAAGACGAACGGCAGGGTGGCGCCGATGAACAGGCCGATCAGCACCAGCGGATCCAGCAGGTCGATGGCCTTCAGGCCGACAACCTGGGAATAGGCGGAGAACAGGGCCAGGGCGGTCAGGGCTGCAGAGCCGATGGCGAAGCCTTTGCCGATGGCGGCAGTGGTGTTGCCTACGGAGTCCAGCGTATCCGTAATTTCACGGACGTTTTCAGGCAGTTCAGCCATTTCGGCGATACCACCGGCGTTATCGGAAATCGGGCCGTATGCATCGACTGCAACGGTAATGCCCGTGGTTGCCAGCATGCCGACAGCGGACAGGGCGATACCATAGATGCCCATTTCCGGATTGGCTACGCCGCCCATGACGAAGAAGGCGATGAAGACGGCAATGCAGATGAAGAGGATCGGCAGGAAGGTGGAATACATGCCTACGGCCAGACCAGCGATGATGACTGTGGCATGACCGGTTTCGGACTGATCGGCAATCTTCTTGACGGAAGAATAGTCAGCGGAAGTGTAGATTTCGGTGAACTTGCCAATCAGCAGGCCGACGACCTGGCCGGCTGCAATAGCCCAGAATGCGTTCAGGTTGCCGAACAGCTTGTTGGACAGGAATGCGGCAGCGATGATGGTCAGGATGCCGGCCACATAGGTGCCGGTATTCAGGGCCCCCTGCGGGTTCGTGGACTTGCTGTGACGGACGTACAGGATGCCGATGATGGAAGCAATGATACCGCTCAGGGCCAGCAGGAACGGATAAGCCACGCCTGCACCGCCCTTGACCGCTACAGCGCCCAGGGTCAGGGCGGAAATGATGGCGCCTACATAGGATTCGAACAGGTCAGCGCCCATGCCGGCGACGTCGCCGACGTTATCGCCGACGTTGTCGGCGATGGTGGCAGGGTTACGCGGATCGTCTTCCGGGATGCCGGCTTCTACCTTGCCTACGAGGTCAGCGCCTACGTCAGCGGCCTTGGTGTAGATACCGCCGCCGACACGGGCGAACAAGGCAATGGAGCTGGCGCCCAGACCGAAGCCCGTGACGATGTCCATGTTGGCACCGCCTTCCCCGAAGATGGCGAAGGCCAGTGCGACACCGGTGATGCCCAGACCTACCACGGACAGGCCCATGACGGAGCCGCCGGAGAAGGCGATCTGCAGAGCCTGCGGCATACCGTCTTCGGCAGCGCGGGTCGTGCGGACGTTGGCGCGGGTTGCGACGTTCATGCCGCAATAGCCGGCCAGGATGGAGAAGATGGCGCCTGCCACGAAGCAGATGGCGGTCATCGGGGTCAGGAAGATGCTGATGATGATGGCGACGACGATGATGAAGACCGCCAGAGCCTTATATTCACGGGAAAGGAACGCCATAGCGCCTTCGTGGATATGGCCGGAAATTTCCTGCATCAGCGAATTACCGGCATCGGCCTTCATGATGGAGCTGCTTAAGAAAGCCGCTACCAACAGGGCCAGGATACCGGCGATGATGGCAAACATGATAAAGCTACTCAAGATGTAATCCCCTTTCATTGATTTGGATTAAGATATAAAATTTTTTAAAGGGCCGTCTACCCTTTAAGACAATGGGAAATGCCGGTCCGCGACCGGCGCGCGAAAGCGCTTAAATACTGATTTTGGCGAGCACCAGGGTCACGATGCCGAAAACGGCACCCAGCACAATCGTTGCCTTGGACATGACGGTATCGATGTCGTTGCCCTTCCCAAAGAAGGCTGTATCACTACCGCCAAAGGAACCGGACAACCCGCCGCCTCTGCCGGACTGCGCCAACACCGCCGCAATCAGGGCGATACACACAATCAGGTCCACGACGCTCAGGACAATTACCAGCATCCGCTTACCTCCTTCTCCTTCTATCATCTGGCTGCGGTCGGGGCCGCAGTATTCTCAGGTCAGTACCACAGTATTTTATCACACTCTGAAAATGGTGGCAATATAATTGTTAACTTTTTGTTAAATATTTATCAGTTGTCCATGCCCTGCAGGCAGAAACGGAAATACAGGCCAGGTATTGGATTCTTTTCCCGCACAGGCGTAAGATGAAGCCGTACAGAGATATTAACAGACCTGCCCCCGTTTCGTCAAGGAGATCCCGGACGCGGCGCCGGACAGTGAAAACAGGAGGATGTATCATGGAAAACAAGGACCGCAGACTTCCGGAAAACTTCAGCGTGTTCCCGCTGGGAAACAAGAATGACGCCTATGCGCAGTACTTCATCGGCCAGAGCTATCTGCAGCTGCTGACGAAGGAACGCCTGGTGACGGCCAATGTGACCTTCGAACCGGGTTGCCGCAACAACTGGCACATCCATCACAAAGGCGGCCAGATCCTGCTCGTCACGGCAGGCCGCGGCTATTACCAGGAATGGGGCAAGCCGGCCCGCGAACTGCACCCGGGCGATGTCGTGGACATTCCGCCGGAAGTGAAGCACTGGCACGGTGCCGCACCGGACAGCTGGTTCGCCCACATCGCCATCGAAGTGCCTGCCGAAGGGGCTTCCAACGAATGGTGCGAACCCGTGACGGACGCGGAATACGGCAACTTGAAATAAGGACAGACGAAAAGGAGAGGCCCGGCGGCCTCTCCTTTTTTTGCTTTCCCTATGTTGTTTTGCGACCTTCCGGTGTTACTTCTTCAGGTTGTAGAACACCTTCATGCCGCCGTAACGGGCCGTCGGACCCAGGCTCTCCTCGATGCGGAGCAGCTGGTTGTATTTGGCGACACGGTCCGTGCGGGCTGGCGCGCCCGACTTAATCTGACCGGCGTTCAGGGCCACGGAGATGTCCGCCATGGTCGTATCTTCCGTTTCGCCGCTGCGGTGGGAAATGATGGCCGTATAGCCGGCGCGTTTTGCCATTTCCACAGCCCGGAAGGTCTCGGTCAGGGTGCCGATCTGGTTGACCTTGATCAGGATGGCGTTGGCTACGCCCTTTTCAATGCCCATGGCCAGGCGTTCCACGTTCGTCACGAACAGGTCGTCCCCGACGAGCTGGACCTTGTCTCCCAGCTTCTTCGTCAGGTCCTGCCAGCCCTCCCAGTCGTCTTCGGCCACGCCGTCTTCAATGGAAATGATGGGATACTTCTCCACCAGGCCGGCCAGGTAGGTGACCATCTGGGCCGAAGTTTTGGGAGCCCCTTCCGCCAGCATATGATACTTGCCGTCGTCACCGTAGAATTCGCTGGCGGCCACGTCCATGGCCAGCACGATGTCCTTGCCCGGTTTGCAGCCGGCGGCCTCAATGGCTTCCATGATCACATCGAGTGCTTCGGCGTTGGTCTTCAGGTTCGGCGCAAAGCCGCCTTCGTCGCCAAGGCCCGTGCCCAGTCCCTTGCCCTTCAGGATTTCCTTCAGTTTATGGTAGATTTCGCAGTTCATGCGCAGCCCTTCACTGAAGTTCGGGGCGCCCACCGGCATGATCATGAATTCCTGGATGTCGACGTTGTTATCGGCATGCTGGCCGCCATTGAGGATGTTCATCATGGGTACCGGCAGTTCGCAGGCGTTGGTGCCGCCCAAGTACTGGAACAGGGGCAGGCCGGCGGAGTTGGCGGCGGCTTTGGCCACGGCCATGGAAACGCCCAGGATGGCGTTGGCGCCTAATTTGCCCTTGTTCGAGGTGCCGTCGAGGCTGATCATCAGCTCATCGACTGCAATCTGGTTCGAGGCGTCCATGCCGGTCAGGGCGTCGGCGATGACATCATTGACATTTTCCACAGCGCGGATGACGCCCTTGCCGCCGTAACGGCGCTTGTCACCGTCCCGCAGTTCCACTGCCTCGTGCACGCCCGTCGAAGCACCGGACGGCACAGCGGCACGGCCGAAGGACCCGTCGTCCAGGAAGACGGTGACCTCTACCGTGGGATTGCCGCGGGAGTCGAGAATTTCCATTGCATGAATATCCGTAATCATTGCCATAGCAAACATCCTTTCTCTTTACATTAATCGCCTGTGCAGGTCAATTCCAGCCATATTGTCCGTTCATCCGGTTCAGTCGTCCAGCAGGCTCTTGCCCGTCATGGCTTGGGGCTGCTTCCGGTGCAGCAGGGCGAGCATGGTCGGCGCAATGTCGGCCAGCCGGCCGGGATGCAGACGGTGTGGCGCCCCGTCGTCGACGACGAGGAAGGGCACGCGGTTCGTCGTATGGGCCGTGCAGGGCGTGCCGTCATCGTTGACCATCTTTTCCAGGTTGCCGTGGTCCGCCGTGATGCAGACGATGCCGCCCAGGGAACGGACTTTTTCCACCACCTTGCCGGCGCAGGTGTCCACGGTCTCCATGGCCTTGACGGCCGCCGCGATGACACCCGTGTGCCCGACCATGTCGGGGTTGGCGAAGTTGAGGATCACGATCTCATACTTGTCTTCCGACAGGGCCTTCAGCAAGGCCTCCGTCACGTTCGGCGCACTCATTTCCGGCTGCAGGTCGTACGTGGCAACCTTGGGCGACGGAATGAGGATGCGGTCTTCGTTGCGTACCGGCTTTTCCACGCCGCCGTTGAAGAAGAACGTCACATGGGCGTACTTTTCCGTTTCGGCGATGCGCAGCTGGTGCAGCCCCTCCTTGGCCAGGACATCGGCCAGGATGTCCTGGTAATGTTCCGGCGGAAACACCGCGGGAATACCGATGGTCGCGTCATATTCCGTCATACCGGCCAGAAAGACGGGCCGTACATTGGCAGGCCGGCTGAAGTAAGGAAAATCCCCGTCGTGCAGGGCCCGCGTGAGTTCCCGCGCCCGGTCGGGCCGGAAGTTGAAGAAGATCACGCTGTCCCCCTTGCGGATCCGCGACGCGGCTTCGATACGGGGTTCCCCGGCCGACGCGCCGGATTTGGCGATTTTAGCTACGCGGAACGGCACGACGAACTCATCGTTCACCCCGGCGGCGTAGGAGGCCTTCACGCCTTCTTCCGCCGATTCGTACACAGCCCCTTCCGCCTTGACCAGGCAGTTGTAGGCCTTTTCCACGCGGTCCCAGCGCTTGTCCCGGTCCATGGCGTAGTAACGGCCGCTGACCGTGGCGATTTTGCCGACACCCTTCCACTTCATGTACATTTCCAAGGACTGGATGTATTCCAGCGCGCTCTGGGGCGGCACATCGCGTCCGTCGAGGAAGACGTGGACATAGACCTTTTTCAGGCCTGTTTCCTTCGCCATGTCGAGCAGCGCTTCCAGGTGCTTGATGTGGCTGTGGACGCCGCCATCGCTCAAGAGGCCCATCAGGTGCAGGCTCGAGCGGGTACCTTGCAGGCGTTCCATGGCCTCGCGCAGCACCTTGTTCTGGAAGAAGCTGCCGTCATCGATGGCGTTGGAGATGCGGGACAGGTCCTGATAGATGACGCGCCCGGCGCCGATGTTCAGGTGCCCTACTTCGGAGTTGCCGATCTGTCCGGCCGGCAGGCCGACGGCCTCACCGCTCGCTTCCAGTTCCGTATGGGGATAGCGTGCGAACCAGCCGTCCAGGTTCGGCGTGGCGGCCAGGGTGGCTGCATTGCCGGGACCGGGCGGGGCAATGCCCCACCCGTCCAGGATCATTAAGACTAAAGGCTTCTTTGCCATACTGTTTTGTTACTCCTTAAAGCGTCCTGCGACGCTTCCTATCCTCCAAAAGCCCCTGTTCAGAAGCTTCTGGCAATGCGGGCGAAACTGTCTGCCTGCAGGCTCGCACCGCCGACGAGGACGCCGTCGATTCCGTCCATCCGGAAGGACGCCGCGTTGGTATCTTTCACGCTGCCGCCGTAGAGGACGCGGATATGGCGCGTCACGTCGTCGCCGAACATGTCTTCCAGTTTAGTGCGGATCAGCTTGCAGACAGCCTGGGCGTCGGCCGGTGTAGCCGTGTTGCCCGTACCGATTGCCCACAGGGGCTCGTAGGCCACGGTCAGCAGTGCCGCCTGTGCCTTCGTGAGGCCTTGCAGGTCACTTTCCAGCTGGCCCGTGATGCTGGCTTCCGTCTTCCCTGCCGCCCGTTCTTCCTGCGTCTCCCCGACGCAAAGCAGCGGTTTCAGGTTGTTGCGGTACGCCGCGGCCACCTTCCTGGCCACAATCCCGTCGCTTTCACCGAAAATGGTGCGGCGTTCGCTGTGGCCGACGAGGACATATTCACACCCGATGTCGGCAATCTGGGCGCCGGAAATGGCACCCGTAAAGGCACCGGCATCTTCCCAGCACAAATCCTGGGCCCCGTAGCCCACGGCGCGGCCGTCGATGGCGTCCGCCACGGATTCCAGGGCCGTAAAGCACGGGAAAATGACGACCTCGTTGACCGTGCCGTTCGTTTCTTCCACGATGCCTTTGGCCAGTTCCAACGATTCCCCGACCGTCTTGTGCATCTTCCAGTTGCCGGCAATCAGATAGCGCCGTACGTTGTCCAGGGCCGCCACGCCGGGCAGCATCTTGCCTTCCAGGTATTCCAGGGAGGCGCCGCCGCCCGTCGAAATGTGGCTGATTTTGTCTTCCAGCCCGATCTTCTTGATGGCCGCCACGCTGTCGCCGCCGCCGACGATGCTGACGGCATCGCTGGCCGCGACCGCTTCGGCCACTTTTTCCGTGCCCTTGCAGAAGGCGTCCATCTCAAAGACGCCCATGGGACCGTTCCAGACGACCATCTTGCAGTCCTTCAGGGCATCCGCGTAAGCCCGGCACGTGGCCGGACCAATGTCGAGGGCCATGCAGTCCTGATTCAGGCGGTCCAGGGGTTCCACTTCGTGTCCGGCGTCCGCCTTGAATTCCGCCGCCATGACGAGGTCCGTCGGCAGGAGCAGTTCGACCTTCCTGGCCGCCGCGTCCGCCATGATTTTACGCGCTTCATCCAGTTTATCTGCTTCCACCAGGGACTTGCCCATGGCGATGCCCTTGGCCGCCAGGAAGGTATTGGCCATGCCGCCGCCGATGAGCAGTTTGTCGACCTTCGTCAGCAGGTTCGTGATGACGCCGATCTTGTCACTGACCTTCGCGCCGCCGATGATGGCCGCGAAAGGATGCTTCGGATTGGACACGGCACCGCCGAGGAAGCGGATCTCCTTTTCCAGGAGGAAGCCTGCCGCGCTGGGCAGGAAATGGGTCACGCCTTCCACCGACGCGTGGGCGCGGTGGGATACGCCGAACCCGTCATTTACGTACAGGTCCGCCAGGGAAGCCAGCTTTTCCGCAAAGTCCAGGTCGTCCTGTTCCTCTTCCGGATGGAAACGCAGGTTTTCCAGCAGCAGGACCTGGCCTGCTTCCAGCTTGGCCGCCGCCTTTTCCGCTTCCGGGCCGATGCAGTCCTTTGCAAATGCAACAGGCTGCCCCAGCAGTTCTTCCAAATGCTTTGCCACCGGCGCCAGGCTGAACTTGGGATTGACCTTCCCTTTCGGCCGGCCCAGATGTGACATCAAAATGACTGCGGCATGATGCTTCAATAAATACTGAATGGTCGGGAGCGCCGCGCGCATACGGTTGTCGTCCGTAATGCTGCCAGCGGCGTCCTGGGGTACATTGAAATCGACGCGGACAAGGACACGCTTGCCCTTCACGTCGAAATCCGTCAGGATTTTCTTATCCATAAGACATCAGACTCCTACTCAATCCGCGGTTTGTTCCTTACAGGCCCTTTTTGCCGATGTAGGCAGCCAGGTCGACGATACGGTTGGAATAACCCCACTCGTTGTCATACCAGGATACGACCTTGGCCAGGCGCTTGCCGATCATCATGGTGGACAGGCCGTCGATGATGGAGGAACGGCTATCGTCCTGGAAATCACGGGAAACCAGCGGTTCGTCCGTATAGCCCAGAATGCCCTTCAGCGTCGTTTCGGAAGCCTTCTTCAGGACCGCGTTGATTTCTTCCACCGTCGTGTCGCGGCCCAGGTTGACCGTCAGGTCCGTAATGGAGACATCGGGCGTCGGCACGCGCATCGCGAAACCGTTCAGTTTGCCCTTGACTTCGGGGATGACCAGGGCAACGGCCTTGGCGGCACCCGTCGTGGTCGGGATGATGGACATGGAGGCAGCACGGGCACGGCGCAGGTCCTTATGGCCCACATCGAGGATGCGCTGGTCGTTCGTGTAGGAATGGACCGTCGTCATGAGGCCGCTTTCAATGCCGAAGTTGTCCAGCAGGACCTTCGTGAACGGGGCCAGGCAGTTCGTCGTGCAGGAAGCGTTGGAAATGATGGTGTGTTTCGCCGGGTCGTACTTATCTTCGTTGACGCCCATGACGATGGTGATGTCTTCGTGCTTGGCCGGTGCGGAGATGATGACTTTCCTGGCGCCGCCCGCCAGATGGGCTTTCGCCTTATCGGCGTCCGTAAAGCGGCCCGTCGATTCCACGACGATTTCAGCGCCTTCCCGGCCCCAGGGAATCTGGGCGGGATCCGCCTTGGCATTGACGACGATCTTCTTGCCGTCGACGGCGATGTAGTCGTCGCCATAAGTGACTTCGTTCGGCAGCGTACCATGCACGGAGTCGTACTTCAGCAGGTGCGCCATGGTCTTGGCATCCGACAGGTCATTGACGGCTACGACTTCCACATCCGGATTGCCCATGGAAGCCCGGAGAACCAGACGACCGATACGACCGAACCCATTGATACCGATTTTTACTGCCATGATGAAATTCCTCCTTAATTTTTTAATTAAAATATGTTGAACTTCGTGAACTGACTGCGTTGCTGCCGGGCTGCCGGGGTACGATGCCCCTGCCTTACAGTCCGGGAATGCGGTCGAGGCCCTCTTCCTTTTCCATAACGGAAGCGACCTCCATGGCCGCCGCCTCGTCCGTAATCAAGATGTCCTGCCGCGTCGCGCGGGAAACGGCGAGAATGGCCCTGGCCTTGGATTTGCCGCCGGCTACGCCGATGATGGTGCCGATATGCGGCAGGTCGTGCATCATGAGGCCCGCGTTGTTGGTCATGTAGACCTGGCACCCCTTGATGTCGCTGTACTGCCCGACAGCCTCGCCGACGGCACCTTCCTGCAGCAGGCGGTCGATGAGGGGCTGCGGCAGATGACGGTGCCGCGCCATGACATCGGCCCGGCCGATGCCGTGGACCAGGATATCGGCGTGCTTGATGGTGTTGACGACCGCCCGGATCCCTGCATCTTCCGCCAGAATGCTGTTCAGGATCTCCTGGCTGACCGAATCCGGCACATAGAGCTGCCGGTATGACGCCTTCAGGTTCCGCGCCATGACGGTTGCGATGGTGTTCGCCTGCAGCTCCAGCGTATCGCCGAGTCCCCCGCGGGCGGGTACGACCACCACATCAGGGAAATTGCCCCGGATGTTCTGGGCCGCCGCCGCCAGGGTCGTGCCGCCGCTGACCGCGACCACGCGCCCCTTGTCTTCCTCCAGCAGCGAAACCAGGGTGTGCGCCGCCGCACGTCCGATTTCCCGTTTCACGACCTGTTCCCGGTCGCTGTCACCCGGAATGATGATGACCTTCTTGATTGACAGCCGTTCCAGCAGGAACTGTTCCAGTGAAGAAAGTCCCTGCAGCTTGCGGACATACTCCGCCAGCTCCTGCAGGATTTCGTTGCCTTCTTCCGTTACGGACATACCGGCTGTGGAATAGCTCAGCAGGCCGCACCCCTTCAGGAAATCGACCTGGGACCGGAGCACCCGCTCGCTCAGGTTCAACCTCCCCGCCAGGGCACGGCGTCCGATAGGCTGTTCATTGCTCACCTGCCGCAGAATCCGGTACCGTTCAATCAGGAGGTCCGTCATTTCGGGGACGATCTTTTTTTGCAAGTTGACAAGATTGTCCACAGTTTGCCTCCCCGCTCGTGTCCCACGTGGTACGTTTTTAGTCCCACTCAGGACAGAATATAAGGAAAAAATCCCTTTTTCCTTATTCCCATTGTAGCACAGGATGGCATAAGAAAAAAGGGAGAAATGGAGAGAATGTGTAAAGTTCCAGTGAAATTTTACCGGTTGTCGATCCGTTCGGGATGCATATCGTGGTAATGCAGGCGGTCGTGGGCCGTCTTTTCCCAGTCCGTGCCCCTTTTGCCGTAATTGGCATAGGGATCGATGGACAAGCCGCCGCGCGGCAGGAACTTCCCCCAGACCTCCATGTATTTCGGTTCCAGCAGCTTGACGAGGTCGTTCAGGATGATGTTGACGCAGTCCTCGTGGAAATCGCCGTGGTTGCGGAAACTGAACAGGTACAGTTTCAGGGACTTGCTTTCCACCAGCTTCTGGTCCGGTACATAGGAAATGTAGATGGTGGCGAAATCGGGCTGCCCCGTCTTGGGGCACAGGCTGGTGAATTCCGGGCAGTTGAACTTGACGAAGTAATCCCGTCCGGGATGTTTGTTCGGAAAGGCTTCCAGCACTTCCGGCGTATAGTCAAAGGCATACTTCGTCTTGCCGCCCAGCAGGGTTACGCCTTGCAGTTCCTCTTTCGTTCTGCCGCTTGTCATGGTCAGGCACCTCTTTCCCTTATTTTTCAGACGACGGATCCGCATACCGCACGCAGGTCCGCTCCAGTGCATTGACGAGCAGCATGCCGGCGATACCGGAAATCAGCTGGCCCACGAGCAGGGACGAAACCAGCACCACGTACGGGATATGCAGGAGCAGGGACAGCCAGACCGGCACGCCCAGACCCGGTATCAGGGTCACGGCGACGGCGACGACCCAGTTCCTCCAGCCGCGGCGCTTGCCGAAGACGATGAGGCCCGTCGTCAGCAGGCCGACGCAGAAACCGCCGATCATGTCGATGGGTCCCAGCCCGCCCAGAAGGGTGTTGCTCAGGATGTTGGCGATAGCCAGCGGCACGGCGAGGAACGGAAAAATGGCCGCCAGGCCGTACAATCCCGTCGCGATACGGATCTGGTACTGGCCGAAAGCGAAGTTCTGGGTCGCAATCATGACCACCAGATACAGAGCGATGCTCACTGCCGATATTGTCAGTTTTTGTGTTTTCGTGAATTCCTTCTTCATGATGTTCCCTCCGTTTTACAGGGTCCCGGCGCAGGAATGAAAAAACCGCCTGTAAAACTACAGGCGGATCCAATTCCGTTTACGCTCCGTTACCAACACCGGTAAAACAGGGCGGGCCCGTAGTTTTGTTTAGAGACAGGATGGTTACGAACTGTCTGTTTTGAAATTTGCCCATTCAGTATAACGTAAAAAAGGGAGGTTGTAAAGTACAACCTCCCTTTTATTCAGTTTCAGTCTGCCGGAGTAGCTCCCGGTTTGGCCGGTTTGGGAGCCAGCAGCTCCTTCAGGCAGGTCTTGACGATGAGCACCGCCAGGATCATCAGAAGGATGGCCACGACGAGCTGCAGACCTTCAACCAACAGGTTGAATTTGCCCAGGCCGATCTTCACGTAGATGCCGTAGACATGCATGGCCAGGGCCGTCATGGTAGCAACGAACATGAAGGCCATGGGTACGTACAGCATCCACCCCTTCCGGCCGGTGACACGCAGGAACACCGCCAGGCCGCACAGTACGACGGAAGCAATCAGCTGGTTGGCGGAGCCGAACAACGGCCAGATATTGAGGTAACCGCCAAGGCACAGCAGGTAGCTCGGAATCAGGGTCACAATGGTGGCGACGATGGGGTTGCTGATGGATTTCGCAAAGCCCGTGCGTTCCTTGCCCGGTGCCGGTGCGAAGAATTCCTGGATGGTCATGCGGCCGATACGCGTAACGGCATCGATGGTGGTCATGGCCAGAGCGGAAACACACATGGTCACGATTGCGGAGCTGACCATGGGCGGAATGCCGAACATCTTGAAGTACCCACCGATGGCGCCGCCGAAGATGGCGAACGGAGAAGCTTTCGGCAGCACGCCGTTCGTGGCTGCGGAGCAGGCGATGACCAGGCAGACAACGCCCAGCGTGGATTCAATCAGCATGGAACCATAGCCGACGGTCAGCATATCCTTTTCGTTGGAAATGGATTTGGACGATGTACCGGAAGATACCAGGGAATGGAATCCGGAAACAGCGCCGCAGGCGATGGTGATGAACAGGATCGGGAACATGGGTTTGTTGTTGACCGTGAAGCCGACAACGGCAGGCATGTTCAGGGTCGGGTTGCCGACGATGACGCCGATGACACCGCTCAGGATCATGCCGAGCAGCAGGAATACGGACAGATAGTCACGCGGTTGGATCAGCAGCCACATGGGCAGGACGGATGCGATGAAACAGTATGCATACGTCACGTACAGCCAGGTCACGCGGTCGGCGTAAATCGGATAGGCGATACCGCCGGCAATCATGGCCACGATGAAGATGATGGCGAGGATCAGTTCGCGGATGCCGGAAATCTTCGTCTTCTTGACGATGACGCCGAAAATCATGGCTACGAAGATGTACAGCATGGAAATGGAAGCCGCCGCGGCGTTCGGAGCCATGGGGGCACCGGCCTTGTTGAAGCCGTTGAAGGTCGTCGCCATGATGTCGGAGAAGGCGGCGATGACGAGCAGGCAGAACAGCCAGCAGAAAGCCAGGAACAGCTTGCCGCCCGTACGGCCCACATATTTTTCAATGATCATGCCCATGGACTTGCCGTCGTTCTTGACGGAAGCATACAGGGCGGTGAAATCCTGCACAGCACCGAAGAAGATGCCGCCGATGATCAGCCACAGCAGCGCCGGCAGCCAGCCGAACATGGCTGCAATGATGGGACCCGTGACAGGGCCTGCGCCGCAAATAGCGGAAAACTGATGGGCAAAGACGGTGAACTTGGAGGCCGGAACGAAGTCCTTGCCGTTTTCAAACCGTTTTGCCGGCGTCTCTGCGTTAGGATCGATGCCCCAGGTCTTTACGAGCCAGCGGCCGTAAAAACTGTACGCACAGACAAATACAACGATTGCCAGTACGACCAAAGTCAAACCATTCATAATCCTATCTCCTCTACTTTCCCTTTTACAGGCCATTCTCTGTTTCGGACATCTGCAGGATGCATCCGTGGTCTGTATTCTTAAAAACTAACACTTTGCCCTCAATTTGTCAATGAAATTTTGTACATTCCGTGAAATCTTTTTGCCCCCGTAGATTTATTCTTTCAAACGTAACAAAAACATTATTTTTACGGACATTTATCCTTTTGTCACGGATGTATTCAGAAAATTTCAATCATCTGTCCCGCAGACCCGAAGCAATAAAAAAACCTCTCCACGATTTCTCGTGAAGAGGTTCTCTTCAACCGGCAACAATCTATCCTCCCGGGGCGCTTCCACCCAAGTACTTTCGACGCGTGAGAGCTTAACTGCTGTGTTCGGGATGGGAACAGGTGGT
>ONEW01000032.1 GCA_900316935.1 uncultured Selenomonadales bacterium
ATTACCAAACGTCCATTTTAAAGGTACCAGGATTGTTGAACTGTCTAAAACAAGGGGTCCTACTTTTAGAAACTGTCCTTGACAAGGGGTACGGTTTACGACCAACATTGCAACCAATACCGCAAACATTGCAACCAACACGGCAAACATTGCAACCAATACGGCAAACATTGCGACCAATACCGCAAACATTGCAACCAATACCGCAAACATTGCAACCAATGCCGCGCAGATCAACACTAACGCCGGCAACATCAGCAACCTGAATTCGGAACTTGTCAAGACCAATACGGCTCTGGGTACAGTGAGCAGCAACCTTTCCGGCCTGAACACGGCTGTGGTCGATGGATTCACGGCCCTGAACCAGGCGGATGCGGATCTGCAGGCCAGCATCAACAAGGAAGCAGCTGACCGCGAAGCAGCGGATACGGCCCTGCACCAGGCGGATGATGCCTTGCAGCTGAAAATCAAGGAAGAAGCCGATGCCCGTCAAGCGGCGGATGAAAAAGAAGCGGCGGCCCGTGTGGCAGCGGATACCGCACTGACAAATGCGATGAACGGCGGCTTGAGCCTGGATGGCGATAATGTCCTGCAAAAGATCACCACCAGCGTGAATACGGACGGGACCGTTGTTACCTCCAAGGAAGCGGCGACCCAGCTGGTGCTGAACAAAGACAAGGAAAACCAGATCACCCTCAGCGAAAACGGGATTAAAGTAGGCCTGAACAGCACCGTACAGGATGCGGACGGGTTCTATGCCGGCGGCGATACGGCGGCGACAGCCAAGGCCGCCCTCAACTCGGACGGCAGCATCAAGGGGGCCGATGGTAAATTCACGGTAAGTACCGATGGCAATGTTGCCACCAACGGCGGGTCCATCAAGACCGGCGGCGGTGTAATCCAGACCGGCGGCGGCAACATCAACACCCAGGGCGGGGAACTCCGCACCAACGGCGGCAACGTCAATGCCGGCACCGGAACCGTTAAAGGCGGTACTCTGACCGATGGCATTGCGACCATTACCAATGGCAACATCAACACGACCGGAACCATTACCGGCGGCACGGTTTCTTCGACGGGCAACATCTCTGCCCTTGGCGATATCCACGCAGGCGGAGCCCTGACGGGGGCCAGCCTTTCCGTGACGGGCGGTATCAGCGGAGGCAGCCTGACCGTCAATGGAACGGCCAGCATCAACGGCGATCTGGTTGCTACCGGCAAAGTCCAGGGCAGCAGCATCACCGATGGCACAGCCACTTTGCAGGGCGGCAACCTGACCGGTGCCGGGGCCATTGAAGCCGCAACCCTTACCACTACCGGCAATGCCAAAATCGGCGGCAACCTGGAAGTCGGAGGCGAATTCAATGCCGGGACCCTGGCCAGCCGTATTGATGCCAATAACTACACGGCAATCACCGGCGGCAAGGTGATTTCTGCAAATTTCAAGAATGATTTGATGACAGGCGAAACCCAGGCCAGCGCCTCCACCTTCGACGAAACCGGCAGCAATGTCTGGGCCAAAGACGACGAATCCATCGGCAGAAGCTCGCTGACGGCCGACGGCATCAGCCAGAAGCTTTCGGATACCGGGGACAATCCGACGGCCTATGCGGAGCGCGCCATGAGCCAGGGTTCAGATAGCAAGTACACCATCGCCGACACCGTGAGGGATGGGGACAACACCAACGTGGCATCCCAGTCGGCAACGGAATCCAGCGATGTCGTGACCGACGCCGGCGGCAATACGTCCACCTTCCGGCAGAGAGTCGATGCCATCCTCCAGGAAATCAGGAACGCAGCCGGTACGGAATCCTCCTCCGTGGAACAGAAGCTGGGCAGCATCACCGGCACGGTGACCGACGGAACCAATACCACTTCTACGGAACAAACCACTACGGATATCACCAATACGGCCGAAAACGGCACCATTACGAATACCGCCAAAAACCTGGTGAACACCGCTACGGAAAACATGACCAATACGGTCGGCAAAGACCTGACCACCACGGTGGGCGGCGATATGTCCACGACCGTGACGGGCAAAGTCACCGAGGACTACAAGTCCGACCTGGAAACGAAGGTGGGCGGCAATGAAACCCATTATGTGGCAGGAAACCAGACCAATACCGTGTCCGGAGACCGTACGGTCAATGTAAAGGGGACGGAAACCGAAAACTTCAATGCCCAGATTACCAACGTCAAGACAGACCAGAGGACTTCTGTAGGCGGAAACCAGACCAATATCGTAACCGGCAACCAGCAGAACACTGTAAGCGGCAGCAAGCTCGAAACGGTCAAAGGCAGTGTTACGGAAAAATACGGCAGTCAGGAAACCACTGTTGACGGCGACCAGAAGACCAGTGTAGGTGGAAGCCAGGCCAATGTAGTGGCGGGCGACCAGACCAATACCATCAGCGGCAGCAAGACGGAAAGCGTCAAAGGTGCTGTGACGGAAACATATGGAAGCCAGAGCACGAAGGTAAACGGAAATCAGAGCAATACGGTAGAAGGCACCCTGACCGAAACCGTGACGGGCGACGTGACGGAGGACTACAAGTCCGACCTGACCACCACGGTAGGCGGAGACCAGACCACCACCGTGACCGGTGACAGCAGCCTGAAGGCCACAAACATCACCACTGAAGCTACGGAAAACCTGACCACCACGGTTGGCGGCGATATGTCCACGACCGTGACCGGTGACAGCAGCCTGAAGGCCACAAATATCACCACTGAAGCTACGGAAAACCTGACCACCACGGTTGGCGGAGACCAGACCACCACCGTGACCGGTGACAGCAGCCTGAAGGCCACAAATATCACCACTGAAGCTACGGAAAACCTGACCACCACGGTTGGCGGCAATGAAACCCGTACAGTGGAAGGCACCCTGACCGAAACCGTGACGGGCAAAGTTACCGAAACTTACAACGGCGGACTGGAAACCACCATTACCGGGGAAGAAAAGCACTCGGTAGACGGCAGCCAGACCAATTCCATCACGGGAGATCAGACCACCACCGTGACCGGTGACAGCAGCCTGAGCGCCAAGAACATCACCAACCGGGCTACGGAAAAATTGAGCAACACCGCCGCCGAAATCGAAAATACGGCCACGACCTCCATTACGGATAAGGTGGGCACCACGACCGTAACCACGACTGACGGCCAGACGAAACTGACGAACAGCGACGGAACCCACAAGACGGAGATGGACTACGCCGACGTGCTGAAAGACCTTGGCGTCCGCGGCAACGCAACCGTGGATAAAGACCTGTCCGTCGGCGGCAACGCGGCCGTGACCGGTACCCTCGATGTAACCGGCAAGACCACCCTGAACGAAACCGAAGTCAAGGGAACGGCCGCCTTCCGTGAAAACGTGACCATGGACAAAGACCTGTCCGTCGGCGGCAATGCAACCGTCGGTGGCAGCATGACGGCCTCCTCCTACAAGGTAGGGGACAAGACCTACATCGATGAGAACGGCATCAACGCCAACAACCAGAAGATCACCAACGTGGCGCCCGGCGAACTTTCCGCCAACAGCACGGATGCCGTCAACGGCGCACAGCTGTACCAGACCAACCAGCGCTTCGACAAACTCGAAACCCGCGTTGACAAAGTCGGTGCCAATGCAGCCGCTCTGGCGAACCTGCATCCGCTGGATTTTGACGAAGATTCCAAGTTGAGCGTGGCGGCAGCCCTCGGCACATACCGCAGCGAAACCGCCGGTGCCGTAGGCCTGTTCTATCGTCCGGCCGACAATGTCATGTTCAACGTCTCCACCTCCTTCGGGAATGGCGAAAACCTGGTCGGCGGCGGCGTAACCTTCAAGCTGGACCGCGGACCGGCCCGCGTGAACAAACAGGACCGGGCAGACCTGGTAAGACACGTCGAGATGCTCGAAAGCCGTCTGGACGCATTCTACTCGATCTTCAATCCCGATATGTCCAAGGAATTCCCCGATGTGGCAGCGAACCACTGGGCCTATGAAGCCGTATCGAGACTGGCCGGCAACGGCATCATCCAGGGCTTCGAAGATGGCAAGTACCATGGCGACCGCACCATGACCCGCTATGAAATGGCGGAAATCATCTACAACGCCTTGATGGAAGGCAAAAAAGCGGACGCAGCACTGGTAGAGGAATTCAAGCCGGAACTGCAGGCCATGGCTGCCAGATACAATGCCAAGGCAAAATAACAAAAGGCTTATGCGCTACCCACGGTGTCAACAGACACTGACAAGCTCATAGGGAAAAGGAAAGGTCCTCCTGCGCAAGCAGGGGGATCTTCCTTTTTTCCGTTCATTTTTTGCCCGATGAGGCTGGACAGAGTACCATTTTCCGGCTTTTTTTGTTACAATAGATATATATATATTTATAATTTATATTTATAATTTAAGGGCATCCTTTTCAAAGGGGATTTTAAAAATGGGGAACGATAAAGAAAGGATCCTGGAACTGACCAGGACCCTCTTGGTGGATTTTTTCGAAAAATGCGACGTCCGGCTCCTGTTGGAGCTGATGGCTCCCGACATTCTCTGGCTTGGCGGTACGGAGAACATGACGGCACAGGGGAAAGAGAACGTCCTTCCCTTCTACCAGACCGCCCAAACCGGGGATATGATTCCCTTCCATATGACCGGCCAGCGCTACGAAGCCAGGGAACTTGCCCCCGGTGTCTGGCTCGGCCAGGGGATGGGCGACTGCACGGCCGACACGAAGGACAGGATCCTGCTCCATGAGTACCAGCGGTGTACCTTCATTTTCCGCCGCACGGCCGGGAACGCCCCGCGGGAATGGGAAATCATCTATCTGCACCAGTCCCTTGCCTACAAAGGGATGGAAAAGGATGAGTTCATGCCGTTCGAAAAAGGCCTCTCCACGTACCGCAAGCTGCGGAATTTCGAGGTTGGCACGACTTCGAAAACGGACCGGAAACAGCTCCTGGATGCAGTGAATTCCTGCTTTCAAGGGTTGCCTGAGAAATTCCAGGAAACCCTGGTCTTTTTATCCCACATCCAGCCGTTTTCTTTGGCGACGGCCCGCTTTTACCAGAGCGATTTCCCGGACAAAAAGGCCCTCCAAAAGGAATACGGGGGCCTTGTCCCCCTTCTTTTTGCAGCCGGACCCGATACGTATACGTTCCATCCTTTGCTGCAGCAGATCCTGCAACAGCGTTCCCTCCGCATGTCCGCTTCCATCCGCTCGTGGATGCGCCGTAAGGTGGCCCTGTGGCATTTGCAGGAAGAGAATTGGGACGCCGCCTTCGCCGAAGCCCAGAAAATGGTGGAAAAGGAAGGGGACATCCTGCTGAAAGCCACCCACCAGGGCGGGTTAAGGCTCCTTTCCCATTATGCGCCGAATGTCGTCCTCAACACGGCCCGGAAGATTCCTCTGCCGGTCAAACTGAACCATATGGACGCGTACCTGCAGATACTGCTCTATGTCGTCCTGAACCTGGAAGCATCCGAAGCCGAAGAAGGACTGGAAACCTTTATGGCCGATGTGCCTGTCTCTTATGCGTACCGGCCTTATGATGAAATCGCCTTCTGGATCCTGGAAGGAGCCATTGCCGTACCCAACCTGGATGCCATGCTGCCGTCCTTCCAAAAGGCGGCCGCCGTAGCCCAGAAACACCTTGTGAAACTGCCCCGGGAATATTTTACCGTCGTCACGCGGGGCGTTTGCAGCCTTTTGACCCTCTATTACCGCCGCCAAGGCTCCTTGAAAGAAAACTGCGCCGCCCTCAAAAAGATTTTCGAAGCATGCGGCAAAGCCATCCAAAATGTGGATGTCAACCTCTGGAAGACCCTTCTGGACGGGGAATACGCTTACCTGACCGGCAAGCTCGATGTGGCGGCCTCCCTGATGGGCAGTTTCCTCCAGACGGATTTCGAGACGCCGGATGAACAGGAAGGGGGCTGTGTCGCCATGTTCCTGATGCCCCGCATCCTCGCCTTCCAAGGCAAAAGGACGCCGGAAGAGAGCCGCAAACTCGGCAACATCTTCCGCCGATTGACGAACAAGGCGGAAACGCCTTTGTGGGCAGACAATCTGCAGATCATCGCCGCCTATCTCTGCAGTACTGCCGAAACACCGCTGGAACGGGTACAGGAGGAACTGGACCATCTGGTCACCATGCCCCATTATCCGGCTGTCGAACCGATGCGCCGCACGACACGCCGCCAGCTGCTGCTGAAGTTGGGCAAATATTCCACCATCACGTTTACCGAAGAAACGCCGCCTCCCCTGCCGGCGGACTATACCTCCCAGAAGAACCGCCTCTACGACAACATCATCCTGGCGGCAGCCGAAGATAAGCTCGGCAATAGCAAGGCAGCCATGTCCCTCATCCGCAAAACCCTCCTCGAAGCCAAGGCGGACAAGGTAATCCTTCCCTTTGCGGAACACCGGGAATTTCTGGGCCCCTATCTGCAGGAGCTTGCTTTCGACCCCGGCCTGGGCAGGATTGCCGAATCAATCCTGTCCCTGAAGATGCACAAGCTCCGCACCGAAGCGTTCCAGACCGTGCTGTTGACGAAACGGGAACAGGCCTTTGTGAAATGCATCGTTGCCGGCAAGACCAACCGGGAAATCGCCGACAAGTACTGCCTGGCCGAAGTGACCGTCAAAAAGACGATGTCCCGGATTTACCAAAAGTACGGTGTCACGAACCGGACCGGCCTGCTCGCGGCCCTGCTGGGCCGCTGAAACGGCGGCCGGAGCGGCACGCGGGTCGTCCCCGGTCTCCGGGAACAGGCCCCGGCCCCGCCGGATACCAATTCAAAATAAAAAGCGGAAAGCCGCCATGGCTTTCCGCTTTTTGTTTATGCTGCATTACAGGGTGATTTGGGAAAACACCTTCCCGATGGCATCATGAATCACCAAATCCGCCCGGTCGTCGACGCTGGTTCCGGACTTGTTCACGAGCACCAGCTTGTGCCCGTTGTAGTAGCGGACGAGGCCCGCCGCCGGATACACGACGAGCGAAGTCCCGCCGATGAGGAGCATGTCGGCGTTGGCAATGTAGTTTACGGCCGCCTCCAGCACATCGTAGTCGAGGGACTCCTCGTAGAGCACCACGTCGGGTTTGACGCGGCCGCCGCAGGCATCGCACACGGGCACGCCCGGGGCGTCCTTCACATACTGCACGTCGAAGGCTTTGCCGCAGTTCTCGCAATAGTTGCGGAGCACGCTGCCGTGCAGTTCCAGCACGTTCCTGCAGCCCGCCGCCTGGTGCAGGCCGTCGATGTTCTGCGTAATCACGGCGCGCAGTTTGCCCGCCCGCTCGAGGCCGGCCAGCTTCAAATGGGCGGCGTTGGGTTTGGCGTCCAGATAAAGCATGCGCGACTTGTAGAATTCAAAGAACTCTTCGGGCCGTTCCTCGTAGAACGTGTGGCTCACAATCACCTCGGGCGGATATTTGTACTGTTGGTTGTACAGGCCGCCGGTACTGCGGAAATCGGGAATGCCGCTCTCCGTCGACACGCCGGCTCCACCGAAGAACACGATGTTCTGCGACTCCCGGATCCAGTCATTCAGTCTGGCAATCTTTTCGTCCATGGGCCACCACCCTTTCTAAAGATCAGATTGTGCGGATGTAATGGTTGACCAGGTCCGCCAATTTCCCTTCGTACGTACCGAGATGCTTTTCCACGGCGGCACGGATGCCCAGGGGATTCTTGTCCTTTTCGCCCTGGCCGGCGAGGATGCGGTCGTACGAGGTGGCGAAGGCAATGCCCGCCGGGTCGGCCGGGGACAGTTCCTCCCTGGCCGGTACGGGCCGGTCAATGCGTTCGGCAATGCTGGCCAGCAGCGACGGTTCCGTTTCCGCCACGGTCTGGAGCGCCGCGAGCCAGAGCACATTCGTGAGCTTGAAGTTGATTTTGCGGTTGAAACTCTTCGTGACCTCTTCCAGGTCATCGAAGGCCAGGGCCGTATTGGTGAAGCTGAGGCGGTAGTCGAAGGCTTTGGCGATGGCCGCGTGGAGTTTCAGGTTGCGGTCCATTTCGTCTTTGGCGACGACGGCGTCGATGCACAGCGTATCGAACTTGACGGCGGCGCGTTTCAGCTCGTTGGCCAAAAAGTAGTGTTCCTGGGGCGTCATGGCCTTGGCACAGTTCGACATGTCGACTTCGAAATCACGGTCCCACGGCGTGTCGGACAGGTAGTCCTTGTACATCTTCTGCAGGAACATGATGGCCTGGCCGTATTCCAGGACCATGCGGTGCAGGGGGATTTCCTCGAAGGCGAGCTTGTCGTCGCCCAGCTTGAATTCGGCGTCCAGGTAGGACTTGTCGATGGCTTCCTTGAAGTCGCGGTCCAGTTCGCCGAACTTTTTCTGCACTTCGTCGTCCGTCCATGTTTCGACAGAGCGGTCCACGCGGTCGCTGCAGTCGATGCCGACGCCGCTGTAGTCGTACAGCAGGGCTTTGACTATGTCGCCTTCGTCTTTAAGGGCCGCCGCGTTGGCGGACCAGCCGCCTTTATAGCCCGAGGACAGGACGCTCCACGTAGCGGCGTCCATGGGTTCCAGGAAATTGCAGTGCAGGGCCGTACTCTCCGCCGGCGTGAAATCGACCAGGACGGGCTTGATCTGCTTGTGTTCGAAGAGGACCGGCAGCTGGCTGTTGATGACGCCCAGCCAATCGCTGAAGGCCACGCTCACGCCGTTGACGCCGCACGAGGACGGGGCGGCCCAGCTGACGAGGCGGCGCACCAGGGCCGCATTGTTCGGGATGAGCGGGAAAAAGCCGGATTGGACCTTCCGGGCCTTCGGATCGTCAACGGTTTCGAACGCCGCGCCTTTCCACTGGGCCCCATGTTCGGCCTTCGCGGTGCATACCACGGCCACCTTGCGGCCTTCCCCTGTATTCACCAACGCCAGATAACCGTCGGGAATCACCGAGAAAGAAGGCGTCACGACCTCTCCCCGGGCTCCCATCAGTTTCTCTGCGAATTCTTTCTTGATTGCCATATTACTTTGTTCCTCCATCCTGTGGATATTCCTGCGCCATTTCCGTCAGCGCCGTATACAGAATCATTATACCACGAACGGGGCCTTTAGGGAAACGGCGCGCCGCGCCGAAATACAGGGCCGTTTCCTGCCGGCCTGTCGCAGGAAACCCATGGGTACGGGTTGCCGGAGCAAAAAATACCGGTACAGGATACAATCCCATACCGGTTGGAAGGAGGTGGTTCAGGATAAGGAAAACATTCCCTTATTTCTTCAGTTCCGCCAATTGGCGCAGAATCTCTTCAATCTGGGCCTGTTGCTTTTCCACTTTTTCGCTTAATGCCGCATTGCGGGATTTCAAATCAGAAATGGTGCCGTCCTGGGCGTCCAACTGCCTCTTCTGGTCCTCGATCACCGTAGCCAGGGCCGCCTTGGAAGAGCCGGCGTAGGGGCTGCTTTTGCCAAACTTCAGGGACACGCCCACATTCAGCAGGTTCTCCCCGCCGCCCATGCTGCCGCCGACAGAGACCATGGTTTTGGCGTCAGGACGATAAAACGCACCGACGGCCATGGCATTGGCACTGCGATAATGGCCGTACCCTGCCGCAAAGTCCCATTTATCCTCGACATCAAAATCCTGCGGATGGAGCGCTGCCAGCGCAGCCGCCCCGGCACCGACCCGGTCGATGCGGCCATCCATCCGGTCCATCCTGTTGTCCAGATTGGTTACCCGGTTGTCTACGTTCGTAATTGCGTCGGTGTTCTGTTTTACCTGGGTATCCAGGGCCATGATGTTTTCACCGGCCGTATTCGATACCTTGGTATAGGTACCGTCCGCGGTCGTACGGGTTTCGTTATAGACGGTGCCGCCGGTCACAATCCCCGTGTTGCCATTTTCCACTTTGCCGTCCGCTTTGACGGATACCGTGTAGGTGGAACTGCCGTCCGCATTCGGAGTTTCATCCACCTGGACATGGGTTCCTGCCTGAACCGTATTCCGGGTATCCCTCGCAACTCCCCCCGTGCCGGCAGAAGCCATGGCTTTCTTCAGCTGCGCCACGTTGACGGCATCGGTGTCATTGTACCCGGCCGCCACATTGGTAATCTGACGGGTTATGTTATTAGCTGTATCACCGACGGATACCGCGGCGGCGGTTGCCGTCCATGTTTTGCCCGTATCTGTCGAGCCCGTTTGGGTGTCGGGATCATACCCCGCCACCCCTTTATCAATGGAAGCTTTGGAATCAGCGCCCAACGCTACGCCGCCTTCATGGAGCACATCGGCTTCTGCGCCAAGGACCACCGCCTTCTTAACGCTGGTCGTCGTCCCGCCGGCCGAGGAGCCCAGGATGATGCTGCCATCGGCACCATTGGCAGTCCGCTTGTCGCCCAGGACCAAGGCTCCCTCGGTGTCCGTCACCGTGTTTTCAGAGCCGAACACGGTGACATGCTTCACATTCGTTGCGGTGTTTTTGAAACCCGTAATGGAATTATAGGTGCTTACAGCGCCACTGGTCCCCGTCACCGTATTATTGACGCCGATGATGGATGTTTTCTGCGTATAATCCGCTTTATTGCCGCCGCCGATTGCCAGGGTGGCGCCGCCGCCTTCATTACCACTAATTGCCGTTCTCAGTTTGTCAGAGAACTCTTTTGCAGAGGAACCGCTATCCGTAGGCATACTGGATAAACTGACGACGGAATTTGTAATTTCATTGCCAGCCCCGTATACCAGAGCCCCGTTGGCATTGAACGTGCGGTTTGCCACACCGCTCACCGTATTGGCAATCCCCGAATAATAGTTACCTGTCATGGACTCAATGCTGTTCAAGGACCCGTTGATGGTGGCCCCCAGATTCTTCACGGGATTTGCCAGGCGTCCGCCATTATAGTCACTGGAGATGATGTTGTACACACCGGTACTCGTGGTAAACGCGCCATTGCTGAAGCTGTTGGCACCAATCGTGGTAGCGTAGACATTCAGCGCGCTCGTCCTTGTCGAGGCACTGTCCACCGTCGTATCCCCCAAATCGCCTTGATAGTTGTGGGAGCCGATCATCGTACTGCCGGTACGGGCAAAGGTGTTATCGCCGATGGCAACGCTGCCTACGACTTTCGTCGGATCGGCAGGGATCCTTGCCGAAGACCACCAGCCTCCACTGTAGGTCGTCTGCCCGAAGGCAAAGCTGGCTTCTCCGCCGCCAGCCATATTTTCCACTTTTGCGTTCTTCCCGATGGCGATGCTGCCGCCCTGGCTGGCATAGTTGTTGATGTTGGCGCCATTTCCGACCACAATATCACCGGTAGCATTGCTTACTCCGTTGGAATAAGAGATGCCGGCCCCTTTCCCAATGGCTACATTCTCCGCTTTCGGCGCATTACTGCCGGTACCGATCGCCACGCCGCTCCCGGCGCCAGGCGTCGTATCCGCCGCCAGCACCGCATTTGCCCCTCCGAGGGACACCAGGCACAGTGCGCCCAGCACAGCTGCCGTCCGCTTTACGCCCGCCTTGGCGGCTTTGCTGTTCCGTCCAGCTATTTCTGAAACCACTACATAGCAGTTTCTTGCCTCACTCCAAATGACTTGGAATCTCTTGTTCATCATCTTCCCTGCCCTTTCTTTAACTTCTCTAACTGCTTTGTCATATCATTTTTGTGTTTTATTTTTGTCTTTCTGGAGAATTATACTTTGTTTCAGCTTTTTAGTCAATACACTAAAAAGATATTATGGGCTTGATTTTATGTCAGCAATATCGTTTCATGTGAATTTTCATACATTTATAAAACGTATGAAACAATAAAATCCACTTGTTTCCCCGTTTTAAAAACGACTCCGCCATCACCCTTGGCGTGTAGGATGGCAACCCGATTGTCTGGCACCGGACATTTTGTAGACCTCGCCCCGTGCCTTCTTTGCAGCTCCGGGCCGGCAGGTTCCTTTTCGTTTCCGGTATCGTGATTTTATGCAATTGCAGATGTCCGCATGGAATTGTTTATAATGCATCGTTTTGTATAAACAAATATAAAATTGCAATAAAAAATAAAAAGTTTATACAAAAATTAAAATACTGCCTTCCACTAAGCCATAGAGATGTGCCCCTCGAAACGGCAAGCTTATTGGGGACACGGATTCTGCAACACCTTGAAGCATCCATACTTTTCATTAGAATAACACAAACGCCCCCCCCCGCAAGACATTTTTAACAAAAAAGCAGCACCGTCATCGTAAGTGAAACTTCTTGATTCCTGTAAAGTTCTCCAGATTTTCTATCCCCCGTATCTCGCTGTCTATAAACCAACCCCCTGTTCTTGATATGCCTGTCTCGTCTTTTTTGTCCTCTCCCCGTTTTGGTTGCCAATCAACCTCTTGCCAAATGTCCACACATGGCACGATACAACATTTGCGGTTTACACCGTGTTCCTTTTTTCCCGGTTTATGCACATTATGCACAGGGTTATCCACAGATTTCCGTTTTATCCACAGGCCTTTTCCACTGTTTTTGCCAAAAATCAGGAGTTTTCCCCCTTTTTACAGCTTGCCCACTTTTTTATCCACAACTTGTGGATAAGTCATGTGTATATCTTGGGGATTATGCACAACACTACATATGGGGTTTATCCCATAAAAAAAGAGCAAAAGCACCATATAAGGTGTTTTTGCTCTTCTTGTCAAGTGTAAAATCTGTAAAGGCCCTGTAAATTATTTGAAAAAGATGCTTGACTTTCTGTGGATAAGTCAGGGAGGGCGGCCCCATGCGGTTTTCATTTCGCGGAATTGTCAGAATTTAAATTTTTCCCTTCGGAAATGCAGAGGGGGATTTTACAATCCTTTTTCCGGTGTCCGGGGAGTGCGGACCTGTGCCGGAATCCGCCCAGTTGCTGCACCCAGGTTCCGCAGCCAGGCGCCCAGTTCCGGTGTCAGCGCGGCAGTATCCAGCTGCCAGTGCCAGTTGCCGGTGGCGGTGCCGGGGCGGTTCATGCGGCAGGCCGCGGGCAAGGCCAGCAGGTCCTGCAGGGGAACCACGACGAGGCGTGCCCGGCGGCTGTACAGATGGGCGATCAGGCGGCGGTTCCGTTCCGCCGCGGGGGCGTCCGGCGGCAGCCCGGCCAGCGCAGCCACGCGCTGCCGTGCCGCGTCATCGAGTTCTTCCGTCCACCAGCCGCAAAGGGTGTTGTTGTCGTGTGTGCCTGTGTAGGCCACGCAGTCCGGTTCCGTGTCGAAGGCGGTCTGCCCGTCGCTGCGCGTCACCAAATGGAACTGCAGGATCCGCATGCCCGGCAGATGGAACGCGTCCCGGAGGGCGATGACATCGTCCGTGATGACGCCCAAATCCTCGGCCACGAGCTGCAGCTGCGGGACGGCGCGGCGCACAGCCTCAAACAGGGCTTTGCCGGGGCCTGGCGTCCAATGGCCCTGGCGCGCGTCCTGCGACACGGCGTCGACCGCCCAGGTCGCGGCGAACCCGCGGAAATGGTCCACCCGCACCAAATCGGCCAGCTCTGCCAGGGCGCGGAAGCGCTCCACCCACCACTGCCAGCCGTCACGGGCCATGACATCCCAGCGGTACTGGGGATTGCCCCAGACCTGCCCCCGTTCGCTGAAATAGTCCGGCGGCACACCGGCGATTTCCGTCGGATACCCTTCGCCGTCCAGGTAAAAGTACTCCTGGTGGGCCCAGCAGTCGGCGCTGTCCGTGGCCACGAAGATCGGCATGTCGCCGAAGATGCGGACGCCCCGTTCTCCCGCATAGGCGCGGAGGTCCTGCCAGGCCCGGCGGAAACGGAACTGCCGTTCCTTGGCAGCGCGGATGGCGCCGGCCAGTGCGTCCGTATAGCGGCGCAGGGCGGCTGCGTCGCGCCGGCGCAGCGGGGCAGGCCATTCCTGCCAGGGTCTGCCTCCGAACTTATCTTTCAGGGCGCAAAACAGGGCGTAATCGTCGAGCCAGTACCGCCCCTTTTCGCAGAAGGCGGCAAAGGCGGCCTCTTCCACGAGCCGTCCGTCGTCGAACAGGTCCCCGCTGCCGGCGAAGGCCGACACGGACAGGTACGGCGAATCGCCAGGGCCCGGCGGATTCAACGGCAGGATCTGCCACACGGACTGGCCGGCTGCCGCCAGGAAATCAATCCACCGTCTGGCTGCCTGCAGGCGCTCCCGGCCCGTTCTGCCCGGCAGGGAGGCCGGGTGCAGCAGGATGCCGGCGCAGCGGGGATATCCCTCTCCCCCTGCCTCCTGGCACTGGTACACTACCGCCGTCCAGGGCGGCAGGGTCACCGTAAAGCGGCCGTTCGCGACAGGGACCGGCTCCACCGCCGCAGGGCCGGCCTGTGTCCCCGGTTCGGCCGCCCCTGTCTCCGCGGCCTCCGCCTCCACGGGGCCGAACGCGCGGACACTGTCCCACAGCGGCACCAGCCGCCCGTAGGCCAGGCCCCGCGTGTCGGCGGACACGGTCTGCGCCCGGCCACTGCGGTTGAGGGCCGTCAGGAACACGCCGTCTTCCGCCGCTTTGCCGAAGACATCGCGGCCGCCCTCGAGAAAGCGGGCGTAGATATAGACGTCGCCGGCGGCATAGACCGTGTCGAAGCGGCCCGTCTCCAGGGCGGCGTGGGCCCGGCGCAGGCGGATCAGCGCCCGGCAGCAGGCCTGCAGTTCCTTATCCTCGCGGCCCCAGGGGAAAGTCCGCCGGTTCTCCGGATCCTTGTGTCCCGTCAGGCCGGCTTCGTCGCCATAATAAACGGCCGGCGCGCCGGGCAGGGTCATCTGCCAGGCCCGGAGCAGCCCCTCCATGCGCCGGGCCGCCGGCGCGGGCAGCGCTTCTTCCAGGATTGTGCGCAGGCGCTCCACATCGTGGCTGCCAAGCAGGTTCATCATGGCATGGAGGTTCTCGCGGGGATAGTTCTCCCGTTGCTGCGCCCAGGCTTCGTCCGTCTCCCGCGCGTCGGCCTTTCCCAGGGCGAAATCGAGCTGGATCTGCCGCAGCACGTAGTTCATGACACCGTCCAGCTTGCCGCCGGACAAATACTGCCGCTGCACGCCGTAGCTCACCTTGCAGGAGGCATCTTCCCAGACCTCCCCGAGAAGGGCCGCGTCCGGGTCGGCGCGCTTCAGTTCGCGGTAAAACGGTTCCAGGAACCCGTCGGGCAGCTCGTCGGCCACATCGAGGCGCCAGCCGCTGATGCCCGCCCGCAGCCAGTGCTTCAGGACGCTGTCCTCGCCGTAGACGATGTAGTCCAGATAGGACGGCTCGGTCTCCTTCACCTCGGGCAGGCTCTTGTCGCCCCACCAGCAGTCGTATTCGTCCGGGAAGGGGTGGAACGTGTACCACGGGGCGTACGGCGAAGTTTGCGACTGATACGCCCCGGCCCCTTTGTAGGAACCGAAGCGGTTGAAGTATTCGCTGTCCGCGCCCGTATGGCTGAAGACGCCGTCCAGAAGGATGCGGATGCCGCGGGCTTTGGCGGCCGCGCACAGGCTGCGCAGGGCCGGTTCGCCGCCCAGGAAGGCGTCGACGCGGCGGTAGCAGCCCGTGTCGTAGCGGTGGTTGCTGCGCGCCTCGAACACGGGGTTCAGGTAGAGGCAGGTGACACCCAGGTCCGCCAGGTAATCGAGCTTTTCGGCAATGCCTTCGAGGGTGCCGCCGAAAAAGTCATAGTAGCGGATGTCGCCGTTGGCGTCCTTCATATAAAAAGGCTCGTCGTCCCAGTCGCTGTGCAGCACGGCGCCGCGCTTGCCCAGGAACCGTTCCGCCGGCACGGCGCCGCGGCAGAAGCGGTCCGGGAAGATCTGGTAGAATACGGCGTGCTTGAGCCAGTCCGGCGTCACGGAATCTGTTGCATATACCGTGATCTGGTACGAGGGCGGTTCCTTCCCGGCCTGCAGCCCGGCCCCGCCCCGTTCGGCGCGGTTGTTCCCATAGTAAATGGTGCGGCCGCCGTCCTGGACGAGAAAACAGTACCAGACCAGGCAGCCTTCGGCCGGCATGGGGACGGATGCTTCGTAGCGGCGCAGGCGGGGCTGCGCGGAGGCGGCAGCAACGGCAGGGTCCCCCGCTGCGTCTTCTTCCGCTTCCTCTGTGCCGGTGCCGCTGTGTGCCGCGGCACAATCCCCGGCCGCTTCCTGTACCGGCTCTTCCCACACAACCTGCATGGGGACCTTCTCTTCGTGGTCGTGCACCCAGAGGCGCACAAAAACGGCTTCCGTCCCCCGTCCCCGCACGTCGAGGCGCAGGGTGACCACGGTTGCCGCAGAAACCGCGCCGAAGGGGTACCGGTAAGCCGTATTGCGCGAATCATGAAACAATGTGCAATCCATTTTTCCGTCCTTTTGAAAAGGAGCGCGGGCCGGGCCCGCGCTCTCCTTACGTGTCTGTATCGTTATTTGTCCGTCTTTTTGGCACGCGGGGTCCGCGCCGCCTTCGCGGGGTTGGCCGTACCTTTGCCGGTCGACCCCTTTTTCGCCGGCTTCTTTCCGGCCGGCTTCTTCCCGGCCGCTTCCTTCCCGGGGGCGGCCGCCTTCTTCGCCGCCGTCCGGCGGGTGCGCTTCTTCGCCGGGCCGGTTTCCGCCGCCGGCGCCGCAGCCTTGGCTTCCGCTGCGGCTTTGTCTGCACCGGCAGCCTCTTTCCTTGCTTCCGCGCGGACCGACTCGCCAAAGGCCGTCTTTTCAATGACCTGCTGCACGGCTTCGGTCACCGTGTCGAGCGACTCGCCCGGCCTGCCCGGGTCCGGAACCGGACCGGGTTCCGCGGCCGGGGCGGCTTCCAGCAGCTGCCGGTACAGGTCGCGGTAGGCTTCGGCCGGTTTCTCCCAGCCGTTATCGGAATGCATGGCGTTCAGCACGAGTTTTTCCCAGACCGACTCTTCCTCGAAATAGCTCAGGCCGCGTTTCACCGTGAACAGCAGCTCATGGGCGTTGTAGTTCGGGAAGGTCAGGCCGTTGCCCGTGCCCACGTACCGCTCGAAGTTCGCCACCGTATCCTTCAGGCCGCCGACTTCGCGGACCACGGGCACCGTGCCGTACTTCATGGCGATCATCTGGCTCAGGCCGCAGGCTTCGTAACGCGAAGGCATCAGGAACAGGTCCGCGCCGGCATAGACTTTGTGGGCCAGCGCCTCGCTGAAGAGGATCTGGACGGACACCTTGTCGGGATAACGCGCCGCCAGCTCCTGCAGCGCCTGCTCGTACTGCCTGTCGCCCGTGCCGACGACGACGAACTGCACATATTCCTGCATCATTTCGTCCATGATGAAGGTCAGCAGGTCAAGGCCCTTGGCTTCGACCAGGCGGCTGATGAGGGCAATCACGGGGACCTTCCGGTTCACGGGCAGGCCCAGCTCCTTCTGCAGCGCCTCCTTGTTGAGCGGTTTGCGGGAGAAGACGTCCGTGTCATCGTACGGATAAGGAATATAGGGATCCGTCTCCGGGTTATAGGCGCTTGCGTCCATGCCGTTCAGGATGCCCTTCAGTTTGCCGGAGCACAGGCGCACGTAGTCATCGAGGCCCTCGCCGAAATAGGGATAGCGGATTTCCTCGGCGTAGGTGCGGCTGACCGTCGTCACGTAGTCCGCATAGCACATGCCGGCCTTGAGGAAATTGACGCAGCCCCCATTCTCGATGTTCCCGTTGTAATACAGCCGCATGGACAGTCCCAGGACATCTTCCACGATGTCGCGGCCGTAAATGCCCTGGTACTTGAGGTTGTGGATGGTGAAGACATTCTTCATGTCCTTGTAGAACGGGTCCTTCATGAAATCTTCCTTCAGGTAGACGCCCACGAGCCCCGTGTGCCAGTCATTCGTGTGGATGATATCGGGCTTGAACCCGATGTGGGGCAGCATGGCGAGGACGGCCTTGCTGAAGAAGGCGAACCGTTCGGCGTCATCGTAATAGCCGTACAGGCCGTCGCGCTTGAAATAATACTCATTGTCGAGGAAGAACACGGGTACGCCGTCGAGGACGACCTTTTCGACGCCCATGTACTGGTTGCGCCAGGACAGGTCCACCGTCCCCGTGTAGACCGTCTCCATCTGTGCCTGGTACGCCCCGGCGATCCCCGCATACTTGGGGATGACAAGGGCGGTTTCCACGCCCTGTTTCCGCAATTCCTTCGGCAGCGCGCCCATGACATCGGCGAGACCGCCCGTTTTGATAAAAGGCGCCGCTTCGGAAGCAACAAACAACACTTTCATACTCTTCGACCCCTTTCTGTTACAAACTCCTTTTGAGGGAACGATGTCCCTTCCGTTTCCCGGCCAACTTCATCGGGGTGCCGCCTTGTCCGCTGCCGGTTCCGGCGCCGCCCTGCGGCCCTTCTTCTGCTGCAGGTAGACCACGGCCAGCGGCGGCAGGGTCAGGACCAGGGACTGTGCCCGCCCGTGCATGGGCACCGGTTCCGCCAGGAGGACCGTGCCCTCGGGAATGGCATGGACGCCGCTGCCGCCGTAGACTTCGGCGTCGCTGTCCCACACTTCCTCGTACGCACCGGGTTCATCGACGCCGATGCGGTACTCCTGCCGCACAACGGGCGTGAAGTTGCACACCACGAGGACCGTTTCCCGCGGCGCTGCCCCAGCGGGTTCCGCCGCGGCCTGCGGCCCCTTTGCGGCCCGGCCGGGCGGGACCTCGTCCGGTTTGGCCATGCGGCAGAAGGCGATGACACTGTTGTCCTTATCGTCGCAGCTGATCCAGCGGAAACCCTGCCAGTCGTAATCGATCTGCCAGAAGGACGGGTGGGCGCGGTAGAAGGCGTTCAGGTCCTTCACGTACTGCTGCATCTTCTGGTGCATGGGGAAGCCGAGCAGGAGCCAGTCGAGGCCGGCGTCGTAACGCCACTCGATGAACTGGCCGAACTCGCCGCCCATGAAGAGCAGCTTTTTGCCGGGATGGCTCATCCAGTAGGCGTAGAAGGCGCGCAGGCCGGCGAACTTCTTCCAGTAGTCGCCAGGCATGCGGTTCAGCAAGGACCGCTTGCCGTGCACCACCTCGTCGTGCGACAGGGGCAGGATGAAGTTTTCCGCAAAGGCGTAGTACAGGGAGAAGGTGATCAGGTCCTGACTGCCTTTGCGGAACAGGGGATCCATGGACATGTACTTGAGCATGTCGTTCATCCAGCCCATGTTCCACTTGTAGTTGAAGCCCAGGCCGCCCTCGTCGACGGAGTGCGACACCAGGGGCCATGTCGTCGATTCCTCGGCGACCATGAGGGCCTGGGGCTTCGCGGCGAAGATGGCCGTGTTGAGCTGCCGCAAAAATCCGACGGCCTCGAGGTTCTCGCGGCCGCCGTACTTGTTCTGCTGCCACTCGCCGTCCTTTTTGCCGTAGTCCAGATACAGCATGTTGGCCACGGCATCAATCCGCAGCCCGTCGAGATGGAATTCCTCCAGCCAGAAGAGGGCGCTGGAAATCAGGAAGCTGCGCACTTCCGGCCGGCCGTAATCAAAGTTGAGGGTGTCCCAGTCCTTGTTCTCCGACAGGCGCGGGTTGCCCGACTCGTAGAGGGGCCCGCCGTCGAAGAAGCGCAGGCCGTGGGCGTCCTTGCAGTAGTGTCCGGGCACCCAGTCGAGGAGCACGCCGATGCCCCCGCGGTGGCACTGGTCGACCAGGTACATGAGGTCCTGCGGCGTGCCGTAGCGGCTCGTGGCTGCAAAATACCCCGTGGCCTGGTAGCCCCAGGACCCGTCGAAGGGATATTCGCACAGGGGCATGAACTCCACGTGGGTGTAGTGCATCTCCTGCAGGTAGGGCACCAGTTCGTCCGCCAGTTCGCGGTACGTGTAGAAGCTGCCGTCCCCGTGCTGTTTCCACGATCCGGCGTGGACTTCGTAGATGACCATGGGGCTGTCGTAGGAATTGTATTGGGCGCGGCTCTTCTGCCACCTGGCGTCGCGCCACTTGTAGGAAAGGGCGTTCACGACGGACGCCGTGCGGGGGCGCAGCTCCGCCTGGAACCCGTAGGGGTCGGCCTTGAGGATCTGCTCGCCGCAGGCCGTCGTGATGCAGTACTTATAGATGGCGCCTTCCGCCAGGCCCGGAATGTAGGCGGCCCAGATGCCGTTTTCATCGGCCCGTTCCATAGGGTCCGCCTCCGGATCCCAGTGGTTGAAGTCGCCGACGACGCTCACCTTCCGGGCGTGGGGCGCCCACACGGCGAAACGGACGCAGGCCTTGCGGCCCCGGACGGTCCGGTGGGCCCCGAAGAGGCGGTAACTGTTGTAGTTCGTCCCCTGATGGAACAGGTAGGTACTGTAGGTATCGATGGCGTTCAAGCGCATAGAATCACCCCTTCCGCGCCGCATTCCTGCGCGCTCCTTTCCCCGCAGGCCGCGGTGCGTTCACACGCGCAGCGGCCGGACGTGCCAGATTTCCCGGGCGTACTCGCCGACCGTACGGTCGCTGGAGAAATAGCCCGAAGCGGCAATGTTCACGGCGGCGGACCGGAGCCACTGCTCCTGGTCGGCGTAGCGCCGTCCGATTTCCTTATGGGCGTCGCAATAGCTTTGGAAATCCTTCAGGACGAAGAACTCGTCGTTCCGTGCCAGCAGCGCTTCATAGAGCTGCCCGAACATGGGGTTCTCGTCGAAGACCTCGAGGATCTTCCGGATTTCCGCGTCATTGCGGTACAGGTCCCACGACGAATACCCGCCCTGCGCGTAGTAGCGCTGGACCTCTTCCGCCCGCAGGCCGAAGATGACGCAGTTTTCGTCGCCCACCAGATGGTGGATTTCCACATTCGCGCCATCCATGGTGCCCAGCGTGATGGCGCCGTTCATCATGAACTTCATGTTCCCCGTGCCCGAAGCCTCCTTGCTGGCCGTCGAGATCTGCTCGCTCACATCGGCCGCCGGGAAAAGGCGCTGTCCCAGGGACACGTTGTAGTTTTCCAGGAACAGGACCTTCAGCTTCTCCCGTACTCCGGGGTCCTGCTCGATAAGGCGGGCCACCGTGTGGATCAGCTTGATGACGATCTTCGCCTCGCCGTACGAGGCCGCCGCCTTGCCGCCGAAAAGGAAGGTCCGGGGCGTCAGGATGAAGTCCGGGTCCTCCTGCAGATGGCGGTACAGCCAGTACACGTGCAGAATGTTCAACAGCTGCCGCTTGTACATGTGGAAGCGTTTGATCTGGATATCGAAAATGGAACGGGGGTCGACGGAGATGCCCTTCGTGTCATGGAGCCACTTGGCCAGGGCATCCTTGCGGTCCTGCTTGACCTTCGCCAGCCCTTCCAGGAAAGCCGGGTCGTCGCGGTAGTCCGCCAGCTCCTGCATCCGCTCCGGATGGCGGATCCAGCTCGTGCCGATGGCCTCGCTGAGGAGCTTCGCCAGCGGCGGGTTCGCTTCCAGCAGCCAGCGCCGGTGCGTCACGCCGTTCGTCTTGTTGTTGAACTTTTCCGGAAACACCTCGTAGAACTGGGCCAGGGTGTTCGTCTCGAGGATCTTCGTATGGAGCCGCGCCACGCCGTTGATGCTGTGGCTGCCCACGGAAGCCAGGTTCGCCATATGGATCTGGTTGTCCCACAAAACGGCCACGGACTCCGCCTTGTCCTCGCGGCCCGGATAGAGCTTGCGGTACTGCTCCAGCCAGCGCCGGTTGATCTCGTCCACAATAAGGAAGATGCGCGGCAGCAGCTCCTTGAACATGGGGATGCTCCACCGCTCCAGGGCTTCCGGCATGATCGTATGGTTCGTATAGGCCACGCTGTTCACGGTGATGCGCCAGGCGTCGTCCCAGGCCATGCCTTCCTCGTCCATGAGGAGGCGCATCAGCTCCGGCACCACCAAGGCCGGATGCGTGTCATTGATATGGAGGGCCACGTACCTGTCGAAATGGCGCACGTCGCCGTAATGGTTCCTGTAATGGCGCAGAATGCTCTGCAGGCCTGCCGACACGAAGAAGTACTCCTGCATGAGGCGCAGCTTCCGTCCTTCGTAGGTCGTGTCATCGGGGTACAGGAACCGCGAAATCTGCTGTGTCATGTCCTTGTAGCGCAGGGCCCGGCGGTAATCGCCGTAACGCAGCTGGTCGTACATGCCCTCGCGGGTGTACTCCGCCTTCCAGAGCCGCAGCGTGTTCACGGTATGGTTGCGGTAGCCCGGGACAGGGACATCGTACGGGACGGCCCGCACCGACTCGAATTTTTCATAGACGCATTCCAGGTTCCCGTTCTTGCCCGGCCGCATGTAGGCATTGCCGCCGAACCGCACATAGACCGCCTTGTCGGCGCGCTTGACCTCCCAGGGAAAGCCGTCGCGCAGCCACGCGTCCGGCAGCTCGACCTGCTGGCCGTCGATGATGCGCTGGTCGAAAAGGCCGTACTGGTAGCGGATGCTGCACCCGTGCCCCGGCAGCTGCAGGGCCGCCATGGAATCGATGAAGCACGCCGCCAGGCGTCCCAGGCCGCCGTTGCCCAGCCCCGGATCCGTCTCCATGGGGAGGATGTCGTCCAGGCTGAAGCCCAGGTCGGACAGGGCGTCACGCGCCAGTGCCTCCATGTTGCAGTTCAGCAGGTTCGCATCCAGCAGCCGTCCCAGCAGGAACTCGATGCTGAAATAATAGGTCTGCTTCGGTTTTTCCGCGTCATAGCGGTTCTCCGTGGCAATCCAGTCCGCGGAGATCAGGTCCTTCACCATATTGGCCAGGACCTGGTAGACCTCTTCCTTCGTCAGCCCCTTCGGCGTTTTGTCGAAGAGGATGTCCGCCTTCTTGACGAACAGGGTCTTGAATTCTCTCTTGCTCTTCCAAGTTTTCGTTTTGATGCCTGCTTTCCGACCTGACGGCCGGAGCAGTCCGGTTCCCCGCAAGGTTCCGGGCCGCCCCGCGCGTCAGATGACTTCGTGTTTGATGATCGTCAAGGGCTCGTCCTTCGTGCCCGACAGGTCCGCCTCGGGCTGGATGGAACGGTCCTTGTCGCAGATCACGTAATCCAGCTGCGACTCTTCGCCGATGACGGCGTTCTGCATGATGATCGAGTTGCGCACCACCGCATTGCGGCCGACCCGCACCTTGCGGAAGAGGATGGAATTCTCCACCGTCCCCTCGATGATGCAGCCGTTCGCCACCAGGGAATTGGTCACCTTCGCGTCCGCCATGTACTTGGCCGGCGCTTCGTCCTTGATCTTCGTGTAGATCTTGCGGTCCTGGCGGAAGATGCCCTTCCAGTTCTCCTGGTCCAGCATGTCCATGTTGGCCTGGAAGAAGCTTTCCAGCGAATTGATGCGCTTTGCGTACCCCGTGTACTCGTAGCCGTAGATACGCAGATGCTTCACATTGCGGGCCAGGACATCGTTCAGGTACTGGTCCGGATTCTGCGCGTAGGCCTGCCGCACCATGGAGACGAACAAGTCCCCGTTCAGCAGGATCGCGCCCAGAAAGAGCTTGTCCCCCTTCTGCGCGCCGGGCCGCTTCTCCATCGCCTGGATGCGCCCGCTCGGGCTGGTCTTCAGCACATAGGCCTTGCCCGGATCCTCTTCGTCCAGCGTCTTGTAGACCAGCGTGATGTCCGCGTTATGGCTGCGGTGCTGGTGGAACACGCGGTTGTAGTCCGTGTTGTGGACCACATCGCAGCCCGATAGCAGCAGATAATGGTTCCGCTCCACCTCGACATAGCGCAGGTTCTTGTAATAGGTGCGGATGTCCCCCGGTTTGGGGTCGGAAACTTCCGATTCCACGTCGACCGGCAGGTAGAACAGGCCGTGCTGCTTGCGCGCCAGGTTCCATTCCTTGCCGGACCGCACATGGTCGAGGACCGAACGGCTGTGGAACGGGAGCAGCAGGCCCACCGTGTCCACGTCGGCATTGACCATGGCCGACAGGGCGAAATCCATGAGGCGGAACTTGCCCGCAAAGGGCTCCGACGCAATCGGCCGCGTCGGACTCAGCTCCTCCATGCAGTTGGGGCCTTGCAGATTGATCAGCCCGATGATGGGATTATCCATCATTTACTTCGCCCCCTTTCCGGACGCCGCGGCAGGTACATCGTCCTCCGCCGGTGCCACCACCGAATCGTTGCCGTACACCCGGATGCTGCCGACCTTGCCGCGGACGGCCGCACCGGCCTTCACGCGGCACCGCTCGCCCAGGATCGCATGGTCCACGACGGCGCCTTTTTCAATGACCGCCCCCGGCATGATCACTGAATCCGTTACCTCGGCCCCCTCCTCGATCTGTACGCCGTAGAAGATGACCGAATGCATGACGCGCCCCAGAATGACCGCCCCTTCGCCGGCCAGGGAGCTCACCATGCTGCCCTGCGGGCCCACGTAATGCGGCGGCAGGGACTGGTTGCCCGAATAGATGCGCCACGCCGGGTCGTTGAGGCTGATGGGCGGATTGTCGCTCAGCAGGTCCATGTTCGCCTGCCACAGGCTCTCGAACGTGCCCACATCCTTCCAGTACCCGTCGAAGGGATACGCGAAGACCGGCACCCCGTCCGCCAGCATCTTGGGAATGATGTTCTTGCCGAAATCGTGGTCCGAATCCCGGCGGGCCGCGTCCTCGACCAGATACTTTTTGAGCGTTTCCTTATCAAAGATGTAGATGCCCATGGACGCCAAATCGCTCTTGGGACGGGCCGGTTTTTCCTCGAATTCCACGATGCGGAAATTGTTGTCCGCATTCATGATGCCGAACCGCGGCGCCTCCGACAACGGCACCCGCAGCGTGCTCACCGTCGCCTTCGCATGATGCTTCTTGTGGAACGCCAGCATCGTGCCGTAATCCATGGAATAGATGTGGTCGCCCGACAGCACCACGACATACTGCGGATCAATCATGTCCAGGAAATTCAGGTTCTGGTAGATGGCGTCCGCCGTACCCTGGTACCAGTTCGACGAATCCTTGTCGTTCATGTACGGCGGCAGGACGAAGGTGCCGCCGCCCTCCGAATCCAGGTCCCAGCTGCTCCCGTTGCCGATATACCAGTTCAGCTCCAGCGGCTGGTACTGCGTCAGGATGCCTACCGTACTGATACCGGAATTGCGGCAGTTACTCAGGGTAAAGTCGATGATGCGGTACTTGGCGCCGAACAGCACCGCCGGCTTCGCCACATTCTTCGTCAACACGCCGAGCCGGCTTCCCTTGCCGCCGGCCAGAATCATGGCCAAACATTCTACCTTACTCACAATAGTCGCCCCCTGCTTGTAAATTTATCCGACATTGTCCTTAATTCATTATACCACACGCAAAGGGTTCCCTCGGGGGATACACGGGGCAAGTTGTAAAAAGAAGGTTAAATTTTTTGGCGGTACCGGGGGTGTTTCCTTTTCCCAATACGGCACTATTGGTGAAGGGCCCCTTTCCCAATACGTCGCACAGCTCCTATTTTGGAAAAGGGGCCCTTCACCCTGTGTACAGTACAGGGGAAATGAGACCCACCGGTAGAGGCCCCGCAAATAAAGCCGGCTCATTTGATACGTGTCATGTTTATACGTGTTTTTTCGACACGTATTAAAATGCGGAGATAAAAAGACGACAGCCTGCGGGGGTATTGTTTTATTGCTTCACATTCACCGGTATATAGACCAGGCAGCGGACAAACCGCCCTTTTCCGTCGCGGGCGGGGGTAAAGCGCCAGGTGATGCAGTGTTCCACGGCGGCAGCGTCGAGGAAGCGGTTGCCCGAGGAACCGGCGATGGAGGCGTATTCCGGTCTGCCGTCGTAGCCGACCAGGATGCACACGGTGACGGTCCCTGAGGTTCCTCCTGCTGCAGCCGGATAGGGGACCGGGCTGTATTGCGTGAGTTTCGGTTTTACAGCCGGATTTTTGACGACGGGGATGGCCTTGCGCTGCTGTTTCAGCTTTTCGTCCCGAATGGCCCGGGAAATGCGCTGCGTGTTGCCGGAGAGTTCTTTGGCTTCTGCGGGGCTGATCAGGAGGAAGCTGACATTGGCGGCAATCCGGCGGGTGGCGTTCCGTCCGGCCGGGGCGGGCTGCAGGGGTTCCGCGGGAACCAGGTCTTCCACAACGTCGCTCATGGAATAGATTTCTTCCGCCGTCTGCTGCAGGATTCCGGTCCGGGAGAGCAGGTAACTGCCACCGAAAAGGAGTCCGTGCAGCGCCACGGAGACCAGGAATGCGAGGAGGAAGCGTTTTTCCTGTGTGATTTCCCGTGTGAGTGCAATCATGGTCATTCCCCTTGTGGTGTTCCCTGATGCCGTCCGCTTCTGTTTCACTCTCCCTGGTCTGTCGCAATGCCGAACTTGCTGACACCGGCCGTCCGCAGGGTTTCAATCGCACGCGAGAAGGCTTCATACGGACTGGCTTTGTCGGTCCGCAGGACGATGAAGCAATCCGGATTCTTCTGCACTTCGGTCATGGCGTACTGGCCCAGGGTCTTCCGGTCCACTTTGGTGTCCCCGATGAAGATATCCCCCTTATCATCCACGGAAACGGCGAAGGCGACGCTCTGGCTGGTGACGCTGCCGGTCATCTTGCTCAGATTCACCGCCACGGTTTTGACGTTGGTCATGTACATGGTGCCCAGCATAAAGAAGACGAGCAGGAAGAACATGATGTCGATCATCGGAATCACAATGATGTTGGGCATGCCTTCCGTCTTTTTCCTGAATTTCATGGCAGATCACCGTCCTGCCAGTCCCGCATCCGCCTCTTCCAACAGCGAGCAGCAATGCATCAGTTCCCGCGAGAGCTGGTTGGCCCGGTGTTTGAGCAGCGCGTAGAAGGCGAGGGCCAGAATGGCCACGATGAGGCCGAAGGCTGTCGCGATGAGGGCTTCCCCGATGCCGGCAGTGATGGCAAAGGGTTGTCCGGCCCGCAGATCAAACACTTTGAAGGCCTTGATGATTCCGACGATTGTGCCCAACAGCCCGAGCAGGGGGGACATGGTGATGATGATGCTGAGGAATATCAAATTTTCTTCATACGTATCCATCATGAGGTTGGCCCGGGTTTCCACTTCCGACAGGCCGTGGCTGCCCAGGTAGAAGGAAGCGATGCCCGCACAGTCGCCGCGGGAATGCTCCGCCAGGGTGTGCGCCTGGTCGTACTGCTTCTGCTGCAGCAGTTCCGCCAGGGAGCGCAGGAATCCCGGTTCGGCGGAGCGGGCGCGGTAAAACAGGATCCGTTCCGCGGCAATGGCGATGCAGAAGATGGAACACAGCAGGATGGGGTACATCACGTATCCGCCCCGTTGGAATGTATCGAGCAAATTGGCAAACATCAGGATCGCCCCCTGTCACGTCTATCACGGGTTCGTTTCGCGGCTGGCTACCAGTTTCAGGACTTCCTTAAAGAATTTATCGGCTTTGATGGGTTTCGGCATATAGGTGTTCATCCCGGCGGCGATGCATTTTTCCTCGTTGTCTTCGCCGGGCGTATTGGATGTCGCGATGATGGGGATCGTCTTGGCCTGGGGATGGGCGCTTTCCCGGATCATCCGGGTGGCAATGTAGCCGCCCATTTCAGGCAGGTTCAGGTCAAGCAGGATCAGGTCGTAGGTCCCGGGCTTGGATTCGTTGAATTTCCGGTAGGCGGATTTGCCATCTTTCACATAATCCACTTTGCAGCCGCGGCTTGCCAGAAGTTTGCGGATGACAAGGATGCTGAGCATCTTTTCTTCGGCAATGAGGAGATGGAGCCGGTTGAGGGAGGTTTCCTTCCACTTGTCCTGTTCGGATTCCGGATCCGTCTCGGCAGCTGCCGGTTTCACCTTGAAATGGGCGTCGCCGATGAAGGTCAGCGTATTCCCGTTCAGAAGCTTCGCTTCGAGGCTGCCGCCGTAGGTTTCCAGGATCCGCCTGGCAATGGCCAGCTCCAGGCCGGTCAGCTCTTTTATATGTTCGAAATCGTCTGCATAGTAGAAAGACTGGAAGAGGTCCGCCAGCTTTTTCCCTTGCAGCTCGACGTGGTCTGCCTGCATCAGGAAATGGTAATGGACTTTTTCCGGTTCCAGGCTCGGCAGTTCGAACACCTTCAGTTTGAGGATGTCGCCTTCCGGCGCCAGATGCGAAATCACGAGAGTCAGGTTGACGAAGACGCGCTGCATCAGGTTCCGGTCCGCCACGCAGTCTTTGTGGTAGATTTGCTGGGCCACGGCCAGCTGCTGGTTTTTCGCCGCCACCATGCCGCGGACCTGCCGTTTCAGCAGGTTCAGACCTACGGGCAGGTCGAACATTTCGTCCTTCAGGGTGCCGCCGCCCGTTTCAAGACGGCACAGGTGCGAGATGTCCTCGACGAGCTTCAGCAGATAGTCCGAAGACTGGCGGATGGCAAAGGCACTCTTGCGGATCAGTTCTTCATTGCGCGGGTCCTCTTCCACGATGGAGGTCATCCCGAGGATCGTATTCAGGGGATTCCGCAGCCTGGCGCTGATTTTGGCGATGAAGCCGGTCCGGTTGCGGACCTCCTGCCGGGACATCTCCCATTGTTTTTCGAGCTTTTCCCGCCGCCTTGTTTCTTCTGCCAGTACGCTCGTCACGTCGGTACTGGTGAACAGGACCAGGCCGTATTGTTTGTCCAGGTTGACAAAGCGGAATTTTTTGTGGTGCGGTCCCCCGATTTTCCCGACGGGAACGATCACTTCGTAGAAGTCGGCTTCTTCGAGGGCTTTCTGCACGGTCTGCAGGTCAACTTTGTAAAGCATCTCTTCCCGGGCCTCTTTGATGACGTGTTTGCGGATATAGCGCTGCGCCGTTCCGGCATAGGGATATTCCTTTTTCAGGAAGGGGTTCATGTGCGAACATTTTTGGGCAAAGCATTTGAAGGTCGCCGTGAACAGGTTGATGTGGGCGATGACGTCGTAATCGTAGCGGACCGCTGCAGAAATGGTTTCCTGCATCGTCCGCACCTCGTCGATGTCATACGTATAAAGGAACGCTGTCAGGTCCCCGCTTTGGGGGTCCTTCATGAGCTGGATGGTCGAACGGGCCCACATGATGTTGTTTTTGCGGCTGTACCGGCGGTAATCGATATGGAGGAAGGTGTTCCCTTCCTCATAGGATTTCCGGAGGTTGCCTAGGGAGAGCATGGCGGCGAATTCCTGCCGCGTGTCGAAGTCGATGACGGTCGGCAGCACATGCTCCACGAAGTCGCTGATCGGCCGGCCGGGGGAAATCGTAGGAACCGGAAATCCGTGCGGGTCGTGGTCGACAACGATGCCTTTGGTGACGTTCATCAGCAGGTAGGCCATAAAGTCCAGGTCGACGCGGCTGCGGCGCTGCAGTTCGCGCTGGTATTTCTGTTCCGCCAACAGGTAGGCCTTCTTCTGTTCCGTAATGTCGTCCGAATACACGATGTAGGCAGGCCGGCCCAGCCATTCCATCATGCGGACGGCCATCTTGAGGGTCTTGCCGATGCGCGGAACATGGACTTCGGCAGTGCTCTGTTCCGTATGCGCGATGGCCAGTTTGCAGAACGGACAGGGGCTCTTCTCCTGCATCAGGTAGGAGTAGCAGCGCTTGCCGGTATAGTTCTTTTCCGTACAGCCCATCAGTTTGCGGGCCGCGTGGTTGACGTAATACAGCGTGTAGTTGATGGCATCCACCACATAAATCGCCGTATAGGATTCGTCGAGGATGTTGTTCTGCAGTCCGTTCCGGTTATTGGACGACACCAGCAGTTCGCGGTTCATCATCACGTTCTTGATTTTCAGGAGGATGAATTCCGGCTCGCTGGGCAGAATGATGACGTCGTCGGCACCCAGGGTCAGGGCGGTCACTTCGTCCTTGATCTCCTTGGGCTCGATGATGACGACCGCCAGGTTCTTGAAGCGGGAATCGGCACGGATGGTCTGCAGGACTTCGAGGCCCCGGATGCCGGTGCGCCAAAGCGTGATGACCACGATGTCGAACCCCGCTTCCCTGTCCAGGACATCCAGCCCCTGCAGGTCGTTTTCGGCAGCCACCACCTTAAAGTCTTTTTCCAGCGTGGCTGTCAGCATCTCCCGGGTGATTTCCGATGTATCAATCAACAACAGCTTTTTCATGGCGGGACTCCTTTTCAGACACAGTTCACTCGATTTAATGATACCATGAAAACCGCTGTTCTAGAACAGCTGGAGCAGGTATACACAGACACCTCGTTTTCTCACTCCCCTATTTTCCCAGCACCCCTGCGGCCGTTTTTCCGGCACAGGCCGCTCTCGCCACCAGGATGCCGATTTCGTACAGGGCGAGCATCGGCACGGCCATCAGGATCTGCGAAACGACATCGGGCGGCGTCAGGAAGGCTGCCACGATGAAGATGGCCAGCACCGCGTATTTACGGATGGCGGCCAGCTGGTCCGGTGTGACCACGCCGGCTTTGCAGAGGACGAAATTGAAGACGGGGATTTCAAAGACGATTCCGAAGGAGAGGACGAAGGTAAACAGGAAGCCGATGTACTGATTGATGGACAGCATGGGGGTCGCGATTCCCTCCCCCGTCATCACGAAGAAGGTGATGGCAGACAGGAAGACGACCCCGTACCCGAAGGCTGTGCCCAGGAGGAACAGCAGGACGGAGCAGCCCATGAAGACCAGCAGATACCGTTTTTCATTTTCATAGAGCGCTGGTTTGACGAAGCTCCACACGTTGTAGAAAATGACCGGCGCCGCGAAGACCACGGCGGCAATGAGGGACACGCCCAGTTCCGCTGTCAGGGCCTCCGCCAGACCGATATAGACGAATTCGATGCCCCGCTGCTTCACCGGTGCGGAAAGCAGCTGTACCAAGGTATCGGACCAGCACGTCATGATGACGAGGAACAGCGCGGCGACGGCGATAAAGCAACGGATGAGCCGTTTCCGCAGTTCCGCAAAATGGCTGGTGATCGGTTTCGAAGCCGCCTCTTCCGGCAAAAGCCCTGCCGCCTGCGGCTGTCCGACTTTATTTGGAAACTGCATTCCCGACATCGTCTTCACCACCCTCCGGGTGTTCCGCGCCTCTCATTTCCTCTTTGAATTCACGGATGCTGGTGCCCAGCGCCTTGCCGACGCCGCTCAGCCGTCCGGTTCCGAACACGATCAGTGCAATGACCAGAATCAACAGGATTTCCGTAGTTCCCAATCTCATGATGTACCTTCTTTCTGACTTGCGTCACTTATTGCCCTTTTTGCGCGCTGGCCAGGACCTGCTTCTGCACCCGTTCCAGTTCCAAATCGGCCTTGCGGACATGATTGGAAAGCCTGGTTCCGGCGGCTGCCAGCTCTTCCTTGTGCAAATCCTCGTCCAGGGTGGACCCGAGCTCCTTCAGGGAGCGTTTGGCCGTTCGGATCCACCGGGCGAGCGTGCGTGCGACTTTCGGCAAATCTTCCGGGCCGACGATGACAAAGGCGACTAACAGGATGATGACGAATTCACCCAATCCGATTCCCAAAATAACACCCCCTTTCCCAACTGAGAGGAGCCTGCCTGGGGCCTTGCGCAGGGCCGCGGTTTTGCCGCAGCCCCGCGTGCGGCCTGATTCTTCCGGGTTTTCAACAGACAGTCCGGCATGCGCTAATCCGCTTCCGCCCCGGAAGGGATAGGGATTTTGAGGGAGACGCCCCGCTGCGCGGCAGTATCGTCCCGACCGGCCTCACCGGCTGGATCCTTGCGCAGGACCGCCGGGGCTGCATCCATGGCCATCACAGGCTGGAGCGACGGAGTGGTTTCCGCATGCCCTTCCAGTGCTTCTCCGTCGTCATCCAGCATGATGTCGCGCGTACCGACCCGTTTCTTGCCGGGCCACAGGTCCATAAACCAATTATGGAACAACATGCAGCAGATGAACAGGATGCCCGGTGCCATCGGGAACTGCTGCGGGTGCGAATAGCCTGCCTGCGTTCCCAGCAGGGCCGGGGAGAAGCGGTAGTACAGTGCATGGAACACGCCCATGCTGACGAGGATGATGAGCATCCGCAATGCGATGTTCACCGGCGTGCTGTACTTTTTCGGCCCGTTGTCAAAGTAGAAATTCAGGATCATGGCGGGAATCAGCATCATGATGGCCAGTTCGCCGCTGTGCAGGTAGCGCCAGTCCGGAGCGTAAATGCGCTTTGCGCCGTCGACGGCGGGGCCCCAGGACAGGTCCTGTACAAAATTGAAGGTGTAGAACAACAACATGGCGAACGCGAAGACGCCGATGAACCCGACGACGCCGCGGACGATCTTGTTGCGGATCAGGCAGAACGGATACCGGTCAAAGGTGATTTCCAGCATCCAGATGGCTACCGTGCCGCACATAACCCACCCGACGTTGTAGTTGCCGTGCAAGGTGTGGGCGAACCCGTACCACCAGGGATACGCTGCCGCATATTCCTGGAACGGCCAGAACAGCACATGGTAATGGGGATGCATCAGGCAGAAGAAGAACAGCACCGATGCAAACAGCGTTACCAGGAATACAGTGATACCGCGGGCCGGCTGCTTCATGTTCTGCCAGGGATGGTTACCGAAGCAGACCGGGACGATCGGACTCAGCCACGAGGCGATGGCCGCGAACATCAGGATCGCCAGGGACGAATATTCCCGTGCGTAGAACGGGGTCATATTGAGTTTGACCAGCTGGTCGACACTCAGATACGGAATCGAGAACTTGCCCAGGAAATTGTAGAAGAAGCCCCAGATGACGGTGCCGACCAGTGCGAAGTTCACAAGGATGAAGAACGCGCCGGCCACCACCGGATGGGCCTTTTCCCTGAATTTGCTGAAGGGCCAGAAGTTGAAGATGTAAGCCTGCCAGATGACGACGATCAGGATCCAGCGGACGTACATGTAGCCATACTGCGGCGTATACCAGCGCATGATGCCGCGCACATCCATGAACACCCACCAGATGGCGTAAAAGATGGCGAATGAAATCAACACGCCCAAAATGCCGCGCCACGGCTGCTTCATTTTATTTTCAAGGACCCGGCTTTCCAACCACATATGGTCTTTCAAACTAATCACGCTGCCCACCTCCCCACATCAACCGAAGACAATCTGGTCACCGTTGCCCAGATACAGTTTCTTGCGGCTCTTGAACCGCGCCGTCCCTTCGACAACGGGCAGTCCGGCCTTGATCATCTTTTCCGCCGTCAGGTATCCGGTGCAGTGGTTGCAGCCCATGACTTCGATCCCGTACTTCGGAATTGCCAGAATCAGGTCGTCGTACTGCGGATCCCAGTCCTCGAACGGCGAAATGTGCAGGCCGCCCTGGATGGCGTAGATCTTGTCGCCGCCCTGGATGCGGTGGCGGACTTCCTGCAGCAGGGAGATGATGCCCATATGGCAGCATCCCGTAATGACGGCCAGGCCTTTGTCCTTGATGTTGAACACCAGCGCCTGTTCCCCTTTGACACGTGTAATGATGGAAGAATCGAACGTGATGGATGCCACGCCCGGATACAGTTTGTGCACCTTGCCGGACTCCCGGACCACCAGCTCGCCCGTGTGCTTATGGTCGTTCTTGACCTGCGGGACATCGAAATGGGCTCCCTGCAGCAGGTCGAATCCTTCCTGGTAAAATCCCTTCGGGACCGTCATGGGGATGTCGGCGCAGTTTTCCAGGACCGCCTCGATGCCGAAGAAATGGTCGAAATGTTCATGCGTCTGGAACAGCAGGTCGATCTGGTCCTTCTGCAGCATCTGGTCGACGCCTTCCCGCTTGAAGCATTCCCGCATCCAATTGGAATTCCAGCCGGTGTCCAGGAGGATCTTCTTCCTGGTCCCGTCCAGGAACTCCACATCAATCAATGTACTGTAACCGCCGGCGTTATCGCCATGGAACCCTTCCTTGACGCCCGTGTGCGTCCAGGGGATGATGTACTGGTTCACCAGCAGGCCGCCAGCTTTCATCATGTCACCGACCGTGACGGAATTGTTAAACCAACTTGTTTCGGACACGACCGTGCATTTCACGCTCTTGCAGGCGCCGATATCCACGTCGCCCACCGGTTCCTCCGGCAGGAACACGTCCTTCATCACCGTGGAACTGACACCGGCCATTGCAAGATACCCTGCCGTGCCGCCGAGCGCCAGCCCTTTCAAAAAATCCCTGCGGGACACTGTCATGTTGCATACCTCCTTCCGGCTATGCTGCCGTCAGCGAATACATCAAGGCCTTCACAATCTGGATTGTCAGTAGGAACAGTCCTGCGCCGACAATCAGCCCGACAATGACACCGGCCCAGGAAATTCCGGTCTTTTCCTTCTTCTCCTGGCCTGTTGCCGTGTTTTCCATATTCCTGCCTCCTTTTTTCATAAATTTCTATGAACATTTTTAATGCACATACCGGATAATGAACCCGTCCTCCTGCAGACAGCCCGGTGCAACAGCATCCGCAGGCCCGCCGCTGCCGTCCCCTTCCGGCCCGTCCCCGGCAGGCGGCCGTACCGTCCCCAAAAAACGGGGCCCGAAAAAATCCATAAAGCGCGCCGACAACTCATAGCCCGGGACATCCCGGTCGGGGGCCCCTTTCTGTACCAGCTCCACCCGCCGGCCGTCCTGGATGATCCAGATGGTATCCGCCGCCGGTTCCATCAGCCGCCCCTTCGTCCGGAGTTCCGCCGCGCAGGATCCGTCCGGCCGCAGCGACACGCACAGGGTGCCGATCAGATACAGTTCCTTGTTCATCGCAAACTTTTTCAACAACCGCGGAATCCCTTTTCTCCGTCCGTCAGAGGCAGGACCGTGGTGCCCATGGTGTCCGCGGGGGTGCGGATGGCCGCACCCGTCCCCTTCCACCTGGCTGCCCGCCGCCACACAGCACGGGCACACCTCGTGTTCTTCCCGCCCGGCCTCGATCAGCCCGTCGTCGAACACCGACTGGTCGAAACGCAGCAGCTGCTCCTGTACGGAATAGGACTCCAGCACCGGCTCCTCCGTGCCCGGATAGTAGCGTACGTAGAACTCGCTGCCCTCCGGTGCAAGGGAAGCCTCCTTCCGTTCGATTTCATAGACCCCGGGAATGCCCCGCAGCCAGAAATACCAGCCAAGGGAAGAGCTTTCCGAACGGCTGACATACTCCAACTCGCGGCCCTTGCCCCCTTGCAGGTAGCGGACCAGGGCTCCCGTAAGCAGATCTTCAACCGTCATGATACACAACCCCTCTGTTCCGATACACCTCGCGCGCCAGCTCCAGCTTGCTCTTGCCGGTCGGATCGATGCCCTCCTGTGCCGCCGCCTGATACAGCATCTCCATACTGACTTCGTTCAAAAAAGGATAGGCCGTTTCATAGGACTCGAAATAATCCTTCGGTTCCTCCTCATCCAGTCCGGCATCCTTCACGAAATCGCAGCCGAGGCGGAAAAAATAGACAAGCAGACCTTTGCGGAGAAAATCCCGTCGTTCCATACGTCCCCCTCCTTCCAAAATCTTCAATTTTAGTGTAACAAGGATTAAACTTGCTTCAAGACGGGTTATTTATAAACCGCCTACCAACCCGGTATGTGTTTTTATCTGAAAATTTGGCTTATTGTTTCCCATTCCCCCTTTCCTGATGTATGACACCTGCAAAAATGCTTTGAAACTGTTATTTTAATACAAAATGACAACCTACCGATTTTGTCGGTATACGCTTTTGCATCTTAAAGAATTGTATTAAAACTGCCCTCAATTTACTTGTCGGAAAAAGGGAAGCCATGTTATAATGATTCAATAAATCATGCTCCTGCCTGTCGTTTGACCGATGTACTTCCGATTACCTACTAACAGACTCATCATTTGGAAGGGGACGATGTTCTATGTTCATCACCACGAAGGGACGCTACGCACTGCGCGTCCTGCTGTACCTGGCCGACCGGTACGGGCTGGAATCCGTTTCCCTGAAAAAAATTGCCGCCGACGAAGAAATTTCCCTTAAATACCTGGAACACATCATGAGCACCCTGGTGCAACAGGGCTTCGTCAAGAGCACCAAAGGGTCCAAAGGGGGCTACTCCCTGGCACAGCCTCCCTCTGCCTGTTCCGTCGGAAAAATTTTGCGCGCCCTGGAAAACGACCTCTGCCTGGTTCCCTGCCTGGACGAGGAACTGAACCCCTGCAAACGGGCAGACAGATGTACCACCATCGAAGTCTGGAAACTCCTCCAGGACACCATCAATGAACTGATCGACAACCTGACGTTGCTCGACCTGTTGCGGATGCAGCAGGATAAGCTCCACAAGCCGAGTCTGTATTTGACGTATCTGATGCATCATGCGGAGTAGAGGCCCCGCAAATAAAGCCGGCTCATTTGATACGTGTCATGTTTATACGTGTTTTTTCGACACGTATTAAAATGCGGAGATAAAAAGACGACAGCAAAAGTCCGTGTTGTTTTTTGCTGCCGTTTCTTACAGCTCTGCTTTCAGGTTTTGTGTAATGGCCTGGAAGAAAGGTGTCCTCCAAAGATTCAATCCGAAAGCGTCGCCCAGAAAAGGAATGACATCCTTTTTTGCTGTTTCGTAGTCCAACTTAGCAAAACGATCGAACAACCATCGTTTCAATTCCGGTTCTGAAAACCGGTTCAATCCATAGAAAATCCGCAACAGTGCGTGTGACGGGCTGGAGATAGAGCATATCGCAAACAGGGGGTCCCTTTCCCTGTGTCAAATCACCAGGGACACTATCACCATATAGGCCGGTATCACCAGAATCCCTGCCAGCACCGTAACGAGGCTCAGGGTAGCGGCATATGCCGCATCCGCCCCGTAGGTCTTCGCCACGATGGCCATCTGTGTCATGGCCGGCATGGCGGCTTGCAGGGTGAAGACTTTCGCCGCCAGCGGGTCGACGGGGAAAAAGGGCACCAGGGCCAGGACGCAGACGGGGCAGACGCAGAAACGTCCCAGCAGGCTCCAGCACAGGTCCTTGTCGAATTGGACGGTATGGAGTGAGATATGGCTGATTTCAATGCCGATGAAGATCAGGGAGAGCGGGGTCGTCATATTCCCAACATATTTAAAAGCGGCCGCAAGGAATTTCGGGAGCGGCACGCCGAGCAAAACCAGCAGGATGCCGGTTGCAAATCCCAGCAACGGGGGCGAACATAACTTTTTCAGGGCCCCGGCCAGGGTATGCGTGCCTTGTTCCGCTTCCCGGAGACCTTCTTCCGTATCTTTTAAGATGTTCTGCACCCCCAGTGTCCAAAACATCAGGGTGTTGACGATATAGTACAGCATGACGGCCGGAACGCTTTTGTCGCCGAACAGGGCAAGGTTGACGGGCAGTCCGATGAACATGGTGTTGGCGATGAAGAAGTTCGTCGTGAAGACGCCCCGCCGTCCTTCCTTCACATGGATGAAACGGGCAGTCGTCCGGCCGATGCAGTAGGCCAGCACGATGGACAGGAAGGGGAGCGCCAGCTCCGGTGCCATGGCGAGGAGCGTATCCCGGGTGAAGTTCGAGGTCATGTTCGTAATCATGTATAGCGGCAGGGAAATGCCGGTCACCAGATGGGCGAGCACTTTGCTGCTTTTCTCGTCGAACCAGCCCCGCTTTGTCAGAATGTAACCGAGGCCGATTATGAATACGATACTGAAGATGCCGCCAAGGGCATGGAAGATGATGGAAACCATAATTCCCGGAACCGCTCCTTTATCCTTTTATTCATATATATAGTATCACAAGGAATCATAAAAATGGTTAGGACAAGAGGTATAATCGCCCTGCGGCATACCTCTTGTCCTAACCGGATGGAGGAGATGGGACATCCGCTTGTCCAAGGCGGATATCCGCTGGATGCATATATTATATGTCAGAAGTCACATAACTTTCGTCGGGAACTCCTTATTTTCCAACAAATACAGGGCCAGGGTCACCGAAAGCAGGTCGGCGCAGCCGCCGGGACTGATGCGGCGTTCGATGCAGTCGTGGTCCAGTTCCCGGATGGCTTCGTACCCTTTGCCGGTATAGATGCTGCCGAGGGAAAAGACTTGTTCCGCCCGTTCCCGGAGCCACAGCAGGGATTCATAGTCCGTACGCCAGACGACGTTGCTGTCTTCGGCGACCGTCATGAGCGCCAACAGTGCGTGGACGCAGGCATCGTTCAGGGTCGCGCCGTTTTTGAAGGCGTCCCGGAGGCCGGGCAGTCCGTGCGACATCACACTGGGGAATCCCTTTTCTGCTTCCCCGCGGATACCGGTGATATGGTGTCGCACATAGAGTTTTTCCCCGGCTGTCACTGCCGCTTCCTGTTTCAGGGACTTCAATTCCCTGTCCACCAATCCTTCCGTCATGGCGGCCACGGTCCGGCAGACATTCCGGACGGTCAGCGCCTGCCCCTCCTGCTCCAGGTAGCCGGCCGCTCCGGCCAACAGGCAGCCTGCAAACAGGATGCCGCGCTGGGTGTTGACACCTTGGGTGCTTTGCAGCAGCTCTTTTTCCGCCTCTCTGCCATAGCGGCGCAAGGCTTGGAAAAGTTCCGGAAGGGAGCCGCCGTGTGCGCTTCCGATCCGGCCGGAGGCGAAGAACGCGCTGGCTGCCACGGCGGAACTCATCGCAAAAGTCAAGAGGCTCATGTCCCGGTGGGCACCGTTGGAATGGCGCGTGACAAGTCCCGGTTTCGGGGCCGCCGCCACTTCCAGCAGAATGGCCTGGGACAGGTATTTGCTTAACTGTTCCGATGAATTCATAAGGATCACCTTTCAGGATCCGGCTGCCGGAATGGCAGCCGGATAATTCTTTCTGGGAGATTGGCCGGGGTTCAGCCCATGATCGCTTTTGTGGCCAGGTACAGGATGGACGGACACAGGAGGCAGCCCAGGCCGGTATAGAAGGTTGCCGTCATCGCACCGTACGGTACCAGTTTGGGGTCTACGGCCGCCAGGCCTGCCGCCGTACCGGACGAAGTCCCCATCAGGCCGCCGAAGATCATGGCGCTCTGCGGGTTGTCCAGGCCGACGATGTTCTTTACGAAGGGTGTCACAATCATAACCGCTACGGACTTGACGACACCTGCGGCAATCGAGATGGCGATCACGTCGGAGGCGGCCCCCAGGGCAGCACCCGTTACGGGGCCCACCACGAAGGTGCATACGCCGGCGCCGACGGTCACCATGGACACGGTATCTTTGTACCCGAACATGTATGCCATCACGCAGCCAACGATGAACGAACTGATGATGCCCATGAGCAGGGAGAACACGCCGACGATGCCGCATTTCTTGATTTCGCGCAGGTCGGCGCCAAAGGCCGTCGACACGATGGCGAAGTCACGGAACATGCCGCCGCCCATCAGGCCGACGCCGGCAAACAGCGGAATGCTGGCAAGGCCCTTGGACCCGCCGGTGGTGGCACCGCCGATGTAGGCCAGGACCAGGCCGGCAAAGATGGCGATGGCGGAGCCGTGCACCTTGCCTTTGGTCATGGCAGAAATTTTGTACGTAATCAGGGTAATGACGCCGATCAGCAGGAATGCGAAAACCAGGCCGTTCTTCGTCGCTACTTTTGTAAACATATCGAGGAGATTCATGGTTTCACCCCCTGTTTCGACTTATTTCCGAAGATCTTGTTAATGATGGGGATAAAGGCAAATGCAACCGCGACACCGACGAGGCCGCCGCCGATAGCCAGCGGGCCGCCGCGCAGTGCGGCTACGACGTTCTGAATCGAGCTCATAGCCACCACGATGGGGATGTACATTGCACTCCAAAACGAGATGCCGCTCTGGGACTTTTTGTCCAGCCAACCGGCATCAATACCCTTGTTGGTCAGCAGGATGAGGAACAGCATGGCAAAACCGACACCGCCGACATTCGCCTTGACACCAACAAGGGCGCCGAAGATATCGCCGAGGAAAATACCGACAATATAACAGGCCGCCAACAAAGCTACGCCATATATAGCCATATTCACACCACCTTAGTACAATTTTTTATTATCAGACTGAAATCTGAAACAACCAGGCGGAATAATGCCTGTGATTATTCCACAATGGCCAGGACGGCACCGGCGGATACACGGTCACCGGGGGTTACCTTGAATTCCTTGATGGTGCCGTCAACCGGGGAAGGAACGACCTGTTTCATCTTCATGGCTTCCATGACGACGACGATGTCTTTTGCTTTTACAGCGTCACCGACATTCTTTTCGAAACGGACGATCTTGCCAGGTACACGGGATTTGATTTCCATAATGAATGATGTCTCCTTTTCTCTTAACCTGTCATCTGTTCAGCATGGCTTCCACCTTTCCCCGATCCAGCAGGGAAACTTCGCGCATGCTTTTTCCTAAAAGCGTTTTCGTGTTCATGAACAACTCGGCAGCTTTCACGCCGAATCCGTCGGGCAGGGCGACCTCCAGGTCCACGGCAAAGCCGTAGCGACGGCCCAGGGCCGTCAGCCTTCCGTACAATTCCTTCAGTTCGCCGACAGGGCGGGCCCCTGCCAGCAGATCCAGGTCGGAATCGTCATTTGTATAGGGAAGGCCGGTAAAGATTTCCAACCCGGCCGATCCCAATACACCCAGATCCTTCCCCTCATTCCAGGCCGCTATTTCCTTTGCGGCCCGTAACACACGGGTCCGTTCCTCAAAATCGGAATGGAGCAGCCGGACCGGCGTAATGTACTCCCGGATTTCCGCTTCTTCTGCAAAAGTACTGATCCGCAGCCGCTGGCCCTGGTGGCGGCGGAGAGGCACAAAGCCCAGCGGAACCATCCCCGGCCGTACCGTTTCGGACCGGCGGACGATTCCCGGCATGCCGGTGCCATCGGCGCCCTCAAAGGCGAACAGTTCCTTCAGCGCGGACAAAATGTCGGGAGAACTCTTTTGCAGTATTTCGGCGGAAATCCGGAGCCGTTCTTCCTTCGAAAGGACAGCCAGACTGTGTCTTCCGTAAGTTCTCAGCTCCGTTTTTTCCATACGGGGTCCGCCTTTCCGTTCTGCTGGTAATCCAGCTGCGCCCGGACGAGGTCGTCGAACAGCTTCGTCTTGACGGGCCCGGTGATGACGGCGGGGGCGCCGGCCGTTCCCTGCACCGCATCCGGAATCAGTTCCAGTCTGGTGCAGGCCGCGCCGGTCCTGACATCCGGTGCCACCTTGACGACCCTCCCCTTGATGCGGAGGATGCTTCGTGCAGCCCGGTCGACCGTCACTTTGCTGGACACCGGCGTCTCTTTGACGACAACCTCGTATTCCGGGTAGGTGCGTTCCCGCCGGTACGTGATGACCGTTCCTTCCCGGTTGCAGACATGGCCGCTCGGGGAAACGGGGAAGCTGTCCCCGGTCGGGATGCCGCCGACAACCATTTCATACATCTCATTGCCGGCCCGGTTCCGGAAGGGAACCAGTTCTATGTCCTCCCGCAGCGGGATGCCGTCCAGGGCCGCCCAGCCGAATTCCTGGCAGCCGTACAGGTCATGCACCGCTGCCCCGAGGACTTTCTTCGCGACGGGAATCAGCTCCAGATCCAGCGGCGTCCCCGCTGCCAGCAGGACCAGGCCTTGCGGCAGTTCTTCCGCGACGCCCAGATGGACCGCGTCTTCCAGGGCCGCCCGCAGAAACGAGGATTCCCCGACGACCGCCGCCGGTTGTTCCTCATACAGGGCCGCCAAAAACGCGTCCCGGCTGGAGCGCAGCAGGAACTTCCAGGTCAGGCCCGATTCCTTCAGAGCCTGGCCGGAAAAGACATTGACCAGCGGCGGATAGGTCACCACGACCGTATCCCCCTGTTTCAGGCCGGCCATGGCCAATGCCTTCTGCGAAGCCTTGATCCGTTCCGGCAATTCTTCGAACGTGATGCCGACGATGTTCTGGAACGCCGATGTCCCTGTCGTAAACGTGACATAAGCGAGATTGAGAGGTGTATGGATTTCTTCAATCGTGTGTGCCGACGTCGGTCCTGCGATCCCTTTGTCCTGCAGCGTCCTGCGCGGCATTTCCGCCAGTGTCGGTGCGGAACCGAACTGGCGCACCATGGCGCTGATTTCCTTTAACAAGCCTGCCATGTCCATACACCTCCTCTTCCCGGGTCCTGTCTGCTTTATGCATTGATGTATTTGTCTGCTACGGCATCAAATTCTTCGTTCATTTTCGCCATCGCTTTCAGGCGATGGGTACGGCCGCCGCGCTTGTCACCCAGCAGGCCGCGGCCCCAGGGTCCCAGCTCCTCGAACTTGCCGGCGGCCTTCAGGGCATAGACTTCCTGGATATGTTTCAGGATGACGGGGCGCATATCTTCCAGTTTGTTGATGATTTCCTGGACACCGCCCAGCTTGTAGAAGAAGTCCACACCGGCCGCGAATACGGGGTTGCTCGTGGACAGCTCCTCCAGGCGTTCGATATCCATCTTCGTGATACGGGCGATGGAGGTCAGCGGCATTACGTGGATCATGGTGCCGAAGTCCTTGGACAGGGCCAGGATATGGTCAGCCTGCAGGCCATGGCACAGGAACGCGCCGGAAATGGCACGGCCGATGACGCAGGCCACAATCGGATGTCCCAGTTTGCGGGCTTCCGCCAAGGCCAGCTGGTACGCGCCGGTCGACTTGTTCATGCCGCAGATTTCTTCCAGTTTGCCGGGGCCGTTGCCCGGGGTGTCGACAATCAGGACGATCGGGCGTTTTTTGCTCATCGGTTTCGCTTCATCGGCCTTCATGGTACGGTACACCGCCGTTGCCATCTTGTAGCCTTCTTCCAGGCCGATGACGCCGCCGAACACGACAGGGAAGCGCTCATTGAAAGCCTGGGCGTCATTGGCGATGATGGTGGTGTCCTGTCCGTCCATCTTTGCCGTGCCGACTACGGCGCCGGGGCCATACTCCGCATCAAAGGAATACCCTTCGATCAGGTTTTCCTGGAACGTGCCAGGATCCACAATCATTTCGATTGCATCGCGGCCGCGGCCAATCATCGTGTTATCAAATTCGTCCATGTTCTTACCTCCTATCCTTAGTTGCGCGGTCTGCGTTTCACGACCTTCAGGAATTCAGCCGTCGTCATTTCCGGCAATGCGGCCGGATCTTCATTGCCGTAATGTTTCCACATGTCCATGGAGTCCTTCGGCTGCATGTCGCCGATCAGCTTCACCAGCTTCATCTGTTCTGCGACAGCGGCCGGGGAACCGATGCGGCGCATCCCTTCAATCTTGTCCATCGGCAGGCCGGCCACTTCTTTCAGGGCCTCGTGGAAAGCGCCGCAGTTGTCTTCCACCAGATAGTTGCAGTCCTGCATGATGTATTTGTGTTTCGCCCCCGTCGTCCTGTAGACCAAGGCCTTGTTGGAAGCGTCGAACTCTTCCTTGCCCATTTCCTGCTCGATGACTTCCGGGCCGGTCAGGCCGATACGGCCTTCCTCGTTCATGATGATGATGTCCGTTGCCGCCGCGACGAAGCCCATGCCGCCGAAGCAGCCCACCTTGGAGCCGACAACCGCGATGACCGGCAGTTTTTTGCGGCAGTCCTGGAAGGCATCCATCACTTCGGCATGGGCCAGCAGGCCTGCGTTGGCCTCATGCAGGCGGACGCCGCCGGTTTCGAAGGAGATGACGACCATGGGGCGGCGTTCCGCGTATTCATCGGGATGGGCCTTCTTGATGGCCGCCGCAGTCTTTTCCGCCAGGCGGATCGTCCCCACCATTTTGCCGCCGTTGATTTCGCCGATGGCGCCGCCGATGAATTTGCCTTCCATGGAAACCACGAAGACCGGGTGTTTGCCGATCAGGCCGACGCCCGTCACCGTGCCGTCGTCAAATTCGACCGCCGTGCCGAGGACCGGCAGATGGGGGCTCGTAAAACGGTCCAGGGGTCCGAGCAGTTCCGTGAAGGTTCCCTTGTCCACCATGGCGATGGCTCTTTCCCGGGCATTCGCATCATAGAAGCTGGCGTTCTGCAGTTCCTTGTAGCTTTTCATCCTTATTCCGCCTCCTTTGCGTTTGCTTCGGCCAGAGCCTGCCGCAATCTCATGTAAACGACAATGGGGGTCGCATTGTCATCGTTGATTTCGATGCTGACGTCGCCGACATGGCAGTCATTCACAAACTTGCCGAGCATCTTTTCCCAGACGGCGTCGAACCCTTTGACAGGCGTAACGACCTTGGCCGTCACAGCGCCGCCCAGTTCCTTCTGTTCCATCAGGACTTCCAGGTCCCCGGAACCGGTGACGCCCAGATGGGACCATTTCTTGGCAATCGTTTTCGGTGCCTCGGTTTTGAATTTGAAATTTAAAACTTGTAAAGCCACTATAAATCCCTCCCTCATTACCAGTTTCTGAACTTAGCAGGCGGATTGTACAGGCCGTGAGACCATTCCACCAGATTGTGTACATTCTTGGCGGCCAGCATGGAGCGGTTTGCGCGGGAGATATCGATGCCCAGGTCCGCCGCGGTCTTGATGATGCCCAGTTCCCGCAGGCGCTGCGTTTCCTTCGGATCCGCCTTCATGCCGACTTCCGTGAATCCGGCAATGCCGCGGATGGCGGCAGTGCGTTCTTCCATGGTGCGGCATTTATGCAGGTACGCAATCCCTTCCTCCGTAATGATATGGGTCAGGTCGTCGCCGTAAATCATGACCGGTTCGATTGCGAGGTTTGCGTTCTTGGCCAGGGCGAAGGCATCCAGTTCCTCCACGAAGCCGGGCGCCAGTTTTTCACGGAAGGTTTCCGCAAGCTGGACCACCAGGCGTTTGCCGCGGTGCAGTTCCGGCCCGAACAGCTGATCCTTGATGCCGTATTCCTCGCCGCATTTCAGCCAGGCACCAGAACTGTGCCGGCGGCCTTTGGCATCGCAGCCCATGTTCGGCGCGCCGCCGAAGCCTGCGACGCGGGTCGCCGTCGCCGTGCTGCTGTTGCCGTACGGATCGATCTGCAGCGTGCCGCCGATGAACATGTCGATGGCGTAATGGCCTGCCGTCTGGGAGAAGGCACGGTTGGAACGCATCGAACCATCCGGCCCGACGAAGAACACGTCGCTGCGGGCAGCTACGTAATCCTCCATGCCCAGTTCGCCGCCGAAGCTGTGGACCGACTGCACCCAGCCCGTTTCGATGGCCGGAATCAGCGTGGGATGCGGATTCAGGATGAAGTGCGAGCAGATTTTGCCTTTCAGGCCCAGTTCCTCGCCGTAGGTCGGCAGCAGCAGCTCGATGGCCGCCGTATCGAACCCGATGCCGTGGTTCAGGCTCTGTACGCCGTATTCCCCGTAAATGCCCTTGATCGCCATCATGCCTTTCAGCACCTGGGCGTCCGTAATGAGGGCCGGGTCACGGGTGAACAGCGGCTCGATATAGAACGGTTTCGGGGACTGGATGACGAAGTCGACCCAGTCGCCGGGGATATCGACGCGGGGCAGCTTGTCCACGATCTTGTTGACCTGCGCGATGACGATGCCCTGGCGGAACTTCGTGGCTTCCACGATGGCCGGCGTATCTTCCGTGCTGAACCCCGTAAACAGGTTGCCGTCCTTATCCGCCATGGTGGCTGCGACCAGGGCGACCTTCGGGGTCAGGTCGACGAAATAGCGCCCGTACAGTTCGAGGTACGTATGAATGGCGCCCAGTTCCAGTTTCCCTTCCCGCAGGAACTCCGCAATGCGGCCGGCCTGGGGACCGGAGAAGGACATGTCCAGCTTTTTGGCGATCCCCTTTTCAAATACATCCAGATGTTCCGGCAGGGTCAGGACCGACTGTACCATGTGCAGGTCATGGATCTTCTTGGGATCCACTTGGCACAGGCATTTGGCAAGGAAGTCGGCCTGCTTCTGGTTATTGCCTTCGATGTTCACCTTGTCGAAAGGCTTGATGACCGCCTCCAGCAAAGCAACCGTATCCTTTTGGTCAACGATTTTGCCCTCTTTGACAAAGGGAGCAGCTGCTTTCATCCGTTCCTGGGTATCCTTTTTCAAGGTATCCCATTCAGTCCGTGTGCTTTTGAACTCCATACTGTTCTCTCCTTTCGCGACTTTAAATCTTCCATATAACAAAAGCATCCTGAAAACGCACATCACCGGACGGAATCCCCGTTTCCAGGGAAAAGGAAAAGAGCATAAAAACCCCTCTTGCAAAGGCTCTCATGCTCTCATATCCTCATTCCGTATTCAGTTGCCAAGATGCTTCAGATATGCATCAGATGTGCATCACGCCCAATCCGGCGCGTTCATGGTTCGTCATATAATGCAAAGCAGATTGTCCGAAAATGGCTACAGCAATCCAGTGTTCCTTGCGGACAATGGCGATCTTCAAGGCGAGACTGGAACTGGTCGCTACATTCACCAAAATCCCTTTTTGTGCCTCTTCCGTAGCATGTACCAGTGCATGGATCTCGTTCGGGAGCTTTTGGATGACGCCGGCATTCAGCCCGGCACCGATCACCGCCCGGTTCACCTGGTCCTGGAACCCGTTCGTCGCCGTTTTTCCCCCTACTTCCGTGACCACGAATTTATGCCCCATGGCGAGGACCATTCTCTTGGCTTCCTCCTCGTCGTGGATGGTCCTGGTCAACGCCAGCAGCATGGCGGCGACGCTGGCTGACTGGAGACTGTCCCCAAAAGGGATCTCCGCTTCCTTTTTCATAGTGCACTCCTTCAGCGTTGAGCTCATTCCGTTTAAAACCGGATACTGATTTCTCCGAAATCAAACTCCTGAAGGGTTCCGTCTTTGGCTTGCACCTGCAGGCTGCCGTACTCGCTGATTCCGGTCGCCAGTCCTTCGCAGATGACTTGGTCGTCATCTTTCACGAGGACCGGCCTGCCCAACGTGCCGTTATACTCAATCCACTTCTCCCGGATGCGGGAGAACCCGCTCACCTGCCAAAGGTTGTACCATTTTTCAAAACTTTCGAGGAATTTACCAAGTATCAAATCAGAATCTGCCCTGGAACCCGACTCAATCAGGATGGAGGTCGCCTTCTCCTTCAACTCATCCGACAAATCCGACTGCGCCAGATTGACATTGATTCCGATTCCGACAATCGCATACTCAGTACCGGTTTCATTCAAACGCATTTCCGATAAGATGCCGCATATCTTTTTGCCGTCAACAATCACATCATTCGGCCATTTTATCATTGCCCGGACCCCGCAGGTCCCGCGCAATGTCTCTGCCACCGCAACCGCGGCAAGCAGCGTTACCTGGGCGACAAACCAGGAATCCCGGCGGGGCCGTAAGATCAGCGTGAACCAAAGTCCCGCATCCAGTCCGGATTCCCACACCCTGCCCAGCCTGCCCCGGCCGCGCAGCTGGCGGCCGGCCCGGATGACCGTGCCTTCCTCCGCTCCGCGGGAGGCGAATTCCATCGCTGTCGTATTCGTGGAATCCAGTTCCTTGAAATAATGGACCGGTTTTCCCTGGATCGGATATTCCACACCCTGTTCCGTGTCCATGTCCAACACCCCTTTCCAGGTTCCGGCGCAGCTCCGGAAGGAGCAGGAAATCCGCTGCCGTCCGAAGCCGCCCCCTGGAAAACTTATTTCAGGAACCCGATGGTGGAGATCATCACGCCGCAGGCCACGGCGGAAACGATGACACCCGCGATATTGGCGCCCATTGCAACCGGCATGACGACGGCGAAGGGGTTTTCATCCTCCGCTGCATGCTGCGCGATTTTGGCAGTGGACGGAACGCAGGAGACACCGGCGATACCGACTACGGGGTTGAAGTTCTTTCCGCCTTTTGCCCAATAGACGACCCAGCCGCCGACCACGCCGACCACGCCGGAAATTGCCAGGGCCAGGATTCCCAGTGCCACGATGATGGCCACTTTCGGGTTCAGCAGCGTCGAAGCTTCGCACAGGCAGCCAAGCAGCAGGCCCAGCAGGATTGTCGCCGTATACATGACGGTGTTTTCAATCAGGTCCTGGTACGGAACGATTTCCGCTTCCTTGATGGCCATGCCCAGGAAGAAGGACATGATCAGCGGGGCCGCCATCGGCAGCAGCAGGCACAGGGTGCCGCATGCCACCATGATGAAGATGAACTTGGACTTTTTGGAGACTTCGGGCATATCCAGCAGGATGTCCATGCCCCGGTATTTTTTAGGGACCATCCACTTTACGATCCAGGGATACCCGGCATACGTAAGGGACAGATACAGGTAGGCGATGACGGAAATCGGGACGAACAGTTCCGGCGCCGCCATCAGGGACGTGAAGAGCACCATCGGGCCGTCCGCGCCGCCAATGGATGCCACGGCAACCGCCTCGTTCGGGGCCAGGCCGAACCATACGCCCAGTACCAGCGTGGCAAACGTGCCGGCTTCCGCGAAGATGGCGATGATGATGGAAGTCCAGGGACTTGCCAGGATGAAGCCGATTTCACACATCGCGCCGACGCCCATGAAGACCATGCAGGCAACCAGGCTGTTCGAGAAAGTGAAGTTGTAGATCGGCTGCAGGAAGTTGACCTGCATGATGTTGATCAGTTCGTTCGGATTGGCAATCAGCGGATTCAGGAACAACGTGCCCGTATTCCCGTCCGCCAGGAACAGGACGCCCGTATTGATGCAGATCATGCCGATGCCCATGGGCACCATGATCAGCGGTTCCAGCGTACGCTTGAACCCGTAATACGCAAGGATAAAGCCTAAAATGATCAGCACGACGCGGGCGCCTGCAATCACAGGATCCTGTGTGAAGAAGCTCGCGATGCCGGGAAACATGTTCATAGCAATCGTCGTTACATCCATCGTTTATTCCACCCCTTCCCCGTTCTCATTCCCCGGTTTTCCGCCCATGAATTTGTTCAAAACAACGATCAGGGCAATCAACAATAGCGAAATGACCGCCGTAGCCAGATACGCAAAAGCTGCATACTCGACAATGTTCATTGTCTTTCTCCTTTCTTTTTTCTTTTGTCCTTTTTCCCCTGGAGATTCCCCGTTTTTCCAAAGCCCGGTCCGGACAAGCCTGGAAAAATAAAAAAGGAGAAACAGAGTATCACTCCATTTCTCCAACTCTCGCTGCTAATGTTTAATTTTCCGGGTAGAATCTCAGAGGATTACTGCACCTTTTCTCTCATGCCCGGAATGGTGTTTTTCCAGACATCTCTCTCACATGAATCATATATCGGGCTTCAAAGATTTGTCAAGAACTTTTTAAGAAACAATTCAGCCTATAGCAAAACGGCATATGTCCTATATACGGAACCGTCAAATATGCATGATCCCTAATCCGGAACGCTCATGGTTCATCAAATTGGAAATGGCGGAGCGCCCGAAAACGGCCACGGCAATCCAGGAATCCTTTCTGGCAATGGCGATTTTCGCATTCAGGCTGGAAGAATTCCCGCTTTCCCCGAACAAGCCTTTTTTCGAATCAATCAGGGCATGCAGGACGGCATGCACCTCGTAGGTGTTTTTCTCAATCACCTTGTTGTGCAGTGCCGCTCCCATCACGCTTTTGATGATCACATCCTGGAACGAGGTGGACCGGTATTTGCCGCCGACTTCCGTCACCGCCACCTTGTAGCCCATGGTCTGCAACAGCCCCTTGATATACTGTTCATCCGTCATCGTATTCGTCATGGCCAGCAGCATCGCGGCAGAACCCACGCCTGTCACCATGTTCTTCAATGCATCCATCGTTCCCATCCCCCGCTTTTCCCTTCAACATCCTGCCCTGTACAGGGCTTCTCACCACGCGGCCGGCACTTCGTCCACCGGCCCTACGACGAAGATCGTACCGGTCGACTTGCAGACCACATCGCCCTTCCGGTCCGTCACAGCCGCCTCGATGACCATGGTCGACATGCCGTCGTGCAGCACACGTGCCGTCACCGTTGCCGTATCACAGAAAAAGATGCTCTTGATGTAGTTGATGTTGAAATTCAATGTCACGACCCGCCGGGCCATGCTCAGCGCCACGATCCCCATCGCCGTGTCCATGAGCGTCGCCAGCAGGCCTCCGTGGGCGGCGCCGTACATGTTCGTGTGCTTGTCATCGATGTCGATGTGCAGCACAGCTTCCCCGCGTTTTACGGAATCCACGCGGATATCGCATGTCTGGGCAAAGGGATTTGTTTTGCAGGAATCCTTGATGAACTGTTCAATGTCTTCTTTGTTGGTCAGTGCCATAATACTCCTCCATGAAAAGCAGCGAGAGAAGTTTACGCCAAAATTCTAGCACACTTTCCGTGGAATTTGCAAACGGTATCGGCCGGAGGTCCTCCCCCGTATATGTCCCGCAAATAAAACGGCTCATTTGATACGTATCGCTTTTATACGTATTTTTCCGGCACGTATTAAAAACGGTGCTCCCGTGTCGACGGGCAGGACGAAACACGGTATAATGGGAAAAAGGAAAAGGAGGCAGCCACCATGACCAATCATATGCAGGACCACATGGAAGCCGTACACCGCCAGCATCCCCGTTCCGTAAGCATCCCGCCGGCGTTCGGCGTGGCGCAGGCCCGGCAGGTACGCGCCTTCCACCGGACCATCCCGGAGTATGCTGAAACGCCCCTGGTGCCACTGCGGAACCTGGCGCGGGAACTGGGCCTGGGCGGCCTCTTTGTGAAGGACGAAAGTTACCGCTTCGGTCTGAACGCGTTCAAAGCCCTCGGCGGCAGCTACAGCATGGCGAACGTGCTGGCGCGGAAACTGGGACGCCCGCTGCAGGAGCTGGGCTTTGCGGATCTGGCGGGTCCGGAGGCCCGCGCCCGGCTGGGTACGATGTCCTTTGTCACGGCGACGGACGGAAACCATGGCCGGGGTGTGGCGTGGACGGCCCGGCAGCTCGGGCAGAAGGCCGTCGTCTACATGCCGGCAGGCAGCGCGGCGGAACGGCTGGAGAACATCCGCCGGCTCGGGGCGGAAGCATCCATCCGGGACGGCAATTACGATGACACAGTGCGTTTCGCGGCCGCCCAGGCGGAGCGGAACGGCTGGATCCTGGTGCAGGACACGGCGTGGGAAGGATATACGGAAATCCCGCGGTGGATCATGCAGGGCTACCTGACTTTGGCCGACGAAGCGGCCGAACAGCTGCCGTGTCCGCCGACGCACCTCTTCCTGCAGGCCGGCGTGGGATCCATGGCCGGCGCCGTGGCGGCCTACTTCGCCGACCGCTATCCCGGCGCGGCCAAGCCCGTCATCACGGTCGTCGAGCCCAACGGGGCGGACTGCCTCTTCCGCACGGCCCGGGCCGATGACGGGACACTGCACGCCGTCCAGGACCTCCATTCCATCATGGCGGGACTGTGCTGCGGCGAACCGTGCTCCCTCGCCTGGGATTTGCTGAAGGAGACGGCGGACTACTTCGTCTCCATCCCCGACCAAGCAGCGGCCAACGGCATGCGCATCCTGGGCGCGCCCCTGCCCGGCGACGGACGGATCATTTCCGGCGAAAGCGGCGCCGCCACGACAGGATTTGTCACGGAGCTGCTGCGCAATCCCGCCCTGCACGGCCTGCGGGACGAACTGGGCCTCGACGGCGGCGCGCAGGTCCTGTGCATCTCCACGGAAGGGGCCACGGACCGGGAAAACTACCGGCGCATCGTCTGGGACGGGGCGTACGGGGAAAAGTAATTGCAAAACCGCAGACATGGGAAAAGCCGTTCCCGGAGGATGCCGGGAACGGCTTAAATTATATCTGACTCCATTTTTCAGTTTCAGGGAAAAGGGAATATCACTTTGGGCCCATTCAGTTGTGACTCACTGCACGCGGATTCATCGCTTTTTCCTGCTTCATCAAAAAGCATTGTTCATCAAATTCCGCCTGCAAATTGAGCCAGACTTCGATTCCCGTACCAAGCATATTGGACAACTTCAACGCCAGATCATGCTACAGGGGAATTTCACCGTTTACCAACCTACTTACGGTGTTTCCCGTCGTTCCCAGGCGTTTTGCGAACTCACTGTGCGTGATTTCCATCGCTTCAATGGTGTCTCACATAGTAACCGGGATGAAACGCTATCAAGCCGTTATATTCGATTTTATTCATAATGCTTGGACACCTCCTCTGTGTTGCTCTAAGGAATTTTTGTGATGTGTCTTGAGATATATATGTACCTTATTTCTCAAAGCAAATTTTCTGCCTCCGCATATACTCGAACAAGTCACTGCACCTTACACCAAAGTAATTTGCTACATCGGGGATTTTTATTGACTTGGACTTTCTGTTTGTACTTAAGTTGTTGTTTGGTTTTTCAAACGTTATTAAGGTATACCCCTCTGCCATGGCTGTTGCCACCAACCATGGATCGGCTGCCGTGTAATCTTGCCAGCTCTGTTGCCCCACTGGGTTATAGTACCCACATTTCGAAACATATTGCATGATTTCCTGATATGACGAGACGATAGAACTATCATTCGTAGAAATAAGGCATGCAGGTACACGAGCATATTGTTTGTCTAACCACTGCGCTAATGAATCTTCACCGGCCAACTCGACTTGAACCTTATCAAGAATGAATAAGTCCACTCCCAAATGTGAAGCAATCAATTCCCAAAAAACAGGGGCAATGTCAAATGCGTAAAATTTACGGCAAGCAGAAATCAAGATATTTGCATCAACCAAATATTTTGTCCCCAAGTCACTGCTCACCCCTTCCCTCTACAGCGGCTAAAACCTTATCAAAAGTTTTTCTTGTAGTATCAGTCAGGCGATATGCTTCCGTATAGGAAGTTTTTCCCTCATCGATACTACGGACCACAGTTTCTAAAAGGAGAGGGTCCAGGCGGCTTTTTTGCATAGCATAATAATTCCCGCCAGAGGGTTTATGCTTTGCACTATATTTTTCGGCTTCTTCTTTAAAAAGCTGAGCGAAATAGTTATATTGACCCTTATTAATGAAATCGTTGGAAAGAGCTTTCCTGGCGACTACCGTTAAACTGCATTTAAAAAATCTGGATACGTATCTGATCCTCTCCAATACTTCCTCATTACGACTCTGCCAAAGTTTTCTAAACAAACAATCCGGCACCAATATTTCAGCAGCAACTTTATTACAGATTGCCTCTTGGGAGTTACTGAAATCTGCATGTATTTCTTCCTCATCGTACAGATTACTGCACCCTAGTAAAATATGCGTCATTTCATGTAAAATAGAGAAAATTCTCCCCGGCATGGAGTCACAAGCATTGATAAAGATTAAAGGTGCTACAGGATCGACCAGCGTAAACGCCCTAAACTCTTTCAAATTTAACTTTCGTCTGTTATTTTGCCCGACAATACCGTTCATAAAAACCAGAATGCCCGCCTGATTGCATTTTTTGCGGGCCAGGTTAAACACGTCATTGGCAGTCTTGCAATTTAAATGCCACTCTAAGGAAACCTGAAAAACTTCCCGGAATACAGAAATGATTCTGTCTGTAGAGGTAACATTTCCACAACACCCGACAAAAGACAGTTCCCCATAGTTTTCCCTTACTTCATCCCGCATCCAATCCTGAAGTTGAAGCATCTTCATGATGGTATCCTGAAGATCCTGACTCAGATTGCCGGCATGTGCGCTGTCCATTGTACGGAATTCCGTCATCGCGGGGCTTTCCTGCGGCGCCTCCTCCAAAAAGAAAACGCCGAATGGGACATGCAGCTTACGGCTCAAATCCCTAACTTGAGCAAGCGTCGGCTTTTTTTCGCCACCAAGCCATGCACGCAACAACATGATGGTGTCATTGTCTGTAGAATCATGTAATTTAGTATTCAGCAACCAATTAATGATATTAGGAGAAATTGCTACTTTAATGGATTTACTCATTCGTATCAACCTCCTCCTAACTCAAAAGTTGTCGTTTTCAGAACATTTAACAAACCAGTTCATATTAAGCCATATTATTATAACATAAAAAGCGCATGCTATTCCACTTATCATCATCAATTGTCGAGTCTTGGTTCTTGGTTGTCAAGACATATGTTACACACCAGAATTTGAGAAATACTCTGTTACAACTTGGTTCGGGCTTTTGAATGCGAGGGATGTTTTAGCTGTGCC
>ONEW01000027.1 GCA_900316935.1 uncultured Selenomonadales bacterium
CTGTTCAATATAGGCTTTCCTTGCAGGCAGCATAAAAAAGTAACGAGACAGTAAAAACCATCTCGTTACTAAGGTCTAACTTTTTGGGGTCACATCACTATGACAAGCTGCTGCCCATCATGGCAATGTCAGCCCTGGGGGCTGTCCCGGACGATTTAGACTTCGAATTCAACGCGGTCCGGCGGCCGGACGAGGACGAGATGAGCGACCTGGCCAGCAAGAACACGGACTCCGTGACAAAAGCCTTTCAGGCCGGGCTGATCTCTCAGCGGACGGCTCTCAAAGAGCTGCGCAGCCAGAGCGAAATCACCGGGATTGGACCAACATCACGGATGAGGACATCGAGAAGGCTGACGACACCATCCAGGATCCCAACGAAGGCATGGGTGACCTTGACGACATGTTCGGAGGCGGTGGTCGTGAAGAAAAGAATGGCCCTAGGAACGGAGAAAAAACCGAACAGGATAAACTGCCCATGCAAGAAGGAAAACAGCCGTCAAACCCTTTCCGGGCGATGAGGGAAAAGGAACCGGAGCCGAAAGGAACGACCGATTCATTCAACGAGGCTAAACATCCGCGTGGAGGTGATCCGGTAAACCGGGGCAGGTTCTCCAAGGCTGACGGCGGGGAAAACAGCTTGATAAAGGGGAAAAATGATGGTAATGTGAGAAGAAAGATCAATCGCAATCCTCGCACCATAAGGCTGTCAAAGCAAGAGTACGCGAGGATTGTAAGCGAGCTTAATACGAAAGGATTCAACGATTATCAGATAATTGGGAGGGAAGAACTTAAATGACGGATGTAGGCGCCTATCTGAGCGAACCGACGGAAATCGAGAAGGAAATGGTAAAACGAATCCGCACATTTTGGAATAATGACAACTTCGTGAATTGCAGTCGATATTTGGTGAAAACAGATGATGAGCGGAGAGAAGTAATTGGTGCGATAAAAGACGGAATTATTAAAACGACCGAAGATTTAGCTCTGTATATTTTGCAGATTTCCGAAGATAGAAAAAAGGAAAACAACCATGGATAGCATCCAGATTATTTACCGTATCCTAAAGACCCTGGAAGCAAGCATGGATACGGAAGCGTTTGATGATCGCAGCATCTCTCCGGAAACGGACTAATAGAGGGAATCGCTGTGGATACGGATGCTACCGGGAACTTCCTGGTCAGCAAAGGACGTCCGCAGATTACCTTGAAAGGATTGGAGTATCTGAACGAAAGCAGCCTGATGCAGCGGGCCATGAAGATGGCCAAAGGCATCAAGGATTGTGTGCCTGGAATTTAAAAGAACGAAGGACCGCCCGCAAACCCGGGCGGTTTTTTCATGCCCGAAACAGGAGCCGCAAATGAAAAAGCAAAGACCCTTATGGGAGCCAAAGTACCGTATCGAGGCGGCCTTCCGGCGACGCCTCCTGGCCATCGTGCGGAAGTACACCATCAAACAGGCAAGGCATGCAGGAAGCGCGGGCGATATAATCCGAATCCTCCGGAAGATTACTGAAAGCGGCGAATACAAAAGCTGTGCGGCCAAAAGATAGTTAAGATGCAGCCTCCGAAAAGGCGGAAAACCCCGAAACCGCAGTAACAGGCGGTTCCGGGGTCGTTTTTGCCTTCAGTGGTCATCAGTGGGTAGCAGGTTGCTGCGGTAGGGTGTTTTCCCGGAGAGCACGTCGTCGTAAAATTCCTCTTTCAGGTCGATATACTCGATGGCAGCCTGGATTTCGGCCTGCTTCTTCAGCAGCAGGTCCCGCTTCTTCCGGAGCATGACTTTGCGTTCCGGGATACTGGTCTGGCCGTGCAGGCAGAAGGCCAGATAGGTCTTCATTTCCGCAATGGTCATGTCGCAGTTCTTGAGGCACACGAGACTCCGGATCCAGGCGATGTCGCGGTCGTTGAAGACGCGGCGGTTGTTGGCATCCCGTTTGACGTTCGGGACGAGCCCGCTGTTGCAGTAGAATTTCAGTGTTTCATAGGCCAGTCCTGTCTGGGCGCAGGTTTCCTTCATGCTATACAGGCGGCCCGTCTCTACGACGTTCAGGATGGCGCCGGTGATTTTGGACATAAGTAATCACTCCTTCCCGGAAAGACTTCGTTTTTGGCTTCATTATAGGCAGGAAACGGGAGATTGGCAAGGAAATTCCGCCTGGAAAAATATTTTTTAAAAAGTCCTTGACCGGTAGCAACTACCGTATGATACGGTGAAATCAGGGGGGAGGAAACAACATCCGGTTTTATGGAATACAGGCCTGTATAGGCTTGTAAAAGGTATTTAAGACGGAGTTGGAAGGAGGCATCATCATGGAAAAACGGAATCGGTTTTTGAAAATAGCGGTAGTAAGTGCCGGATTATACTGCCTGGGTACGGCGGGCGTTGCCATGCCTTCCGTATCTGCCGCATCCACAGTATCTGCGGGGGATACGGCTGTGACGGCTGGCGGCGTGTCCGTGGCCGACGGGACGGGGCGCGCGGCCCGGGCGGAACAGACCTGGACGAAGCGCATGGGAACCCAGACCCTGGGCATTGAGAAGACGGATCCGGAATTGGCGGCCCTGATGAAGGGCTACATCTATGGTGATATTGCCTGCCAGGCGGCCCTGACGCCCCAAGAACAGGATATGGTCACGCTGGCGGTGCTGACGGTCAACCAGGATTACGGGCTGCTGCGCAAGAATGTGCAAGGGGCTCTGCAGTACGGCGTGACGCCGCTGGAAATCCGCGAGACGCTGTACCATATGGCGCCCTATATCGGGTTCCCGCGCGTCATAGAGGCCGTGGAGGTCATGAACGGTGTGTTCCGCAAAAACGGTATCCGGCTGCCCCTGGATGCGCAGGGGACGACGACGGATGCGGACCGCTTTGCCAAGGGCCTGAAGTTCCAGGTGGATACGTACGGTGAACGCATCACCAGGATGCGCGCCGGTACGCCGGACTTCCAAAAGCACCTGCAGGACGACCTGTCGGCGTTCTGCTTCGGGGACATCTATACGCGCGGCACACTGGATCTGAAGACGCGGGAAATGATCACCGTGGCCGCCATCGGGGCGCTGGGGAATGATTCGCCCCAGTTCATCAGCCACGTGCGCGGCTATCTGGCGGCAGGGGCCACACAGAACGAGGTGGTCGGCGTCCTCACCGTGCTGAATCCGTATGTCGGGTTTCCGCGGACGTTGAATATGCTGCGGGAGTCCAACTCCGTATTCACACCGGCCCGATGAGGGCGGCACCGTTTCTATGAAGGATGGCTATATACATGAAGTGAATACTGACATGTACGAATGATATTGTACAAATATGAATAGTACTGTATGATAGTTATGAAAGTTAAAAAACAATATGCCTGACAGCTATAGAGAAGGAGAGATTACGGTGAAGCAAAGCAAATGGAGACGCAGCCTGATGCAGCTGGCCCTGGGCCTCGTGCTGACGGCAGGTACATGTGTTCTACCAGATTCCCCGTAAGGCCTGGCCGTTCTGGTCACCCATTCCATGGGTGGTACCGTGGGCTGGCGGACCCCCTTCCTGACGGACAACGTGAAGGCCATTGTCGCCTTTGAACCGGGCGGCTCGCCCTTCCTCTTTCCGGAAGGCGAGGTTCCGGCGATTTCGAAAGCTGTCTACGCACCGGTTTCCGCCCAGGCGAGGGCCGTACCCCTGGCGGATTTCGAGAAACTGACGAAGATCCCCCTCGTACTCTACTATGGGGATAACATCGCCGCCGCCCCGACCACGGAAGTCGGTCCGGACAAGTGGCGCAGCGAAAAGGAGGTAATGATCATGAAGTTTTCCAAAACAGTATTAGCAGGTCTCATCGTAACCGGTCTCATGACGGCCGGCGTCACCGGAGCCATTTCCGCCATGCCGGCGGAAGCGGCGGCAAAGGAGGCCCCGACGACCCAGGGCATCGCCTTCTTCGGTGCCAGGGATTTGAAGGAAATCCCCCTGAACAAGGTCAAGAGTCCGAACTCCAATCCTTTCGGGCTGGTCTATCGGGGCGCCATCACGAAGAACGAAGCCGGCAAGGTGAATATTCATCCTGTCACGTACAACTTGAACGGCAATCTCGATAACCCGGCTTTCCGTACGGAAGATATCCATGGCATGGTCGACATCATTGCCTCGTTCCCAGGCGTGGATCCGGAGCGAATCGGCGCACTCGGCATCTGTGGCGGCGGCGGATACACTTTGAAGGCATCCCAGACCGATAAGCGCATCAAGGCGGTTGCCACCCTGTCCATGTTCAATTCCGGCATCGTCCGCCGCGACGGCTTCCTGAACGCTGCCAAGGCCACGACGCAGCAGCGTCTGGCCGAAGCATCCGCCCAGCGCGCCAAAGAGGCGGCCGGTGGCGAAACCGCCCGCACGCCCGGCATGGAGGAGATGGACGTTCCGGAAGCGGAACTGGCCAAGATGCCGACTCTGTACAGCGAAGGCTACCTGTACTGCGGCAAGACACATCGTCATCCGAACTCCACCTTCAAGTACACCGCCCGCAGCAACCTGGACCTGTTCACCTTCGATGCCGCTGACAACATGGCGCTTCTGAACCAGCCGCTGCTCATGATGGCCGGCAGCAAGGCGGACACCCTCTACATGACGGAAGACGCTTTCAAAAAGGCCACCGGCACGGAAAACAAGGAACTGTTCCTGATCCCTGGTGCCAGCCACATCCAGACCTACTGGGTTCCGGAATACGTGGATGCCGTCCTGGGAAAACTGGTTCCGTTTTACCAGAAGAATTTGTAATCATAAAGCATGGCTGACGAAAGGGAGACAAACAGAATGAAAAAGATTTTGGCAGCAGCCGCAGCAGCATCCCTGATGGCCCTCACCGCTACGGCCGGGGCATTCAGCAAACCTGTGACAATCGCTTCACAGGGTAGTTTCACCGCCGGCGGGTCCGTCGCACAGGCGGAAGGGACCTTCGATAATGCGAAACCGCTGGATCCGGCAGGGCAGACCCTGCACGGAGACCACGCCTATGTGTTCTACCAGAAACCGGTCCATCCGAAAAAGAACGCCATCGTCTTCCTGCACGGCGCCGGCCAGTCCGGCAAGACTTGGGAAACGACGCCGGACGGACGCGACGGGTTCCAGAACATCTTCCTGGAAAAGGGCTACAGCACCTATGTGGCAGACCAGCCGCGGCGCGGCCGCGCCGGCCAGTCCCTGACGGGCGGCATCATTTCGAACAAACCCATGGAACAGCTCTGGTACGACAACTTCCGCATCGGCCTCTATCCGGATTATTATCCCGGGGTGCAGGTCAAATGGGACGAAGGGGCCCGCGAGGAGTTCTTCCGCTCTATGACGCCGGACACGGGGGCCTTTGACGCCAACGTAATCAGCGACGCCATGGCGGCCGTCCTCGAAAAATCGGGCAAGGCGGTGCTCATGACCCATTCCCAGGGCGGCGGCCCGGGCTGGCTGACAGCCATGAAGAGCGACAAGGTAAAAGGCATCGTGGCCTTGGAACCGGGCAGCGGCTACGTGTTCACGAAAGAGGAGGCACCGGCCCCGATGGAGACTTCGAGCCCCTTCGGCGCCCTCAAGCCCGCCATCGTCCCGAAAGACTCGTTCGAGAAACTGACGAAACTGCCCATCGTGGTCATCTACGGCGACAACATCCCGTCTGAACGGACAGAACAATGGAACCTGGACAACTGGCGTGTCCGTGTCGACATGGCCCGCATCTGGGTCGACACCATCAACAGGCACGGCGGCGATGCCCGCCTGATCCTGCTGCCGAAACGGGGCATCAAGGGCAACACCCATTTCCTGATGAGCGACCGCAACAACGGGCAGATCGCCGACCTGATCGAAGACTGGATGAAGGAAAAGGGCCTGGCGGAATAAGGCCGCTCAAACGAATTTACGACAGGGAGGATAATAAATGGAAGATTTTGTCTTTGAAAACAGTACGAAGGCTTATTTTGGGAAAAAAGCCGTGTCCCGGTATCTGCCGGGCCTGCTGGAACAGTATGGCCCGAACGTGATGCTGGCCTATGGCGGCGGATCCATCAAGCGCAACGGTATTTACGACGAAGTGATGGCGATCCTGAAGGCCGCCGGCAAGAACGTGACGGAATTTGCAGGCATCCTGTCGAACCCCACGTACGCCAAAGTGCTGGAAGGCGCCGCGGTTGCACGCAAGTGCCGTGCGGACCTGATTCTGGCCGTCGGCGGGGGCTCCGTGTTTGACTGTTGCAAGGCCGTTTCCCTGGCCGCTGTGTACGACGGCGATGTCTGGGCCGGTTTCTGGGCCAAGGCCGGCACCATTGATTTCCCGACCGTGCCCCTGGGCATCATCCTGACTGTGTCCGGCACAGGCAGCGAAATGAACGGCGGCGCCGTCATCACCAACGAAGACCTGAAGGTGAAGACCGGCCGCGATTATCCGGCCCTGAATGCGCGGTTTGCCCTTCTGGATCCGCTCTACACCCTGTCGGTACCGCGCAAGCAGTTCGTATCCGGGGTCTTCGACAGCCTGTCCCACATGATGGAGATCTATTTCAGCGCACCCGACACGGACAACGTGTCCGACAGCATGAACGAGGCCCTCATGCAGAGCGTCATCCGCAACCTGCGCGCCGCCCTCAGGAATCCTGCAGACTACAACGCGCGGAGCAACCTGGTCTGGTTGTCCACCATGGCGGAAAACCGCATCCTGAAACTGGGCAAGAAGACCGATTTCCAGTGCCATATCCTGGAACACTCCCTGGGTGCCTATACGGACTGCAACCACGGCTGCGGCCTGTCCGTGCTGCATCCGGTCTACTACCGCCACATCTATAAGGACGGGGCAGCTAAATTCGCCCGCTTTGCAACCCGGGTCTGGGAGATTCCGGCAGAGGGGAAGAGCCGGGAAGAACTGGCCAAAGCCGGGGTGGAGGCACTGGCGGCCTTCATCAGGGAAATTGGCATGCCGACCACCCTGCGGGAGCTGGGCATACAGGACAAAAGCCTGCTGAAGCCGGTTGCCGCCGGCTGTACGGCGTCGCCCGGCAGCTACCGCCGGATGGACCCGGACGAAATCTATCAGATATTCCAGGAAGCCTTTTGAGGGAACACGCTGACAATGGCGGACGCAGACAAAAAAATCACGATACGGATCCTTTCCGCATCGTGATTTTTGGTTTCCTATGGGTCAGCGTTTCAGGAGTTCCTCAAATTCAGCCTTGAGTTTTTCCTGGTCGGCCTTTTTGCTGTCCTTGAACGCAGCGTAGGTCTTGCCCAGATCCGTGTAGATGTAGTCCTTATTGCCCTTTTCCATGTTCAGGGCGAGACGGTAATCGCTCAGGGCGTTCTTGAAGTCACCCTTCAGACCGTAGCATTCGGCCCGGTTGTTGAAAGCCGGCGGGAAATAGTTCTGGGAGCCGAGGCATTTGCTGTAGGCCTTGATGGCTTTGTCGTAATCCTTGAGCAGGAAATAGGCGAGACCCTGGTCGAAGTTGGCACGCTGGTTCGATGTGTCCTGCTGGAGGGCGAAGTTCGCTTCCTTCAGGGCTTCTTCGCCGTTGCCTTCGCGGATCAGCTGTTCCGCCTTCACCATGTGCCCCTGGGGCGAGTACCTGTTCTGGGGCCGGCTGATTTCCTTGTCCAGGGAGTTCGTGTAGGTCTGGTAGTTTGTTTCGGATTCCGTAAAATACGGCAGGTACTGCGCGCTGGCAGCCATGGGGACGAGCAGCGTGCAGGCCAGGGCCGCCGCTGCGGCGATGTGGTTCAGTTTCATGTAGATTCCTCCTGCACTGCCGTGAGGCAGTGTCCTTACAAAGTGTTGAAAGGCTTATGGCCTAATGACTATTATATCGTTTTGCGGCAGAATTTTCGAGTTTTTTTCTATCTTACGCCGATTTTTTCTCCTGGGACTTCTTGTAGCGGTCGAAGAGGACACCGGCAACGGCTCCGGCAATGGCGATGGTGAGCCAGCCGAACCCGTCGCTGTAGAGCGGAATGATGGACAGCGTGTCCTGCACCGTGGCAGGGATCCGGACGTCCGCTGCCTTGAGGCCTTCAAAGACGGAGGCCACGGTGACGATCCACATGGTGCAGCGGAACACCCGTTTGTTGCCCGTGAAGCCGCATACGTTCAGAAGCGACAGGGCGATGACGATGGGGTAGAGGAAGCACAGCACCGGGATGGCGCCCAGGATGATGCTCGTGAGCCCGAAGTTCGAAATTCCCAGGCTGGCCAGGGCGATCCAGAATGCCATCCGCTTCTGCGAAATGCGGTGGTTGAAGAGGATGACGAAATAATGGGAAATGGACGAGATGAGGCCGATGCTCGTGGTCAGGCAGGCCAGGATGATGATGAGCGACAACATCCAGGAACCGTAAGGTCCCAGATATTCATAGGAAATCGCAATCAGGACAGGTGCCCCGTTTGCGAAGGAGCCTTCCAGGTAGCGGTGCGCTTCGGCACCGGAGTAGGCGAGCAGGTAGTAGATGGCAGCCAGGAGGATCATGGCGAGGATTCCGGCCAGGGAGCAGGCCCTGATGGTTTCCTTTTTTCCGGTGACGCCGAAGGAGCGGATGGAGGCCAGCGTGCCGCCCGCAAAGAGCAGCCCGGCCAGCAGGTCCATGGTGTTATAGCCCTCCTGGAAGCCTTTCAGGAAGGGGTTCGTCAGATAGATGCCCTGCGGCGCCTGGGGCGTGAAGGACGGCCCGGTCAGGACGCATACGAACAGGGCGGCCAGGCAGACCAGAAGGGCCGGCGTAAGCACCTTGCCCAGCCAGTTGAGGACCTTGCTGCCGTTGTTGGCCACGTAATAACAGAAGACGAAGTAGATGACCGAATACAGGAAAAGATGTAACGGCCTCGAACCACCCAAATGGGGCGCGATACCGATTTCGTAACTGAAGGCCGCCGTGCGCGGGATGGCGAACAGGGGGCCGATGACGAGGCTCGTCGTGAAGAGGAGGATCTTGGCATAGGCCACGTTCACGGGGCGGGCGACTTCCGTCAGGTCATCCGTGCCCGTGCAGGCGACGGCCAGTACGGCCAGGATGGGCAGGCCGACACCGGTGATGCAGAATCCCAGGGCCGCCATGTTCAGGCTGCTGCCCGACAGATAGCCGAAAAGCGGCGGAAAGAGCAGGTTGCCGGCACCGAAAAAGCTCGAGAAGAGGACGAAGCTGATGGCGACCAGTTTTCCCCAGGTCAGATTGTTGTTCATGATGATCCCTTCCTTTTCCAGGAACTGTTTTTATTTTCTGTCATTTTTCGGTCCGAAGAAACGGACCGCCGTTCCGACGGTCCGTTCCAGGGAAGCGGAAATCATTTTACGACGAGGCGGTAGTACTTCTTCTTGCCCTTGCGGATCAGGATGCCGCCGTCCTTTTCGAACATTTCCGGAGCCAGGGAGGCATCGGCGTCGTCCACCGCCTCGTTGTTCAGGTAGAGGCCGTGCTGGGCGATCATCTGGCGCGCTTCGCGCTTGCTGGAGAAGACCTTCCGGGCTGTCAGGACGTCGATCAGTCTGGCCGTCTTGTCCGCTGCCGTGATTTCCAACGTCGGCACGTTTTCCAGGTCCGCGCCGCCGCCGAAGAGGGCTTCCGTGGCCTTGACGGCCTTGTCGGCCTCTTCCTGGCCATGGACCAGTTTCGTCACTTCGTAGGCCAGGACCTTCTTGGCCTCGTTGATTTTTTCATCCTTGTACGCCGCGAGCCTGCGGACTTCGTCCATGGGGAGGAAGGTCAGCAGGCACAGGCATTTCTCCACGTCGGCGTCGTCGATGTTGCGCCAGTACTGGTAGAATTCATAGGGCGACGTCTTTTCCGGGTCGAGCCACAGGGCGCCCTTTTCCGTTTTTCCCATCTTGCGGCCGTCCGCCGTGGTGAGCAGGTTGAAGGTCATGCAGTAAGCCGGTTTCTGGTCCTTGCGGCGGATCAGTTCGACGCCGGCAATCATGTTGGACCACTGGTCGTCACCGCCCAGCTCCATGATGCAGTTGTATTTGTTATGCAGCGTGTAGAAGTCATAGGCCTGCATGATCATGTAGTTGAATTCGAAGAAGGTTAGGCCCTTTTCCCAGCGTTTCTTGTAGCATTCGGCGGTCAGCATGCGGTTGACGCTGAAATGGACGCCCACTTCGCGCAGCAGCTGGACGTAGTTCAGGCCGAGCAGCCAGTCCCCGTTATTGACCATGAGGGCCTTGCCGTCGGAAAAGTCGATGAACTTGCTCATCTGTTTCTTGAAGCAATCGATGTTGTGCTGGATGAACTCCGGCGTCAGCATTTTGCGCATGGAATCCTTGCCGGACGGATCGCCGATCATACCGGTGCCGCCGCCGAGCAGGGCGATGGGGCGATGGCCGGCGCGCTGCATATGGGCCATGGCCATGAGGGCGATGAAATGGCCGACATGCAGGCTGTCCGCGGTCGGGTCAAAGCCGATATAGAACGTGATCTTCTCTTTTTCCAGCAGTTCCCGGATTTCCTCTTCGTGGGATAACTGGGCGATGAAGCCGCGTTCCTTTAAAACATCAAAAACAGACATTGTGACATCCTCCTAACCGATGGTGATTCGTTCATTCCCCTCATTGTACTACTTTCCCCTTCCTAAGGCAAATCCGGCGCTGTTCCGGGAGGGCGGGAGCGCTTTGCAGGGGGGCGTTCCGGCTTGACGTATGCCCGGCAATAAAATATAATCAGTATGAGGAGGAATGAAAATGAGACCTGACCTGATTGTACCGGGCGAACATGAAGAAGATTTCGTCGTGGCGCGTGACGCCCGCGTTGTGACTGTGCCGTTTTCCCCGCTGGAAAAACGCATGGCGAAAGAAAAACCCCAACTGATGCCGGGACTGAAGAAACTGCGTGAAGAACTGGGTGATGCCGAATTCGAGCGCCTCATCACCCGCATCCACAATATCAACGTGGCGGACGAACGCTGCCTTATCGTGGCGGAAAGCGAACTGCACCGCACCTTCATTGAACGCGATGCCATTCCGGCCATCGCCAAGGCCTTCAACGTGACGAACATCCGCGTCGTGACGCAGGGCTGAGGGAAGCCATGAAGATTTACGACATCCTCATCCTGGTGCTCATCATCATGAACGTCACCATGCCGCGCACAGGGATTACGAACCTGATCTGGGGCTGCATCGTGATCTACATCCTGCTGCGGGCCTATACCTTTTTCGGCTCCCGCCGTTAAGGGAACGCCGGCATGCGGTATGATGGCAATCTGGATGTTTCCGCAACGACAGGCTCCGGAACTTTGACGGGTTCCGGGGCCTTTTCCGTTCCGGGAACCAGCGGAGGACTACGATTCGGAAAGGTGTTATGACAGATGGAGATACGCAAAGCGACAAGCGCCGATGTAGAAGCCGTAGCGGCCGTCGAAGCGGCCTGTTTTCCTGCGGCGGAGGCGGCTACGGAGGCCGAGTTCCGCGACCGGCTGGCCGTGTATGGGAACCATTTCCTGCTCCTGTTCGATGAGGACCGGCTTGTGGGTTTCATCGACGGTTTCGTGACGGACGAGAAAGACCTGCGGGACGAAATGTATGCCGATGCCTCGCTCCATGACGAGCAGGGGGCGTGGCAGATGATATTCGGCCTCAATACGGTTCCCCCGTACCGGCGCCGCGGCTGCGCGGGCCGCCTCATCGAGGCGTTGAAGACGGAAGCCCGCAAGGAGGGGCGGAAGGGGATTGTCCTGACCTGCAAGGACAAGCTGGTGCCTTATTATGCCAGGTTCGGCTTTGTGTCCGAAGGCGTGTCCGGGTCCACCCACGGAGGCGTGACCTGGTATCAGATGCGGCTCACGTTTTGAGGCCCTGCCGGAAACAGGAAGAAAGGTGTACGATATGAAACGCGTCATTTTCACGTGCCCCACGTTAAAGGGGGAATTGTTGCAGGCTTTGCAGGAAACGGGCTGCGGCGACACAGTCATCGTGCTGCCGCAGCGGCTGCACAGCGTTCCGCAGGAACTGCACACCTATCTGCAGGACTGCATCGACCGGACAGCCAATGTGGACCGCATCATCGTGCTGCCTTCGGGCTGTGGCGGCAGCACGGCCGGCCTCAGGGCGACGACGGCGGAACTGGTGGTGCCCCGGTCCCGGGACTGCATCGATATCCTGCTTTCGGGCGAAAAACTGGCCGACGTGCGGCAGAAGCGGGACATGGCCGGCGTCTTCATGACGAAGGACTGGGCCGGGTTCCAGAAACGGTCGGACCTGGATTTCGACAAACTGGCCAGGAAACACGGCACGGAAGGGGCCAAAGCCTTTTTGCGCAAGGTTTACGGCAAATTCAACCATTTTTACCTGATTGACACGGGCTGCTACGACCTGGAGCCGGTCAGGACTTACCTGAAACCGACCTTGGACGCCATCGACGGTACCCTGACGGTCATCCGGGGCACCTGCGGCATCCTGAAGAAGGTGGCCGCCAACCGGATCGACGAAGACTTCGTCAGCGTGCCCCGGGGCGGGGAAGTGCCGCAAGGATTCTCCATGCCGAACTTCCTGTGACAGGGAGGGGGGACGGAAACGTAAAAATCTCCGGTGGCCGCTGCGGCGGTCCCGGAGATTTTTTGGTTCGTGCGGCCTGGCAGGCGGAGCCTGCGGGGCATAAAAAAAGACCGCTGCGCGGTCCCTGTCTTTTGAGATGGTCGGGGCGGCGAGATTCGAACTCACGGCCTCTTGTACCCGAAACAAGCGCGCTACCAAACTGCGCTACGCCCCGACAACAAAGACAGTATACAGGATTCGCGGGGCTTTGTCAACTAAAAGTTTGATGTCATGAAAAAAGGGAAAGAAAGTGACAAAACGGCCCAATTGATGTATGATAAAAAGGAATATGGCGGCCTATATATAGGAAAGGTTCCCTGTGCCATGGCTACGGGTAGTGGCGGAAGGGGCGGAACCGGGGCTGCCGGAGAAAGGCTGGACTGCAACCTATGCGGATCATTACGGGAAAAGCCCGGGGGCTTCACCTGACGGTGCCGAAAAACTACGATGTCCGTCCGACGGCGGACCGGGTGAAGGAATCCCTGTTCAACATCCTCGGGGCGAAAGTGCAGGGCGCGGCGGTGCTGGACCTGTTTGCGGGCACGGGCAACCTGGGCCTGGAAAGCTGGAGCCGCGGGGCCGGCCTCATCCAATTCGTCGACAACAACCGCAATTCGCTGAAACTGGTGCATAGCAATATCGCCAAGTGCCGGGCCGAAGCGGATTGCAAGGTCCTTAAATACGATGCCGAAGCGGCGGTGGATCTCCTGTACCGGCAAAGACAACGGTTTGACCTGATCTTCGTCGACCCGCCTTACAACAAAGGCTGGGTGCAGAAAGTGCTTCGGAAGCTGGAACAATCCCCCTTGCTGACGGAGGACGGCTGGCTGGTCGCCGAGCATTCGCAGCACGACGACGTGGCCGGCAGCGTACCGGCGGGATACACCGTGTTCCGCAGCCAGCATTACGGGGAAACCGTGCTTACCTTCATCCGGCGCGGGAAAATGGTGGAAGAACCATGTTGACTGACTGGCCCGGCAGGTTTCAACCGGGAAAAATCAATCCGGAACGACAAACCACGGGAGTGGATCGGGAGGATTTAGGAGGAATGGCCATGCGTAGAGCGGTGTGCTCCGGCAGCTTCGATCCTGTGACCAAGGGTCATCTCGATATCATCGAACGAGCCAGCCGCATGTTTGATGAAATCATTGTATGTGTGTTTTTCAATCCGACCAAGGATAAGGCGTTGTTCACACCGGAAGAGAGGGTGGCCATGCTGAAGACGGCCACGTCCCATCTTCCGAATGTCAAGGTGACGAGTTACAGCGGACTCCTGAACGATTTCTGCGTGACCCGGGAAGCCCCGTTCATCGTGCGCGGCCTGCGGGCGTTCACGGATTTCGAGTACGAATTCCAGCGGGCCCTGCTCCTGAAGAAGATGAACGAAACCCTGGAGACGGTCTTCATCATGACGAAGGCCGAATATTCCTACATCAGTTCGTCCGGCGTGCGGGAAATCCTGACGTTTGACGGCGACATCAACATGCTGGTCCCGAACGAGGTCGGCAAACAGATCCACGACTTCCTGAAACACAAGGATTGGGAACCGTGCGACTGATACATCTTTTTCCGGATGGGATATCCACACGAAGCGTTGTCAAAATAAGAAGAAAGAGGAAGGCACTATGATTGAGAGAGAAAAGCTTGGAACCAATGAAACCCTGAAATCGATTTTCGATGAACTGTTCAATTTGATCAGCGAAGCGAACCGTCTGCCGCTGACGGAAAAGATCATCATTGATGAGCAGGATCTCTCCGCCATCATTGACGAGCTGCGCGACGCGATTCCCAAAGAAGTCCAGAACGCCGGCAAGGTCCTCGAGGACCAGAAGAACATCGTGGAAAACGCCCAGGCGGAAGCATCCGCCATTGTGGAAAAGGCGAACACCGAGGCGGAACACATCATTACGGCCGCCAAGGAGGAAGCGGAACGCATCCTGCGCCAGGAAGACATCGTGAAGCAGGCGGAAGCCCTCTCCAGGGACATCAAGAACAACGCCCTGCGCTATGCCGACCAGGTGAAGCGCGACGCCGACACTTATTCTGACAACATGAAGAACGATTCCCTGAAATACGCCGATGAAATGCTGAGCTTCCTGGCACAGAACCTGGATACCAATCTGGGCTCCGCCCTCAAGTCGCTGCAAGACAACCACGAGACCATCGAGTCGGAACGGCAGAAACTGGCCGAAGTGGTCAACGGCCGGGTGCAGCATGTTGCAGACGATGAAGAAGAAACGGGACCGGCTCAGCCGGAAATGCAGGGGGCGGACCCTGCTGCACCGGAAGAGGAGTGAAGAAACAGGGAAAAGCGGCTTGCCCGGAAGGACGAGCCGCTTTTTGTATGCAGAGACAGGGAGACGCGGGGCAGTCTTGTCATTCAGCCGCCATAATAGGGGGATACGGTGTAGTCCAGCCCGGACACGCCGGTGAATCCGCGCAGCTGGCACCACAGGTCCGTAGCGCGGAAGTCGGCCAGAAGCTCCGGGTACCAGTCTGCGTCCCGGTACTGCGCGGCGTCGGCCGCTTTGGTGAGGACAGGTGCGGAGGCCTTCTGCTTCATTGCTTTGAGGAGGGCGCGGCCCCGTTCGTTGAAGGCCAGCACGCGGAGACAGCCGGGACGGGGTTCCCGGGTCCAGAAGGAGCGGGGCAGGCCGAAGAGCAGCATGAGGCAGACGCGGTGGATGACGGGCGCGGCGTAGCGTTTTGTGACAACGGCCCGCAGATAGGCCTGCCAGCCATCCTGCAGGGCGCCCCGGGCGTTGTAGAGACGGGCGCACAGACCGGCGTCGGCGTTGCACAGACCGTACAGGTCCGTGGCGCCGTGGAGGGCGAAGAAATAGGCCAGCAGGACGGCCAGGCGGTCGCCGAAGGGACGCGTGTCCATCAGCTCCGGTGCATCGGAGCGGCGGCGGGGCGCGTCACCGTGCAGGGCGGCCGTGAGCCGGGCCGCACTGGGCGCAGGCAGGACACCGGCGAGTGCTTGTTCCGTAGCGGTGCTTCCAGTGGCACCGCCGCTTTCCAGAAAGCGCCGGATGGCCGAAGCGGAAGCGCAGGGCGGAACCAGTTCCGTACTTGTGTACCCTTCGCCGAGGCGGGGTAGGAAATGCAGGGTCAGAGGCAGGCCGTACTGCCCGATGGCCTTTTCATAGGCCAGGGCGAGGATGTTGTTGGATCCCTTGAGCAGGGGCGCTGCTTCCGGCCGGTACGCACGGACTGCCTTTTCCCATGCCGTGCCGTAGGATTCGCCTTCCCGCAGGAACCGGCGCAGGGCCTCGTTGCCTTCGGGCGAACGCAGGAAGAGCGCCGTGTCCTTGATCAGGCGCCCGGCGCGCTCCATGTCCGTATCCCCTCTGCCCAGCCCTTCGACACCGCAGAAGGCGTAGTCCGTGATGCCCGTTGCCGCCAGGGCGGCCATGCCGCCGGCAGCGAAAAAGTCGGCGCTGCGCAGCGAATGGAGGACCGGCAGTTCCAGGACGAGGTCGACGCCGCAATCGACGGCCGCCGCCGCGCGGGTCCATTTGTCCAGCAGCGCCGGTTCGCCGTGCTGGATGAAACTGCCGCTCAGGACGGCCGTCACCGGGACATCGCCGTACTGTTCCCGCAGCATCGCCAGCTGGCGCGCGTGTCCGTTATGGAAAGGATTGTATTCGGCCGTGAGGCCTGCACAATGAATCGTCATGGTGGTTTCCTTCTTTATAATATGATGGGATTGCCTGGAACGGGGTGGTTGCCAAATCATTCCAACCATATTATAATAAAGCCCTGAGATTCCGTGCAAGGCCCGGCAATGGATTCCCGTCCGGGGGAAAGGATTGTCCCGTAATTCTCCTTGACAAAGATTTTCCCGATAGCTATAATTGTAACGATTGGTGAAATATGATTAAAATCAATGTCGTAGAAATCAAAAAACAGCTGACCGGAGAAAAAGACTTCCGTTTCGATGTCGGCCCGGACGAACTGGGTTTGTCCGAACAGGACCTGCCGGTGGACGGCCAGGTACATATCGAAGGAAAGATCACCAATGCCGGCGACGTCCTGTTGGTGAACGTCTCGGAAAAGGCGGTCGTCCGGCGGACCTGCGCCCGCTGCCTGAAGGAATTCACGGCGGAAAGTACCGCGAAGGCGTTGGAGAAGTTTTATCCGGAAGGCAGTCAGAGCGTTGAGAGTGATGCTTATGTCTACGAGGGCGATTTCGTCGATGTGACGGAGCTGCTTCGTGAGAGCCTGCTGTTAGCGGAACCTCTGAGAGTCTTGTGCAAGGAAGACTGTAAGGGTATCTGTCCGGTCTGCGGGGCGGACCGCAATATCCATCCCTGTGGCTGCGATACCCGGACAATCGACCCGAGACTGTCGGCATTAAAGCAATTCATCAAATATTAAATTCACCATTATCGTGTGAGGAGGTGTATTTGCAATGGCAGTACCGAAGAGAAAAATGACGAAAGCCCGTCGCGACGCCCGTCGTGCCAACTGGAAACTGACCGCTCCCAACCTGGTTGAATGTCCTCAGTGCCACGAAATGAAGATGCCCCATCGTGTTTGCCCCAGCTGCGGCTACTATGATGGCAAGGAAGTCGTTAAGACGGAAGACTGAGTTCGGAGAATCTACCCTGGACCCTTACGGGTTTCGGGGTTTTTTCTTTTTTCCGGCACTTTTGCCGGCCTTGCGGCCGGCCGGTGCCGGACATGTCTACCGGGACAGGTACGGCAGGTTACACAGGGCCGGAATGACTCACTTTTTGTGTTAAGTCATATTGCAAATCACAAAATATAGTGATATTTTCAAAGAAAATCAGGAAAAATTTGCCTGCCGGGGCTTGCATTACGGTACCATACCCTGTATAATGTCAACAGATATTATGACTAGGTAATAAAATTAAGGTGATAAAGTCCGGGTGATAAAATGAATTCTTCCAAAAAGTTAATACGGCAGAAGCAGCTGCAGATGCTGATCCGCAAGAATCCATTTTTGACGGACGCGCAGCTGGCGGATTCGCTGCATGTCAGCGTACCGACGGTCCGGCTGGACCGCATCTGCCTCAACATTCCCGAATTGCGCGTGCGTACCCGCCAAATGGCGAGTACGGCGCAGACCCGCCTGCGTGCCATCGACAAGAAGGATATCGTCGGGGAGCTCGTGGACCTGGAGTTGAACCGGGTCGGCATTTCCACGCTGACCATCTCCAACGACATGGTGCTGGAAAAGACCGGCGTAGGCCGCGGGTACTTCATGTTCGCCATGGCCGATACGCTGGCCTTGGCTCTGGTGGACACGGATTTTGCGCTGACGGCCGTCAGCAATGTGAAGTACAAGGTGCCCGTGCATCCCGGTGACCGGCTCGTTGCCAAAGCCGAGGTCATGCATATCAAGGGCGACCGTTACTATATCAAGGTCATCATCCGGAACGGGAGTGTGGAAGTGTTCCGGGCCAAATTCATCATCGTAGCCGTAGGGCAGGAGAAGGAGCAGCGAGAAGCATGAAGATCGCATTAGACGTAATGGGAACGGACTACGGCCCTTCCGAACTGGTTTTGGGCGCCGTCATGGCCGTGCAGGAATACGGTTGCGATGTCGTGTTGGTGGGTGACGAATCCACCATCCAGGATTTGCTGAAAAAATACGGCGTGGAAAACAATCCGCACCTTTCCATCAAACATGCGTCCCAGGTCATCGATATGCACGAGCATCCCGCCATCGCCGTCAAGACGAAGAAGGATGCGTCCATCGTCGTAGCCACGGAGCTGCTGCGCAACAAGGAGTGCGACGCCCTGGTCTCTTCGGGCAGCACCGGCGCGGCGGTTGCCTCGGCCCTGTTCCATCTGGGCCGCATCAAAGGTGTCGGCCGTCCGGCCATCGCGACGCCGATTCCGAGCCTGACGGGCACCACGGTGCTGCTGGACAGCGGTGCCAAAGTCGATGCCAAGCCGGACAACATGGTTCAGAGCGCCATTATGGGTTCCATTTATTCGGAACTGATGATCGGCGTGAAGAACCCCCGTGTAGGGCTCCTGAACATCGGCGAGGAAGAGACGAAGGGCAATGAACTGGCCCTTGCCACGTATCCGCTGCTGCAGCGGGAAAAACTGATTAACTTCATCGGCAACGTGGAAGGCCGTGACATCAATAAGGGCACGGTGGACGTCGTTGTCTGCGACGGCTTCGTCGGCAACGTGGTCCTCAAATTCGCGGAAGGTCTGGCCAAGGCCATCCTGACCATGGTGAAGGCCGCCATCATGAACGGCGGTTTCTTTGCCAAACTCGGCGGCCTGCTGATTACGCCGGCCCTGCGCAAACTGAGGAAGACGCTGGATCCCGAAGCCTACGGCGGCGCGCTGCTGCTGGGCGTGCGGGCCCCCTTCTTCATCTGCCATGGCAGCTCCAAGGCCCGGGCCATCAAGAGCGCCATCGGCGTGGCGGTCCACGGCGTGGAGAGCGATATCGTGGCCCATATCACGGACGCCATTGCCAATCAGACGAGGATCGACGAAGTCGTCGGCCACATGAAATAATCTTGCGCGGGTCTGGTTCCCGGACCTGTGACAGACGGAGGGAAAAGATACATGGGATTTTCCGCAGGAATTCTCGGGACAGGTGCCTGCCTGCCTGAAAAAGTGATGACCAACTTCGACCTGGAGAAGCTTGTCGATACATCGAACGAATGGATTGTCGAACGGACGGGGATTCGGGAACGGCGCATCGCCGACCCGGAGACGGCCACGTCGGACATGTGCCTGAAAGCTGCCAGGGCGGCCCTGAAGGATGCCGGCGTCAAGGCGGAGGAGCTGGATCTGATCATCGTGGCCACGGCCACGCCGGACTACATGTTTCCGTCCACGGCCTGCATCGTCCAGGACAAGCTTGGTGCGGCGCATGCCGGCGCCTTCGACCTGGCGGCAGGCTGCTCGGGCTTCGTGTACGGCTTCAGCGTGGCATCGCAGATGATTGCCAGCGGCCTGTACCAGAAGGTCCTGGTCATCGGGGCCGAAACCTTGTCCCGCATCATGGACTGGACGGACCGCAACACCTGCGTCCTTTTCGGCGACGGTGCCGGCGCCGCGGTCGTGGGCCGCGTGGAGGACGGGTACGGCGTCCTGGCCCTGGAGCTGGGGTCCAAAGGCAGCGGGGCCATGGAACTGTACCAGCCTGCCGGCGGCAGCCGCCGGCCCGCAACGCATGAAACGGTGGACGGGCACGGCCACTTCATCCATATGAACGGGAAAGAGGTCTACAAGTTTGCCGCCCGCATCATGCCGGCCACGTGCAAACGCGTGCTTGCGAAAGCGGGCCTGACCATCGGCGACGTGGACATGCTGTTCCCGCACCAGGCCAACCAGCGCATCATCGACAACGCGGTGAAGCACTTGAAGATCGACCCGGCCAAGGTCTGGGTCAATATCGATAAATACGGCAACACTTCCGCTGCCTGCATCCCCATCTGTCTGACGGAAGCCCAGCGGGAAGGGCGCCTGCATAAAGGGGACAACGTCCTGGTTGTCGCCTTTGGTACAGGTCTCACGTGGGGATCCATGCTCCTGAAGTGGGCCAAATAAACGAACCTGCAACAGTCTGTAAACCTGCAAGGAGGTCATTCCAATGTCAAAAGTCGCATTTCTGTTCCCCGGCCAGGGGTCCCAGAAAGTAGGTATGAGCAAGGATTTCTACGATAATTCCGCCTGTGCGAAACAGGTCTTCGAGGAAGCCGACGACGCGCTGGGCTTCCCCATTTCGAAACTGTGCTTCGAAGGCCCGGAAGACCAGCTGCGCCTCACCATGAACACGCAGCCGGCCATCCTGACCTGCAGCATCGCCGCCCTGGCCGTGCTCCGTGAAAACGGGCTGGACTGCACCATCGCCGGCGGCCACAGCCTGGGTGAATATTCCGCCCTCGTAGCGGCCGGCGTGCTGAGCCTGGCCGATGCCGTCCGGGCCGTACGCAAACGCGGCCAGTTCATGCAGGAAGCCGTTCCCGTCGGGGAAGGCGCCATGGCTGCCGTCATGGGCCTGACACCGGAACAGATCGTTGCAATCTGCCGGAAGGTGGAAAAAGAAGGTGGCGAAGCCGTCCAGGCCGTCAACTTCAACTGCCCCGGCCAGGTCGTCATTGCCGGCGCCACCGCCGCGGTGAACAAGGCCGTGGAAGCCCTGAAGGAAGCCGGTGCGCGCCGCGCCGTCATGCTTCCGGTCAGCGCCCCCTTCCACAGCACGCTCATGAAACCTGCCGCCGACCGCCTCAAGGAAGTGCTGGACCAGATCGAGTTCCACGATGCTGCCTTTCCGGTGGTTGCCAACGTGACGGCGGAACCGGAAACGGACGCCGAAGAAATCCGGGCCCTCCTGGTCCGCCAGGCCGCCAGCCCGGTCAAGTGGGAAATGTCCATGCACACCATGATCGACGTCGGGTACGATACCTTTGTCGAAGTCGGCCCGGGCCGCGTCCTGACCGGGTTCACCCGCAAAATCGACCGGTCCGTGACAGCCCTCAACGTAGAGGATATGGACAGTCTGGAAAAAACCCTTGCACATTTCAAGGAGGTCAGATAAAATGCAGTTAGATGGGAAAGTGGCGCTTGTTACCGGCGCTTCCCGCGGCATCGGCCGAAGCATCGCCCTGATGCTCGCCGCCCGCGGAGCGGACATCGTCATCAACTATGCCGGCAATACGGAAGCCGCGGAAAAGACGAAGGCTGAAGTGGAAGCACTGGGCCGCAAGGCCATGGTCATCAAGGCCGATGTCGGCGATACGGCTGCCTGCGAAGCGATGATGGCCGAAGCCGTCAAGGAGATGGGGAAGATCGACATCCTCGTCAACAATGCCGGCATCACCCGGGACGGACTTCTCATGCGTATGAAGGAAGCCGACTGGGACGCCGTGCTGACCACGAACCTCAAGAGTGTGTATAACTGCACCAAAGCAGTTATCAAATACATGATGAAGGCCCGCAGCGGCCGCATTGTCAGCATCAGTTCCGTCGTAGGGGCCATGGGCAATGCAGGCCAGTCCAATTATGCCGCCGCCAAGGCCGGCATCATGGGCTTCACCAAGGCTGTCGCGAAGGAAGCCGCTTCCCGCGGCATCACGGTGAACGCCATTGCACCGGGCTTCATTGAAACCGATATGACCGCCGTCCTTCCGGAAAAGGTGGTCGACAACCTCAAAGCAGCTATCCCCATGGGACGCCTCGGCGCTCCGGAGGATATTGCGAAGGCAGTGGCGTTCCTCGTTTCTGAGGACGCTGCCTATATTACCGGCCAGACATTACATGTCAACGGCGGTATGTTTATGTATTGATATTGCCTTACTACAGCGAGAGGAGGTGAATCGTGATGAGCGAAAACAGCACGTTCGAAAAAGTAAGAGATATTACTGTTGAACAGTTGAGCGTAGATGCAGACGAAGTCAAGATGGAATCTGCATTCATCGACGACCTGGGTGCTGACTCCCTGGACATCGTTGAGCTGATCATGGCTTTCGAAGAGGAATTCGGTGTTGAAATCCCCGACGAAAAGGCTGAAAAGATCCGCACTGTTGCCGACGCAGTTAAAATGTTGGATGAAGAAAAGAAATGATCTTTTCGTAACTCATGGGCAGCCGGGAGGGTTCCGGCGGAACCTTCCCGTTGCTGTCTTTTTCCTGAAATGGGGGATATCTGTTGAAATTACCAGTGCTTAAAATTGGAAATCTGGTGGCCAAGGTGCCGATTATTCAGGGCGGCATGGCAATCAGGTTATCGACAGCACGGCTTGCAGCCGCGGTGGCTAGTGAAGGTGGTATCGGCCTGATTGCTGCTTCCGGTATGGAAGAGAAGGAATTACGGACGGAAATCCGTCTGGCCCGCAAACTGACGGGCGGCAAAGGCATCATCGGCATCAACTGTATGGTGGCGGCGCGGGCTTTCAAAAACTTAATAGTGACGGCGGCCCAGGAAGGCGTGGATCTGATTGTGGCCGGCGCTGGTTTTTCAAGAGATATCTTCGCCGTTGGCAGAGAGTACAACGTAGCGGTGGTGCCGATCGTTTCCTCTGTCAAGCTGGCTAAAATTTCCGAAAAGCTGGGTGCTTCCGCCATTGTCGTCGAAGGTACGGAAGCAGGCGGCCATCTGGGTACGCAGCAGTCCATCAAGGAGATTCTGCCGGAAATCGTGAAGGCCGTGCACATTCCCGTCGTAGCGGCGGGCGGCGCCATCACGGGAGGCGATGTGGCGGAACTGCTGAAGATGGGTGCCAGCGGCGTGCAGATGGGCAGCCGTTTTGCCGCAAGCCTGGAATCCAACGGCGCCAGATTCTTAAAAGAGATGTATCTCAAAATGACCAAGGATGACGTCGTCCAGATCGACAGTCCCGTCGGTTACAAAGGACGGGCCATCCGCAGTCCTTTCTCCATCCTGTCGCTGGAGGGGCGGGCCCCGAAGCCGGTCGTTTGTGACGCGTGCCTGAAACACTGCACGCATTCTTTCTGCATCATCCGCGCCCTGAGCCGCGCGCAGCAGGGGGATGTGGAAACGGGCCTGATCTTTACGGGGGCCAACATGTGGAAGATCCACGAAATCCTGCCCGTCAAGGAGATCTTCCGCCGCCTTAAGGCGGAAATCGCGGCAGTAACTGAGTAAGGAAACAAAATTTATACGAGGTGATTAATTTGAAGAGACGCGTAGTTATTACAGGTTTGGGTGCCGTTACCCCTATCGGCAACGACGTACCGACCTTCTGGGAGAATCTGGTGGCCGGAAAATCCGGTGTCGACCTGATCAAATCGTTCGATACCAGCGCGCTGGGCGTTAAGATCGCCGGCGAAGTCAAGGATTTCAAGTATACCGATTATATCGACCCGAAGGAAGGCCGCCGCATGGACCGGGTGGCACATTTTGCCGTAGCGGTAGCCAAGCAGGCCGTAGCTGACGCTGAATTCGATATCAGCCAGGAAGACCCGCTTCGTTGCGGGGTCTGCGTAGGCACAGGCATCGGCGGCATCAACACCTTCCTGGAACAGTCCATGAAGTTCGCCGCCAAGGGGCCGTCCCGCATCAGCCCCTTCTTCATCCCCATGGAGATTCCGAACATGCCGGCAGCCCATATCGGCATCAAGCTGGGCTTCAAAGGTCCGAACACCTGCATTGTGACGGCTTGCGCCACAGGCACCAACTGTATCGGTGACGCACTCCGCACCATCCAGTACGGGGATGCGGATGTCATGATCGCCGGCGGCGTGGAAGCCGCCATCAACGAAATGGCGATTGCAGGCTTTGAAAACGAAAAGGCCCTCTGCGTGAACAACGAAGATCCGCAGGGTGCCTCCTGCCCGTTCGACAAACGGCGCAGCGGCTTCGTCATGGGCGAAGGCGGCGGCGTCGTGCTGCTGGAAGAACTGGAACATGCGAAAAAGCGCGGCGCCCGTATCTACGCGGAACTGAAAGGCTTCGCCATGAACACCGACGCTTACCATATCACCGCACCGGATCCGTCCGGTGAAATGCCGGCCGCCTGCCTGCTGGGCGCCATCTCCGACGCAGGCCTGACGCCGGACGACATCGACTACATCAATGCCCACGGCACATCGACCCACCGCAACGACCTGAACGAGACCATTGCGGCCAAGAAGATCTTCGGCCAGCGCGCCTACGAAGTCCCCATGAGCTCCAACAAGTCCATGACGGGCCATCTGCTGGGCGGCGCAGGCGGCATGGAAGCCGTTGCCACTACGCTGACCGTGGTTCATGGCATCCTGCCTCCGACCATCAACTACAAAGTGGTCGACAAGGAAGAGGGACTGGATCTGGACTACGTGCCGAATGTGGCCCGTAACAAGGATGTAAAAGCGGCATTGTCCTGCAACTTCGGCTTCGGCGGCCACAACGCGGCCATCGTCATTAGCAAGTACGAAGAGTGATCCGCATGGAGGCAACCACGACAAAAGGCAGGACGGCGGCGAGGGATGTCTACCAGGACACTGTCTCGGACTGGCGCAAAACCGAGCTGGAAGAACTGTGCCGGAGCCTGGGCATCACGATGAACAACCACCGCCTGCTGGACATCGCCCTGACCCATTCTTCCTTCGCCCACGAACGGCGGCATTCCCACATGACGCACAACGAGCGCCTGGAATTCCTCGGCGATTCCGTGCTGAGCGTCATCGTCAGCACCTACATTTTCGACAAATACCGGAACTTCAACGAAGGACGGCTGACGAAGCTCCGCGCGCAGGTCGTCTGCGAAGCTTCGCTGTACCAGCTGGCGAAAAAGATGAACCTCGGAAAGTACCTGCGGATGGGACGCGGGGAAGAGCATCTGGGCGGCAAACGCAGGCCTTCCATCCTGGCTGATGCGTTCGAAGCCGTCCTGGGTGCCTACTACCTGGACCAGGGTTTCGAGGCGGCGCAGCGTTACCTGCTGGGCCTCATGGAAAAGGAAATCAACGAAGTCTGCAACGGAAAGCTCATGCTTGGCGATTACAAGACCATGCTCCAGGAATTCGTGCAGAAAACCGGCGAAGACACCATCCAGTACGAATTGCTCGGCTTCGAAGGTCCGCAGCATAACCGCATCTTTGAGTCCGGCGTCAGCGTCGACGGCAGGATGCTCGGCAAAGGCACGGGCCATACGAAGAAGGAGTCGGAACAGCACGCAGCCCGCGAGGCGCTGGAAACGCTCCGCCGCGAAAAGACCCAGGAAAATTGAACAACCCAAGGGACAGCTGCGGCTGTCCTTTTTGTTTATGCCGTCTGTCCGGTGCGATGTACAACCCGGAAGAAAGGAAAAGGAAATGGCCATCATCCCTCTCTTCGTGCCGCACGCCGCGTGCCCGCACCGCTGCGTCTTCTGCAACCAGCGCACCATCAGCGGGGAGGCGGAAACGTCGCTGGACGAAGTACAACGCCAGATTGATACGTGGCTGCCCCGGATCCGTCCATCCCGGGACAACGAGGCGGCCTTTTACGGCGGGTCTTTCACGGGGCTGCCCCTGCCTCTGCAGGAGCGCCTCCTGGCGCCGGCCGAGGCCCTGTTGGAACAGGGGGTCGTCGGCAGCATACGCCTGTCCACGCGGCCTGACTACATCGACGCACCGCGTCTGGAATTTTTGCAGCGCCACCACGTGCGGCTTGTGGAACTGGGTGTCCAGTCCCTGGATGACGCCGTGCTCTGCCGGGCGGAACGGGGACACACGGCGGCGCAGGTCCGGCAGGCCGTGGATCTGCTGAAGGCCTACGGCTTCCGGACAGGCATCCAGCTCATGGTGGGGCTGCCGGGCCAGACTTTTGCGTCCGTGCGGGAGACAGCGGAAACCGTCTGCGGCCTTCACCCCGATGTGGCCCGCATCTATCCCGTCCTGGTGCTCGAAGGCACGGCCCTGGCGGACCAGTATCGCCACGGCCTCTATGAGCCGCTGACGCTGGACGAAGCCGTGGAACAGGCCGCCTGGGTGTACGACCGGCTGGAAAACGCCGGCATCCGCGTCATCCGGACGGGGCTGCAGCCCGATGCGGAACTCGTCCGGCCCGGCCAGCTCCTGGCCGGCCCTTTCCACCCGGCAATGGGGGAGCTGGTCAAAAGCCGGCTCTACCGGCAGAAAGTGGCACGGCTCCTGGCGGAAACCGGGCCGCTGCCGCCGGGCAGCACGGTGGAATTTTCCGATGCCGTCGTACCCTTCCTCCATCTGGAGCGGACGGGGCAGGGGGTGTGCATCCATTTCCCGCCCCGGGAAGAATCGAAACTGCGCGGCCGGCACAACGGGAACCTGCAGGCCTGGCAGGAACGGTTCCCCGGGAGGATTGAACTGGTGCCTGAGCATAAAATCAGGGATTGGTCAGCGGACGATAAGCACTGATTCGCGAAACATCCAAAAAGAGCTTTAAAAAACGAAGAGGGACCTCCGGTTCTTGCGAATCGGAAGTCCCTGTTTGCTTTATCCTTTCTTACCGCCTCGACAACAGGTAAATGGAACTCAGGACCAGCAGGATGCCGAGGATGTTGACGAGGTCCGGAATCTCCCGGAACAGGAGGACGCCCAGCAGGGCGGCCACGACGGTTTCCACGGAGGCGATGACGGGGACGATGCTGTTGTCCCGGATCTTCTGGACACCGAGGAAATAGATGGCGTAGGCCAGCGCCGTAGGCACCAGGGCGTACAGGAAGGCAACACCCAGCAAGGGTGCCTGGGCTGCCGTGGCATAATCCTGCGGCTTCAGGAAGAAGAGCAGGAAGAGGGCGGAGAACACGTAGCTGTAGGTGCTCATGACGAAGGCGTTCGTCCGCGCACCGGCAATTTTGCCGATTACCGAGGTGAGGGAGTAGCAGAACCCCGATCCGATGCCGTACAGGATACCCGTCACGGACAGGGTTCCGGTATCGAAATGACCGCCCGTGACGGCCAGGATGCATCCGGCGACGTCCGCGGCGAGGGGCAGCACTTTGTGCCGGCTGATTTCCTCGTGAAAGAGCAGGTGCGCTTCCACGGCGGCGAAGACCGGCGCCGTATTGATCAGGACGGCACTGGGCGTGACACCTGCCTGGACGATGGCCTCGCAGTAGAAGATGTTATTGATGCCCTGGCAGATGAGCCCTAAAAGGGCGCAGATGCCCAGCGTCTTGCGGTCCACAACCAGGCTGCGCAGCCCGTACCGGGCGCCTGTCAGTGCGACCATGATGAGTGCGGCGAAGAGGAGCCGCAAAAAGCTGGTCAGGACGGCGGAAGAGCCGTAGCGGGACATGACCATGACGAAAAAGCCGATGGTGCCCCAGATGGCGGCGCCGATAAAGACCTGCAGGTACCCTTCGCGTTCCACCGGATTGCTTTGCATGAACAGACAGCTTCTTTCTTGGTTCAGGTTACGGGGTAAGGGGAATCAGGCGTCAATCCCATTCCATGGTCCCGCCCGGTTGGACGATGACGACCTTGGTTTCCGGCATCTTGGCCTCGACTTCTTTTTTGAATGCGGCGGGGTCCTGGGTGATGACGGGCCACGTGTTGTAGTGGATGGGGATGACGACGGGGGCCTTCAGGAAGCAGGCCGCCTTGGCCGCGTCATGGGGATCCATGGTGAAGTTGCCGCCGATGGGGAGAAGGGCATAGCGGAAGGGATCCAGGCTCCTGAGCAGCTGCATGTCGCTGTACAGGGCCGTGTCACCGGCGAAGTAGAAGGCCGTGCCGTGGAAATTGATGATGAATCCGCAGGCGTGGCCGCCGGCGATGCCGCTGCCGTGGAAGGCGGGGGTCACGCGCACTTTGCCGAAGGGGAAGCGGAACGTGCCGCCCAGGTGCATGGCATGGGCTTCACAGCCCTTTTCCTGGGCCTGTGCCGCAATTTCCGCCGTCGTGATGATGAGGGCGTGGCACTGTTTGGCCAGTTCATAGGCGCAGCCCAGGTGGTCGCCGTGGGCGTGGGTGATGAAGATGTAGTCGACCTTGAGGTCCTTCATGGTGATGCCTTCGGGATTGCCGTCCAGGAAGGGGTCGCAGATCAGCGTCTCGCCGCCGGCCGTGACGGTGAAGCAGGCATGATGGATGTACTTGAATGTTGCGGTCATGATAAACCTCCTTTTTGTCCGTGGAACCGTTTGACGGGCGGAATGCCCGTTTCGTTCGTCTCCATTATACCATACGGTCCCGTATTCTACGCATCTGTTGCAGTTTTCCAGCGTAAAGTTTTGCAGGAATCGGAAAAATGTTATACAATTGATTATTATGACATCCCCATCAGAATGGCGACAACACCGGAGGAGGAATCGACATATGCTGCATTGGAAACGGACGGGCGGCGTGCTGGCTGCCGTATTTTGCATCCTGCTGCCCGTAAGCGTACATGCCACTGTGCCGGAACAGAAGCAGGCAGGCGCCGCGGTGAAACCGGCGGTCCAGACGGACAAGGCGCAACCGACCGCCACCAAACCGGCGGAACCGGGGCCCTACCAGGCGGGCGATACCAGGATCCCGCCCGATGTCCCCCCCGTCGGGAAGGGCAACATCATCGCCCGGGCCGGCAGGGTCATCCGCAACAAGAACTACCTGCTGCCGGCGGGGTACCAGAACGTCACGATCCAGGGCAAGGCCGAGGCGACGAAGAACCAGGCGGCCCAGCTGATCATGCAGCAGACGCCGGTCCTGAACATCGGCTGCGGCGTCGGGGAAATCGTCAAGTACTACTGGGAAGAAGCCGAAAAGGAAGGCATCCGTCCCGATCTGGCCCTGGCCCAGGCGCTCGTGGAAACGGGCTTCTTCAAGTTCGGCGGCGATGTGAAGCCCTGGCAGCACAATTTCTGCGGCCTCGGCACGACAGGCGGCGGGGTCCGCGGGGCTGCCTTCAAGACGCCCCAGGAAGGCGTACGGGCCCACATCCAGCACCTGGTGGCCTATTCCCGGACGGACAAGCCGAAGACGGCCATCATCGATCCGCGCTTTCAGTCGGCCCGTTCCATCCGCCTGCAGAACGGCCTCGTGACGAAGTGGTCCGGCCTCAACTGGACCTGGGCCATGGGCGGGGAATATGCCGAAAAGATCTTCACCATCCAGCAGCGCATGCTGCTCTGCGAAGATAAGGAACCGAGAGATGCCTGGCACGATTACAGCAAAATGGAAGCGGAGTACGAGCGCATCTACGAAGAACGCAAAAAGCACGGCTGGGCTTCGCCGTCCAAACAGCCCGTGACATCGGACCGGAAGACGGAGAAGCACCGCAAGGATAAAAAGAAGAATCCGAAGGGGAAGGAACGCCGGACCGTCCGGCCGGGCCGTTCCCCATATGTCGTGAGCACGGCGCCGGTGGCGTACGGCTTCCGCAGATAGGAGCAAGGTCATGCATGTAGTGTTATATGAGCCGGAAATCCCCGGCAACACGGGGAACATTTCGCGCCTGTGCGCCGTCACGGGGTGCCACCTGCACCTGATCCGGCCCCTGGGCTTCAACACGGACGACAAGTCCCTGAAGCGGGCCGGCCTCGATTACTGGCACCTGCTGGACATCGACTATTACGACAGCCTGCAGGAATGCCTGGAAAAGTACAAGGACCACAGCCAGTACTTTCTGACGAGCAAAGCGACGAAGGGGTACACCCAGGTCCATTACGACGCCGGGAGCCTGCTCGTGTTCGGGCGGGAGACATCGGGGCTGCCGGACTGGGTCCACGAACAATACGCCGGCCAGTGCCTGCGCATCCCCATGCTGCCCGACCGCAAGGCGCGCTGCCTGAACCTGTCGAGCTCCGTGGCCATCGTGGTGTACGAGGCTTTCCGGCAGCAGCCTGATTTCGGCGGCCTGTCGCTTGTGCCGACGGAACACCACGGCACCCTGAATTCGCAATACCGATAAGGACGCATGGCCCGGCGGGGCCTGCTTCCGGGAGGATGGAGCATGAAAGTTTTGAAGGAGTTTGAATTTGACGCGGCCCACTACCTGCCGAGCTACAACGGCAAATGCGAGCACCTGCACGGCCACACGTACCGGCTGGTGGTCCTGGTGGAAGGCCGCCCCGACGCCGAAGGCATGGTCATGGACTTCACGAAATTGAAACATACGGTGCAGGACCTGGTCCTGTCCCGCCTGGACCATCATCTGCTGAACGACCTGCTGCCCAACCCGAGTGCCGAAAACATCGCCATCTGGGTCTGGAACAAGCTGGCCGGCCCGTTGTCCGGGCCGGATCGCCGCCTCTGCGAAGTGCAGGTCTGGGAAACCCGGACGAGCGGCTGCATCTACAATGGGGAATTTTACGAGGGGGAACTATGCTGAAAGATGTACAGTCCGAACAGGACACGCGGAACATTCCGCTCCAACGGGCAGGCATCAAGGACCTGCGCTGGCCCCTGACCGTGCGGGACCGCCAGAACGGGAAGCAGCACACCGTGGCCCGGGTCTCCCTGGCCGTCAACCTGCCCCGGGACCTGCGCGGCACGCATATGAGCCGGTTCGTGCAATGCCTCAAGAAACTCGACGTCGTGAACCTCTCCGCCCTGGAAGAGGTCCTGGACGACCTGAAGCAAAGTCTGGAGGCGGACAGTGCCTACATGCGCCTCACTTTTCCGTACTTCATTGAGAAGAAGGCCCCTGTCAGCGGACTGACGTCGCTCATGGACCTCCAATGCACCTTCACTATGGAGAAGGGGGAAAAGTTCCGCCAGCGCGTGAAGGTCGAAGTACCGGTCCAGACCCTGTGCCCCTGTTCGAAGGAGATCAGCGACTACGGGGCCCACAACCAGCGGGCCACCGCTTCCCTGGAAATCGAGATGGCTGAATTCATCTGGATCGAGGAACTGGCCGAAATGGCGGATGCCGGCGCCAGCTCTCCCGTCTACGGGCTGCTGAAGCGCCCCGATGAAAAATTCGTGACAGAACACGCCTACGAGAATCCCCGCTTCGTGGAGGATGCCGTACGGGAAATCGCCCTGCGGCTGGAAAAGGACAGACGCGTCACGTGGTACCGCGTGACCGTGGAAAGCATGGAAAGCATCCACAACCACAACGCCTTTGCGACCGTGGAAAAAGGCTGGATGAACGAGTGAGGGACATCATGCTGTATACCATCTGCCAGGACGCCCTGGAACGCGAAATCGCGCAGCTGGGCGTCTATAAACCAAGTATCGCCATCCTGGCTGCCAAGGGCCGCGTGACCCCCCTCAAAGTGACGGGCGTGCGGACCCCGGCAGCCAACATCATCAAACAGGAAATGCTGGCCGCCGGCGGCGACTGTGCCACGCCGGGCACGGCCATCACCTGCGCCGTACCCCGGGTGGACATCATCCTGCTGGGCGGGCGCAAGCAGTACGCCATCCTGCTCTATAAGTTGAAACAGATGCCGTATTTCGGCATTCCGGACATCGTCGGGGAACTGGAAGCGTACCTGGGCCGGCAGCCCAAGTGCACGGTCCTGGCCGACGGACGCCGGCTGACGTACGGGCAGATGGCCGTCATGGGCATCATCAACGTGACGCCCGATTCCTTCTATGCCGGTTCGCGCCGCCAGGGGACGGATGCCGTCCTCGCCCAGGCGGAAAAGATGCTGGCCGGCGGGGCGGCCGTCCTGGATATCGGCGGCGAATCGACCCGGCCCGGCTCCGACCCTGTTACGGCCGAAGAGGAGCGGAGCCGCGTACTGCCTGCCGTGGAAGCCGTCAAACGGCATTTCCCCGAAGCGGTCGTCTCCGTCGACACGTACCGCGCAGCCCTGGCCCGGGAAGCCATGGCCTGCGGCGGGGACATCATCAACGACATCAGCGCCATGCAGGCCGATGAAGGCATGCTGTCCGCTGTGGTGGACACCCAGGCGCCGGTCATCCTGATGCACATGCGCGGCGTGCCGAAGAACATGCAGTCCCGATGCCGTTACGACAACGTGGTGCAGGAAGTGGCAGCGTACCTGCTGGAACGCGCGCGGCTGCTGCAGGAACACGGCGTCGGCCCCGACAAGGTCCTCCTCGATCCGGGCATCGGCTTCGCCAAGGACAAGGACCAGAACCTGCAGCTCATCCAGGGCCTGGAAGCTCTGACCGGCACGGCGTATCCCGTACTCATGGCGGCTTCGCGCAAGACCGTCGTCGGCCAGGTGCTGGGCGGGCTGCCGGCGGAAGAGCGGCTGGAAGGGACCATGGCCATATCGGCGGCCTCGGTGTACGCCGGCGCCGATATGGTGCGCGTCCACGACGTCAAGGAGAATGTGCGGCTCATCCGGATGCTGGAAGCCATCCGCCGGGCCTGAGCGACAAATAACGTCGTGGTGGTAATACAACGTCTGACTGATGTCATTGCGACACAATGGAGAAACTATGGCTGTCTACATCGCCCTGGGCTCGAACCTGGGCAATAAAGAAGAGAACTTGAAGAAGGCCCTGGCCCTGCTGCCAGGCAAAGGCGTGCACCCTGTCCAGGTGGCGCCTTTTCTGACGACGGCCCCCTACGGGGTTACGGACCAGCCGGACTTTTTGAACACCGTGGCCCGCGTGGAGACGGAACTGGCCCCGGAAGAACTGCTCCAGGCCCTCCTGGCCGTGGAACAGGAAATGGGCCGGGTGCGCCGGCGCCACTGGGGCGAGCGCAATATCGACCTGGATCTGCTGCTCTATGACGACCGGGTCCTGGACCTGCCCGATTTGAAGCTGCCCCACCCGGACATGCAGAACCGCGCCTTCGTGCTGGAACCCCTGGCCTGCATCGCGCCGGATGCCGTCCATCCCGTGCTGGGGAAGACCGCGGGGACCCTGTGGGCGGAACTGCAGCAGCGCCAGCTGGCAGAACGGATGCTGGAGCGCTTCCGCCGGTACGTGCAGGTTCCGACGGCTTCGGATCCTGATTCCACCGCATTCCCCAGCACGGAAAAGCAACTGGTGCTGGCCAGGGCCCTGCGGCAGGAACTGCAGGAGCTGGGCCTGTCCGGCGTGCGCCTGACGGAGTACGGCTACGTACTGGCCGAACTGCCGGCCAACACGGACGACGAGGTGCCGGTCATCGGCCTCATCGCCCACATGGATACGAGCAGCGAAGCTTCGGACACGGACATCGACCTGCAGGTGCACCGGAACTACGACGGCGGTGTCCTGCCCCTGGGCGGCGGGCGGGTCCTCGATCCGGCCGTTTTCCCGGAACTGAAACGCTATGTGGGGCAGACGCTCCTCACGTCGGACGGCACGACCCTCATCGGCGCCGATGACAAGGCGGGCCTCTGCGGCATCGTCACGGCCTGCGAATGGTTCCTGCAGCATCCGGACGTGTCCCATGGCCGCGTGCTGCTGGCCTTTACGCCCGACGAGGAGACGGGGCGCGGCACGGAACACTTCCCCCTGGACGGATTCCCCGCCGATTTCGCCTATACCGTCGACGGCGGCGGGGCCGGGGAGCTCAATTACGAAACGTTCAACGCCTGCAACGTGACGGTCCGCTTCCACGGCGTCAGCGTCCATCCCGGTTCGGCCAAACACAAGATGAAGAACGCCGTGACCCTGTGCGCCCAGTTCCAGCTGTCCCTGCCGCGGGGGGAAGCACCGGAATACACGGACGGCCGCGAAGGGTTCTACCATTGCATGCGCGTCCAGGGCGGCGTTGACGAGGTGCGCCTCGACATGATCGTCCGCGACCACGACAAGGCTGTGCTGGCCCACCGGAAAGAAGTCCTGCTCGCCCTTGCGGAAAGTTTCAACAAAGAGTACGGCGCCGGTTCGGTGGAGCTGGAACTGGACGACGTGTACAGCAACATGAAGGAATACATACTGCCGGTGTACGAAATTGTGGAACGGGCGGAAAAAGCCTTCCGGGCGGCCGGCGTCGAACCGGACATCGTCCCCGTGCGGGGCGGTACGGACGGGGCGCTGCTCTCGGCCCGGGGCCTGCCGTGTCCGAATTTGTTTACGGGCGGCCATAATTTCCACGGACCGTATGAATATATCCCCCTGGAATCGCTGGTCCTCCAGGCCCGCATGCTCGTGGAGCTGCTGAAGGCCTGAGGCGGCAGCGCACAACGGAAGATCCGGATACGCAATCAAAACTACCCGTATAACGGGTAGTTTGCTCTGCGGCTAAAAGCCTTATTACCTGCCTAACCTAAAAGGTTTTTGTAAAAAGGCTACCAACCG
>ONEW01000046.1 GCA_900316935.1 uncultured Selenomonadales bacterium
GCACAGCCAAGACATCCCTCGCATTCAAAAGCCCGAACCAAGTTGTAACAGAGTATTTCTCAAATTCTGGTGTGTAACATATGTCTTGACAACCAAGATTCCGCGGGGCCTTTCTCTGCGCCCGACTTGACGCGCCCCGCGGCAGTGCGATACAATAAATAAATGTACAGATAGCCAAATTTCTTAGTTGGTTTGGAGGAATGCATTATGTTAGATATGAAGTTTGTCCGTGACAATCCGGAAAAGGTCATTGAAGCCGTCCACAAACGCAATGGCGAGCTGAATCTGGACGAATTCCTGGCCCTGGACAAGGAACGCCGGGAGCTGACCCAGCAGGTGGAAGCCCTGAAGAACGAGCGGAATACGGCTTCCAAGGAGATCGGCAAATTGAAGAAGGCCGGGGAGGACGCGGAGGCGAAGATGGCCGAAGTGCGTACCCTCGGTGATAAAATCGCGGCGGACGATGTCCGCCTGAAGGATATCGACGCCCGTCTGAAGGAAATCCTGCTGAGCATTCCGAACATGCCGGCCGACGATGTGCCCCTGGGCAAGAGCGACGCCGACAATCCGGAAGTGCGCAGGTGGGGCGAACCGCGCAAGTTCGATTTCAAGCCGCTGCCCCATTGGGAAATCGGCGAAAAACTGGGCATCCTCGATTTCGACCGGGCCCACAAGATTTCCGGCGCGCGGTTCACGGTCTACAAGGGACTGGGTTCCCGCCTGGAACGCAGTGTCATCAACTTCTATCTGGACCTGCATACGGCCCGGCACGGCTACACGGAAGTCTTCCCGCCGTTCATCGTCAACAGCGCCAGCATGACCGGCACGGGGCAGCTGCCGAAGTTCGCCGAGGATATGTTCAAGGTCGAAGGCCAGGACATGTACCTGATTCCGACGGCCGAAGTGCCTGTCACGAACCTGCATCGCGATGAAATCCTGAACGGCGGCGACCTGCCCGTCAAGTATTGCGCCTACAGCGCCTGCTTCCGCGCCGAAGCGGGCAGCGCGGGCAAAGATACGCGCGGCCTGATCCGCCAGCACCAGTTCAACAAGGTCGAACTGGTCAAGTTCACGAGGCCGGAACAGTCCTGGGACGAGCTGGACAAGCTGACCCACGATGCGGAAGAAGCCCTGCAGATCCTGGGCCTGCCGTACCATGTGGTGCGGCTGTGCACCGGCGATATCGGCTTCTCCAGCGCCACCACGTACGATCTGGAAGTCTGGCTGCCGGCCGCGGACCGGTACCGCGAAATTTCGTCGTGCTCCAACTTCCTGGATTTCCAGGCCCGGCGCGCCAACATCCGCTTCCGCCGCGACGCCAAGAGCAAGCCGGAATTCGTCCACACCCTGAACGGCTCCGGCCTGGCGGTAGGCCGCACGGTGGCTGCCATCCTGGAAAACTACCAGCAGGCAGACGGCAGCGTCGTGGTGCCGGAAGCACTGCGTCCGTACATGGGCGTCGACGTGATCCCTGTGCCGAAAAAGTAAGTTCCTCTTGATAGGAAGGAACCCTCCTTACCGGGAACCCGGGAAGGAGGGTTTTTCCATGGTATGAGATGTCCCGGCCGTCCGTTACGGCAACACGTATTTGGCGTACCGGCCTTTGCCGGCCGGCAAAGGCCGCCGCCATCGTCGGCACAGAAATGCGCAGGCCCGGCGGCTCCGTGGGCACCGGCTCCGTCCGCATGGACAGGGGAGGTGCCGTGTTCGACGCAATGCGCGCGTGCGTTGAACCTGCGCATTAATTTTTATGCAGCATCTCTTGATTTTATTCACGGACAGACATATAATGGTATCATTCCGAAATTTTCAGGGAGGTCATCACTATGAAGAAACTGTTAACGGTCCTGCTGGCGCTGTGCGCGCTGTTCCTGGCAAGCGCCTGCGGGTCTGACAAAAAGGACGCCGCCCCGGCGGCCGGCGCCAAAAAGGTGCTCCACATCGCCACGAACGCCACCTACGTGCCCTTCGAATTCAAGGATAAGGACAACAAGGGCAACGACAGCGACTACAAAGGCATGGAGATCGACATGATCCGGGAAGTCGCCAAGCGCCTCGGCATGGAAACGAAAATGGAGAACATCCCCTTCAACGGCATCATTCCGGCCGTCCAGTCCAAACAGGTCGATGTCGCCGCCACGGGCATGACCATGACCAGGGAACGGGCCAAACGGGTCGCCTTCGCCGCGCCTTTCTATGAATCGAAACTCGCCATCGTCGTTCCCAGGGACAGTACCGTCCGGAGCGCCGCGGACCTGAAAGGCAAAAACGTGGCCGTCATGGTCGGCACCACCGGCGCCAAATACGCCGAAGCCCACGGCATGAACGGCAAGCAGTTCGACAGCAGCTCCGTCGCCCTCCTCGAAGTCCAGGTCGGCAACGCACCCGCCGCCATCGTCGACAAACCCGTGGCTGAATATTATTCCACCCTCGAAGGCAAAGGCAAAGACAAAGTCCGCGTTATCCCCATTCCCGATTCCAAGTCCGAACTGCTCGGTTTCGTCGTCAACAAAGACGACAAGGAACTGAAGGACAAGATCAACAAAGCCATTGCCGACATGAAGAAGGACGGTACCTACGCGAAGATCTACAAAAAATGGTTCAACGCTGACGCACCGGACCTGCCCGACACGGCGGAAAAGGCCCTGGGCCTCTGACCCGGCACGAGGCGGTACCCCCTTGCCCGCAAAATATACAGATACAGCTACGCCCAACGTTCATCCTCCAGCTGCTCCCGTACCGGCCCGGGGCACGGACGATGCCATGCACACAGCAAAGCTCCCAGGCCACGCATTCGTGGCCTGGGAGCTTTTTGCTGTCGTGCGCCCGGCGGCGCACGTTTCTAACCGGTGAAAGTCCGGAATCTGCCCGGCAGCGGGAAAGATACAGCCAAAGGCAAGGGTGTCCATC
>ONEW01000026.1 GCA_900316935.1 uncultured Selenomonadales bacterium
CAGTACTATTTTTTTCTTAAATTCATAGTTGTGTTTTGCCATAAAAAACTGACCCCCAATTGTTAGATTTTTGGTCTAACAATTGGGGGTCAGCTCACTTACAGCCTCCTTTTTTGCTGCCTGTCTTCACTTTTCTTTCTGCAGGGCTGCGCCTTTCTGCACGAAACGGAAATCCTTCGCCCGGTCCCAGAAGCGGACGTTCACGCTGCCTCCGGCGGCGAGCAGGTCCCGCAGGGCGTCGCCCGTCAGCAGGCCTGTCTTCAGGCAGAGGGCGGCGAGGCCGTCCAAATCGATGCCGTCCAGGTCCCGGAGCGCTACGGCCCGGTCCTGCCTGCCTTCCCCGCCGGTCCGGTCCGTGTAGTCCAGCGTCACGAGGCGTCCGGCGGCATAGTCGCCCAACACCTTTTCCAGCTGGGCCAGCCCGCCGTCGTCCTGCGGGTAATAGCGCGGCGTCTTATGCAGAACGGCGCAGATATCCATGCCGTCGCCGAAACGGACCGTTACGGCCGGCCCGCCCGTGGGATTGGCGAAGACCGCCGTCGTGCGGTGCGCCTCCTCCTGTACGGCGCCCTCGCTGTGCAGCAGCGAGCCCAGTTTCTTCAGGAACAGTTTTATTGCCAGATCCATCGTGCTCGTCTCCTTCCGGACCAGAAGAGCCCTGCCGGGCTCCGGGTCCTTTTTCATTATACCATGTTTGCGGCCCCGCGGCGGATAAAGCTGTTTAGTGTATACTGCTTTGAAACAGTGTATGGTGATTTTGCGAAAATGCGTGGAATTCCTTGCACCAGTCCCCTTTGTTACGTTATAATAAACTTGTCAAGTATGCCTTTTGGCCAGACCGGACGGAGCTATCCGTCTGTAGAAACAGGAGTTGTCAACTAAGAAAGAAGGGTGAAACCATGACCGTAATGAAAACCATGGACGGCAACGAGGCTGCCGCCTATGCATCGTATGCATTCATCGATGTAGCCTGCATCTACCCGATCACGCCGTCGTCCCCGATGGCGGAACACGTGGATGAATGGGCGTCCCAGGGCAAGAAGAACTTGTTCGGGCAGACGGTGAAACTGATGGAGATGCAGTCCGAAGCCGGCGCTTCCGGCGCGGTGCACGGCTCCCTCGAAGCCGGCGCGCTCACGGCGACCTACACGGCTTCCCAGGGCCTGCTGCTCATGATTCCCAATATGTATAAAATCGCCGGCGAACTGCTGCCGGGCGTCTTCAACGTATCGGCCCGCGCCCTGGCGACGAGCTCTTTGAACATCTTCGGCGACCATCAGGACGTCATGGCCTGTCGTCAGACCGGGTTCGCCATGCTGGCCTCCGGCAGCGTGCAGGAAGTCATGGACCTGACCGGCGTGGCGCATCTGGCCGCCATCAAGGCCCGTGTACCCTTCCTGAACTTCTTCGACGGGTTCCGTACGTCCCACGAAATCCAGAAGATCGAAGTCTTCGATTATGCGGAGTATGCGAAACTGCTCGACTGGGAAGCCGTCAAGGCGTTCCGTCAGCGCGCGCTGAATCCGGACAACCCTGTCATCCGCGGCACGGCGCAGAACCCGGATATCTATTTCCAGTCCCGCGAAGCCGTCAACAAATATTATGAAGCCGTACCCGGCATCGTGGAAGACTACCTCGGCGAGGTCAGCAGGATCACGGGCCGCGAGTACCATTTGTTCAACTATTACGGACCCCGGGACGCCGACATGGTCATCGTCACCATGGGCTCGTCCCAGGAAACGGCCGTCAAGACGGCGGAAGTCGTCAATGCCGCAGAAGGCACGAAGGTCGGCGTAGTGGCCGTCCACCTGTACCGTCCGTTCGATGTGAAGCGTTTCCTGGACGCTGTCCCGAAGACGGTGAAGAAGATCGCCGTCCTGGATCGCACCAAGGAACCGGGCAGCCTCGGCGAACCGCTCTACCTGGATGTACGCAACGCCTTCTACAGCAGCGACCGTCATCCGGTCATCGTCGGCGGCCGTTACGGCATGGGTTCCAAGGAATTCACGCCGTCCGACTGCTATGCCATCATCGACAACCTGCGCCAGGACGCTCCCAGGAACAACTTCACCGTCGGCATCGTCGACGATGTGACGGACCTGTCCCTGCCGGTCACGAAGGTCATCAACCCGACGCCGGAAGGCACCAAGGCCTGCAAGTTCTGGGGCCTGGGTTCCGACGGCACCGTCGGCGCCAACAAGAGCGCCATCAAGATCATCGGCGACCATACGGACATGTATGCCCAGGGCTATTTCGCCTATGACTCCAAGAAATCCGGCGGCATCACCGTGTCGCACCTGCGTTTCGGCAAGCAGCCGATCCAGGAGCCGTACCTTGTGACGGACGCCGATTACGTGGCTGTCCACAACCAGTCCTACGTCCATAAGTACGATGTCCTGGCCGGCCTGAAGGAAGGGGGCAACTTCCTCCTGAACTGCAACTGGACGGTGGCAGAGCTGGACAAGGAACTGCCGGCGGCCATGAAACGCTACATCGCCGCGAAGAAGATCAACTTCCATATCATCGATGCCGTGAAGATTGCCCAGGAAATCGGCCTGGGCGGCCGCATCAATATGATCATGCAGTCGGCCTTCTTCAAACTGGCCGACATCATTCCCCTGGAAGACGCCGTCAAATACCTGAAGGATGCCGTCGTTGAATCGTACGGCAAGAAGGGCCAGAACGTGGTCGACATGAACAATGCCGCCATCGATCGGGGCACCGACGCCATCGTCAAGGTCGACGTACCTGCCGCCTGGGCGGATGCTGCCGACGACAAGGGCGCCGGCAGGACGGGCAACGCCTTCGTCGACGAGATTCTGGTCCCGATGAACCGCCAGGAAGGGGACAAACTGCCGGTCAGCAAGATGATGGACCATGTGGACGGCACCTTCCCGTCGGGCACGGCGACCTATGAAAAACGCGGCATCGCCATCAACGTGCCCGAATGGAACGTGACGAACTGCATCCAGTGCAACCAGTGCTCCTTCGTCTGCCCCCATGCCGCCATCCGTCCGGTACTGCTGGACGAAGGCGAAGCGGAAGCCATCGGCTATCCGTCCAAACCGGCCATCGGCGTGAAGGACGGCAGCAAGTTCGCCATCGTCATTTCGCCCTATGACTGCCAGGGCTGCGGCAACTGCGCCCAGATCTGCCCGGCCCCGAAGAAGGCCTTGGTCATGAAACCGCTGGCTACGCAGCTGGACAAGGCGCCGGCCTGGGACTATGCGGTCAACCAGGTTTCCGAAAAACCGAATCCCATGAAGAAGGGCACTGTCAAAGGCTCCCAGTTCGAACAGCCCCTGTTCGAGTTCTCCGGCGCCTGCGCCGGCTGCGGCGAAACGCCGTACGTCAAACTCGTCACGCAGCTCTTCGGCGACCGCATGATGATTGCCAACGCGACGGGCTGTTCCTCCATTTACGGCGCTTCGACGCCGTCCATGCCGTACACCAGGAACCGTGCGGGCCACGGTCCTGCCTGGGCGAACTCCCTGTTCGAAGACAATGCCGAATACGGCCTTGGCATGTTCCTCGGCGTGGAACAGGAACGGGACCGCGTGGAAGAGCTGATTGACGCGGCCCTGGCCGCCGGCAGGGGTTCGGCGGAACTGCAGGCCGCCATGAAGGACTGGAAGGAAAACAAGGACGCCAGCGAAGGGACGCGCGACCGTGCCGATGTCCTGGCCGCCCTCCTGGAAAAGGAAGCAGGCGACGAGGCGCTGCAGGCCATCCTCGACCTGAAGCAGTTCTTCATCAAACGGAGCCACTGGATCATCGGCGGCGACGGCTGGGCCTACGATATCGGCTACGGCGGACTGGACCACGTCCTGGCCAGCGGCAAGAACGTGAACGTCCTCGTCCTCGATACGGAAGTCTACTCCAACACGGGCGGCCAGTCCTCCAAATCCACCCCGACGGCGGCCATCGCGCAGTTTGCGGCCAGCGGCAAGCGGACGAAGAAGAAGGACCTGGGCATGATGGCCATGAGCTACGGCTATGTCTACGTGGCGCAGGTCGCCATGGGTGCCGACAAGAACCAGCTGGTCAAGGCCCTCACCGAAGCCGAAGCCTACGACGGACCGTCCCTCGTCATCGCCTACTGCCCCTGCATCAACCATGGCCTGAAGGCCGGCATGGGCTGCAGCCAGCTCGAGGAAAAGCGCGCTGTGGAATGCGGGTACTGGGCGACCTACCGCTACAACCCGGACCTGAAAGCCGAAGGCAGGAACCCCTTCAGCCTCGACTCCAAGGAACCGACGGGCAGCTTCCGCGACTTCCTCGTCGGCGAAGTGCGGTTCGCGTCGCTCCAGAAAGTCCGGCCGCAGCTGGCGGAAGAACTTTATAAGAAGACCGAAGCCGATGCCATGGAACGCCTGGCCAACTACAAGCGCCTGGCAGGCAAGGCATGACGCCGGGCCTCTGACCCTATGCTGATCCTTTTATTCGGATTTTTGGGCGGTCTGGCCCTGTTCCTGTACGGCATGGAACTCATGGGCGACGGCCTGCGGCAGTCGGCAGGGGAGAAGCTCCAGAAGATCCTCGAGTCCCTGACGAGCGTCCCCGCCGTCGGCGTCCTGACCGGCTTGGTCATCACGTCGATCCTGCAGTCGAGCAGCGCCACGACGGTCATGTCCGTGAGCCTCGTCAATGCCGGGCTCATGACGCTGAAGCAGGCCTTCAGCGTCGTCATGGGCGCCAACATCGGCACCACCGTGACGGCCCAGCTGATTGCCTTCAACCTGACGGACTACCTGATGGGCCTCCTCTTCGCAGGCCTCATGCTGCATTATTTCGCAAAACACAAGAAAGGCAAGTTCGCCGGCATGGTCCTCTTCGGCTTCGGCCTGCTCATGCTGGGCATGAAGCTCATGGGCCAGTCCGTGGCGCCCCTGCGGGATAATCCGGTCTTCGTGGAATTCATCGGCCGGTTTTCCGAAAGCCCCCTGCTCGGCGTCGTTGTCGGCATCGGCATGACCCTGGTGATCCAGTCCAGTTCGGCCACCATCGGCATCCTCATGGCCATGGCCACGCAGGGCCTCATCCCCCTGGAAGGGGCCGTGCCGGTCCTGCTGGGCGACAATATCGGCACGTGCATCACGGCGGTGCTGGCGGCGGCCCGTGCCAGCCGGACGGCCAAGCAGGTGGCCCTGTCCCACGTCCTCTTCAACCTCTTCGGCTGCCTTATCTTCCTCCTTTTCCTGCCGTGGTTCCTGGACTTCGTCCGGGCCATCTCGCCGGCCCATGATCTGGGGCGGCAGATTGCCAACGCCCACAGTGCCTTCAACGTATTGAACACATGCCTCTTTCTGCCGCTCATCACGCCCTATGTGAAACTGATCCGCAAAATCCTGCCCGACAAGGCGGAAGGCGTCGTGACGAGGCCCCTGTTCCTCGATGACAACATGCTCAGCAACACCCCCGTCGCCCTCATGCTGGCCGAAAAGGAGACGGACCGCATGGCCCGCCAGGCGGAAAAGAACCTGGCCGCCGCCCTGGACTCCCTGCGCCAGTATGACGAAAAGCGCGTGGACTACGTACTCCGGAACGAAGACGTGGTGGACAGCCTGAACACGGCTATCACGGTCTACCTGACGAAGGTCAGCGAGACGGGCATGACGCGCGAACTTTCGGCCAAGCACACGGCCCTGCTGCACGCCTGTACCGATATCGAGCGCATCGGCGACCACGCCCAGACCCTGGCCAAGCGCAGCCGCAAGATTTCCGAGGAGGACATCCGCCTGTCCGGTGAAGCGCAGGCCGAAATCCTGCGCCTCGGCATCGTGACCCTCGAGGCCTGCCATGTCTGCCTGCGCGCCTTTTCCATGAACGACGCCCGCCTGGCCCAGCAGGGCTGGACCTACTGCCGGCAGGTGAAGGCCCTGCAGAAGGAATGGCGCAAGAACCATATCCGCCGCCTGCGCGACGGGACCTGTTCCCCCGAAGTCGGCACGGTCTTCCTGGAACTGCTGATCAACATGAAGCGCGTGTCCGACCATTCGAAGAACGTGGCACAGCTGATTCTGGGCATCTTTTAAATTTTCCTTGACAAAAGGAATCCACTTAGGTATAATTCTTATTGTTCTCAAACAACTGCGGAAATAGCTCAGTGGTAGAGCACCACCTTGCCAAGGTGGGGGTCGCGAGTTCGAGCCTCGTTTTCCGCTCCATGTCAATCCGGCCGGCTTAACCAAGCCGGCCTTTTGTTTATATTGAAAACAAAAGGATGCGTCCGTCGCCGGATGGACGCTGGTACCCGACCCCGTGCCGCAGGCAGCACCGTTGCGCAAAGCAGGGGACCGGGTGCCTTTTCCTGCCGGGGAGGCACCGTGGTCCTGCGCCTTCCGGCGTAAAGGGGAAAGATGTGAAGTATCTGTAACATGCGCAAATCGCCTGCGGTCAGACTTGATAAATGGAAAAGCTTGTGTTATTATATTGTAGCGTAATATGAAAATAGGCAAGTTGTGCAACCAGGCCAGCAAGCCGGAAAGATATATAAGGGAGGATTTTTTCCATGAATGTGACTGTTAACAGAGAGGGCAATGACGCAACGCTGAAGATCACGGTCCCTGCCGCTGATGTTGCGAAAGGATACAAGTCTGCCGTACAGCGGATTGCGAGCCAGGTGAAGATTCCCGGTTTCCGCCCGGGCAAAGCACCCCGCAACGTGATCGAGATGCATTATGGCAAAGAAGCCGTCAAGGAAGAAGCTTTCAATGTTGTCGTGAACCGGGCGTACCAGACGGCCCTGACCCAGGAAAAACTGATGCCGGTCTCCGACCCGTCCGTCAATGAGGAAAAGGCTGCCTTCGATTCCTTCGGGGAAGGCAAGGACCTGGACCTGGAAATCAAAGTCACCCTGAAACCGGAACCGGAACTGGGCGAATACAAAGGCCTGCACGTCGACAAGAAGGAGGCCGCCGTATCCGACGAAGACGTGGACAAGGCGCTGGACGAACTGCGTAACCGCGGTGCCAAAATGGTGGACACCGCCGATGACACCGTCATCGAAAAAGGCGATTTCGCCGTCATCGACTTTGCCGGCACGGTGGACGGGGAACCGTTCAGCGGCGGCGAAGGCAAGGGCTATCCTCTGGAAGTCGGTTCCGGCTCCTTCATCCCCGGCTTCGAAGATCAGCTCATCGGCCTGAAGAAAGGCGATGACACCAACGTCGACGTCACCTTCCCGGAAGAATACTTCGTGAAGGAACTGGCCGGCAAGGAAGCCGTCTTCAAAGTACACATCCAGGGCGTAAAGCACCGGGAACTGCCCGAACTGAACGACGGATTCATCTCCCAATACACCAAATACAAGACGGTAGCGGAAGCGAAGGAAGACTACAAGAAGCGGATGCAGGAAGCCGCCGAAGCCGACGCACAGACCCGGTACGAGAACGACCTGCTCGACCTGGCCGTAAAGAACGCCAAGCTCGATGTACCGGCCGTCATGGTGGAAGACCGCATCAGCCAGATGATTGAACAGATCCGTCTGAACCTGGAAGCCCGCAAGATGAGCCTGCAGCAATACCTGCAGTACACCGGCATGGACATGGCCAAGCTGCGTGAAGCCCAGCGTGCCGATGCGGAACGCAATGTCCGCATGGACCTCGTCCTCGACCAGATCGCCAAGGCGGAAGACCTGCAGGTCGACATGAAGGATGTGGACGCGGAAATGCAGGCCATTGCAGACCAGAACGGCGCCCGTCTGGAAGATGTCAAGACCATCATCCGCAAAAACAACAACATGGGCCTGCTCCTGGCCAACATCCTGCGCCGCAAGGCCGCACATGTGGTCCTGGACAACGCGAAGTAAGCCCGGTGCCTAACTGAACAAAGAAGAAGGAGCTGCCTGTACGCTGTCCGTGTGCCGGCAGCCCTTTTAGTCAAAGGAGTGACAGCTATGAACTATGTACCTATCGTCGTGGAACAGAATGCCCGCGGGGAACGTTCCTACGACATCTATTCCCGCCTGCTGAAGGACCGTATCGTATTCCTGACCGGCCCGATCGATGACAACGTGGCCAACGTGGTCATCGCCCAGCTGTTGTTCCTGGAGTCCGAAAATCCGGACAAGGACATCCATCTGTACATCAACAGCCCCGGCGGCAGCGTGTCCGCCGGCATGGCGATCTACGACACCATGCAGTACATCAAGCCCGATGTATCCACCATCTGTGTCGGCCTGGCGGCCAGCATGGCCTCCATCCTGCTGATGGCGGGTGCCAAGGGCAAGCGGTACGCCCTGCCGCATTCCGAAGTCATGATCCACCAGCCCCTGGGCGGGTTCGAAGGCCAGGCCTCGGATATCGCCATCCATGCAAAAAACATCCTCCGTGTCCGCGATGAGATGTATAATGTCATTGTCAAACATACGGGGCAGCCGAAAGACAAGGTGGCCGCCGACACGGACCGCGACAACTTCATGACGAGCGGCGAAGCCAGGGCGTATGGCATCATCGACGCGGTCGTCGAAGTCAAACCGGAAACGGTATGATCCCGTCCCGGCAGTCCCCAGGGCTGCCGCGGACCGGAAGGAGAGTACACTATGAAGTTTTCTGATGATAACAACAGCAGCCAGATCGTCTGTTCTTTCTGCGGAAAACGCGGGGACCAGGTGAAACGTATGCTGGCCGGCCGCAACGGCTATATCTGCGACGAATGCATCGAGCTGTGCAACGAGGTGCTGCGCGAGGAATTCGGCCATGAGGACCGCCAGGCCGCCGAAGCAAAGACGGAACTCCCGAAACCGAGGGAGATCAAGACCGTCCTGGACCAGTACGTCATCGGCCAGGAAGAAGCGAAGAAGACCCTGTCCGTCGCCGTCTACAATCACTATAAACGCATCAACTACGAGATGCTCAATCCCGAAGAACGGGATGTGGAACTGCAAAAATCCAACATCCTTATGCTGGGGCCCACGGGCAGCGGCAAGACGCTCCTGGCCCAGACCCTGGCGAAGATCCTGAACGTACCGTTCGCCATCGCCGATGCGACGACCCTGACGGAAGCCGGCTATGTCGGGGAAGACGTGGAGAACATCCTCCTGCGCCTGATCCAGAATGCCGACTACGATATCGAACGGGCCCAGCGCGGCATCATCTATATCGACGAAATCGACAAGATCGCCCGCAAGTCCGAAAACGTCTCCATCACGCGCGACGTTTCCGGCGAAGGCGTGCAGCAGGCCCTGCTGAAGATCCTCGAAGGCACGGTTGCCAACGTGCCGCCCCAGGGCGGCCGCAAGCATCCGCACCAGGAGTTCCTGCAGATTGACACGACGAACATCCTCTTCATCTGCGGCGGGGCTTTCGCCGGCCTGGATTCCATCATCAAGGCCCGTACCGACGAAAAGACGCTGGGCTTCGGCGCCGACATCAAACGCAAATCCGAAACCAACCAGGGCGAGGTCCTGAAGAAGGTCATGCCGGAAGACCTCATGAAGTTCGGCCTGATTCCGGAGTTCGCCGGCCGTCTGCCGGTCGTCGTGACCCTGGAATCCCTCACCAAGGAGGCCCTTGTCAGTATCCTGACGGAACCGAAGAATGCCTTGGTGAAACAGTACCAGCATTTCCTGCACATGGACAACGTGGACCTGGAATTCGAGGATGGCGCCCTCGAAGCCATCGCCGACGAAGCCCTGGCCCGGGAAACCGGTGCCCGCGGCCTGCGTGCCATCATCGAAGGCATCATGCGCAATGTGATGTACGAAGTCCCGTCCCGTTCGGATGTGGCCAAGTGCATCGTGACGGCCGAGACGGTCCGCGACCACAAGGAACCGAAACTGGTCTTTGCCGGCCCTGCGGCCTGATACATCGTGCCGGGTCACGGAAGGGCGGAGCGGAAGCAGAAAAGCGAACTGGTTTTAAAGATTTTGTGAAACCTGCCAAAAGGGAAAAGGTACGTCGCCTTTTCCCTTTTTTCTGCGTAACGGATATGTTACAATAAACTTGAATCGTTATGACCGAAACTATCTATTGTGGCCGGTCATGCCTGATGCACTCGGTTTTTCTATATATTGGAGGGATTTCCTTGATCCACATGGAAGAAGTTGAAGATAAATTACCGTTGCTCCCGCTGCGGGGCATGCTGGTATTTCCCGGCATGATCATCAATCTCGATGTAGGCCGGGAGCTCTCCCTGAAGGCGGTCAACGCCGCCATGCGCACGGGCCGGAAGATCCTGCTCGTGACGCAGCGCCGGGCCGAAGTGCCCAACCCCGGAGAGAAGGATCTGTTCCCGTTCGGCGTCGTGGCCGAAATCAAGCAGGTGCTGAAGCTGCCGGGGGGCACGTTGCGCCTCATGGTGGAAGGCCTGGAACGGGCCGGCATCGTCCGCATCCAGAATCTGCCGGACGGATTCTGGCTGGGCGTGTACCGCACGGTGGAGGACCATCCCGGTGCGGAGGAGCGCAAAACCCTGGAAGCGCTGCGCCGCATGGTGATCGATGCCTTCGAGAAGTGGGTCACGGCCGCGAAGAAGGTCAACCCCGAAGTGCTGCTGACCTTCAAGGACAACCCGGACGCGGGGTTCGTGGCCGACATGATTTCCGGCTACATGGAGATCCCCATTGCGGAACGGGAGGAACTCCTGGAGACGGTCCCTGTCCGGGAACGGCTGGAAAAGCTCTATGCGAAACTGTCGCAGGAGCTGGACATCGCCGAACTGGAAAAGACCATTTCCCAGCAGGTGCACAAGAGCATCGAAAAAAACCAGAAGGAATACTACCTGCGGGAACAGATGAAGGTCATCAACAGGGAACTGGGCGACGAGGAAGACAACCACGCGGAAGCGGAAACGTACCGCGGGCGCATCAAGGAACTGCCGCTGCCGGACGAGGTGGCGAAGCTGCTCCTGAAGGAGACGGAACGGTTGGAAAAGATGCCGCCGGCCATGGCCGAAAGCGCCGTCATCCGCAATTACCTGGATACGTGCCTCGATCTGCCCTGGGGCAACTATACGGAAGATAATTTCGACATCAGCCGGGCTGCGAAAATCCTGGACCAGCATCATTACGGCCTGAAGAAGGTCAAGGAGCGCATACTGGAACAGCTGGCCGTGCGGCAGCTGACCCGCAGCAACAAGGCGCCCATCATCTGCCTCGTCGGCCCGCCCGGCGTCGGCAAAACGTCCCTGGCCCAGTCCATCGCTGAAGCGGTGAACCGCAAGTTCACGCGCGTGTCCCTGGGGGGCATCCGGGATGAGGCGGAGATCCGCGGGCACCGCCGCACCTACATCGGCGCCATGCCGGGGCGCATCATCCACGGCATGCAGAAAGTGGGCTGCATGAACCCGCTGTTCCTGCTGGACGAAGTGGACAAGATGGCCTCCGATTTCCGCGGGGATCCTTCGTCGGCGCTGCTGGAAGCGCTGGACCCGGAACAGAACAACGCCTTCAGCGACCATTACATTGAATTCCCTTTCGACCTGTCGTCCGTGTTCTGGATCGTGACGGCCAACACGGTGGAAACCATTCCGCCGGCCCTGCTGGACCGCCTGGAAGTCATCCAGCTTTCGAGCTACACGGAAGACGAAAAGTTCAATATCGCCAAGCTGCACCTGCTCCCCAAGGAGATGAAGGCCAGCGGCCTCACGGCGGACAGCTTCAGCATCACGGACGGCGCCATCCGCCGCGTCATCCGCGATTACACCCGCGAGGCCGGCGTGCGCAGCCTGGAACGCAAGCTGGCGGCCCTGTGCCGTAAAACGGCGTTCCGCCTGGTGACGAAGAAGAAAACGGCGTCCCACGTGACGGCCCGCAACCTGCCCGATTACCTGGGGCCGGTCCTCTTCCTGGAAGGCGATATGCGCCCCCGTTCCGAAGTAGGCGTCGTCACAGGGCTGGCCTGGACGAGCGTCGGCGGCGAACTGTTGCGCGTCGAGGTGCTCACGACGGTCGGCAAAGGCAACCTCATCCTGACGGGCCAGCTGGGTTCCGTCATGAAGGAATCGGCCCAGGCCGGCTACACCTACATCCGTTCCCGTTACAAGGAACTGGAACTGGAGAAAGATTTCAACGAAAAGACGGACATCCACATCCACGTGCCCGAAGGCGCCATCCCCAAAGACGGCCCTTCGGCGGGCATCACCATGGTCACGGCCATGGTCTCGGCCCTGACGGGACGAAACGTGAAGGCGGATCTGGCCATGACCGGGGAAATCACCCTGTCCGGCCGCGTGCTGCCCGTGGGCGGCGTCAAGGAGAAAGTCCTGGCGGCGCACCGCTACGGCGTCAAGACCATCCTGCTGCCCGAACGGAACCTGCAGGATCTGGAAGAGCTGCCGGCCAACGTACGGAAAGACATCCGCTTCATCCCGGTGGCGCACATGGACGAAGTGTTGAAACTCGCGCTGGAGCTGGCCCCGAAGAAGACGAAAAAGGGGACGGCGGCAGACGCTGTAAAATGACGAACGGCGCAAACAATAAAGGAAAAGAAAGGTGAAAGCTGTGAAGAAATACGATGTCGCCATCATCGGCGGCGGTCCGGCCGCCATTTATGCCGGCTGGGAATTCATGGTCAAATATCCGGACCTGTCCGTCCTCATCGTGGAGGAAGGACACCCGGTGGATAAACGCTTCTGCCCCCTGGCGGCGGGCAAGGCGGATCACTGCCTGCGCTGCGTGCCCTGCGCCATCATGCGCGGCTTCGGCGGTGCCGGTGCCTTTTCCGATGGCAAGTACAATTTCACGACGGAATTCGGCGGCTGGCTGCCGGACTACCTGCCGAAGAAGACCGTCATGGACCTCATCGATTACGTGGACTCCATCAACTGCAGCAACGGCGCGCCGGGCGAGACCTACACGACGAAGAACAGCTCCATCCGGCGGCTGGCCCTGGGCTGCGACCTGCACCTGCTGAACGGCAAGGTGCGCCACCTGGGCACGGAAAACAACCTGCAGATCATGGAGAACATCTACCGTATATTAAGGGAAAAAGCAGACATCCTCTGCGATACGAAGGTCGAAAACTTCCGCAAGGAAGGGGACCTCTTCTGCCTGGAAACGACGGCCGGCCAGTTCCGGTCCGATTACCTGATCGCGGCTCCGGGCCGCGCGGGGGCGGAATGGTTTACCGAGCAGGGCCGCAAGCTGGGGCTGTCCTTTACGAACAACGCCGTCGACGTCGGGGTGCGCGTCGAAGTGCCGGCCCTCGTCTTCAAGCACATCACGGACGAAGTGTACGAAGCGAAACTCCAGTACCGCACGAAACAGTACAACGACCTGGTCCGCACGTTCTGCATGAACCCGAACGGGTACGTGGTGGCCGAGAACACGGACGGCATCGTCACGGTCAACGGCCACAGCTACGCCGACCCGGAACTGCAGAGCGAGAACACGAATTTCGCGCTCCTCGTGAGCAACAAGTTTACAGAACCTTTTACGGAACCGCACCAGTACGGCAAACGCATTGCCTCGTTCTCGAACATGCTGGGCGGCGGCGTACTGCTGCAGCGGTTCGGGGACCTCATCAAGGGCCGCCGCACCAACGAACGGCGCCTGGCCAAGAGCTTCACGCGGCCGACCCTGTCGGCCACGCCTGGCGACCTGAGCCTGGTTTTGCCGAAGCGGCAGCTCGACGACATCATCGAAATGATTTACGCCCTGGATAAAATCGCCCCGGGCATGGCGAACGATGACACGCTGCTTTACGGTGTCGAAGTCAAGTTCTACAGTGCCCGGATGGAATTGGATGACCATTTGGAAACGAAGATCCCGAACCTCTTTGCCGTAGGCGACGGCGCCGGTATCACCCGGGGCCTGTCCCAGGCGAGCGCCAGCGGCGTGTTTGTGGCAAGGGAGATTGGGGAAAGGGTCCGGCAGCACCGCAACAAGTGAAAAGGAGGTATCCACCCATGCCAAAAGGACAATGGGATGTCATCAAGGCGGAATTCGTAACTTCCGCCGTGCAGGCTGATCAATATCCCAGACCGTCACTTCCGCAGGTCGCCTTCATCGGGCGCTCCAATGTCGGAAAATCGTCACTCATCAATTCCCTTTGCCGGCGGAATGGACTGGCCCGTGTCTCTTCGTCCCCCGGCAAGACGCAGACTCTGAATTTCTACCGCCTCGACGCCAAACGGACGGCGGACGATGCGGTGGACCGTACGCAGTTCTTCCTGGTCGACCTGCCCGGCTATGGATTTGCCCGCACGAACAGGCACAACAAGGAAAACTGGTCCGGCTTCATCCGCAATTACCTGACCGATGCGCCGGACCTTTCCCTCGTGTGCCAGCTCATCGATATACGCCACAAACTCATGGACAGCGATATCGAGGCCTATCACTGGATGGTCTCCTGCGGCCTGCAGGTGCAGATCGTCCTGACGAAGATGGACAAGGTCAGTAAATCCGCAGCCATGGCACAGGTGGCAGCCGTCAAAAAGGAGCTCTTCCTGTCCGGGGACCAGATCCTGGCCTATTCCGTGCAGCAGCCCCTCATGCGGGGCGAACTCATCAACCGCATCCTCGGCGTCCTCGAGGGTTCGGCGGAAGTCGTGCCGGAGCTGTAGCAGGCGGGATGCCGGAACATTCCTGAAGAAGGGCTTCACAAAAAGCTTGACATGCTTATTAGGAACTGGTACAATTAAGTTGTCAAAAGAAGATTTCGTACAACAGGGTGAAGCGGTGCAATCCCGCTGCGATCCCGTCGCCGTACAGCCGGCAGCCCCCGTTGTATAAGCATCTATGCTTGACCTGCGGGTGACAGGGGCGGATGGAGCTCAAAAAGCTTTTCTTTGGTGAGAGGGGAAAAGCGGATTGGCGCAAAATCCCGGACCATTCCTGTTTCGGCAGGAATGGTCCTCTTGTTTTCCCGCAGGCCGAAATCCTTGACGCTGTGTGATTTGTAAATGGACATTTTGCTATTCTGAAATCTTTCAGAGACACACTTCCTCCTCCTTATCTCCCTCATCTTTCCTGTTCTCGTCAAAGCCGTGAGGCATAAAAAAACCGCACCCGGACAGTGCGGTTTTTTTATGCTTTTTTTGCCTTCCCCGGGCCGTGTCAGAAGTCGTGCTTCCATTCGCTGAGGGGGTTCATATGGACCATGCAGTGCTTGACATCGGGGAAGTTCCTCTCAATCTGCTGGTGGATGCGTTCGGCGATATGGTGCGATTCCAGCAGGGTGAGGTTGTCATCGGCGGAGATTTCCACGTCCACGTAGATGCGGTTGCCGAACAGGCGGGTGCGCAGCAGGTCGATGTGGTCCACGCCGTCCACTTCCTGGATGACGGCGCGCATCCTGGCCTCGACTTCGTCGGGACAGGAGCGGTCCACCATCTTGTCGATGGCGCCCTTGAAGATTTCATAGGCGGCGAAGAGGATCATGAGGCAGATGACGATACTGGCCAGGGGGTCGAGGATGGGATAGCCCATGCGCGCGCCGGCAATACCGGCGAGGGAGCCGATGGACGACAGGGCGTCGGACCGGTGGTGCCAGGCATCGGCCATAAGGGCGTCCGATTTCAAGGCGATGGCGTAATGCCGCGTGTACCAGTACATGCCCTCTTTCAACAAAATGGAGACGATGGCCGCGGCCAGGGGCAGCAGGGTCGGGACCTGCAGGGGCACCGTGTCCCGGTGCAGGATCTGTTCCACGCCGCTGCTGCCGATGGCAAGGCCCGTCAGGGCCAGCAGGGTGGCCAGGATGAGGGAGGCGACGCATTCCAGCCGTTCGTGGCCGTATTCGTGTTCGTCATCGGATTTGCGCGCCGAAACGCGGATGCCGATGATGACGATGAAGGTGGCGAACACGTCGGAAGCGGAATGGATGGCGTCGGACACCATGGCGGCCGAATGGCCCAGGATGCCGGCGGCCAGCTTGCCGACGGAAAGGGCCACGTTCACGATGATGCTGTACAGGGAGACGCGCGTGGCAATGCGCTTGCGTTCCTGGGTGAATTCTTTCTTGTCCATAGGCGGCACTCCTTCTGTCAGGGGACGGCCGGCAGCGATTGACGGAGCGGCGGCCCCGTGATAGACTGATTTCATCGGCAGATGGAATTTGGGTCCATCGAATGTATTAGGAATAATTGTAAGGCCTGACTGGCGGAATGTCAAGGAACGGACTGCCTGCAGGGAAAGGGGTGATGGTATGGGCACAGGGAACGGGACCCGGTGGCGGCTGCTCTTTTACGCCGTTCCGGCGGCACTGGCGGGAACCTTGCTGTTTCTGGCCCGGCTGCCCATCCCCTTCATGCTGGGCGGCATCCTGACAGCGGCAGCACTGCGCTTTACGCGGCAGCCCGGTTTCCAGTGGCCCAGGCCGTGGCGCGAACTCTGCCTGAGCATCGTCGGCTACGGCATCGGCCTGCACTTCACGCGGGATACGGTACATGCCCTCGCGGCCCAGACCGCGGGCGTGCTGGGCGCGTCCATCCTCTGCATCGCCCTGGCCATCGTCATTGCCTATATCACGTACAGGCACACCTTTGCCAACCTGCTCAGCTGCGTCCTGGGGCAGCTGCCCGGCGGCCTGAACCTCATGATGCTCCTGGCCGAGGAAGACCCGCGCGCCGATGCGAATGTCGTTGTCGTGGAGCAGACCACGCGCCTTTTCCTGGTCGTCTTCTTTGTACCCGTACTGGCCTCGTTTCTGCCCGGCACGCCCGTGAACCGCGCCGGGCTCTTCGACAGCCCGCCGGCGGAAGGCGCCCTCACGTGGCTGGTCCTGATCCCTGTCTGCGCCTTCGGCGTGTTCGCGGCCCGGCGGCTGCACGTGCCCACGCCGACCCTCATGGGTCCCATCCTGGCCACGTCGGCCTTTTCGGTCTGGTACGGCGCGCCGCTCCAGCAGGTGCCGTCCCTGATCCTGTATCTGGCCCAGATCAGCGTCGGCCTCTACATGGGCTGCATGCTCGACAAGGAGCGCCTGCTGCGGGCGCGGGCGACGGTATCCTTCTGCGTCCTCGGCACGCTGGCCCTCATCGCTGTCAGCATGGCCGTCGCCGCCGGCCTTTCCCGTGTCTACGGCTTCGACCTGGTCACGGCCTTCCTGGCCATGGCGCCCGGCGGCATTGCGGAAATGTGCCTGGCCGGCATGTCCATGGGCGCCGATGTCTCCATCATCGTCACCTACCAGATTGTCCGGGTCCTGATGATGAACATCTCCATGCCCTTCCTGATCCACTGGTATTTCGACGAGGACTACAAAGGGTAGGGCCGCGGGCACTCGGACGGGCTTGACATCGTGCCCGTCCATTGATAAAATTGTAAGGTACAATTTCATAGGAACGGCAAGGAACGGAAGGAGTACGGATTTTTCAGCCCCCAGAGAGGATGCGGATGGTGCAAGCATCCGGGCGGAGGTCCGGAAGGTAGTCCGGGAGCCGGAAGGCCGAAGGCGCGGTGCGCTGCGTAAGTCTTCCCGTGCGGTGCGTTAAATCGTCGAGTGCCTTCCCGCGGGAAGGAATTCAGGTGGTACCACGGTTCAATCGTCCTGTTGCAGCAATGCGGCAGGATTTTTAATTTTCAATACGCAGGAGGAAGAACAAATGGCAGAAGAACACAATATCCCCAAAACTTACGACCCCGCTGCCGTCGAGAAGAAATGGTATAAGTTCTGGGAAGACAATAAGTTGTTCCATGCGGAACCAAAACCGGGCGCCAAGCCCTTTTCCATCGTCATTCCGCCCCCGAACATCACGGGCCAGCTGCACATGGGCCACGCCCTGGACAACACCCTGCAGGACATCCTGATCCGCTGGCACCGTATGATGGGCGACAACACCTGCTGGTTCCCCGGTTATGACCATGCCGGCCTGGCCACGCAGATCAAGGTCGAAGAGGAGATCCAGAAGAACGAGGGGCTGACCCGTTACGACCTGGGCCGCGATGAATTCGTAAAACGGGTCTGGGCCTGGAAGGAGCAGTACAGCCACCGCATCATCGACCAGCTGAAGGCCCTGGGCGTTTCCTGCGACTGGGACCGCACCCGCTTCACCCTGGATGAAGGCTGTTCCAAGGCCGTCCGCGAAGTCTTCGTGGCCCTCTATGAAAAGGGCCTCATCTACCGCGGCACGCGCATCACGAACTGGTGCGTCCACTGCAACACGGCCCTGAGCGACATCGAAGTCGAACACCAGGATGACGCAGGCCATCTGTGGTACATCAACTATCCCATCGTGGGCGAACCGGGCCGCTATATCCAGATTGCCACGACGCGCCCCGAAACGATTCCCGGCGATACGGCCGTCGCCGTCAATCCGAAGGACAAACGCTTTGGCGGCCTGGTGGGCAAAAAGTGCCTGCTGCCGGTCATGAACCGCGAAATGCCGATCATCGCCGACGATTATGTCGACACGGAATTCGGCACGGGCGCCGTCAAGATTACGCCGGCCCACGACCCCAACGACTATGAAATGGGCATCCGCCAACACCTCGATACAATCGTCGTCATCGGGAAAGACGGCAGGATGACCGCCGAGGCCGGCAAATACGCCGGCATGGACCGCGATGCATGCCGCGAAGCCATCATCCGGGACCTGAAGGACATGGGCCTCCTCGTCAAGATTGAGGAATGTCCCCACTCCGTCGGCCACTGCCAGCGCTGCGGCCATCCCATTGAAGCCCTGGTCTCCACGCAATGGTTCGTCAAGATGGAGCCGCTCCTGCAGGCAGCCATGGACTGCGTGAAGGACGGCCGGACGAAGTTCGTGCCCGAACGCTTCACGAAGAACTACCTGGGCTGGATGGAGAACATGCACGACTGGTGCATCAGCCGCCAGATCTGGTGGGGCCACCGCATCCCCGTGTGGTACTGCGACGACTGCGGGGCCGAAACCGCATCCCGCACGGACATCGACACGTGCCCGAAATGCGGCAGCAGGCACATCCATCAGGACGAAGACGCCCTCGATACGTGGTTCAGTTCCGCCCTGTGGCCTTTCTCCATCATGGGCTGGCCCGAGGTCAAGGATAACGAGGTCCTCAGACAGTTCTACCCGACGAGCGTGCTCGTCACGGGCTACGACATCATCTTCTTCTGGGTGGCCCGCATGATCATCATGGGCATGGAATTCATGAAGGACGTCCCTTTCGGGAAGGTCTTCATCCACGGCCTGGTCCGCGACGACCAGGGCCGCAAGATGTCCAAGTCCCTGGGCAACGGCATCGATCCGCTGCAGGTCATCAGCGAATACGGCTGCGACACGCTGCGTTTCATGCTGATCACGGGCAACACGCCGGGCAACGATATGCGCTTCTATTGGAGCCGCGTGGAATCGACCCGTAACTTCGCCAACAAGATCTGGAACGCTTCCCGGTTCGCCCTCATGAACCTGGAAGGCTACGATGAAAAGGCGCCGCGCGCCCCCTACGTCCTGGCAGACAAGTGGATCCTGTCCCGCCTGCAGGACGTAGCCGCCGATGTGACGGGCCTCCTGGACCGGTTCGAACTGGGCGAAGCCGGCCGCACGATTTATGACTTCATCTGGGGCGAAATCTGCGACTGGTACATTGAAATCGCGAAACCGCGCCTGTACGGCAAGGAAACGCCGGAAGCCCGCGCTACGGCCCAGTATGTGCTGGTCACCGTCCTGACCGGCGCCATGAAGCTGCTCCATCCGTACATGCCGTTCATTACGGAAGAAATCTACCAGGCCTTGCCGCACGACTGCAGGAGCATCATGATCAGCCCCTGGCCGGTGGCCGATCCCGCCCTGGTCGACAAAGAGGCCGAAAAGGCGATGGAAGCCATCATGGCCGCCATCAAGTCCATCCGCGAAATGCGGGCCCAGGTCAATGCCGCACCGGGCAAAAAGGCACCGGCCACCGTGCTCGCCGACGCCAGTCTGAGGGATGTCATCAAGGCCAACGAAGGCTACTTCCAGCAGCTGGCCGCGGTCGATGACCTGACCGTCCTGCCCCTGGACGCCGCGAAACCGGAAAACGCCATGGCCGCCGTCAACAGCGGTGTGGAAGTCTACCTGCCGCTCAAAGGGCTGATCGACGTGGAACTTGAAACGGCCCGCCTGAACAAGGAAAAGGCCGGCCTGGAAAAGGAACTGAACCGCGTGTCGGGCAAGCTGTCCAACCAGAACTTCCTCGCCAAAGCCCCGGCCGAAGTCGTCGCCAAGGAAAAGGCGAAAGCCGGAGAGTACACGGCGAAGAAGAAGACCATCGAGGAACGTCTGGCTTACCTGAAGACGCTCTGAGGAATGCATCATGAACTATGAAGAAAGTATCGCCTATCTCGACAGCCTGGGCCGGTTCGGAATCCGCCTGGGCATGGACCGCATCAAGCAGCTGCTGTTCGTGCTGGGCCATCCGGAAAACCAGATCCGCACCATCCATGTGGCCGGGACGAACGGCAAGGGCAGCGTGTCTTCGATGATTACGGACATTCTGCGCCATGCCGGCCTGCACGTGGGCAAGTTCACATCGCCCCACCTGGTCAAGTACAACGAGCGCATCCAGCTCGACGGAGAGGACATCGGCGACGCGGAATTCGCCGAAGTGCTGACCCGCGTGCGGGGATTCGCCGACGACCTGGTGAAAAACGGGGCCTGCGAACAGCCGACGCAGTTTGAAATCCTCACGGCGGCGGCCTTTCATTATTTCGCCCTGCAGCATGTGGACTACGCCGTCATCGAAGTCGGCCTCGGCGGCCTCTGGGATTCGACGAACCTCATCAAGCCCGTCGTATCGGTCATCACCAACGTGGCCCTGGACCACACGAAGGTCCTCGGCAAGACGCTGGAGGAGATTGCCCTGCAGAAGGCGGGCATCATCAAAGAGAAGGTACCCGTCGTGACGGGCGCGGCCGGCAACGCCCTGGGACCCATCCAGGTCATGAGCGCCTTCAAGCAGGCACCGCTCTACGTGTACGGCCGGTCGTTCCACGGGGAAGAAATCACGAGCTCCATGGACGGGCAGGTCTTCCGTCTCTGTGCAGGTACGAACTACGTATCGGAATACTCCATCCGCCTGCCCGGCGCCCACCAGATCCGCAACGCCTGCGTGGCCATCGTGGCGGCAAAGATTGTCTCGAAAGGCGATCCGCGCGTCACCGAAGCGGACCTGCACGCCGGCGTGGCCGGAACGGTCTGGCCCGGCCGCCTGGAACGCATCCTGGTCCGGCCCGACGTCATCCTGGACGGGGCGCACAATCCGGACGGGGCGCAGGCCCTGCGGGATGCCCTCGATAAATTCTATCCGGGAAAACCCGTCCATTTCGTGTTCGGCATGATGGGCGACAAGGCCGTGTCCGAAGTCGTCCGCATCCTCATCCGGCCGGAAGACAAGGTCTGTACCGTACGGGCCGATGACGGCCCCCGCGCGGCGGAGGCAGTGGAACTGGCGAACCTGATCGGACCGCAGGCCCGCCCCTTCGACGACGTGGGCGAAGCCTGGGATCAGGCCCTGGCCGACGCCGGCAGCGACGGGCTGGTGGTGGTCGGCGGTTCCCTCTATCTTGTGGGAACCTTTAAAGGCATGCTGCTCCGGCGCAGCGCCAGTTAAAATTCAACATCATATTAAATGAAGGAAGTTGAAAGTGCGGAAAGTGCGGAACCCGGGCTGACCGGGACGGCAACAGGGAGAAGGAAATGGACCAATCCGCGATGTCACAGGATACAAAAGGATACGGACGGATGCAGAATCTGCTGTTGATTCTGGCTGCCTGCATCGCCATCGACCAGACCCTCCTGAGCGTACTCGTCCTGGCGGCCCTGCTGCACGGCCTTTATCTTGCGTGGCAGGAACGGAACGGGAAGCGGCGGATCCGGACCTGGCCGAAAGGGCTGAAGTACCTGCTGCTGCTGCTTTTGGCCGACGGGTACGCGTCCCTGCACAACCCGCTCGTTACGCACGAAGCCGTCGTCACTTTCAACTTTTTCTATGTTGTCGGTCAGTACACGGCCATCGTATGGCTCTTCACCCGGTTCGGCAATCTGTTTGCCGGCCGGCCCGATCCCTTTGCCGGAGGCCTTTCCGGACCGGCGGAAGGGCAGGGGGATGCCGGCGGGGCCGGGCGGTCGTTCGGGGACGTCTTCCGTTCCCAGCCGTTTCCCCTGCGCGTGCTGCGCGTCCTCGGCTGGGTGGCGCTTGTCGTGCTGGCGGGCGGCGTGCTCCAGCACTTTTTCGGCGGCGCTACGGACGCCGTCTGGGTCGACCGGACAGCCAATCCCCTGTTGAAGACCCGCATTTTTTCCACCTGGGAAAACCCGAACATCCTGGCAGGCTACCTGTGTGTCGTGGCGGCTTACGTCATGAGCTACATCAGCGTCGTGAAGGAAAGCCGGCGGCGCTGGATCCTCTGCGGCATCCTGCTGGTGACCCTGCTCTGCCAGGTCTACACCTTTTCGCGCGGGTTCTGGGCCGCCATGGCCGCCGAGGTCCTGGCCTTCGTCCTCCTGTTCTACCGGAGGGGCATCCTCTTCCTCCTCGGCGCAGGGGCCGCCGGGGGAGCCCTGGCAGGGCCTGCCGTGTGGCAGCGCCTGGCGACGCTGAAGGACATTACGGCCGACTCGTCCGCCGCCATGCGCCTGGCCTACATCGAGATTGCCGGGGCCATCGTCAGGGACCATCCGCTGGGCATCGGCTGGTACAATTACCGCTACGTGTTCCCGGAATACGACTACTACTTCAGGAATCCCGATGTCATCATGTACCACTGCCACAACCTGTTCCTGAATTTCGCCGCGGAACTCGGCCTGCAGGGGGTCGTCCTTTTCGGGGCGGCCTGGATCTTCTTCCTCGTGCTGGCGTGGCAGCTGCACCGGTCGGGGCGCTTCCTCTGGATGAAGGCCATGGGGCGGGGGTACCTGCTCATGTCCCTGGGCATCTTCGTCGGGGGACTGGGGGACCACGTCTTCTTCAACGTACGCATGGGTGCCCTCTTCTGGCTGCTCAGTACGCTGCTCATCCTGACCCGGCAGTACGGTCTCTATGTTCCGGGACCTGCTGAGGCAGGAAAAGTAGAAAAATGAAGAAAAGTAAGGAAAAACTGAACGGAAAAATCAATATCCGCGTAAAATTTACCGTGAAGAAGGCAGGTTTTGACAAAAAAACCGCCTTCTTCCTATTTTTTTTAAAAACTTTGCAGGAAAGAGCGATAGGGATGTCGTATCTTAACGATAAGAATGTGTTGGGGGCAGGTATGCCCTTTACGTGGCGGGATGTTTTCCAAGGACATTCCGGTCCGCGCAAAAAAAGCGTGACGGGTTCCTGGATTTTTCATGATTCTGTTAGCTTTTTATCACTTTCTGTGCTATAATGGACGTGGGCTTGAATGCGATTGCAATGCGCCTTGAGGTGGTCTCGGGGAATGTTACAGTCTCACCTGTTTGTTCGTAAAATTAACGAAAAAATGTCAAGCCTGGCACCATCTGCAATTACCTGGTGCGCAATCAGGATACGGGTTGCGTTTCAGGTTTGTGTTTTACCCGCATGTCCATGCGGAAAAATTCCTATCAAATTTTAAGGAGGAAGGTAAAATTATGGATGTGAATGACATTAAAGATCGTATCGAGTGTGCTGCCGCTTTAGCAAAAGTCACGACTGCCGAAGCTGCTGCCGAGTACATTAAGGACGACATGAACGTCGGTGTCTCCGGCTTCACCCCGTCCGGCTATCCGAAAGCCGTACCCCTGGCTCTGGCAGCCAAGGTAAAGGCTGGCGCAAAGATCAAGATCAACCTCTATACCGGTGCTTCCGTTGGTCCGGAACTGGATGGCGAACTGGCCAAAGCCGGCGCTATCAATCGCCGTGCCCCTTACCAGACCAACAAAGATATGCGTAACGCTATCAACAACGACGAAATCAAATATACCGAAATGCATCTGTCCATGTCCGCCCAGAACATCCGCTACGGCTTCCTGCCGAACCGCCGCGGCATCGATCTGGCCATCATGGAAGTCTGCAAGATCAAGGACCTGGGCAATGGCCAGGTAGGCCTGGTTCCGACGACCGCCGTCGGCAACAGCCCGTCTTATGTACAGACCGCCAAACAGGTCATCGTCGAAGTCAACACGACCCAGCCGGTGGAACTGGAAGGCATGCATGACCTGTTCGTTCCGCTGGATCCGCCGAACCGCAAACCCATCATGATCGAACATCCCTGGGACCGCATCGGCACCGATTACGTTGCTTGCCCGCTGGACAAGATCGTAGCCATCGTTCCCTGCGACATCACCGATAAGACCCGTCCTCTGGGCGCTATCGACGATGACGCGAAGCATATGGGCCAGAACCTGGTCGCCTTCTTCAAGAAGGAAGTGGCGGAAGGCCGTCTGCCGAAGAACCTGCTGCCGCTGCAGTCCGGCGTAGGCTCCGTAGCCAACGCCGTCATCAACGGCCTGGTGAACTCCGAATTCGAACACCTGACGGTTTACACCGAAGTCATCCAGGACGGCATGTTCGACCTGATCGACGCCGGCAAACTGGATATCGCTTCCGGCACGTCCCTGAGCCCGTCTCCGGAATGCCTGAAGAAGTTCTATGCGAACCTGGACAAATACAAACCGCATCTGCTGCTCCGGCCGCAGGAAATTTCCAACAATCCCGAAGTTTCCCGCCGCATCGGTGTCATTGCCATGAACACGGCCATCGAAGTCGATATCTACGGCAACGTCAACAGCACGCACATCTGCGGCAGCAGACTGATGAACGGTGTCGGTGGTTCCGGTGACTTCGCACGTTCCGGCTTCCTGACCGTATTCTTCACGAACTCCCTGGCCAAGGACGGCAAGATCAGTTCCGTGGTTCCGTTCTGCTCCCATATCGACCATCCGTCCAACGACGTCGACGTCATCGTTTCCGAACGCGGCGTGGCGGACCTGCGTGGCCTGAGCCCGAAGGAAAGGGCAGTCGAAATCATCGACAAGATCGCCAACCCGAAATACCAGCCGCTGCTGAAGGACTACTTCGACCGCGCCTGCGCGGCTTCCAAGGTTGCCAAGACCATGGATTGCCCGCATCTGCTGGATGAAGCGTTCAGCTTCCATACCAGATTCCTGAAGACCGGCACGATGGAAAAATAATCCGTCCGCAAAGCCGATTTGATGCGGATTTAACTTGAATTAATTTGTAAAAAGGTTTACAATTGTAACCGGTGAGGCCGCGGTTTCCGCGGCTCTCCCGGGTACATGTGACCTTCCTTTCGTTGACATGATCCGTCCGGATCTTGCCATAAACCGTCCACGACGGGCACTCTCACCATAGCGTGGAAATGTCCACTCCATGCTGTGAAAACACTTTATATTTTTAAGGAGGATTTGAGAATGGCAAATGAAACTCTGAAAGCGGGATTTGACAAGTACATGGCTGAAGCCGATGCTAAATGTGCCAAATTCCCGGAACGCGCTAACCTGGAACCCAACCGTCTGTACACCCCGTTGGATCTGGAAGGCTTCGATTACGAACGTGATCTGGGCTTCCCCGGCGAATATCCTTACACCCGTGGCGTACAGCCCACGATGTATCGCGGCCGTTTCTGGACCATGCGTATGTACGCTGGCTTCTCCACTGCCGAAGAATCCAACAAGCGTTATCGTTACCTGCTGGCTAACGGTGGCAGCGGCCTGTCCTGCGCATTCGACCTGCCGACCCAGATCGGTTATGATTCCACCGATCCGATGGCTGAAGGCGAAGTTGGCAAGGTAGGCGTTGCGATTGACTCCCTGGCTGATATGGAAATCCTGTTCGACCAGATCCAGCTGGACAAAGTTTCCACCTCCATGACCATCAATGCTCCGGCTTCCGTACTGCTGTGCATGTACATCGCCGTAGCCAAGAAGCAGGGCGTTCCCCAGGAAGCACTGCGCGGCACCATTCAGAACGATATCCTGAAGGAATACGCTGCCCGCGGCACCTACATCTTCCCGCCGAAACCGTCCATGCGTCTGATCACCAACATCTTTGAATATTGCTCCAAGTACGTTCCGAAATGGAACACCATCTCCATTTCCGGCTACCATATCCGTGAAGCAGGCTCCACCGCTGCTCAGGAAATCGCCTTCACCATCGCCGACGGCATCGCTTATGTAGAAGCTGCCCTGAAAGCCGGCATGGACGTCGACGCTTTCGCTGGCCGTCTGTCCTTCTTCTGGAATGCCCACAACAACGTATTGGAAGAAGTTGCCAAGTTCCGTGCTTCCCGCCGCGTATGGGCGAAAGTCATGAAGGAACGCTTCCATGCAAAGAAAGCGAAATCCATGATGCTGCGCTTCCATACCCAGACCGCTGGTTCCATGCTGACCGCTCAGCAGCCGAACAACAACATCGTCCGTGTTGCTCTGCAGACCGCTGCCGCTGTTATGGGTGGCACCCAGTCCCTGCACACGAACTCCAAAGACGAAGCACTGGCTCTGCCGACGACTGAATCCGTTACCATCGCTCTGCGCACGCAGCAGATCGTTGCTTACGAATCCGGCCTGGCTGACACCATTGACCCGCTGGGCGGCTCCTACTATGTAGAAGCTCTGACCAACAAACTGGAAAAAGAATGCTGGGAATACATCAACAAGATTGATGAAATCGGTGGCGCTCCGGAAGCTATCGCCAAGGGCTACATCCAGAAAGAGATCCAGGATTCCGCTTACAAATGGCAGATGGACGTTGAAGCCGGCCGTCGCGTAATCGTCGGCGTCAACAAGTTCACTCAGGAAGAAGAACCTCCGAAGAACCTGCTCCGCGTTGACGGCTCCGTTGGCAAACTGCAGGCTGAAAAGATCGCCAAAGTTAAAGCTACCCGTGACAACGCCAAGGTTAAAGAAACCCTGGATGCTCTGGAAAAGGCTTGCCATGAAGACGAATCCACCAACCTGGTTCCGTTCATCCTGGCTGCTGTTGAAGCTTACGCAACCGAAGGCGAAATCTGCGGCGTAATGCGTAAAGTATTCGGCGAATTCAAAGCTCACACTGCTCTTTAATTTGACGAAAAATAACTTTTGACGGAGGTAATATACAAATGGCTAACATTAAAGTATTAGTTGCAAAACCGGGTCTGGACGGCCATGACCGTGGCGCTAAGGTAGTTGCCCGCGCTCTGCGTGACGCTGGTTTCGAAGTTATCTACACCGGCATCCGCCTGACTCCCGAACAGATTGCTGAAGCTGCTCTGCAGGACGACGTCAACGTCGTTGCCCTGAGCCTGCTCTCCGGCGCTCACAACACCCTGTTCCCGAAAGTTGTTGAACTGCTGAAGGAAAAGGGCATGAACGACGTTCTGGTTATCGGCGGCGGCGTTATCCCCGAAGCTGATATCCCCGGCCTGAAGGCTGCCGGCATTGCCGAAGTATTCACTCCTGGCACCCCGACCACCAAGGTTGTTGACTTCATTAAAGCAAACGTTAAGTAATTCCTTTTCTTAAAATCAAAGATGCAGGGCGGGGTAACCCGCCTTGCACCTTTCCTTATTTTGGACGACAAGGTAAACTACAAGGCGGTGTGACACAAAGTTATGGATATTGTTAGTGAAATCTTGAAACATAATCGTCTTGCACTGGCTAAAGGCATTACTGCCGTAGAAAATGAGTATGACAATGCGGTCGACATTATGACCAGGATTTACGCTCACACGGGTCATGCTTATGTAATTGGCATTACGGGTCCTCCCGGTGCAGGTAAATCTACCCTTACTGATAAGATTGCGAAGGAATTCCGCAAACGCGGAAAAACCGTAGGTATCGTTGCAATCGATCCCACCAGTCCCTATTCCGGCGGCGCCATCCTGGGCGACCGTATCCGCATGATGGACTTGATGATGGATTCCGGTATCTTCATTCGGTCCATGGCTACCCGCGGCAGCCTGGGCGGCTTGTCCCAGAAGGCGGGCGATGCCGTAAAGCTGATGGATGCCTTTGGTATGGACGTCATCCTCGTGGAAACCGTAGGTGTCGGCCAGTCCGAAGTTGATATTGTCAAGACTGCAGATACGACGATGGTCGTCGTCATCCCCGGCATGGGCGATGATATCCAGGCCATCAAGGCAGGCATACTTGAAATCGGCGACTTGATCACGATCAACAAAGCGGACCGTGAAGGCGCTGACAAATTAAATATCGAAATGGAAATGATGCTCGAACTGAACAACGAAAAGATCGCCGGCTGGCGTCCGCCCATCAATCGCACGATTGCCAGCAAGGACATCGGCACGGTGGAAGTCGTGGACTCCATCGTCGCGCACCGCAAGTTCCTGATGGATACGGGCAAGCTGGCCGATATCCGTCGTGAACGTATCAAATCCGAAGTGACGGATATGATCAATGTTCGGGTCAATCGTTATATAGATAAGAACGTGGTTCGCACGCAGGAGTTCGAAGACACCATCGGAAAGCTCCAGAACCGCGAAATGGAACCGTATTCGGTAGTTGACAACATTGTTTCTAAAGTACTAAAATAATTTTAGTGCTTCAGGATAGACTTCACTTTATCATTTTAGAGGAGGAGATTTCTATGTTTAAAGTAATCGCTGTTGACCATGTTGGTATCGCTTGCAAAGACTTAGACCTGTCCAAGAAGTTCTATACTGACATCCTGGGCCTGGAATGCACTGGTGAAGAACCGGTTCCTGACCAGGGCGTTAAGACCGTATTCATCAAGTGCGGTGAAACGCTGATCGAACTGCTGGTAGATATCACCGAAAACAATGATGGCCCTATCGGCAAATACATCGCCAAGAACGGCCAGGGCATTCAGCATATGGCTCTGCGCGTTGACGACCTGGAAGCTGCTATTGCCGACGTACAGGCTGCTGGCGCCCGCATGATCGACAAGGCTCCGCGCGGCGGCGCTGGCGGAATGGACATCGCCTTCGTTCATCCGAAATCCGTCGGCATCCTGCTGGAACTCTGCACTCCGCATAAGGGCTGATTCCTTAATGGAAGTGTGAACGGCGACGTTCACAACATCTGATTACAATCCCGCCCGTCGAAAATACGGGCGGGTTGTAATATAAAACAATTTTAGTTCTCCCAATAATTTATGGAGGTGTCAGAACTTGACTACTCAGGCAAAAATTGAGAAAATGCTCAAAAAGTCCGAAGTAATTCTCGGCGCTGGCGGTCCCAAGGCTATTGAAAAACAGCATGCCAAGGGCAAAATGACTGCCCGCGAAAGAATTGCGGCTCTGCTGGATGAAGGTTCTTTCGTTGAACTGGACCGTTTCGTTCATCATCGTTGCTACAACTTCGGCCAGGAAAAGAAGGATCTGCCCGGTGAAGGCGTAACCGTTGGTTACGGCACCGTGGACGGCCGTCTGGTCTATGTGTTCGCCCAGGACTTCACCGTTGAAGGTGGCTCCCTTGGTGAAATGCATGCCAACAAGATTGCCAAGGTCCAGCAGCTCGCCCTGAAGATGGGTGCTCCTATCGTCGGTCTGAACGATTCCGGCGGCGCCCGTATCCAGGAAGCCATCGACGCACTGGGCGGCTATGGCAAGCTGTTCTTCAACAACACCATTTCCTCCGGCGTCATCCCCCAGATTTCCGCAATCATGGGACCGTCCGCTGGCGGTGCTGTTTACAGCCCTGCACTGACCGACTTCATCTACATGGTAAAGAACACTTCCAAGATGTTCATTACCGGTCCTGCGGTTGTTAAGTCCGTTACCGGTGAAGATGTGACCCAGGAACAGTTGGGCGGCGCTATGACCCACAACTCCCGTTCCGGTGTTGCCAACTTTGCTGCGGAAGACGACGCTGACTGCATCCAGCAGATCCGTTATCTGCTGAGCTTCCTGCCTTCCAACAACATGGACGGCGCTCCGATTGTTGATACCGGCGACGATCCGATGCGTACCGACGACGCACTGAATACGTTGATGCCCGATAACAGCAACGCTGCGTATGACATGTACGATGTCATCAAATCCATCGTAGATAATGGTGAATTCTATGAAAACCAGAAATACTGGGCTACGAACATCATTACCTGCTTCGCGCGCCTGGACGGCGAAACCGTTGGTATCATCGCGAACCAGCCGAAAGTAATGGCCGGCTGCCTGGACATCAACGCTTCCGACAAGTCCTCCCGTTTCATCCGCTTCTGCGATGCATTCGGTATTCCTATCCTGAACCTCGTAGACGTTCCGGGCTTCCTGCCTGGCACCGTTCAGGAATACGGCGGCATCATCCGTCATGGCGCCAAGATGCTGTATGCTTACTCCGAAGCTACGGTACCCAAGATCACCCTGATCACCCGTAAAGCTTACGGCGGTTCTTATCTGGCTATGTGCTCCCAGGAACTGGGCGCTGACCAGGTTATCGCATGGCCGACCGCTGAAATCGCCGTTATGGGACCTGCCGGTGCTGCCAACATCATCTTCAAGAAGGAAGATCCTGAACAGAAGAAGAAGAGCACCGAAGAATATGTTGAGAAGTTCGCTACGCCGTACATCGCGGCTGAACGCGGCATGGTTGATATCATCATCGAACCGAAGAACTCCCGTCCGACGGTCATCAACGCTCTGCATATGCTGGAAACCAAGCGCGAAGCTCGTCCGGCGAAACGCCATGGTAATATTCCGTTGTAATTCCCTGCTTCGGAAAGTTGCTTGACGTAAATTAGAAAATGAGGTGAATTGAATGGGTCCTGTAACTACTAACCCGTTTCTGGTCGCAATCATCAACATGGTCGTCGTATTCTGCGTTCTGATCGTCCTCGGCCTCCTGATGCACGTACTGGAAATGGTAGATCCTACCAAAAAAAAACAGCCTAAATCCGCAGCAGCGGTAAAGGCTGCTCCGGCTGCTGCACCGGTTGCCGCTCCGGCCGTCAAGGACAACACCGAAGAAATCGTTGCTGTCATTGCCGCCGCTGTCGCTGCCGCTGGCGGTTCCGAAAATGTTGCATGCATCCGCATTGCAAACAAGGCTGCTGCATGGACCATCAACGCTCATGCAGAAGCAATCCAGGCTTGCAAACCGTTCTGATATCAGCCAAGGCTGGTTCATACTGCAACCTGCGCAGTCTTCGATCGTAATGATCAACTAAAATTTTGATAAGGCAAATGCCTTAATTTTAAGGAGGATTTATTCTCATGGCTAAAGCATACACTATTACCGTTAACGGCACTGCATATGATGTAGAAGTTGAAGAAAAGGGCGGCGCTGTTGCTGCCGCTCCGAAAGCTGCTCCGAAGGCTGCCCCGGCTCCGGCCGCTGCTCCGAAGGCTGCTCCTGCACCGGCTCCGGCTCCGGCTGCTGCACCGGTTGCTGCTGGTGCTACCACCGTGAGCGCTCCTATGCCTGGCAAGGTTCTGGAAGTTAAATGCAAAGCTGGCGACGCTGTCAAGTCCGGCGATGTCCTGCTGATCCTGGAAGCTATGAAGATGCAGAACGAAATCATGGCTCCGGCTGACGGCACCGTTTCCGACGTCCGCGTTTCCGCTGGTTCCACCGTTAACACTGGCGACGTAATGGTAGTTATGTAATTACGGCTTCCGTAATTCTGCCCGGTCCGCCGGGGATTCCGTACGGACCGGGTTCCAGGGTACATGGTACCCGTAAAAATTAACATTGAGTGGAGGACTTTAAATGGATGCATTAATTGTTTCCTTAGTGTCTGTTTGGAACGACTCCGGGTTCCAGGCACTGACTGGCGGCAACGTCATCATGATCCTTGTCGGCCTGATCCTGCTGTACCTGGCAATCGGCAAGGGCTTCGAACCGCTGCTGCTGGGCAACATCGCCTTCGGCTGCATTCTGGGCAACGTTCCTAAGACCGGATTCTTCGAAGATCCCGGCGTAATGCAGGTCATCCTGTATGGTATCAACAACGAAATCTTCCCGCCGCTGATTTTCATGGGCGTAGGTGCAATGACCGACTTTGGTCCGCTGATTGCCAACCCCAAGACGTTGCTGCTGGGCGCTGCTGCCCAGGGCGGCGTATTCATCGCGCTGGTCGGCGCCATGCTGCTGGGCTTCAACCTGCGTGAAGCTGCCGCTATCGGCATCATCGGCGGCGCTGACGGCCCGACCGCCATTTACCTGACCATGAAGATGGCTCCGAACCTGCTGGGCGCTATCGCTGTAGCTGCTTATTCCTACATGTCCCTGGTACCGCTGATTCAGCCGCCTGTCATGAACCTGCTGACCACCAAGGAACAGCGTTCCATCAAGATGGACCAGCTGCGTACCGTAACCCGCTTCGAACGGGTCGTATTCCCGGTCTTCTCGACGATCTTCATTTCCCTGCTGTTACCGCCTGTATGCTCTCTGATCGGCATGCTGATGCTTGGTAACCTGTACAAGGAAGCCGGCTGCTTCGACCGTCTGTCCGATACCGCACAGAACGCTATGATGAACATCGTAACGATTTTCCTGTCCGTTGGTACCGGCCTGACCATGCAGGCTGACAAGTTCCTGAACTACCAGACCCTGCTGATCATCTGCTTAGGTCTGGTTGCCTTCATCGCCGGTACTGCTCTGGGCGTAATCTTCGGTCAGTTGATGCGTATTGCTTCCGGCAATAAGGTCAACCCGCTGATTGGTTCGGCCGGTGTATCCGCCGTTCCTATGGCTGCCCGTGTTGCTCAGGTTGTAGGCCAGAAAGCCAACCCTGCAAACTTCCTGCTGATGCATGCCATGGGCCCGAACGTAGCAGGCGTTATCGGTACTGCAGTTGCTGCAGGCACCATGCTGGCTATGATCGGACCTGCCGGCAAATAATTGATTTGCGGCAGTCCTGTTTAGCGTAATCTGAACCGGCCGCATTTGGTGAAAACCAAGTGCGGCCGGTTTCTTTTTGCCGCATAGGCAGATTTCCCGGGAAATGGGGAAGCAGGACTTAGAAAAAAGGATTGAGGTAGTAATACTAAAGTCGTAAAATATTAAAAACCTATTGACAATCCAACAGGCGGCTGATATTATAAAGGTAACTCCTCTGTTTATATTGAGAATGTCGCAGCGGGCAGACAAGATTTAAAAAGAGGGAAATACGACAAAGGCGTTTCCATGTATATATGGAATGCGTTTCTTTGCCGTATTTTTTTGCCTGGAAACGGGAAGGGGGGAAGAATTTAAAGGAATACCGGGATTTTAACGTAAAAAGTTCGAAACAGAAGCGAAAACCGCAAGAATGTAAATAAAATGAACGATAGATTGAATTTGCGCACCAAGCATACCCAAATGTCTATAACATGCGGATTCTATCAAAAATTTGTGAAATAATGATGAAAAGTATTACGCCAAAAGGCTTTTCATTTCCAGGTATTAGTGCTATAATCAAGATGTAGTCCGAGCGGCTATGCATTACGGCCTTCCATATTTTTTTCCAGAGGGTATGAAGAAGGCGCGTAAAATTTTTGGAGGAGGAGATAAAATGTCTCAAGCAACAAAGTGTCTTATTTTGTTGGCTGTGGTGGCGATTTTCTTTATTACCGAAATCATTCCCCTGGCTGTCACTTCCACCGCAGCATCCATCGCCTGTGGAATTCTGGGCTTCGTCCCGACGAAACAGGTATTCAGTGGTTTGTCTAACTCCACCGTCGTTCTGTTCGCCGGCATGTTCATTGTAGGTGCAGCCATGTTCT
>ONEW01000030.1 GCA_900316935.1 uncultured Selenomonadales bacterium
CAGTACTATTTTTTTCTTAAATTCATAGTTGTGTTTTGCCATAAAAAACTGACCCCCAATTGTTAGATTTTTGGTCTAACAATTGGGGGTCAGCTCAATGTGGAAAAACCACATCCCTCTTTTCAAATCCAGGTTTTCAGTCTGGTTCAGCGTTCCTCTTTCTGCAGGGCAAGTGCTTTCGTGATCCGCAGAATCAGCATCTGGGAATCATCGTCCAGTTCCCTCAGGTAATGATGCAGCTCCTTTTCCACCGGTGCATTCATATGCAGGCTGCTGGTCACATCGTACATGTCCTCCAGCTCGCCTTCCCCCATGAGCCAGGCGGGATCGATCAGGAAAGCTTTGGAAATCCGCATGACGGTGGATGCCTTCGGTTCCGATTTGCCCGATGTATAGGCAAATAATGAAGAAACCGGAATCTGGCAGATTTCGCTGAATTCCCTCGACGTAAGCTTCTTTTTGCGGATGAGGTACGATATGCGGCTGGCAATTGTCCCCATGGCTACACTTTTCGGCATATTCCTTTTCCTCCCCTAAATGTTTTGTCCCTAACTGTTATTACTTATAGTGCTATTATAATACTTCCAAATGACAGAAATTGACATTGTGTTATAAAATTTTTTAAATTTTCCTATAAAAAGTCCTCATTTTTTTTCGAAAATGCAAAATAAGCCGACTTGCCAATTTAACCGCAATATGTTATACTACGACCGTGAGTATAAAAGGCAATCGCGGCGTCCCTTGCGGACGGTGAGGAAAGTCCGAGCTCCAAAGGGCAGAGTGCCGGATAACGTCCGGCGAGAGAAATCTCAGGGATAGTGCCACAGAAAAGTGTACCGCCAGGCTTGCCTGGTAAGGGTGGAACGGTGCGGTAAGAGCGCACCAGCAAGTAAGTAATTACTTGGCTTGGTAAACCCCACTCGGAGTAAGACCAAATAGGGAAGGGATGATGTTGCCCGCTGAACCTTCCGGGTTGTGTCGCTGTAACCGGGGAGTAATCCCTGGTATAGATAAATGATTGCCACCGCTTGTCGGTACAGAACTCGGCTTATTGAATACTCACACTGGAAAACATGGCTGCCGGTGACGGCAGCCTTTTTCTTTTTCATGTCGGGATGAGAAGGCTTTTGCGGTGACCATTTTATCACTTGCGAATTTCCATGGTGCTAAAATTTCCTTGGGGAGTTGTGCCGGATCCTCGCGCAATTCAGCGCAAACCGCATGGTTGACGGATGCGCAAAATGACGTCATATAGACGTCGCAACGACACATTTAAATAACTTCGCACTTTTTTCACATTTCAGGGCGGGGTTTGTGCTATAATAAGCGATGTAAACGTTTTGTAAAAACGTTGGTTGTGTTGTTTGAGAGAGTATTCCGGCCGGCGGCGAAAGGGGTCCGGTGGTTGCTGTACACTCTGTGGCACGACATGAAACGAACGTAATCAGACAAACATGAATGACCTTTGAGGGGTCTTCACTCGGGAACATGGAAAGGACGTGCGTTACAGTGTCAACCAAGAGCAAGGTGTTTTCTACGATTGTGGCCGTTGCGTTATCCTGCTTTACGGCGACAATGACGTTTGCGGATTTCTCGGCTGGTGACCGGGGGTCCGAAGTAGTTGAAATCCAGAAGCAGCTGGCTTCGATGAATTACAACATCGGTTCGGTGGACGGTGTCTTCGGACCGGCCACGGAAGAAGCGGTTCGGGAATTCCAGACGGCCCGCGGCCTCGAAGTCGACGGCATCGTTGGCGAAGCCACTTACCGCAGCCTCATGAACCGCGATATGCCGGTCAACCGTTCCGGCAACAGTGCGTTGACCCGTTCGATCCTGCGGAGCGCCTACAACATGAGGGGTGTCCCGTATGTGTTCGGCGGCACGTCCCCTTACGGCTTTGATTGCTCCGGGTTTACGAGCTACGTGTTCGCCCAGTCCGGCATCTACATTCCCCGTACGGCAGATGCCCAGTATTACGCTTCCACGCGCATTTCCTCCTCGTCCCTGCGTCCTGGCGACCTGGTATTCTTCACGACTTATGCCCCCGGTGCTTCCCACGTAGGCATCTATGTGGGCAACGGACAGTTCATCCACGCGTCCTCCAGCAACGGCGTCATGGTGTCGAGCGTCTTCAGCGGCTACTGGGGGGCCCGGTACATCGGCGCAGGCCGTGTATACTGAGTTTCCGTCCGACAGACAACTGAATGTGAACTGCACAGCAGGCAGGCCGATGGCCTGTCTGTTTTTATATGTCCGGGCAAGTTGTAAACCTTTTGTGAAAGTAGGCGGAGACTGTTAAATTCCCGGCAGATTTCTGATATAATAAAAAAAGCTTACGGTAATAGGCATTAAATGTAGAAAACAAACTCCCGGAGGAGGTTTCCTGCATTTTCGACTAAGATGGTACAACATGGATTTCTCTAAAGGTGGGATAACATTATGGGTAATTACAAAGTATTGATTGCAGATGACGAGCCGCAGATCCGTGAAATCCTGCGGGTCTATTTTCAGAAAGAAGGGTTCCAGGTCATCGAAGCGGAAAACGGCCAGGATGCCCTGGGCAAAGTGGATGCCGAACATCCGGACATCATCCTGCTCGACATCATGATGCCCGTCATGGACGGCCTGCAGGTCTGCGAACAGGTCCGGAAGCAGTATGATATCCCTATCATCATGCTGACGGCGAAGGACGATGACGACGACCGCATCCTGGGATTGGAGACGGGCGCTGACGACTATATCACAAAGCCGTTCAACACCCGCGAAGTGGTGGCCCGCGTCAAGGCGGTGCTGCGCCGCGCCGGCGGGTTCCAGCTGGCTTCCGGCAAAAAGACCATTGAATTTCCAGGGCTGTTCATCGACCAGGAAAAGATGGAAGTCACGTCGTTCGGCCGCAACGTGACCTTCACGACGAAGGAATTCGAATTGCTGTGGTATCTGGCTGCCACGCCGGGCAAGGTCTATTCCCGTAACCAGCTTCTGGAATCCATCTGGGGGTACACCTATTTCGGCGACACCCGCACGGTGGACACGCACATCAAACGCATCCGTCAGAAACTGGCCGTGCCGAAGGACTCCACGTGGGATATCGCCACGGTGTGGGGCGTCGGCTACAAGTTCGAACTGAAGCAGCCGGCTGAACAGGCCGAAGCCTGACAGGAACCGCGGCGCGGGTTCCTTCCTGCTGTAATCCGAATTCTGCAATCCGAGGTGCAATGTGAATAAATCCCTCAGTACTCGCCTCATGTACAGCTTCATGGCGATCATCGTCATCGTCGTGGTAGGTGTCTCGGCGGGTACTTCCTATTTGATTGCCGATTATTTCGTCAAGCTCCGCGAAGAGGAGCTGTCCGTACGGGGACGCGAAATGGCGGAGACAGTTGAATATTTCATCGATAATGACGCGAACCATTACCTGCTCATGCGTTACCTGATCGCCATCGACCACTTGGTGGGGGCCCGTATCTGGCTGTTCGACGACAACTACAACCTGCTGGCCGCCTCCAACATCGGGGCCGATGTGGACGCTGCAGCCAAGGAACACGGCAAGAGCAACAGCTCCAAACCGGACGTGGCTGCCCAGGCGGACCTGATTCCCCGCTTCGAGTACACGTCGCGCCTGGCGCAGGAAATCAAGAGCGGCACCGTGTCCTACCACGTCAACAAGATCCTGGACGATATTTATGAGGGCGGTACCGTACGCTCCCAGGTCTACCACCCCTATTTCAAGCAGCAGGTCATGCTGGTAGGTATTCCGTACGGATCCCGGTCCGGCCATAAGGGAGCCATCCTTCTGGCCGAGCCGATGAGTGGCTTTGGCGGTATCTTGCGCAACATCTACATCTTTACGGCCATTGTCGGCCTTATCGCGCTGATTATCAGCCTCTTCATGGTGCAGCGGCTGACCAGGCTCATCGTCCAGCCCCTGGTCGCCATGAAGGACGCCACCGTGGCCATCGCCAACGGCAACTATTCCGTCAAGGTTTCTGTCAACGGGGCCGACGAAGTGGCGGAACTGGGCATGGCCATCAACCATCTGAGCGAAGAACTGAGTTCCTATCTGGGCAAACTGGCCCGGATGGAGAAGACGCGCCGGGATTTTGTGGCCAACGTATCCCATGAACTGCGCACCCCCATCACCATCATCCGCGGCTATATCGAAATCATCCAGGACAACCTGAACGACCCCGGTGCGGATGGAGATGTCAACAAACGCTATTGCGAACTGATTTCGAAGGAAACGCAGCGCTTGGAACGCCTGGTGCGGGCCCTGCTCGACATCAGCCGCCTGCAGGCGTCGGACAAGCTGACCCCCGCCGAAGTGGAAGCCCTGCCGATGGCGGACATCATCCGGTCTGTGGCGGAACAGTTGAACGTGAAGGCCAGCCCGAAACACATCACCATCGACCTGCAGCTTCAGGAGGGCTGCAGGATTTACGGCAACGGGGACCAGATGGTGCAGCTCGCCCTGATTCTGGGTGATAACGCCATCAAGTATTCCCCGGAAGGCAGTTTCGTGCGGTATGAGACGAAGATGCTGGAAGACGGCGGATTCGAAATGTCCGTCGTCGATAACGGGCCTGGTATCCCGGAAGCGGACCAGCCCTATATTTTCGACCGCTTCTACAAAGTGGACAAGTCCCATTACAACAGTGCCGTCAAAGGTACGGGCCTGGGACTGGCCATCGCCAAGGAAATCGTACGGCGTCACCGCGGTACGATTGAAGTCTTTTCCAAGGTGGGGCAGGGCACACGCTTCATTGTGACCTTTCCGTCCAAGGCGGTCGTTCCGGAAGGGAAGGACGGAGGAGAAGATGCTTGACCTGCTTGTTCCCGAATACCGCTTCAGTAGCCTGACCGTCCTCACGCCGGCCTGGCTCCGGCGAAACCGGTACGGGGGGATCATCCTGGACCTGGATAACACCTTCCTGCGCCGGGACAGTCTGACACCGGAGACGGAACATCTGGAGTGGATCCGCATCCTGGAAAGCGGCGGCATCGCCGTCGTCCTTGTGTCCAACAACGGGGGACGGCGTGTGGAGGAAGTGCGCCGCCTTACGGGCATACCCGTCGTGGACTGGGCCTGCAAACCCCTGAACCGGGCGTTCCGCAAGGCCAGGGCGCTGCTGCCCGCAGGCTTGTCCCTCCTCGTCGTCGGCGACCAGCTGTTCACGGACGTGCTGGGAGCACACCTGGTCGGACTCCCGGCCGCCCTGGTCCCGTCCCTCGGCAGCCGCGAATTCGTGTTCACACGTTGCATGCGGCGCTTGGAAGGCGTGGTCATCAACCGCCTCGCAGATGCCGGCCGCTGGCCGGGGGAGCAGTAAAAGAAAAAACAAACCATTACGGTAGAAAGGCAGACCGACTGATGAAGATTGCACTGGTTCAAATGGAAATCAAGGAAAAGCAGCATGCTGAAAATACGGCGCACGGGCTGGAAATGCTGGAGGAGGCTGCCGGACACTGCGACCTGGCCATCCTGCCGGAAATCTGGACGACCGGCTATTCCCTGGGACACCTCCAGGAACAGGCCGAAACGCCGGGTGACGAGCTGATCCGCCGTCTGCAGGATATGGCGGCCCGGCATCACTGTGCCCTGGTGCCCGGTTCCTTCCCCATGCGCTGGGAGGACGGCCGGATCTACAACACGGCCCTCGCCATCAATGCTGAAGGGAAGGTCCTCAGCCGCTATGGCAAGGCCCACCTGTTCGGTATGTTCCACGAAGAGGATTTCTTCGCCTCCGGCGACCGGTTCGAAGTTTATGGATTGAACGGCGTCCAATGCGCCTCGACCCTCTGTTACGACATGCGCTTCCCCGAGCTGTACCGCTACCTGGCCCTCCGGAATGCCCAGCTCATCCTGGTACCGGCCCAGTGGCCGGACCGGCGCGGTTACGCCTGGGATGTATTGTGCCGGGCGCGCGCTATTGAAAACCATCTCTTCCTGGCCGCCGTCAATGCCGTGGGCACCTTCAAACAGGATGTGTTCTACGGCCATTCCCGCCTGGTCGACCCGAACGGCTGCATCATCGCGGAGGCAGGCCATGGAGAGGAAATCGTCTACGCCGACATGGATCCGGCCCGCAGCGAGGAAGTGCGGAAAATCCTCAATTCCCTGGCAGACGTGCGGCTGCGTATTTCCGTCCCGCCCTTTGCGGATGAGGACAAATGAAGGAGGCAATCCTGATGCATCGCCATATCTTGTTCCGGCACGTTCTGGCCGGTTCCAGAAAAGTCCTGGCCCCGCTCCTGGCAGCTGTGCTTCTGACCACCCTGGGGGCGTCTCCCGTCCTGGCTGCGAAAAAGGCTCCCGTCCCGAAGGACGTAGGCTACCTCCTCGGAATGTATTATGGCACGGGGACGGCCTTCCTTATCCGGGAAAACAAGGGCAGGCTGGAAATGGTCTACCGTTTCAGCGATACGGACCGCGACTTCAGCGGTGGCAACATCTTTCCGCTGGCCAAGGTCCATTTCGATTCGTACACCCTGACGGAAGAAGGACCGCTGCTGAGTACGGAGGCGCCAGTCAAATTCGACCGGGATGCCAACGGTTACGGGGCCCTGTGCCGCGTCGGTGGCAAGAGTTTCAACCGGCTCTTTTTCCCCGGCCAGGACGGCCATGTCTTCCGGGTCACCCTCTCCGGCGACTATGATGCCTTGAAGACGGCGACCGCCGGTGCGGCGGAGCCGGAAAAACTGAAACAGGGGACGGCGGCGTCCCTGGTCAATCTGCAGCAGGCTGTGCCTTCCGTAAAATTGGACCTGCGCTATGCTGCGGCCGACAACATCTTCGGCCGTCCGCTCCACGACACGGCCCAAAAGGCCTATGCTTCGGCCCAGGTGGCGGAAGGACTGCAGAAGGCTGCCAAGGCCTTGGCGGCACGGGGATACGGGCTTGTCGTCTACGAAGCCTACCGCCCCTGGTACCTTTCGAAGTTCGCGTCGGACCTGCTGCCCGGCAACCGGAAGGGCATGCTCCCCCTGCCGGACAAGGGCGAGGACCGCAATACCGGCATGACGGTGGATGTCGGCCTGTACGATCTGTCCACCGGCACGTCCTTGGCAATGCCCAGCGACTTCGACGAGGTGTCCGTCCGCCAGTATCCGGACTATCCCGGCAGCACAACGGAAGCCCGGCGGCTGCGCGATCTGCTGAAAGAGGCCATGACCACGGCCGGCTTCCGGCAAGGCGAACAGGAATGGTGGCATTTCGTGTACGGGGATATCTCCGGGTATGCCCATCTGAATATTCCTTACAGCCAACTGCCTTGACAAATGCCGAACGCGTGATAATGTATAACCATGTATGACCACAAGAAGATAGGAGACGCATGATGAACGTATACGACATTGCTTCAAATTTAGCCAAAGAGATGCGGGGCACCCGCGAATTCCAGGTCCTGAAGGAAGCGAAGGCCAGGCTGGAAGCGGAACCGGACACGAAGAACCTCGTGTCCCGTTTCATGCAGCTCGGCCAGGAAGTGGAAATCCTGAAATACCAGAAAAAAGACGTTCCGGCAGAAAAACAGGAAGAATTCGACCGTATGATGCGCACGCTGAGCCTGAACCCGCTGGCCGTGGAATACTTGAACGCCTTCCAGCGTTTCCAGCTCATGTTCCAGGACATCTCCAAAACCATTACGGATGTCGTCAAAGAAGTCACTGATTAAAAGCCGGGGTAACGAGAATGATGATGGATAAAGCAGAACTGGTCTCCCGCCTGCGGGACCTGTCAGCAGGGGAAGTGCGCGCTGATGAACCCCTGTCCGCCCATACGTCCTTCCATATCGGTGGCCCGGCCGACGCCCTCGTCCTGCCCGGCAGGGAAGAAGATATCGCGGCCGTGCTGCGGTTCGCCGCAGAGACGGCGACGCCCCTGACCGTATTGGGCAACGGGTCCAATGTGCTGGTACGGGACAAGGGGATCCGCGGCATCGTGCTGGTCCTTGGCAATGTCCTGAAATACCATCGTCAGGAGGGCTCCCGCATGGTCTTCAGCAGCGGCCTGAGCCTGGCTGCCGCTTCGCGTCTGGCCGGGGAAGCGGGCCTGACGGGGATGGAGTTCGCTGTCGGCATTCCCGGCAGCATCGGCGGCGCCCTGTTCATGAACGCCGGCGCCTATGACGGGGAAATGAAGGACGTCGTCACGGCGGCCCGTCTGCTCGATTACGATGGCACTGTCCGCACGGTCGGGAAAGAGGAACTGGACCTGGGTTACCGTCACTCCGTCCTGCAGGAACGGCACGCCATCGTGCTGGATATCACGACGGAGCTGAAACCCGGCAATCCGGCCGCCATCCAGGCCAAAATGAACGACTTCAGCCAGCGCCGTCAGTCCAAACAGCCTTTGGAAATGCCCAGCGCAGGCAGCACTTTCCGCCGGCCGGCGGGTCATTTCGTGGGGCCTATGGTGGAAAAGGCCGGCCTGAAAGGGTACCGCATCGGCGGCGCGCAAGTTTCCACGAAACACGCGGGCTTCGTCGTCAATGCCGGCGGCGCGACGGCTGCCGACGTCCTTGCCCTGATCCGCCATATCCAGGATGTCATCCGCCGCACGGACGGCGTGGAACTGGTGCCGGAGGTCATGATCCTCGGCGAAGAATGAGAGTGGTTTGACAGATGCACAATGTTTATGACTTGATTGCCGACTTCTACGGCAACTCCAACGAATGGGGCGAATGGCTGTCCCGGCGCTACGCCGACGATTTCATCCGCATGGAAGCCTTCCACGGTGCCGGCGAAGACGAACTGTACGACACGTGGAACTGCGTCCTGACCCTGCTGGTGTACTGCGGAAACGTCGACATCAAAATGGGGGATATGCGGCCGGACGACTTTATCGACTGTTTCGGCTGGTGCAGCCGTAACATCGCCGACTTCGCCCTGACTTACGATACGGTGGAACAGATGCTCACTGTCTGGTCCCGTCTGCTGCATTTCCTGAAAATGCGCCATGCCATCACGGACGATACCTTTGCAGACAAGTGCCGCAGCGTCGTCCTTGATGAAGAAAATAAAAGACTCCTTCTTGTCGATGGCGACGGTAATTTCCGGTACGATTTGCTGAAACACCATCAACAGATCGATACGGACCTGAACGCCAAGGTCTACCTGGATATGGACAATTACCTGGACGATGTCCTGTCCGACATGCGCCGGTATTTTTCTGCCTCCGAATACCGGGAAGACCGGGACAATGCCACGGCCCTGGGATTCGGCCTGTCTGAAACCATGCGCGAATTCGACCAGGTCCGGGGGACGCGTGACGAGGAAGCGTTCTGGGAATATTTCCTGTTCGACTATCACCTCCTTGGCACGGGGAAGACGCCGATCCGCACCTATGCCGACTCCTATGAGCCGGAACCGGAAGACGGTGCCAGCCGCCTGAAGGCCGTCCAGGACATACTGAACAGCCTGCTGACCGCGCGCTTCGTGCTCCTGACCCAGGTCCGCCGCGACAAGGAAGCTGTCGGCTGGTATTACTGCAAAGACCTGTTGTCCGGCGACATTTTATACCTGTCCCTGCCGATTGACGATGATTTTGATACGACGGATGCCCTGTTTGTCGGACATGCAATGGATAACGGCAACATGGTGTTCACGTACCTGCGCGGTCTCAAGACCACCACGTCGGCGGAGCTGCGCATCAAATATGTCTGCAGCCACCTGCAGCAGTGGTACGCCGTCCAGAAACCGGAAGCGAAGGATATGGAGGTCTTTCTCCAGGACAACGCCGCCGTCGTGCAGCTGGCGGCTGCCAAGCTGGCGATGGAGACATCCTACGTCTCCTCCTTCCCGTATACGACGGGAATCCGGGATTACCAGCCGGCGCCGGTGGACGAAGAGGACACGGTCATCCAGGCCCTGTCCATCCTGAGCCGCATGACCAACTTCGGATTCCGGGATACGGCCCGGATCAAGGCCCTCTGGAGCGACTTTGCCGCTTCGCCCGAAGGCCGCTCCGTTTTGGACCATCTGGATGACGACGTCAGCTTTTTCGCCTGGGCCATCGCCTGCATGATTGCCTTCACAAAGGTCAATGACCTGCAGGATTTCCCAATCCCCTCCATGACCAGCACGTTCCGGATTTCCCGGGAGACCATCTGCCAGTATCATGAAACCATCCGGAATGCCCTGCACCTGACGGAATTCGATCCGCGGTACGTGGGCGAACCTGGCATGCTCGCCATGGTCCTGAAAATGTAAGGAGAAACAGATGATTTGCTCTTTCTGCCAACATGAATTCGACGACAACCTGACCGAATGCCCTTATTGCCACCGCGTGGTAGAGAAGGACGCCAAAAGCCTGACCGTGGAGGAACGGGAAAGCTTCGGCGGCGACACCATCGAACTCGACGGTACCGTTTACGAAGGCTCCCGCCAGTCCGGGGACGATTCCGCCCGGGAAGGGGAGTACCAGGAAACCTACGGGGAAGGCCCCTATGAACGGGCAGACGGGAAGAATCAGAAGACGGGCAGCGGAACCGACGACGGCTTCAAGGTCCACCAGTTCCACGCAGGCGGCATCCTCTTCTGGGCCGTCCTGCTCATCCTCGTGGTCTGCATCGTCTTCTTTCTGCTGCCGGCCTTCTTCCTGTTCGCTCTTGTGGCAGCGGCAGCCTTCTTCCTGTACCGGTTGTTCGCAGGCTTTTTCGCCTGAGCGGGGACAGGAAAGGAACAATCCCATAAGACAGGAAAATACCGGTCCGGACAGAAATGTCCGGACCGGTATTTGCTGTTATTCCTGCTTCATTTGTTGATGTCCCAGTCTTCGCCAGGTGCTGTCAGGATGGCGCCTTCCGCGGCAGAGGAAACCAGCGCGGCATAACGTGCCAGATACCCGTGCTTTACTTTCGGGGGCGGGCACTTCCAGGCTTTGCGGCGTTTGGCCAGCTCCGCATCGGAAACCTTGACGTTCAGCTTACGGTTCGGGATATCGATGGAGATGATGTCGCCTTCCTCGATGAGGGCGATATTGCCGCCTTCGCGGGCTTCCGGCGAAATGTGGCCGATGCAGGCGCCGCGGGTGGCGCCGGAGAAGCGGCCGTCCGTCAGGAGCGCGACATCCTTGTCGAGGCCCATGCCGGCCAGCACGGAGGTCGGGTTCAGCATTTCGCGCATGCCCGGGCCGCCCTTGGGCCCTTCGTAGCGGATGACGACGACGTCGCCTTTGCTGATCTTCTTGCCGCAGATGGCCTTGATGGCTTCGTCTTCGGAGTTGAAGACGCGGGCCGGGCCTTCATGAACCAGCATTTCTTCCGCTACGGCACTTTCCTTGACAACGGAACAATGCGGTGCGATATTGCCGGTCAGGACGGCGATGCCGCCGGTCTTGCGGTAGGGATCCTCCACACTGCGGATGACATCGGGCCGTTTGATGTCGGCGTTTTTGATGAGCTGGCCGATGGTCTTGCCCGTAACGGTGCGGCAGGATTTGACGAGGAGCCCGAGCTTGTCCAGTTCCTTCATGACGGCCGGAATGCCGCCGGCCTCGTTCAGGTCCACCATATGGTGCGTGCCGCCGGGGCTCAGTTTGGTGAGATACGGCGTTTTATGGGAAATCTTGTCGAACAGGGAAAGGGGCAGCCGGATGCCTGCTTCATGGGCAATGGCGGGCAGGTGCAGCGCCGTGTTCGTGCTGCCGCCGATGGCCATGTCGACAGTGATGGCGTTCTTGAAAGCGTTCAGGGTCATGATGTCGCGGGGCAGGACCTGTTCCTGTACAAGGCGCACCACTGCTTCCCCTGCTTTTTTGGCGAGGCGGGCACGGTCACCCTGGAAGGCGGCCGGAATGGTGCCGTTGCCGGGCAGGCCCATGCCCAGGACTTCGGTCAGGCAGTTCATGGTGTTGGCCGTAAACAGTCCGGCGCAGGAACCGCAGCCGGGGCAGGCGGCCTTTTCGATGCAGGTCAGTTCGGCCTTGTCAATCTTGCCTGCTTCAAAACGACCGGCGGCTTCGAAAGCCTGGGAGATGGAGATGTCGCGGCCTTCATAACGGCCGGGCAGCATGGGACCGCCGCTGCAGAACACCGTCGGGATGTTCACACGCAGCGCCGCCATCAGCATGCCGGGGACGATCTTGTCGCAGTTGGGGATCATGACCATGCCGTCGAATGCGTGGCCATTGATCAGTGCTTCCACGCTGTCCGCAATCAGTTCGCGGCTGGCAAGGGGGTACTTCATGCCTTCGTGGCCCATGGCGATGCCGTCACAGATACCGATGGCCGGTACTTCGACCGGGACGCCGCCGGCGGCCAGAATGCCATATTTGACGTATTTGGCCTGGTCGTCCAGATGGGCGTGTCCCGCGATGACTTCGCTCTGGGCGTTGACCACGGCGATCATGGGTTTCTTCATGTCCTCTTCCGTGAAGCCCAGGGCGTAAAACAGCGAACGGTGGGCGGCGCGGGTAGAGCCTTTTTTGACGAGATTACTACGTAAACTACACATGGTGCATACCTCTTTCCCTTTTTAATATAGTCTGTTTGGGTTTTACGTAACATTTTTATTTTAAAAGGTTTCAATTTCCGTGTCAATAAAACCGGCCTCCTGCCGCGGAAAGCGCGGTAAAAGGCCGGTGAACTGTAAAAAAAGTAGCACCTTTGCCCAATCCAGCCGGGACAAGGGACACCTGGCTCAGGCAGCCTGGCGGGGCGACTTGTCCGGACGGGTGATGACTTCGTCTCCCAACTGCTCCTGTTTCACGACGGGAGCGTTTAAGGCGGCTTTCGGGACTTTGGGGGCTTTGCGCTTTTTGTAGGCAAGGTCCGCCTGGAAGCGGAGCTGGACGGTTTGGAGGATGGCATTGGCGAAGCCCTTCTGCAGATCCGACAGTTTCTGTTCCTTGGCAGCCTGGTCCATGACCACAGTGAGGAGGGTCTGGAGGCACTTTCCCGCATCGGCTTCGCAGGATACGGGCAGGCCCTTTTTTTCAATGGTCACGGTGAAAGCCTGGCCGTCAATGGCATCCGCTATGGTCCGACGCTGTTCCGGTGTCAGCGTCCCCAGCTTCGGAACTGTTTGGGGAATGGCTTGTTCCGTGACGCCCTTCTTCGCGGGGACAATCCGGTAGGTGACAAAGGTTCCGTCATCTTTCACGCGGGTGACGGTCTGTAGTTTTTCCAGTGCCTTTTCCCGGGTCAGGACGGAATCTTTGCCGAAGTCTTCGTTTTTCGTGACAGTACGTACCCACGAACCGTCTTGCCGCTGGGTGTAGCACCAGACCTCTTTTTCTTCCTGCAGTACATAGAGCTTCAGCGGTACCACCCGTTTTGCGTTATCCGCCAGGGTGGTCAAGGTGATCTTTCCGGTGACTTTGGCGACGGGCTGCGGCTCCTGCGCCGCTTCCGCCTTGAAATCGACGACGGCATTCCCCAGGATGGACTCCAGGGCGATACAGCCTTTGGCCTGGACGTTCTTTTGCTGGTCCTGCTTTACCAGGGCATCGGCCACCGCCAGTTTCCCTTGGTCGGGTACGGCCGGTTCCGGTGCTGCCAGGACAGGGCCTGCTGCAACGGCGAGCAGGACAAGGCACAGAGTCAGTAAACGAAACAGGTTCCTCATATAGGTTTCCTCCTTTGATTGCAGATACCTTGTGGTTTTGTTTCATTTTAACATGAATCCCCTGCCTGTGAAACATATAATTAAAAAGCATAATGGTCCATACGAATCAAATATTTCACATCGTTTCCGGAATCAGGTATGCTATACCTGTATCCAGGGAAAAGGCACGGATGGCATCCAGCCTAAGAAAATGTCCGCACTCCCATGGGGTCAAACTCAACCAGACCTTAACACCTGGTTCGAAAGGAGTCTTTATGAAACGTATCCTGTTGATTGCGGCCGCCTTGGTCCTGCTGTTTTCTCCAGGCGGCTGCGGCGAAACCAGAAAGACGGAACAGTCCCCAAAGCCCGTGCAGGCTGTGGATCGGACAAAGGAGGAGCCCCCGATGAAGATTAAAGTGAGTGACGGGAAAAATACGGTGGTTTTTGCACTGAATCAGAGTCAGGCGTCAAGGGGCCTGTGGAATCAGCTGCCTCTGACCATTGACGTGGAAAACTACGGCAGCAATGAAAAAATCTTCTACCCGAAGAAACTGGAAACCGGCAATACGCCGGCAGCAGATGCCAGGGCGGGTACACTCGCCTATTATGCTCCCTGGGGTGATGTAGTGATGTTCTACCGTGATTTCGGTTCTGCCAAAGGGCTTTACGGACTGGGAGAAGCAGAAAGCGGCAGGGAGTCGATTGCCCGGTTATCGGGAAAGATTACGATTGAGAAGCAGTGAATGACGAAGGAGACCAAGGAGGAAGAAACATGAAACTGGCAGGATGGATCAAGATTTCGGCAGTATGCCTTTCCCTGCTGGCGCTCTCTGCCTGCGGCAGTACAGGCGGGACAGGGAAACAGAACAGCAGCGGCATGGCGCAGCCGGCAAAGACGACGGCCCAGGCCGGATCCGGCAAAGGCGGGGTATACGTCCCGAATCCGACGGGCAAACCCTTGTCGGAAGATATCAAGGATGAACTGGAAAGCCTTCACAGGAAAGAGGCAGCAGCCATCCCTACCGTCAAGGAAGAACCGAAAGGCAGTCACAAGGGACAGAAAATCCTCATCGCCTATTTCACTTGGGGCGGCCGTTCCGGCGAAGTGGCCCAGATGATTCAGAAGAAAATCGGCGGAGAACTTTATCAGATTAAACGGGATCCTGATTATTCCAGGGATTATTCCACCGTGCTGAAGGAAGCGGCCAAAGAAGTGGACGGGAATATAAAGCCCAAGATTGCCGGGACGCAGCCGGATGTGTCGAAATATGATGTCATTGTCCTGGGATATCCGGCCTGGTGGTTTACGGCTCCTATGATTATCCCGGCTTTTCTCGAAGGCAAGGATTTGAAGGGCAAACTCATTGTGCCGTACATGTGTTCCTACAGCAGCTCCTTTGAGATTACGCTGCCGGCCCTGGCTGCCGCAGCTCCGGGCGCCCGTTTCTTTACGGGTCTTACGCTGGACAAGGACACGGACTACCGTGTTATCGACCCCTGGTTGATAAAAGCCGGACTGTTATGACGACGGTGAAGCGGCAGGGCAAGGACCGGTTCCCCTCTGCCGTTTTGTTGCCGGATTGATTCCCGATACGAGAAAGGGGAATGCAATGTGAAAAAGAATATCGGACGTGTACTGGCATTGTATCCCGTGCCTGTCATCATCGTGGGAACCATGGTGGACGGCCGGCCTAACTGGACGCTGGTAGCCCATGCAGGCACCGTCGCCCATAGCCATCTGATGCTTTCCATGGTCAAAAAACATTATTCGAACAAGGGCATCCGGGAAAACAAGGTCGTTTCAATCAATGTCGTCGATGAAAGCTGGCTTAAGGAAGCGGACCGCATGGGCTGCGTCTCCGGCAGCCAGGTGGATAAATCCGGAGCCTTTGCCTTCACGCGGGGACCGCTGGGATCACCCCTGGTGGACAATGCGAAGATTTCCATTGAATGTATTGTCGATGGGATGACGGAGCTGGAGGGCTTCGAGAACTTTTTCTGTAAAGTGGAAAATGTCTTTGCAGACGAAAGTATCTTGAATGAGAAGGGCCAAATCAGTTATGATATATTTAAACCGGTCCTTTTTGAATTCCCGACGTACCAGTATTACGTGACGGGCGAACGGGTGGGGGACTGCCGTAAGATGAATGTATCAGCTGACAGCGCAATAAAAGGGTAGGGCAACCGCTGCTCCAATGCAAAAGCGGTCTGCAACAGAACTGGTGCTAACCATGAAGAAGGAAGGACAAAAGAGGATTGCCGCAGGCCTTTTGGCAGCCCTGCTGCTCCTGGGCCAGGGAACGACCCTGGCGGCCTATGAAAATACATACCAGTATCCCAGAACGGTCACCGTCAAGGGCGAGGAAAAGACGGCGTACCTGGACCAGAAGACCCGGGCCATGTTTTCGGGCAAGGTCAAAAACCCAGTCGCCTATGTCGTACCGAAAGGATGGCAGCAGGATCTGGAAACACTGAAGTCCGTCCGTGTGGAAAAATACACGCCGGAGAAGAAAAAAACAAAGAATGTCATCTTCTTCCTCCATGGCGGCGGCTACATCCTTGGCAACAGCAACAACCATCGCGATTGGGCAATTGCCCAGTCCCATGCCCTGGGAAACGGTGATGTCTATATGCTGGATTACCGATATGCCCCCGATGGCCGCTATCCGGCTGCCCTGGATGATGCGGTGGCGGCCTACAAGGCTATCCTGGATGCCGGCGTTCCGGCAGAGCGGATCATCCTGGCGGGCGATTCGGCCGGCGGCAACCTGGCAACAGTGCTGGCACTGTACTGCCGGGACCATGGGCTTCCTATGCCGGCGGTCCTGGTCCTCTATTCTCCCTGGGAAGACGCGGGCCATCTGCCCACCCATGATACGAACGCGACCAGCGATGTTGTGCTGGGGAAGCGGAATGTGAGGATGTTTGCGGCTGTGACGCAGAATGAAGATTATTTCCGGGATGCCGATTTGAAGGATCCCTATGTGTCACCGGTGTACGCAGACCTGAAACAGCTGCCGCCGACCCTTATCATTGGTGGAGCTCAGGAGATGTTTGTGGATGACATGCTGCTTTTTGCAGGCCATGCCAGGGAGTCCGGCGTCAAGGTCGAGGTGCATCTTTTCCCGGGCATGTCCCATGACTGGCCGCTGATCTTCCCGGAACTGCCGGAAGCCGGAAAGACCTATGACCTTCTGGATTCCTTTGTAAGAAAACATATATAAGCTTATCCGATGCGCTTCACGGGCACCGGTCTGACGGATACTTCCGCGCGGATCGGTGCTTTCTTGTTTGGAATTGACAATCTCTGCTGAAAGTATCCGCCGCAAAGCTGATTTTGCGACGCAAAAGGCGACGAGCGAACGGGGCGACACCGATGTCATGGCCTTTAATGTCCGTGTGCGCACGGACAGCAGTGCCGTCTGGCCGGGGATGCGCTTCAGGCTCTTAGGAAAGGCATCATTATGAGATCTTTTGTGTCTTCTTATATCGCCCATATATTGTTGGAAACGGAACTGCTTTTTTCGCTCCATCGCCGGACGGCCTTCATCATTTTCTTTGTGCCCATCGTCTATACACTGCTCTTCGGCGGCTTGTTTTTTAAAAATGCCGTGACGGCCGTTCCTGTCGCTGTATATAATCTCGACCGCGGCGCTTCGGGCAGGCAGTTCGTGCGGGACCTGGCAGCCAGTCCGGATTTGCGCCTCTGCGAAATGGACGGTGCGGGACAAGATACAGTGCAGACGATGGCGGAAAAGGGTTTCACGGCTGCCGTTACGATTCCACCCGGTTTCTCGCGGCACATCGCGTCCGGCCGGATGACGACAATTGAATTAGTTGTCGATAATAGCAATACGGTCTTAGGCGGCGTCGCGACCCGGGCAGTCCAGGAGGTCGTCAGTACCTGGGACGGACGTATCGCAGCCCGACAGCGGCTGGCCGCTGGATGGAACCAGAACGAGGCCCAAGCCATGCTGACCTTGCGGAATCGCATCATCGGGAATCCGACGGGCGGTTATGAGGATTTCTTTTTGGTCATCCTCATCCTCCATGCCGTCCAGATTGGGGCTATCTTTGCCCTAGGGCCGTCGCTGGTCTTGGAAGTCCACCGCCGGGATTGTCCCTGGCACCAGCACATCGGGGCCTATCTTCTGGCCAAAGGGACGGTTTACCTGGGCGTAGTCCTCTTGTCCCTGTCTCTCTGCCTGGCTTTCAGTCTGGCCTTTTTCGGAATTGCGGCCCATGGGCCCTGGGCATGGATGGTCCTGCTGATGGCAGCTTATATTTCGGCCATCCTGGCGTTTTCTTTGTTCATGGGATCCTGGGCAGGGCAGCCGGAACAAGCCATAACCTATGCCTTGTTCTATGTCATGCCGTCGGTGTTGTTTACCGGTGCCATCTGGCCGCGCCATTCCATGAATGCGGCGAGCTTGCTCCTTTCCTATCTGGTTCCCGGCGGCTATGTTGCCGAAGATACGCGGCGGTTTCTGGTCCTGGGCAGTGCTCCGGACTGGGGGACAGCCGCCATGGCTATTATGGACGGCACGGCCTGTTCCGTGTCATGGCTGTTAAAATCGGACTGTACTGGCTATGCAGTTTTTTATCCGTCCTGTCAGGCATCGGCATCTTGATCGGACTGTTCCGCTTACCTTTGTACGGCAACCTCGGAGCTGTCTTGCTGCTCTGCGGGGCATTCCTGTTTGCCGTCGAAAACATGGCAGGCCTATTAGCCCTCTATTTCCGGACGAAGTTGACCTTGACGCAGTTCCTCGTATTCTACAGCCTGCCGGCCTTTCTCATTTCCGGCTATATCTGGCCGGAACAGGCGATGCCGGGCATCATCCGCTTCCTGGCATGGTTACAGCCCCTTCATTATGCCATGGTCGATTTCCGTCAGCTCGCCCTGACGGGCCAGTCGGCAACCTGGGGCATCCACGCCTGTCTCTTGGCCGGCGCGGGAGTGATTGCGGCTTTCTTTACTTTGAAATATGTGAAATAGGCGGCCCGATTCTTTTTCAAGCATTCCCTTCAACAATATGTTTTCCATAGTCTGTTTTCTATACTTGCTTTTAGTGTGGTACTGGATTAAAAGAATTAAATATAAGCTTATTTACTTATCCTGAAAGCCAACCGGCCATAAAGGGAAAGAATAAATGGAAGGAGCGTGTGCAATGCGGTATTTGGGGAAGGGTGACATCGTCGGGTCAGAGAGGGATTGTTTCTCAAGATGGAGCGATTCCCGGCTGCACTTGCCATGACGATCACCATTGGTATCAATGTATTAAGGCTGGATACATAAAAGTTTATCATTCGGCACAGCTGCTCTTTTGAGAAAAGGGAGACATAAAAGGGGATATGACAATGAAAATAACAAGTTATAACAGTATGGGGAAGAAAGGAAAATATTGTCAGAAACGGACCGCGCTGGCTTTGCTCGTATGCCTGAGTCTGTCGGGAAATGTGTCCCTGGCGGCGGATCCGTCTGCAGGCAGAACTTACGATTATGTGAACAAATGGAGCGGAGATGCCACGGAAGGAGACCCCATCACGGTGAAGTATCTCCAGGGGTGGAACCAGGACAAGGTGACCGTGGGAACGGATGCCACCGGACAGGTGACCATTGAGGACTACGGCGGCGGAAACGGGGGAGATGCCACCGTCTTGGGGAAAAACATCGCCTTTACCGGCGGATTTAACACAGGTGGCGTCCTCCATGCAGGAAACGCGGGAACAGAGAACCTTTCGGCTGTGACCGTCAATGCGATGCAGCCGTGGGGACAGAGTGCCGGGGGAACGGTGGAATTGGACGGGAAGAATCTTTCCGTTACCGGCAGCCAGGGTGTCAATGCAGCCGGCGGCAGCACGGTGAACCTGGGAACCCGGTATATGACCGGGGACCTGCATATCCAGTCCCTCGGCGTGTCCGGTTCCAGTACGGTGAACATCGGCAATGCCCAGGCCGGGGATATCACCATTGATGAATTCGGGGTGGGAGGCGTCCGGAATGATTCCACCGGAAACACCCGTTTGAATACCATCACCGTTTCCGGAAACAATCTGTCCATCGGGAATACGAAGGCTTCCGAATCCAGTGCCCAGGTGACACTTAGTGCCCGGGGCGATGTGACCGCCAAAAACGGGCTGGCCATGACCGGGGCCGGGCTCAGCGGTTCCGCTCCCTATGCCGCCGTCACCGTAAACGCCGGAGGCGATGTGAAACTGGGAGAATACGGCCAGACCACCGACCCATGGGTCCGCAATGCCGCTTTGGCTGCTGTGGGAGGCCATGCCAAGATCGATGTGACGGCAGCAGGGGATTTGGATGCGGCCGGTAATTTTGAAGTGACCGGGGACGGCAGCATCCGGGTAAAGGCGGCCAACATCTCTTCGAACAGGCTCCTTCATGCCACCGGGACAGATGCCAGCCTGACCCTCATTGCCGAAGACCCGGATGGAAACAAAGGGGATATCAAGGCTCAGGAACTCCAGGTGGACAACAACGGCACTGCCACCCTTACGGGAAAGACCATCACCCTGACGCCGGACAGCAGCCCTTTTACCCGGTCTCTTCACGTGACGGACTGTGATGTCACCATGGATGCCGATGAAATCAACCTTGCTTCCGGAATCCTGTTCAATGGGACGGCGGAGCTGAACCTGAAGGCCGCCAGCAAACTGACCATCGGGAATGCCCTGAATGAAAATTCCGGAGATACCAGTGCCATCCGTCTCATTTATGGGAGTTACGGAGAAACGGGCACCGGGAAGCTCTATGCCGGAAGCAGTCAGGCAGAAGTGACGGTGAACGGGTCCACCGCTGTGGTAGGGAGCACCAATGAGGATGAAATGGCCTGGCTCAACGGGAAGGACCTGGTCTTCAATGCCTCAAAAACGCCGGCTTTGACGAATAATCTCTACAAGGGTGAACTGCATAAAGCTGTAGCGCTGGACTTCACGAATTCCCAGTTCCAGTCCGGGAACCCGGACACCACGGAAACCACCACCGTAAACGGCCATATCCTGACCAATGGAGCCAACTCCTTTGTGCTTTATGGCAAAAAGGCCGTTACTGTCAACGGACTGAAGGGGGATTACGAAAACAACGGAAACGCTTTTTCCTTGACGGACAGAGGCGGTTCTTCCATCCAGATAGGTGCTGAAGATACGGCGCAGACTACAGTGAACGGGGAAATCGTCACGGGGAAGGATACGGTCCTGTATGTAGGCGGGAAAAACATTCTTCTGGACAATGCCGGCCATACAGCCCTTTATGCCAATGCTTCCAGCAAGTCCGTGGAAATCGGGCGGACGGCGTTGGAGGGGGATTCTTCCGATTCCGTTTCCATTAAAGGGAGGCTGCTGGTCAACGGGGTTTCCCGGATGGATGTGGTGGGAAAGGACATCACCCTCCGTGACGGGGCGGCCCCGGACAGCGGGACACTGGGTACGACAGTGAAAACCAATGAGGATGGTACATCGACTGCTGCGGACGGCAATACCCACGATGCCCTGGTAATCCAGCAGGCTGCAGACAAGGCAGTGACCATCGTGGAAGCGGATTCCAGCGTAAGCATCGACGGGCGGCTGGTAGGCCTGAACGGAGGATATTCCGTCAATGGCGATACCATCCGCATCTATGAAGGAACCAACAAGAACCAGAATCTGGTGCTCACCACCGGCGGTGCCGTGAACCTGGGCAGTGGTACGACGCGGCTGCTCCAAATCGATGGCGGTATCTGGGGTATGGGGGATTCCACCAATACAGTAAGCCTCAAAGGCCGGAACATCGTGATCGACCCGGCCAGCGGCATGCGGGCCGTTCAGGCCAATGCCATGCCGGTGGAAATCGGCGGCAGCGCCACGGAAAATGCGATAGTCAACGGGGAAATCTGGTCTGTTTCTTCCAAAGCGCCCGTTACCCTGGATGCCGGCAAATACGCTCTGTCTTCCAACGGCAGCACCTATGCGGCCCGTTCTACAGGAAGCGGCTCCATCATTATCGGTCATGACGGCAGCACGGGGAGCATTGACGGGGATCTGGCCGCTAGTGCCGGCAGCTCCCTGGAAGCGTACCTTCAGGGCACCAGTTCCCGGCTGAACGGAAGCGTGGAGGATGAAAATCTGGATCATGGTATCAGCCCTGAGGCAGGGATTACCCTTCATCTTAACGACGGTGCGGTCTGGAACCTGGACGGGGACTCCCAAGTAACCCGCCTCCAGGCCGATAACGGAATCATCCATTTGAATCAGGACACTACCGATCAGAGTCTGTATACCGGGGACTTCTCCGGGGACGGGGCTGTCATTTACATGGGCCATGCAGGGGATGCGAACCGGAACGACCATATCTATGTCGAAGGGACCCATACAGGGACGACACAACTGCGGCTTCATTCGGTAAACGGCAAATGGACGGACGGCGCTATCGGGTCTGTCCTGGCCAGTGTCGTCGACGAAAAAGGCACCTTTGTCCTGCCGGATCAGGAAGACCGCCTTTTCTTCCACCGTACAGTCCTGGATACGCATGAAACGAGCAAGGGCGATACGGTGACGGACGGCTATCATACAGACTGGTATATCAAAGGGTTTGAAAAACGGCCGACGGATGATCATGGAAATTATACAGATACGGTACGGGGAATCATGGGAGCCGATAACATCAATTACCATATCTGGCGTACGGAACAGGATACGCTCTTCCGCCGCATGGGAGACCTGCGCAAGGGGGAACGCGGGCAGGCAGGGCTCTGGGCCCGCGTCAAAGGGCTGTCCATCCGCCGCAATGGCTCCTTCGTTTTTGAGGACCGGTACAAGACCTATGAAATCGGGTATGATAAGCTGGCAGGGCACAGTGCGGCGCAGGACCATTATCAGGGTATCGGCTTTGGCTATACCGACGGCAAGGCGTCTTATTTTGGCGGGCGGAGCGATACCGACAGCTATGCACTGGGACTGTATGATACGCGGATCCGCAAAAACGGAACCTACCTCGATCTGGCACTGCGCCTGCACCGCCTGACCAATAAATTGACTGCCCATGACGGTATCAGCGGTCATGCTGATAATACAGGCCTTTCTTTCGGTGCAGAATACGGGTATAAAAAGGACCTGGGCCAAGGCTGGTTCGTCGAACCGCAGGTACAGGGAACCCTTGGCTGGTTGAGTGGGGCGTCGTGGTCTATGGAAAACGGCGTATCCGTCGAGGAACAGGATATACGCAGCGCTGTCGGCCGGGCCGGACTGCGTGCCGGATATGAAGGCAGCAAGGCACAGGCATTCCTCAAAGCTAACTGGTATCATGAGTTCGGCGGCTCCGGACAAGTACATCTCAGGGATGACGAAGGCGACTTGTTCCTGGACCGGGATTACGGCGATACGTGGTTTGAATATGGACTGGGGACATCGGTACAGCTTGCCCCGGCAGTCCAGCTCTATGCCGACGTAGAACGGAGCAGCGGTGGAGAGTTCCGCAAAGACTGGTCCTGGGATGCCGGAATCCGCTGGAATTTCTGAGGATCCATCCTGCATAACAAAAACGGAAACAGACATAAAAAAGTGAACGGCCTCCCTTTGCCGGACCAAAATCCGGCAAGGGGGCCGCTTTGCCGTTCAGGACAAAAACCGGGGCCTCTCCCGGCCCGCGGCGGCCGAAATGCCTTTATTTCAAGCCCTGGCCGACGCCGACAGATACACAGATGAATATAGAGATTTTTGACTGGAAGGGCCGTTCTTCATGTCTGGCTGTCCATCCCGTATCCGGTACCGGTGGACGCAGGAAGAGAAACCTGGCAGGCCACTATTTCAGCATACTCCCGATACACTGATACCAAACATATAGATTTTGGTATTGACAAACTGCAGCAGAAATCCCTTCAGAAAAGCGGTTCTTTGCGTCTTCAAGAATCTGATGCGTCTGCGTTTCATTGAGAATGAATTCAAACCTGTGAACTCGACGCCCTCTTTTGTCAGCGCAATGCCGGAACGGCTTCTGCTAAAAATCTCAAATCCGATTTCCTTTTCAATTTCTTTGATGGCGGCAGACAGGCTAGGCTGTGAGATTTGAAGCTGTTTTGGGACACGGGGGGGTTAACTTTTGGACATGGATTCTGTATAGTGAAGACAGGGGGCTTAGCATGAAATATGCCAAAGAACAGCATTCAGACACCGGCCGCCGAATATATAATATATGATGATGAAATCAACAAATACGGAGCGGCTGCAAAAGAAAAAGAATCGAATTGGAAAGGCGGATTTTTATGACAAAGGTAACAGTTCTTCTGTATGGTGACTTCACTGCATTGGATGCAATCGGGCCTTTGGATGTGCTGGGGCGGCTGGAGGGGTACGAAATCCACTATGCGTCCCTTTCCGGCGGACCCGTATCCGGTTCTTCAGGACTTACGGTGGAGACGGAAGTCCTTTCTGCCCAGGGAAAGAGCGATATCCTTCTCATTCCCGGAGGTTTTGGTACCAGGAAACTTTCAGGAGATGCCCACTTTCTAAATGCCCTGAAAAAGGTCATAGATGAATCGCCCCTGGTGATGACCGTCTGTACCGGATCCGCCCTGGCTGCGGCCTGTGGAGCGCTGGACGGCAGGCATGCCACAGGGAATAAGAAGGCTTTTGACTGGACTATGTCCATGGGGCCGAAAGTACGCTGGGAGAGAAATGCCCGCTGGACAAAAGATGGAAAATTCTATACCGCGGCCGGTGTTTCTGCAGGCATGGACATGGCTCTGGGCTTTGTGACAGACCGGTTCGGAAAAGGAAAGGCACTTTCTCTGGCAGAAAGCATGGAGTATCGTTGGAATGACAAGGCGGAAGAAGGATGGTGCTTCCTTAAGGTCAATGGTCAATGAAGGCGGCGATGTGACGGCAGAACACTGTAAGGTGCTGTCCGTACTGGCACCAAGGCTGGAAAACCGATAGGAATGAGTAATTACGAACAATTATAAATAATGAACAAAAAACTTCCGTTTTAATACAATATGTTACAAAGTATAAGCGTTAAATAGAGTAATTGCAGATTATTGTTGCAAACAGGGAAGCTCCACTGTACAATGGAGACAGCACGGATCCAGGCATCGCGCGAGCCTGTCTTCTTTGATGCTGCCAGCTATATTTATGGGGGGATTGATTATGGACTTTCCTGCTGAACTGGAACTGCTGAAGCACACGGACAACGTCAATCAGCTGCTGGCTCGTTACGGGGTCAAATTCAGCATTTACAAGAACAATCAATTCAAGGAACAGCTTTTTCCGTTCGATGCGATACCGAGGATCATCGAGGCGGATGAATTCGCTTATCTGGAACGGGGGCTGAAACAGAGAGCCAGGGCTTTGAATGAATTCCTCAATGATATCTACGGGTCCAAGGCCATCGTCAGGGATAAGGTGATTCCCGAAGATTTCATTTTCATGTCCAAGGGATATATGGCCGAATGCGACGGCGTGGTGCCGCCGAAAGGCATTTACAACCATATTTCAGGCATCGACCTGGTAAAAGGCAAGGACGGGAAGTGGTACATCCTGGAAGATAACCTGCGCGTCCCGAGCGGTGCTTCCTATCCGCTCATTGCCCGAGAAATCTGCCGGATCTGCTGTCCTGAGACATTCCGGGATATCCGCATCGATGACAACCGCAATTATGCGCGGCTTCTCAAAAAGACCCTGGATTATGTAAGCTGCGGAGGCCTTTCTGTGGTCCTGACGCCGGGACGCTTCAATTCGGCCTATTTCGAACATTCCTATCTGGCCGAAAAGACAGGGGCCAAACTGGTCAGCGGAACGGATCTTGTCGTGGAGGACAATCAGGTCTATTACAAGAACTACAACGGCAGGAAGGAACGCGTGGGTGCCGTTTACCGGCGCCTTTCCGATGAGTATCTGGATCCGATGAACTTCTGCAAAGATTCCCTGATTGGAGTGCCCCATCTGTACGATGCGTTCCGCGCGGGCAATGTGGCGATCCTGAATGCAGTCGGCAACGGGGTTGCGGATGACAAGGGCATTTATTACTTTGTGCCAAAGATGATCCATTATTATCTGGAAGAAGAACCGATTCTGCAGAATGCGCCTACCTACCTGCCTTTTTACAAGGAGGACATGGAGTACTGCCAGGCTCATTTCGATGAACTGGTATGGAAGGATGTATCCGAGGCGGGGGGCTACGGTGTCGTATTCGCGAGCAAGATGACGGAGGAGCAGAAAAAGGATTTCAAGGCACATCTCGACAAGGATCCGCGCCGCTTCATTGCCCAGGATGTCATCGATTTCGAGGATCTGGACATCCTCGGCAAGGATGGCAGCCGGGTGCCGCGCAAGGCCGATCTGCGTGCCTTTGTCCTTTTGGCGGATGAGGCGATGGTCTGGCACAGTGGACTTACCCGCTTCACGACCAAACCGGATTCCTTCATCGTCAATTCATCTCAGGGAGGAGGTTTCAAGGACACATGGGTATTATCACGGTAAATCAGTCGGACTGCCTTTTCTGGCTTGGCCGCTATATAGAACGGGTCTACACCACCCTCCGCATGTACAACCGGGAATATGACCGGCTGATTGATGAGACGCAGGACAGCTACGGGGGCTACTGCCAGCGGATGGGGATCACCAATATCTACAAGTCCCGGGAGGACTTTATAAAACGGTATCCCTTTGATGCTTCCAATCCCGATTCCATCCGTTCGACCCTGGACCGGGCTTATGACAATGCAATCCTGCTCCGGGGCGAACTGGGTACCCAGTGCCTGGCCTATGTGGAAATGACGCTCTATGATCTGAAACGGGCCGAGAAGGCTCCGGCGCCGCTGATTCCGCTGCGGGATCTGGTTGACCATATCCTGGCCTTCTGGGGGATTGTGGATGACGTCATCGATTCGGAACAGGTCCGGAGCATCCTCAAGACGGGAAAGCGGATTGAACGGATTGACATGTATGCCCGTCTGCGGTATGATGCCGGAGAAGTGGCCCATGAAATCCGCCGTCTGAGCGGACGGATCCCCAAGACGGGCCTGGATTACGATCAGAAGACGATTGACTGCCTGATGGAACTGGGGAAGGAGTCCCCTCTCAATTACGGTGAAATCCTGCAGAAAGTCGATGAGATTGGAGCAAATTTGATTCGATGAGCACCAAATTGTGTTTTGCCTACTATATGGAAATCCTGTATTCTGCACCCATCCAGGGAAACTGCTATACCCTGCGGGTCATCCCCAGGAGCTGCGCCGTGCAGCAGGTGACGACCCTGACGACCCGGATGGAACCGGGCGAATGCTGGTGGCAGGGATCGGATCCTTTTGGCAATATACTGTTATGCGGCTTTGACGGCTCGCCGCTGACCTGCTTCCGTTTCAGGGAAACGGGTACCGTGACGACCGGGCTGGCAGACAGTATGCCGGCAGAACGCTATGAACAGCTTGTCAAGTTCCGCTACGGCGGGACGCTGACAGCGCCGGGTCCGCAGTTGAAACGGTTTTATGCGGAGCAACTTGCTCCCTGTCTGGCCGGAAAGAGTCCGCTTGAACAGGGACGGATCATCATGCATGCGGTCCACGGAGCGATTGCCTATACGAAAGGCAGGACGGATGTGGATACGACGGCGGAAGAAGCCATGGCCTTGGGTGCCGGTGTCTGCCAGGATGAATCGCATGTGATGATCGCGCTCTGCAGGCTGGGCGGAATCACAGCCCGCTATGTGACAGGGTTCCTGATTGGCGAAGGCGAGAGCCACGCCTGGGTGGAAGTCCTCCAGGACGGGTACTGGTTCGGCCTGGACCCGACCAATGACATCGCGGCGGCGGAAAAGCATATCCGCATCGCTGTGGGACGCGACGCCGGGGACTGCCCGATGAACCGGGGCATTTTCTATGGCGCGGCAGCCCAGGAAATCCATGTCAGCGTAAAGGTATGGGAGCAGGGAAGTCCGGCGCCCTGTAAAAACAGATAAAGGATAGGGACTACAGCGTCATCGATTCCTGGCTAAAGCTTTTAACTTAGTGTAAAATTTTACTCGGTAGGGGAATTTTCCAGAAACAATAAAAGAGGAAAGCCTCCCCTTGAGTGGAAATGTTATAATTTCCGTGCACAAA
>ONEW01000024.1 GCA_900316935.1 uncultured Selenomonadales bacterium
CTGTTCAATATAGGCTTTCCTTGCAGGCAGCATAAAAAAGTAACGAGACAGTAAAAACCATCTCGTTACTAAGGTCTAACTTTTTGGGGTCACATCAACTGGATCTATGAAAAGCGAACTTTTTTTATCACTACTCTCCACGCTCGCCGAAAATGAATCCGTATCTATTTCAGAAAACAGTAAATGGTCCATACAAAAACGATTTGAGAATGGTACATTTAAAATAAGCTACCCACCTTACGGTTATATTTGGGACGGTAAGCAAATGATTGTCAATCCGGAACAGGCAACAATTGTCCGAGAAATATTCGCTAAGCTTTTATCCGGAAAAAGTACGCAGGCTATAGCTGATGATTTAAACCAAAGGGGTATCCCCTCTAAACGAAGTGGGCACTGGACTTCAACAACCATTCGCGACATGATTTCTAATGAAAAATATGTCGGCGATTGCTTGTTTCAAAAAACATACTCAGATTCTTCTTTTGTCCGTCATCATAATCATGGTGAAATGACGCAATATCTGGTTAATGATCATCACGAAGCATTGATTAGTCGAGAAGACTTCAACGCCGTTCAAAAGCTGATTCATCAACGGGCCACAGAAAAAGGTATCACTAAAGGGGCCTGTAAATATCAAAATCGGTACGCTTTTTCTGGAAAGATCATTTGTGGGGAATGCGGAAATACGTTTAAACGCCGAATGCATAGTGGTTCAGGGCATAAATATATTGCCTGGTGTTGCGGCACACACCTTCAAGACATCAACAAATGTCATATGCTCTTTATCCGTGATGATGCCTTAAAGCGGGCTTTTGTAACCATGCTGAATAAACTGATATTTTCACATGCGATTATTTTAAAGCCTTATGTAAAAGCTATCACAGAATCCCCTTCGGACGATTCGTTAAAACGAATTCAGGAACTCCATACCTTACTGGCTCAAAACACGGAAAAACGTGAAACGCTGACAAAAATCCTATCTCAAGGCATTATCGATTCTATTATTTACAATAAAGAGACAAACGATCTCCTCTTTCAGTCTGATAACTATCGGGCTGAAATCGAATCATTAAAACATACGGTATCCGATAGTATACGGCTCGTAACCGAAACAACTATGCTTCTACGTTTTGCTGAAAAAACAACGATTACGACTACATTTGATGAAAAGCTGTTTCAAAAATTCGTAGACCGCATCGTCGTTCATTCACGAAATAAAGTATGCTTCGAACTAAAATGTGGTCTGACTCTGACAGAAAGGATGCAATAACATGGGGCACACACCATTTGGGTATGTTATAAAAAATGGCAAAGCTTTCATTGACGAAGAAAAAGCAAATAAAATTAGAAAGCTCTATGAAAACTATCTGGCTGGCATGGCACTTGCCAAAGCTGCCGCTGAAGCTGGGATTAAAACCTATCATAGCACAGCTAAACGGTTGCTGGAAAATAAACACTATACGGGAGATAACTTTTATCCTGCTATTATAGACAATACCACGTTTACCCAGGCCAATGAGGAACGCCTTCGGCGAGCTGCATTACTGGGGCGGTTGCATCGGAAGTCAAAGGTGAAACTTGCTACGATACCGACTACCTTTCGATTGGCAAAAGTGGTTAAACATTATGATAATCCAAAGTTACAGGCTGAATACCTTTATAGCTTGATTGAAAGTGAGGCAGACTAATGGGAACTGTTATGATTATCCCGGCAAAAAAGCAAATGGGAAATACCATAAAAAAATCGGAACAGAAAAAGTTACGTGTCGCTGCTTACTGCCGCGTCAGTACTGATTCAGACGAACAGGAAACAAGCTATGAAGCCCAAGTTTCCCACTACACAGAATACATCCATAATCATCCAGAATGGGTTCTTGCCGGTATTTTTGCCGATGATGGCATTTCAGGTACAAATACCAAAAAGCGTGAAGAGTTTAATCGCATGATAGACGAATGCATGGCTGGAAACATTGACATGGTCATCACAAAATCCATCAGCCGGTTCGCCCGAAACACGCTGGACTGTTTGAAATACATACGAAAACTGAAGGATAAAAATATCCCCGTCTACTTCGAAAAAGAAGCAATCAATACTATGGATGCCAAAGGCGAAGTACTGATTACCATCATGGCCAGTCTTGCACAACAAGAATCGCAATCACTCTCCCAGAATGTAAAGCTCGGCCTTCAGTATCGCTATCAGCAAGGTAAAGTGCAAATCAACCATAATCATTTTCTAGGCTATACGAAAGATGGAAAAGGTCATCTTATCATTGATCCGGAACAAGCAGAAGTTGTCAAACGAATCTATCGAGAATACCTGGAAGGATACAGCATGGCAAAGATTGCCCGTCATTTAGAAAAAGACGGCATCCGTACTGGATCCGGCAAAACGAAATGGCACAGTAGTACTATTAATAAAATTCTGAGAAATGAAAAATACATGGGTGATGCGCTACTGCAAAAAACATACACGACTGATTTTTTAACAAAAACACGCGTCAAGAATAACGGAATTGTCCCCCAATACTATGTCGAGGATGATCACGAAGCCATTATTCCTAAGGAAATCTTTATGCAGGTCCAGGCTGAACTGGTGCGCCGTCGCGTTGTTCATGTCAGCCCTTCCGGAAAAAAACGTAATTTTTCCAGTAATAACTGTTTTGCCCAGATAGTCCATTGTGGCGAATGTGGAGATCTTTACCGGCGCGTCCATTGGAATAATCATGGCCACAAGTCTATCGTCTGGCGGTGTATTACCAGACTAGAACCTACTGCCGCAGATACTAACTGCACGAACCGGACGGTAAATGAGGAACTACTCAAAGAAATCTCGCTAAAAGCCATGAATCAGATTCTGCTGGGCAGTGATTCTTTTATTCAACAATTGCAGGAAAATCTTGTAAAAGCCATCACGAAATCTGACACGCTTTCGCCAGATGGCATACAGAAACGATTAGAAGAATTGCAGCAAGAACTCATCACAAAGGCAAACAATCGTCAGGCTTATGACGCCATTGCCGATGAAATTTTCCGCCTACGGGATCAAAAGGAAAAAGCAGAAAATACACTCCGCAGTCATAAGGAAGTGGCTGACCGCATTAAGGCTTTGCAAGAATTCATTAAAAAACAGCCCTCAAGCCTTACGGCATTTGATGAAACATTGGTCCATAAACTCATTGAAAACATTACCGTGTTTTCAAATCACTTCTCTGTTGAATTTAAATCTGGCATATGCGTAGACATAAATGAATAAGAGCAGGTACTCACCATAAAAGGGAGCACCTGCTCTTTTTCTATCTGATTCATTTTTCTGGCATCTACCTGGCACACTCGACATACAAAATCATCTATGTTGAGTTCTCGACCCCTATCCTGCCATCAAATTCAAAGTGTTAGGATATAACGTCTATATTGTTTTATACATTCATTTCAAACACTAGCGATTTACTACTTCCGTAAAAATATAGGATTAGCGTTAATTCAAGGTTTTACAAGATACGGTGTAATGTAAATTTACATAGCACTATATCTTGCGTGACATCAAGGCCACGCACTCGACGTGGTGCGTACGGGAAAACATGTCCACGGGCTGCACGGTCTCAATCCGGAACCCATGGCCGGCCAGATAGGCCAGATCGCGGGCCAGGGTGGCCGGATTGCACGACACGTAGACGACCTTGGCAGGGTTCACTTTGGCAATGGCTGCCAGCACCCGTTCCTCGCAGCCGGCACGGGGCGGGTCGAGAACGACTACGTCGGGGCGCATGCCTTCCTGCACGAGGCGGGGCATTTCTACCGCTGCATCGCCGAGCAGAAAGTCGGCATTTTCAATATGGTTGGCCTGGGCGTTCTTTTTCGCGTCGCGGATGGCCGACGGCACAATCTCGATGCCGACGGCGAGGCGGGCCTTCTGCGCCAGGAACAGTGTGATGGTGCCCGTACCGCAGTACAGGTCGATGACGTTCTCCCCGCCTTTCAGGTCCGCCAGTTCCAGGGCCTTGCCGTACAGTTTTTCCACCTGCCCGCTGTTCACCTGGAAGAAGGACTGGGCCGAAATATTGAATTTCAGGTTACCGATCTTGTCCTTGATGGTCGGCTTGCCGTAGACCAGGTGCGTCTTTTCCCCGAGAATGACGTTCGTGCTGCGCTTGTTGACGTTCTGCACGACGCTCTTGAGGCCCGGAACGGCCGCTTTGAGCATCTTCACCAGATCCTTCATGTGGGGCACGTTGTCCTGCGCCGTCACGAGGCAGACCATGATTTCGCCTGTACGGACGCCGACGCGTCCCATGATATGCCGCACGATGCCCGTGCGCCGGTCCTCGTCGTAGGCCGGAATCCGGTACGTCTCCATCCATTTCCGCACCACGGCGGCGATGTCGTTGTTCCGTTCCATCTGGATATAGCAGTTGTCCACATCGATGACGCGGTGCGTCCCCTTGGCGAAACAACCGATATGGAGCTTCCCTTTGCCGCCTGCCACGGGAATCTGCATCTTGTTGCGGTAGTGCTGCGGATGGTCGTTCCGGAGCGTTGGCAGCACTTTGACGTCAGTTAGATGTCCAATCCGTGTCAGGGCATCTTCAACCTGCCGTGTCTTCATCCGCAGTTCCCCTTCATAGGACAGATGCTGCAGCTGGCAGCCGCCGCAAAGTTCATAGACCGGGCAGACCGGTTCGACCCGGTCCGGCGACGTTTTGTCGATGGATAGAGGTGCCGCAACGGCAAAGCTTTTCTTGACGAGTGTCACACGGGCCTTCACCTGTTCCCCCGGAAGGGTTTCCGGTACGAACACGGCCAGTCCTTCGTAGCGGCCGATGCCTTGCCCGTCGCTGCCGATGTTGTCAATGTCTATGGTGATTTCCTGTCCCTTATGCAACAGGGACGGACCCGTGTCTTTCCGTTTAGTGGTCATGGTCTGCTCCTTTGGTAAAAAAAATATGCGGATACTTCTACCCGCATATTATACCATATTCTGTTGTGCCCTGGTTCCTTTGCCACCGGCTTATTGCGCTCTGGCCGCCGCCTTCTTTGCCTTTACGGCGCGGGCGGCTTTGGCAACCTTCTTTGCTTCCGCTGCTTCCGCGGCCTTTTCTTCGGCTTCCTTGAGCTGGCACTCCGGGCACAGTCCCTGGAAGACCAGGTTGTGGTTGTCCATGCGGAACCCCGTCAACTGGGCGATTTTGTCGTCCAGGTCCTGGAAGTAGGCCAGGTCGTCGACGTTCATGAATTTATGGCACCGCATGCACTGCACGTGGTAGTGTTTTGTCAGCATATGGTCGTAGCAGTCAGCGGAACCAGGGACGGACACGCGGCGCAGCAGCCCGCTTTCCACCAGGGAGTTCAGGTTGCGGTACACGGTTCCCTTACTGATGTCCGGGTAATCCAGCACAATCCGGTTGTAGACTTCTTCCGCTGTCGGATGATTGCTTAAGGAACGCACAGCCGAAATGACGAGCTGGCGCTGTATCGTGTTTCTCTTCTTTAACAATGGGGTTCCCCTCCGTTCTCTACAGGATGCCTGCCTCCGTCCTGCTGCTGCCGGGTGCGCCCGGCGGCCCGGGCAGCATGCAGATTTAACAGGATAAAGGTAAAAACTAGTAGTATATTACAATCGAAATTAATTCCTATTTAGATTATAAAAAATAAAACACAAAAAGTCAATGTGTAAAAAGGGAATTTTTTCCCTTTTTTGACGCATAAAAAAACCGCTCCGAAGGGCGGTTTTTGTTTGTTTGCAAAATCATTCTCATTTAGTAGTGACTGTCTTAGTTACATCGGAACGCCGTCCCGTTCGGCCTTGAACCGTTCGAAGGCGGCGCGCATCCGGCCGGGTTCTTCCCCGTCCCGGCTGGATTTGACGGGCACGTTCCGTTCCGGCACATCCTTCGTCCAGAAAATGCGCAGGGGCAGATTCGAGGCGCCGGGAGGCGACCAGAGGAATTCCTGGCGGATACCGTCCTGCGAAGGAGTCAGCTTCAGGATCGTCTCCCTCTTGTCCTGCTCGCCGAAGACTTCGCGCGCCGGCGGGATTCCGACAATCTTTTCCTCCCGGCCTGCAATGAGGCCGGTACCGGCGAAATTCCCACCCCAGGGGTTGTAACTCAGGGAAAGCGGTTCGTCCCCGGCGGACGGGTCCAGATCGTACACCACGTGGTAAATGACACCGTAATTGCCGTAATCCACGGTTTCTGTCCCGGACATGGGGTCTTTGCCTTTCAGGAAGAGCGGGTCGTCGGATACCCCCATGGTGAGGCCGGCGGTCTGTCCGGGCAGCACCTGGACGGGTTTCTTCACAAAATACGTAAGGTCTCCGTGCTCATAGATGCCGCGCAGCGGATGTTCGTCCATGGGCAGTTCCTTCGCCGCGCCGGCAAAAGCCACGGCGTCATCCTTCGGGCCCATGATCAGGACGAGGACTTCGACCGGGCCGCGGGTACGGAAATCGAACATACCTGTCAACAGTTCCTGCGGACGGACGCGCGTACCCAGAAAGCGGGAATTCTTGGCAAGGGACAGCCCTTCGACGAACTCCCCGGGGTTCAGGTGCGTGACGGCCAGGCTGCGGTTGGCATAAATGTTGTAGTAGTCCGGTGCATACTGGTTCCCGGCGCTATGGCGCTCGTGACGGTAGGTCTTGTAGTCCGGCCGCACCATAAAGGAGCGGTTTTTGACGTATCCCTCGAAATAGTGGCGCTGGCTTTCCCGGGCCGCCTCGAAATAATTGCGGTTCGGCGTGCCGATGCCCCGCAGGCCCCACGTGATGAAGGTCCCCTCGGAAACCGGACGCAGAAGGACGGCGATTTTGAGCGTTTCCTTCGTCTCGTTCAGATGGTGCAGGAAGAGGCGCGTGTCCCCGTCGGCCACCCCGCGGAACAGGATGCCCTTTTCGTAGACGCTTTCCGGGCTGTCGGAAAACAAAAGGCGCGGACCGCCCGTCACCGTTTCCACTTCGACCTCGTCATAGGTTTCCGGAACGGGATGTACCTCGCCTGCAAAAGCCGGGTGGCCGAACAGGCCGGCCACCCCAAGCCACGCAAAAAAAGCGCAGCCCTTATGTCTTATCGTATTGAAAATCATGCAACAGGTTCCTTTGTCGTTTTTTTGCCCGGGCAGAATGTTATTTCTGCAGGCTGTTCTGATAATCTTCCATAAATTTGGCCAGACCCTTGTCGGTCAGCTCGTGGTGGACGAGTTCCTTCAGGACCTTCGTCGGAATCGTGGCGATGTCCGCCCCGGCGAGCATGACGCGGTCCACATGGGCACGGCTGCGGATGCTGGCGGCGATGATCTGCGTGGGCAGGTTGTAGGTGCGGAACACCTTCACCATGTCTTCCACCAGTTTGCAGCCATCTTCCCCGATATCGTCCAGGCGGCCGATGAAGGGGCTCACGTAGGTGGCACCGGCGCGGGCTGCCAGCATGGCCTGAGCCAGGCTGAAGATGAGGGTGCAGTTCGTCCGGATGCCTTCAGCGCTCAAAATCTTGATGGCCTTCAGGCCTTCCGTGATACAGGGAATCTTGACGACCACGTTAGCGGCGATTTTGACGAGTTCCCGGGCTTCCCGTACCATGCCTTCGCAATCCTGGCTGATGACTTCGGCGCTGACCGGACCGGGGACCAGTCTGCAGATTTCGGGAATGACATCGGCCTGGGTACGGCCGGAACGGGCGACCAGGGAGGGGTTCGTCGTCACGCCGTACACGATGCCCTGGTCGGCAAATTCCTTGATTTCATCGACGTTGGCGGTGTCCATAAAGATCTTCATTGCATATTCTCCTTTTTTCTGATTGATGTCCACGATGCCGCCGGGTTTCGGGACGGGCGGCGTTCAAAAGAGCGTCAGCTGGTCGTCATTGACGGGAAGCATGACATCATCTTCCTTTTGTTTGCGGTTCTTGCCGGTCACCCACCCCCCGCATTGGGGACAGACCATCCGGGATTCCGGAAGTGCCCAGGCCAGATGGGTGCCGCATTTGGGGCAGATGAACTCGACCTGCATGCCCGGCCGGATCTCCCGTTCGAGAGCCGTTCCCTTTTTCGCTTTCCGGCGGGTCTTTTCCCGTTCCGCTGCGGCCATGGTTTCCCCTCCCCTCGCGTTGTGTGTAAACCACTTGTAATTATAGCATAAAATCCGTCCCGGAGGCAGTCCATTCCGCCGGATTTATGGTATGATAAAGAAAACGGCAGGAATGGCAGCGGCAGCCGCCTGCCCCGTTCAGGAAGGAAGGTGCACGCTATGCTGGATCTGCACGAAGAATTCGTCAAACTGGGCTTTGAAGAAGACGAGGACGACGACAAGGTCGTCCAGTACGCCATGGATTTCCCGGCGGGTGTCTTTGTCACCGTATCCGATGACAATGGCAAGACGCCGGAACGGGCCAAACAGAACCTGGTCATCGCCTGCTACGATGCCGAAGGACGGTACCTGTGGGGCAGTGAATGCAGGACCTTTATGGAATTGCAGAAGCTGTGTAATGGGAAGCGGGCCGGTTCCCCGGAACTGCTCGCCGCGCTAAAGGACGCCTCCAAGACCCTCAAGGACGGCGAATGGGCGACCCCGTCCCATCCGTGACCGGGAACCATCCCTGAAAACAACACGAAACAAAAGGGCTCCGGCCAGCCGCCACAAATGACGTTGCCGGAGCCCTTTCTGCGTGCCGGGTCAGGATTTCCTGTTCCCCAGCAGCAGGGACCCGATTTCCTGCGGGCAGGATACGGTGCACGGGGCGTGGCAGCCTTCCAGGAAGGCGCGCTCCCGGAACCCCCAGTCGACGCTGATGCAGGCCAGCCCGCTATTGGCGGCGGTCTGCAGGTCCACCTCGGAGTCGCCGATATAGACAGTGTCTTCTGCGGCCACGCCCAGCATTTCCAGGGCATGGAGCACCATGTCCGGCGCCGGCTTGCGCCGCCTGTCGGGCCGATTGCCCAGTGCACAGGCAAAGCAGTCCGGGAAGAGGGAACGCACCAGCTTCTGCACTTCGGCATCCCCCTTGTTGGACACGACGGCCGTGCGGATGCCGGCGGCGCGCAGCTGCTGCAGCAGTTCCGGAATGCCTTCGTACGGAGCCGTCCTGCTATTGCAATGGGCGTTATAATAGGGGCTGTAGAGCTGCCGGACCGCTTCGGCTTCCGCCAGGTCCGGTCCGGTCAGCGTAAAGGACGGATGGGGCGTCCCGATTGAGGCAAGCTCCGCCGCCGTGGAGCCCTTTTCCGCCGCCAGGGCCCGTTGCATGGCCACTGCAGCTCCGCTGCCGAAGAAAGCGGCCACGTCGCGCTCCGTAAAATCGTGGCGATGCCCCCGTTCGGCCAGGACATGGTTCAGGGACTCCGTCAGGTCGCCCAGGGTGTTCAAAATCGTGCCGTCCATGTCGAAGACGGCTGCCAGATACCGTTTTCCCGGTTCCGGGCCAAAAAGCCGCCGGGGCTGTTTCTTCTGTTCCACGGCACGCCTCACTGCAGGGCGAAGACGAGGCTGACGCGGGCGGAAACGGTCATGACGCCGGCATTGAGCTGCGTCGCCGTCTCCCCCACGGCATCGTTCTGGGCCTTGGCAGCCATCAGCATGGACCGTTCCAGACGGACCGGCACGGCCGTCGTGTCCATGGTGGCGTTCATCAGGGTACCCAGCGTGCGGCCGCCGGCGCGGGCGACGACGGAAGCGCGGGCCCGTGCGTTCGACACGGCTTCGTCGAGCAGCTTGTTTTCATATAGGTTGCGGTTGTTCAGGCCGAATTCCACACGGTCGATGTTCAGGCCGGCCCCGATACCCTTGTCCAACACAGCGCCCAGCTTGTCCAGGTTCTTCACCTTGATCTTGTATTCCGTCGAGGCCAGGTACCCGTCCGCCTTCTGGCGGCTGGAATTGCGTTCGTAAATGTACTGCGGTTCCAGGCTGTAGCGGATGGTCTGCACGTCTTCCCCGGGAATCATCTGCAGGTGCATTTCCCGGACCAGGGCCTGAATCTTCTTCGCCAGGCCTTCCCGGGCTTCCGCTGCAGTCGGCGCCTTCTGCTCCAGTGTGCCGCAGAGGGTCGCCATATCCGGCGCCACTTCCTCTTCCGCACGGCCCGTGACGGAGATGCTGTCCCGCTGTCCGGCCGCAAAGGCCGGGGCGCACAGAAGGGCCAGGAAGGCCGCCATGGTCATGATCATTGCCAGTAACTTCTTTTTCATTGGATTCGCTCCTTTCTTTTACCGCCGGGCAGATGGGACATCGTGCCCGCCGGAACGACCCGTGCGGGTCGCCGCCATATGTCCTGTCCCTATTGTACCCTGTATTTTCCCTCGTTGCATTAAATATTGCATTAAATAAGGAAAAGTTTTACAATTAATTCAAATACGCAGCCAAAAACAGGCAACCAATTCATCTGCCGCTACGGAGGTTTCCTATGTCACGTCGAGTCATCCAAGTCGAAGAACGCGTACCGATTTCCTTATCCATCCCCTTGGGACTGCAGCACTTGTTCGCCATGTTCGGCGCCACGGTACTCGTCCCGTTCCTGTTCCACCTGAACCCGAACACGTGCCTCTTCATGAACGGTGTCGGCACGCTGCTGTACATCGTCCTGACCAAAGGCAGGATTCCTTCCTATCTGGGTTCGAGCTTCGCCTTCATCTCCCCGGTACTGCTGATCATTTCGACGCAGCCCTACACGGACGCCCAGTCGGGCTTCATCGTCTTCGGCCTCCTGTTCATCTTCTTCGCGTTCCTGGTCAGGATGATGGGCACCAAATGGATCGATATGATCTTCCCGCCGGCGGCCATGGGTTCGATCATTGCCGTCATCGGCCTGGAACTGGCGCCCACGGCGGCCTCCATGGCAGGACTGACGGGCGACCACATCGTGCTCAACAACGTCATCGTATCGCTCTTCACGCTGGCCATCACGGTCATCGGCTCCGTTGCCTTCCGCGGCTTTTTCGCCATCATCCCGATTCTCTGCGGCGTCGTCTGCGGCTACCTGCTGGCCTTCTTCCTGGGCATGGTCGACCTGGCGCCCGTCCTGGCGGCTCCCTGGCTTTCCCTGCCCCATTTCTCGGCCCCGACCTGGAACTGGAATGCCATCGCCATCATTGCGCCGGCGTCCCTTGTCGTGCTGACGGAACACATCGGCCACCTCATGGTGACGGGCAACATCGTCGGCCGTGACCTGCTGAAGGATCCCGGCCTGCACCGCTCCCTGTTCGCCGATGGCTGCTCCAACATCCTGTCAGGCCTCTTCGGTGCCACGCCGAACACCACTTACGGAGAAAACATCGGCGTCATGGCCATCACCAAGGTCTACAGCGTCTGGGTCATCGGGACGGCGGCCGTCTTCGCCATCCTGCTGTCCTTCGTCGGCAAACTGAGCGAGCTGATTCACGGCATCCCGTCCCCCGTCATGGGCGGCGTCTGCCTGCTCCTGTTCGGCGTCATCGCCGCGTCGGGCCTGCGGCTGCTGGTGGAGCAGAAGGTCGACTACAGCAAACCCCGCAACCTGACCATGACCGGCGTCGTCATGATCGTCGGCCTTTCCGGCGCCAAACTGACCTTCGGCACCATCACCGTCCAGGGCATGGTCCTGGCCACACTCGTAGCCATCGTCCTGTCCCTGCTCTTCCATCTCTTCGATTATCTGCATCTCATAAACGAATAATATAGCCCGGCCGCGGTGCCGCTGCGTGGTTTACGGCACCGCGCCGGACCTTGAGGAAAGGAATCCCATCCATGGAGTGGACCCGTCTCCTGCTGGTCTTTGTCGACATCGTACTGCCCCTCTTCACGGGCTACATGCTCAAGGCCCGCCATATTTTTTCCCATAAGGCGTGCTCGAACCTGATCCGGTTCAACGTCATCTTCATGTGCACCCTGGTCAATTTCGTGTCCTTCTGGGGCCTGAAATTGTCGGCCGCGCTGCTGTGGCTGCCTGTGGCATCGGTCCTGCTGACCCTGGTGCCGGGCTTCATCGGGGCGCGGTTCTTCTCCCATGCCTTTACGGATGACCTGGACCGCGGCGCCTACGTCATTTCGTCCATGCTGGCGAACATCGGCACCATCAGCGGCCTGAGCGCCTTCATCCTGTACGGCGAAACGGGGTTCGCCTACGTGCAGCTCGTGGCGGCGCCGCAGAACTGCCTCATGGTGGCCGCTGCCTTCCCCATGGCCCGCTACTACGCAGCCAGACACGACGCACAGCTGGCCGGCACGCGGATGCATCTGGGCATCCGGGAAATGTTTTTCACGGTCAACCAGATCGCCCTCCTCGGCATGTTCGCCGGCGTGGCGCTGCAGGCGGCCGACGTGCCCCGTCCGGAAATCCTGGGCACGTTCTTCCACTACCTGGTCCATATCCTGGCCTGGGTATCGCTCCTGCCTGTCGGCTACCTGATTGATTTCCGCAATGCCGGCCGCTACTATGGCCGTGTGAAGAACATGCTGCTGCAGCGCTATATCCTGATTCCCGTCATCTTCTACTTCCCCTTCCGGGCGCTGTTCCATGACCCGGTCCTGTTCGGCTCGGCCATGCTCGTCACCTTTTCGCCGGCCGCCATCAACTCGGTCATTACGGCGGAACTGTACAAACTCAACGTGGATCTGACCATTTCGGGCTTTTTGCTGACGACGGCCGTGTACATCGTCCTCGTCTTCCCGCTCCTGTTCCTCTGCGTAAATCTGGCCGGCCGGTAAGGTAACACACCTCTGTTAAGAAGCCGTCCACACAAACACATCCCTGCAAACCCTTTCCGGCATACCGGCACGGCGTTCCGGAATACCGGAATTGTCTGCAGGGATTTTTTTATGCGAAAAATCCCGCAGCCGTTCCCGGCTGCGGGATGTCATGGCGCTATTGGTTTATTCAGCGGTTCCACAGGGAGGTCTTGCGTTTCTGCCGTTCCACTTCCACCGTTTCCGGCGTGTAGAGCACGAGGTTTTCGCGCACCTTGGAAACGTAGGCCCTCACAACATAGGAAACACCGTTCATGTAGTCGAAGATACGGGATTTGGTTTCCTGATCGACGCTCCGGAAGGAGATCATGACGGCCTTGCCCTGCATGAGTTCATCCGCATAGCCTGCCGCATCCTTGAAGGTATGGGGGACGCGTACCAGGAAATCCAGCTGCTGCGGTCTTACAACGTACGGGCCGTTGTACTCCTCATCAGAATCGGAAGGGAAAGAGATGAACTTTCTTGCCGTATTTTTAAGATCCATGCTGCTGCGCCTCCATCGTTACCTTGCTCATGGCCCTGCGGGCCTGCGAATCATCTTGTTACTCTACATTTTAAAGTTTTTTTACAAATTTTGCAAGTCCTAAAACAACGTTTTTCCGCTATTTTACGCACTGCTCCGGGTCTTCACCGGCTTTTTGCCGGATTTCAGGCGCCTTGTTTCAGTCTTTCTGGCTGGAATTGCTCGCCGCAGCCTTGGCACGGCCGCGCATACGGCCGCGTTCGACACGGTCCAGGATGCGCTTGCGCATACGGATGCTCTTGGGCGTGACTTCGACGAGTTCATCGTCATTGATATGCTCCAGAGCCTGTTCCAGCGAGAAGAATACGGGCGGCACCAGGCGGATGGCTTCGTCGGAACCGGCGGCACGCATGTTGGATACGTGCTTCTTTTTGCAGGGATTGACGTCCATGTCGTCTTCGCGGGCGTTTTCGCCGATGATCTGGCCTTCGTATACCTTTTCCCCGGGCACGATGTACATGGTGCCGCGTTCCTGGCAGTTGCCGATGCCGTAAGCCGTCGTCTCGCCGGCTTCAAAGGCGACCAGGGAGCCGCGCGTACGGCCCGGGATGGGTCCCTTGTAGTAGTCATATCCGGCGTACACATGGTTCATGACGCCGTTGCCCTTGGTATCGGTCATAAACTGGTTGCGGAAACCGATCAGGCCGCGGGCGGGAATCTTGAATTCCAGCCGCATGTAGCCGGACATCTCGTGCATGTTGACCATTTCCGCCTTGCGGGTGCCCAGGTCCTCCATGACGACGCCCATGAAATCGGCCGGGACGTCAATCGTCAGAGCTTCCATCGGCTCCATGGTGTGGCCGTCCTTGTCCTTGTGCAGGATGACCTTCGGCTTGCCGACCTGCAGTTCGTAACCTTCGCGGCGCATGGTTTCGATAAGGATGGACAGATGCAGTTCGCCGCGGCCCTTGACGATGAACGTGTCCGTGTTGTCCGTTTCATCGACCTTCAGGGCGACGTTGGTCTCGATTTCCTTCATAAGGCGGTCGCGCAGATGGCGGCTCGTGACGAATTCGCCTTCCCGGCCGGCAAAGGGACTTGCGTTGACAGAGAACTCCATGGACAGGGTCGGTTCGTCAATCTTGATGCCCTGCAGGGCTTCCGGGTGTTCCTGGTCCGCGATGGTATCGCCGATTTCCACGTCAGGCAGGCCCATCAGGGCGGCGATGTCACCAGCCTGCACTTCCGGAACCTCGACGCGCTTCAGGCCCTGGTAGGTGTACAGACGGCCGATGCGTTCGTTTCCAATCTTGCCGTCGTGCATCAGGGCGACGGGCATATTGTTGCGGATCGTGCCGCGTACGACACGGCCGATGACGATACGGCCGACGTAGGAATCGTAATCCAGGGTGTTGGCCAGCATCTGCATCGGTGCGTCCGCATCGACGTCCGGTGCGGGGATGGTGTCCAGGATGACCTTGAACAGCGGTTCCAGGGTATCGCTCTCATCATCCATGGAGAGCTTGGCATAGCCGCTGCGGGCGGAAGCATAGACCACAGGGAATTCCAACTGGTCATCGTCGGCACCCAGTTCGATGAACAGGTCCAGCACTTCGTCGACGACTTCGATGGCGCGCTGGTCCGGACGGTCGATCTTGTTGATGACGACGATCGGTTTCAGATGCTGTTCCAGGGCCTTGCGCAGCACATACTTGGTCTGCGGCATGGGGCCTTCATACGCGTCGACCAGCAGCAGGACGCCGTCGACCATGGTCAGGACGCGTTCCACTTCGCCGCCGAAATCGGCATGGCCCGGAGTATCCAGGATGTTGATCTTGGTGCCGTTGTGCATGACCGACGTATTTTTAGACAAGATGGTGATGCCGCGTTCACGTTCCAGGTCATTGGAGTCCATGACGCGTTCCGCCACTTTCTCATTGGCGCGGAAAACGTGGCTCTGTTTCAACATTGCATCGACCAGGGTCGTTTTGCCGTGGTCGACATGGGCAATGATGGCAATGTTGCGGATGTCGTTTCTGATCATTTCTTAACTCCCTCTCTTACCCAAATGAATAAAATGAAATAAGGCACTGCAATGTGCGGATTGTCAGTGGAAAAGAACAGAGGATGCCAGTCCGCATCCTCTGTTTAGACTTAAACATTATATTCTTTTTACATTATATTGTCAATAAAATCAGTTGCTGGGTCCGTCCTTACTTGACGACGCCCGGCAGGAAGGTGGCAAGCTGCGGGAAGAAGCACAGGATCAGCATCTCAAAAGCCATGACGCACACGTAGGGAATGACGCCGCGGATGATCTGCTCCATACGGCTGTCGGGGCTGACACCCTGCAGCACGAAGAGGTTCATGCCGACAGGCGGCGTGATGAGGGCCATCTCCATGTTGATCTGCAGCATGACGTTGAACCAGATGGGGTCGAATCCGAGCTGCACGATGATCGGGTACAGGATGGGGACGGTAATGAAGATGATGGAAACCGTTTCCAGGATGCAGCCCAGAAAGAGCAGCAGGATGTTGATCAGGACGAAGAAGATCCAGCGGCTGACCTGCACTTCGGTGACGAGCAGCGTCAGGGCCTGCGGTACCTGGAGCACCGTCAGCACGAACCCGAAGAGCGTGGCGCCGATCATGATGGCGAAAATCATGGCCGACGTCTCCACCGTGTCCAGCAGGATCCGCGGCAAATCACGGATGGTGAGGGTACGGTAGATGCCGAAGGTGATGATGAGGGCATAGACTGTGCCGACGGCGGCCGCTTCCGTCGGCGTGAAGGCGCCGGTGTAGATGCCGCCTACGACGAGGACGGGGAGCAGCAGTCCCCAGAAGGACTTGCGCAGGGCCTGCATGCGTTCCGCCATGGTGGCCTCCGGTTCCAGCGGCAGGCGCCGGGATTTCCAGACCACGAGCAGGATGAAGAGGAAGCACATGAGGATGCCCGGAAGGACGCCGGACATGAACAGGCGTCCGATGGATTCCCCCGTAATGGCGCCGTACAGGATCATGGGGATGGACGGCGGAATCAGGATGCCGAGGGTACCGCCGCCGGCGACGGCACCCAGGACGACCGTGCGGTCATAGCCGCGTTTGAGCATTTCCGGAATAGCGATGGCGCCAATCGTGACGGCACAGGCCACGGAGGAACCCGTAATGGCCGCGAAGATGCCGCAGGCCACGATGGTCGCGACGCCGAGGCCGCCGGGGAGATGGCGCAGCCATTTGTTGCCCAGTTCGAACAGGTCCTCGCCCACCTTGCCCTTGAGCAGGATGGCGCTCATGAGGATGTAGAGGGGTACGGCGCAGAGGACGAAGTCGTCCAGGGATTTGTAGGCCAGAATTGGAATCTGCTGCAGGGCGCCCGTATCGCCCATGAAGAGCAGCATGCCCACAAGACCGCCCGCCCCCAGGGAAAAGGCGACGGGGACGCCGATGGCCAGCAGTACGAGCAGCAGGATGGTGAACAGGGCGATCATTTTGCCGCCCCCTTCCCTGCCGCTTCCGGATCAAAGGCCGGATCCGACAGGCGGACCAGGCTTTCCAAAAAGAGGCGTACGAACTGGAGGAACAGGAGGCCGATACCGACGGGCATGGAGGCCTGCGGAATCCACAGGGGCATGCGCAGCGTGCTGGCCGCGACCATATCCAGGTCATAGGACATCCAGGCCATCTGGGCGCTCGTGACAAAAAAGACGGCCGTGAAGACGACACCGATGAGGGTGACGATGACGTGCAGGACATCGTTTGTGCGGGGACCCAGACGGGCAAGGACGATATCCACGTGGATATGGCGGCCGGCCGCCAGGGCCACACCCAGGCCGAGGAACCCGGCCATGAGGACGCAGTACGTCGACATTTCGATGGCCCACTCCGTCGGCTTATTGAACAAACCGCGCGACACGACTTCGTAAAAGACAGAGAAAACGGGGATGAACAGCAGGAGGCCCGCAATAACGCCGACGACTGCCGTGATGCCGTGTAAGATTTTACTGTAAACGCTCAAAAACCCTCTCACTTTGCTACTCCTAACTTGTTTTTCCGTGTCTGTGTTTCCTGTCTGCCGCCATCAAGCCTTGGCAGCCATATCCAGCAGTTTCTTGCCGGTTTCGCCCGTATGTTTCACGAAGGTGTCCCAGACGGATTTGGTGGCGTCACGCCACTGCTGCAGTTCATTGGCGGGGATGGTGTAGACTTCCATGCCCTTGGCCTTCAGGTCGGCCAGACCTTTTTCATCCATGGCTTTCGCATTCCTGCGGATATCGTCGCGCACTTCCCTGGCCGCCTCCATGAAGGCTTTCTGCTGGTCGGCGCTCATCTTGGCGAAGGACTTGTCGTTCATGGCCAGGATGAATTCAGGCGACGCATGGTTCGTGATGGTCAGGTATTTCGTGACTTCGTACATCTTGCGGTCCCGCATGGCCGATGTACCGCTCGTCTGGCCGTCAATGGTACCGCGCTGGAGAGCCATGTAGACTTCACCGCTGCCCATGGTGACAGGGGAGGCGCCCAGGGCCTTGATGGTCTCGGAAGCCATTTCACTGTACCCGCGGATCTTCAGGCCGGCGAAATCAGCCGGGGTCTTGATGGGTTTCTTGTTGTTGGCGAACTGGACGAATCCGTAATCCGCCCAATAGACGACCTTGACGTGCTTCTTGGCCAGTTCCTCTTCCAGGAGCCTGCCCATGCCGCCGTCGATGGCCCGGTCAATCTTATCGTAATCCGGGAACACGAAGGGGACGTCGAAGACTTCCATGGCAGGTACGACCGTAGCCCAGCGGCCGACAGTGTTCAGGCCCATGTCGACGCCGCCCGTCATGATGGCATCATTCATGCTCTTGTCGTTATACAGCTGGCCCGCAGGATACGGGGTGATGACGACCTGGCCCTTGGTCTTGTCCTTGACCTTGGCGATGAACTGGTCCACCGCTTTGGCCAGCGGATGGTTGGCCGGCAGGTGGTAGGCCAGCTTGTAGGATACCTTGCCGCCCGCGCCGGACGCCGGCGCCGCCTTCTTCTCTCCGCCGCCGCAGCCTGCTGCGGCGAACAGGGCCGCTGCCATGGCGGCAGCGGCCATCCACTTGAACTTTTTGCCTCCGAACATGATGATTTCCTCCCTTTCGACTCACTACATCTTGTTTTCTGTTTAGTCTTTGCGGCGGACGGACCATATAAAAAACCCCTGTCGGATTACTCCGGCAGGGGCGAATTTACGCGGTACCACCCTGATTTGTACTCTCGGCTTCTTAACGCTGCCACGGCGCCCGGCCCTAAGAGGCTTATACCTGCATCCGGACGCCATTGCCGGACACCGTACAGACCCGTTCAGGTAGGGAGTTCACAGGCCAGAGGTTTCCCTTCGGCAGCCTTGCCTTGCACCGTCCGGCAATTCTCTGCGCTGGGTCCGGGAACTATTCCTGATCATTACTTCACTATAACGTTAACGCAAGTATAACAATCACGGCGCAAAATGTCAACGGAATTTGTAATTTTTGTTGAATATCTTTATAAAACAAAGAGCTTTGTCCATTCATCGCAAACAGGCAAAGCTCCTGAAAAAAAGAGTATTACATTTTTAACACCTTGGCCAATAATTGTCTACCGGGAGCGCATACGGATCAGCCGTTCTTTTCCTGGAAGGCCATTTCTTCCGCCTCCGACTCTGTGCGGCCCTCGTCCCGGTATTTTTGGATGAGGCGCTGCATTTCCTCGTAGTCCCGCGGAATGACGCGGGTAAACCGTTCAACCGCCTGGTCCCAGTCCTGGAGCAGTTCCTGGGCGAGCGGGCTGCCCGTCATGGCGGCGTGGCGTTCCACGATGCCGCGCAGCTTCTGCTTTTCTTCCGGTTCCGACACTTCTTCCAGGTTGACGAGTTCCTGGTTGCAGTACGGTATCTGCAGGTCCAGCACGTAGGCCGTGCCGCCGGACATGCCGGCTGCGAAGTTGCGGCCCACAGGCCCCAGGACGACGACGGTGCCGCCGGTCATGTATTCGCAGCCGTGGTTTCCGATGCCTTCGACGACGGCCGTGGCACCGCTGTTCCGGACGCAGAAGCGTTCGCCGGCCTGGCCGTTGATGAAGACCTCTCCGCCCGTGGCGCCGAAGCAGGCCACGTTGCCGATGATGATGTTTTCCGAGGGCGTAAAGTCCGCTTCCCGCGGCGGGAACACGGCAATCTTGCCGCCCGACAGGCCTTTGCCCAGATAATCATTGGCATCGCCTTCCAGAAGCAGTGTCAGCCCTTTCGGGATGAAGGCACCGAAACTCTGGCCCGCACTACCCACGAAGGAGAGGCGGATCGTATCCTCGGGCAGGCCCTCGTCCCCGTAGCGCCGGAAGATGCCGCTGCCCAGCAGCGTGCCCGTTACGCGGTTCGTGTTGTCGATGCGCAGGCGCGCACGGATCTGTTTCTTTTCCTCCAGGGCCGGTTTGCACATACGTACCAGCTTGCTCTGGTCCAGGGTCTGTTCGATTTCATGGTCCTGGGGCGCCACAAAGTGATGGCTCTGCGTGTTGTCCGTATAAGGCCGGAAGAGCAGCCTGTCGAGGCTGACCGTGGCGGCTTTCCAGTTCGTGATGTTTTCCTTCTGTTTCAGGCGGTCATAGCGTCCCACCATCTCCTCCACCGTATGGAAGCCGAGGCGCGCCATGATTTCGCGCAGGTCCTGGGCGACGAAACGCAGATAGTTGATTACGTATTCCGGCTTGCCGGCGAAGCGTTTGCGCAGCTTTTCGTCCTGCGTGCAGACGCCGAAGGGGCAGGTATTGAGGTTGCAGACGCGGAGCATGTGGCAGCCCAGGGCGACGAGCGGTCCCGTACAGAAATCGAAAAGCTCTGCGCCGAACAGGGCGGCGATGGCCACGTCGCGGCCGGTGAGCAGTTTTCCGTCCACCGCCAGCTTCACCCGGTCCCGCAGGCGGTTCAGCAGGAGCGTCTGCTGCACTTCGGACAGGCCCAGTTCCCAGGGCAGGCCGGCATGCCGCATGCTGGAGCGCGGCGAAGCGCCCGTACCGCCGTCGAACCCGCAGACCGTGACGCCGTCGGCCTTGGTCTTGACGACGCCGGCGGCGATGGTGCCGATGCCGGAGCCGGCTGTCAGCTTGACGTTGATTTCGGCGTCTTTGTTGACGTTCTTCAGGTCGTAAATCAGTTCGGCCAGGTCCTCAATGGAATAGATGTCATGATGCGGCGGCGGGGAAATGAGGGCGACGCCCGGCGTGGAGTGCCGTGTCCGTCCGATGGCCGGAAACACCTTTTTGCCCGGCAGGTTGCCGCCCTGCCCCGGCTTGGCGCCCTGGGCGCACTTGATCTGCAGCTCCCTGGCATGGACCAGATAGTTGCCCGTCACGCCGAAGCGGGCCGTCGAAACCTGCTTGATGGCGTCGTTCGGGTCGTCCCCGTCAGGCCGTACGGTAAAGCGGGCCGGATCTTCCCCGCCTTCCCCGGTGTTGCTGCGTCCGCCAAGGCGGTTCATGGCGATGGCGATGCACTCGTGGGCCTCCTTGCTCAGGGCACCGTAACTCATGGCACCCGTGCGGAAGCGCTTCACGATAGAGTTGACGGGCTCCACTTCCTCAATGGGGATGCTGCAGCCGTCCGGATAGTCGAATTCCAGCAGGTCGCGCAGACGGAAGATGGCATCGTTGTTCACCTTGTCAGCAAACTTCCTGTATGGGACCGTATCGCCGGTACGGCAGGCCTCCTGCAGCATGGCGATGGCTTCCGGATCCAGGATGTGCGGTTCCGGTCCCCCTTTCTTGTACATGTAGATGTCGCCGTCCGCCAGGTCTGAATCGCCGTGGAAGGCATGCTGGTGCCGCATCTCGTTCTCTTTGGCGATTTCCTTGAGGCCCAGTCCTTCGATGCGTGAAGGTGTATTGACGAAGTATTTGTTGATGACATCTTTGCTGATGCCGACGGCCTCGAAAATCTGGGCGCCGTGATAACTGCGCACAGTGGAAATGCCCATCTTCGAGATGACGGTCTGGATGCCGGCCACGGCGGCCTTCAGGTAATTTTCCTGAGCCTCCTGGTAAGACATTTTCGACAGTTTTCCGCTCACGGCCAGGTCCTTGATGGTCTCCAGGGCCAGATAGGGGTTGATGGCCGTGATGCCGTACCCGATAAGGGTACAGAAATGATGGACTTCGCGCGGTTCGCCCGATTCGAGGATGAGTCCCACGTCGGGGCGGACTGTCTCCTTGACGAGGTAGTTGTGCACGGCAGCCGTTGCCAGAAGAGCCGGTACGGCGGCCATACGAGAATTGACGCCGCGGTCGGAGAGGACGACGATGTTCGCGCCGGTCTTCACGGCCCGCAAGGCATCGATGCAGAGCGACTCGATGGCCGTCTCCATGGATTCGGCGCCGCCGTTGACCGGATAGAGCATGGACAGGGTGACGGTGCGCAGCTTCTCGTTCTGCAGGTTCTTGATGACGGCCATTTCGCGGTTCGTCAGCAGGGGCCGGCTGACAGCAAGGGCGTAGGTCCCCTTCTCGTCCGGATCCATGATGTTCGCCACGTTGCCGATCATGACGGACGTGGAAGTGACGATGTTCTCGCGCAGGGCGTCCATGGGCGGGTTCGTGACCTGGGCGAAGTTCTGCTGGAAATAGTCATAGAGCATCTGCGGTTTTTCCGACAGCACCGGCAGCGGGCAGTCCATGCCCATGGCACCGATGGATTCCTTGCCCGTCCGCGCCATAGGGATGAGGATCTGCGCCAGATCCTCCTTCGTATAGCCGAAAACCTTCTGCTGCTCCCTGATGTCGTAGGAGATGTTGGTCTCGAAGAAGTTTTCATTGCTGCCCCGCATCAGGTCCGGCAGGTCCACCAGGTGTCCGGCGCACCAGTCGCCGTACGGATGGGCGGAGGCCATGATGTGCTTGATCTCTTCGTCAGGCACGATGCGCTTCTGCTCCGTATCGACGAGGAACAGCCGGCCCGGTTCAAGACGTCCCTTGCAGAGGATGTCCTTCGGGTTGATACGGACGGCCCCCACTTCGGACACGAGGACCACGCGGTCGTCCTTCGTCACATAGTAACGGGCCGGGCGCAGGCCGTTGCGGTCCAGCATGCCGCCGATGCGCGTGCCGTCGCAGAAGCAGATGGCCGCCGGGCCGTCCCAGGCTTCCATCATGAAGTTCTGATAGCGGTAGTAGTCGCGCTTTTCCTGGCTCATGAGGGGATCCTTTTCCCACGGTTCGGGAATCATGGTCATCATGGCATGGGCCAGGGAATGGCCGGACATGTACAGGTATTCGAGACAGTTGTCGAACATGGACGAATCGCTGCCCGTCGCGTCCACGACAGGGAACACCTTGTCCAGTTCCGGGTATTTCAGGGAATGGGCCTTGCTCTCGCGGGCGTTCAGCCAGTTCGTGTTGCCGCGGATGGTGTTGATTTCGCCGTTATGGACGATATAGCGGTTCGGATGGGCGCGGGCCCAGCTCGGGAAGGTGTTCGTGCTGAAACGGGAATGGACGAGGGCCATGGAACTCGTGAAATCCAGATCCGACAGATCCAGGTAGAAGTGCCGGATCTGGGCGGCCGTCAGCATCCCTTTGTATACGATGGTATGGCTCGACAGGCTGGCAATGTAGAAGTCCGTGCCCATTTCCTTGCTGGCCGGCGTGATCTGCTTTTCCGCCAGACGCCGGATGACGTAGAGCTTGCGCTCGAAGTCCATCTGGTCCTTCAGGTCGGGGCTGCGGCCGATGAAGACCTGGATGATGCGCGGGCGTACAGAGGCCGCTTCCTCGCCGATGCAGCTGTCGTCGACGGGCACTTCGCGCCAGCCCAGGATGGTCTGCCCTTCTTCGCGGACGATGCGCTCGAAGGCCGTAATCTGTTTCTGCCGGAAACTGTCATAGCGGTGGGCGAAGACCATGCCCACGCCGTACTGCCCTTCCGGAGGCAGGTCGAAGCCCAGGACGGCGCATTCGCGGCTCAAAAAGGCATGGGGAATCTGGACCATGATGCCGGCGCCATCGCCGCTTTTATGGTCCGCGCCCTCGCCGCCGCGGTGTTTCAGGTTTTCCAGTATGTCCAGGGCGTCATAGACGATGTCATACGACCGTTCCCCCTTGATGTTGACGACAAAACCGATGCCGCAGGCATCGTGTTCGAACGAAGGATCATACAGGCCCTGCGGTGCCGGCAGATCCCGGAATGTGCGTTCCATATCCTGGCCCCCTCTGCATATGAATTAAAGGATACTACGAGTTTACTACGATTCCTCCGTCCCGTCAAACAATTTACACTAAAAGTCCATTTCAAAAGTACTTTTATACTGTTTATTAAACATTTATTGCAAAGTATACAGTATTTTTCGTCCGTACAGAATACAAAAGGGCTCCGGAACTCCGGAGCCCTTTTCTGTTTTTACAGTTTTTTCAATTATGCGGCATCTGGGTCTTCGGAGCGGCGTTCCCCTCCGTCAGCTGTTCAGGAGGTCATTCATATACTTACGCAGCTTCTGCAGCTTCTTCGTGATGGTGGCGGCCCTGGCCGTGTCGCGGACCGTCGTCTGGTCGGCACGCGCCCGGAACGACAGGAATTCGCGGGCCAGATGATCCATGACATCGTGCATTTCCTCGACTTCCGGGGAAACGGCCAGTTCCCTGGCTTCCTCCACACGGTATTCCGCCCCGCTGATGATGACGTCGTCCCCGTAATTGGGCACATAGGTCGCCGTACCCAGCTGCACCTGCAGGTCATGGGCCAGGGTGAAGGCCGCGTCGAACTCGCCGTGGGTGACGAAGAAGGCTTTCGGTTTCCGGTCCATCTTCTTGTACCAGTCCATGAGCTGGTTCTTGTCGGCGTGGGCCGAGAAGCCCTGCATGGTCACGATTTCCGCTTCCACCTTGATGGTCTCGCCCATGATCCTGACCTTCTTGACGCCGTCCACAAGCTGCCGGCCCAGGGTGCCTTCCGCCTGGTACCCGGCGATGACGACGGTGCATTCCGGCCGCCACAGGTTGTGTTTCAGGTGATGCAGGATACGGCCGGCATCGCACATGCCGCTGGCCGAAAGGATGATCTTGGGCCCGTCCGTGGAGTTGATCGTCATGGATTCCTGCACAGTCGGCGTGAAGCGCACGTTCTTCATGGCGAAGAGGCGGTCTCCCTGGAATTCCGTCAGGGCCCGCGTTTCCTCGTCGTACTCCCCCTTGGAGGCCAGGGTGATGCCCGTCACCTTGGTGGCCATGGGGCTGTCGATGTAGATCGGCACATCGGGGATCTTGCCGGCCTGCTGCAGTTTCTGGAAATAATACAGCAGGACCTGCGTACGGCCGACGGCGAAAGCCGGGATGATGACGTTGCCGCCCCGCTCCACCGTCCGGTTGACGATATCCGCCAGTTCCTGTTCCTTGTCGCCGCCCTCGTGGACGCGGTTGCCGTAGGTCGATTCGGTGACGATGAAGTCGGCACCGCTGATTTCTTCCGGATCTTCGAGAATCGGGTAGTTCGGCTGGCCGATATCGCCCGTGAAGACGAGTTTCGTCTTTTTCCCGTCTTCCGTCAGGTTCAGTTCGATGATGGCACTGCCCAGGATATGGCCCGCCACGAGGAATTTGGCTTCCACGCCGGGCAGCACTTCAAACGATGTATCGAATTCGTGGACATAGAAATTGCTCAGCGAAGTGTAGGCATCATCGACCGTGAAGAGGGGCTGCACCTCGGGCCGGCCGGCACGCAGGCCTTTGCGGTTCGCGATTTCGGCGTCCGATTCCTGGATGTGGGCACTGTCCGGCAGCAGGATGGTGCACAGCTGCTGCGTGGAACGCGTGCAGTGGATCGGCCCCTTGTAGCCTTCCCTGACCAGTTTCGGAATCAGGCCGCTGTGGTCGATGTGGGCATGGGTCAGCAGCATCGCATCGATAGAGTTCGGCGCGAAGGCGAAGGGGCGCTCGTTGAGTGCCTTGATGGCCTTCGGCCCCTGGAACATGCCGCAGTCGACGAGCAGCTTCTTCCCGTTTATTTCCAACAGATAGCACGAGCCCGTCACGGTACGGGCGGCACCTAAAAACGTCAGCTTCATCGGATTACCTCCTTGCTATCCCGAAAAACGTGCTTCCGGGGACGAAACTATATTTTAATCGTCTGATTAAACAATTCGGCAGAGAAGCGGAAATTCCTGCTTTCCCAACCGATTTGGCGCAAAAACCCGGATCCGTCAGGATCCGCAGTTGCCGCAATGCCCGCAGGGACCGGCCGTTTCCTCCCCGAAATACTGCAGCAGGAAGTTCCGCAGGCAGCCGTCCCAGCGGCAATAGCGCCACATGGAATCCAGCAGGCGCAGCCCGTGTTCGGGACGGGGCTGACTGCGGAGCAGCCGGGCATTGACGGCCCGGTCCTCTTCGCTGTAGAAGAGCAGGCAGCGGGCCTCTTCCCCGTTGCGCCCGGCCCGCCCGGCTTCCTGGTAATATTCCTCCAGGCTGGCGGGCATATTGTAGTGCAGCACAAAGGACACATCGCCCCGGTCGATGCCCATGCCGAAAGCGGACGTGGCCGCCACCATATCGATGTCCCCGGCGGCAAAGCGCTGTCCCGTATCACGCCGTTCCGCCACGGACAGGCCGGCGTGGTACCGGGCGGCGGACAAACCGCGGCGGTGCAGAAGGTCCGTCACGTGTTCCACGGCGCGGTGGGTGGCGCAGTAGATGATGCCGCACCGTCCTTCCAGGCGTTCCACTTCGTCCAGCAGGGCCCGGTCCCGGTTCCCGGGATGCCGCTTGGCCAGGAACAGGTTCGGCCGGTCGAACCCGTGGACCTGTACAAGGGGGTTCCGTAAGGCCAGATGGCGGATCATGTCCTGCCGCACGTGCGGCGTCGCCGTCGCCGTGAAGCCCGCATAACGCGGCCGGGCCGGCAGAAGGTCCAGGAACTCCGGAATCCGCAGGTACCCCGGACGGAAATCATGGCCCCACTGGGATACACAGTGTGCTTCGTCGACCACGACGAAGCACGGCGGATTGCGCCTGGCAAAGTGCTGGAAATCCCGGTTCTGCAACCGTTCCGGCGATGTATAGAGGAACTTGAACTGCCGCTGTCCGGCATCGTATAACGCTTTATGGTACGTATAGCGCCCCATCAGGGAATCGACGTGCGCCGCCGCGATGCCCCGGGCCCGCAGGTTCGCTACCTGGTCCTGCATGAGGGAGATGAGGGGCGAGATGACCAGCGTGTAGCCCGGCAGCAGCAGGGCCGGCACCTGGAAACAGACCGACTTGCCGCCGCCTGTCGGCAGGATGGCCAGAACCTCCCGGCCTGCCAGGATGGCACCGATAATCCCCTCCTGCCCGGTCCGGAAGGCCCCGTATCCGAACCAGCGCTGCAGGACGCCGGCGGGAGTCTGTTCCCGCTTTTCCATTGCATTGTCCAAACGGATCTCCTTTCCCGTAAACGCAAAAAAAGGGGGAGAAAGCCTGTGCTTCCTCCCCCCGTGCCGCTCCTATTCCGTTATGCCGTTGCGGGTATCCGGCACTCTTTCCGCACGCAGCGCGGCCACGGTCTGCCGCACCGTTTCCCCTTTGGGATTCGGCTTCAGGTTCTTTTCCTTGAAAGGGCACAAGTCCAGGCAGACGCATTCCGCGCAGAGCGGATTGCGGGCTTTGCAGGTGATGCGGCCGTGCCAGATGAACCAATGGTGGGCATCGGCCCACTTGGCCTTCGGAATCAGTTTCTGCAGATCCAGTTCCGTCGCTTCAGGCGTCGAGGCCTTCGAAAGCCCCAGCCGGTGCGAAGTGCGGAACACGTGGGTGTCCACAGCAATGGCCGGCACCTTGTAGATGACGCTGGCAATGACGTCGGCCGTTTTACGGCCCACGCCGGGCAGCTTCATCATGGTGGGAATGTCCTTCGGAATGACGCCGCCGAATTCGTCCTGCAGCATGCGGCACATGCCGAGCAGGTTCTTCGCTTTGGCCTTGTAGAGACCGCAGTCGCGGATTTCCTGTTCCAGCTCTTCCTGTGTCAGGGCGCCCATCTTTTCCGGCGTGTTGAGGCGCGGGAAGATGCGCGACGTAATCACGTTGACCCGTTCGTCCGTGCACTGGGCGGACAGGATGACGGCCACGAGCAGTTCGAAAGGCGACTGGTAATGCAGCGCCGTGCTGATGCCGTCGTATTGTTTTTCCAAGGCCGCGATGACGGCCTGTTTCTGTGCTTTGTTCATGCCGTCTTCCCTCAGTTCGTCAGACTGCGCACCGGAGCCGGAATACGGCCGCCGCGGGCGATGAACGTGTCCGGTTTGAACCGGCTGACCGCCATGATGGGCGCGTAACCCAGCAGGCCGCCGAATTCGACGCGGTCGCCGACGCCCTTGCCCGGTACAGGGATGACGCGCACCGCCGTGGTCTTGTTGTTGATCATGCCGATGGCCGCTTCGTCCGCAATGATGGCAGAGATAGTCTGGGCCGTCGTATCGCCGGGAATGGCGATCATGTCGAGGCCGACGGAGCAGACGCAGGTCATGGCTTCCAGCTTTTCAATGGACAGGCTGCCCTTCTCGACGGCTGCAATCATGCCGGCATCCTCGCTGACGGGGATGAAGGCGCCGGACAAGCCGCCGACGTAGCTGCTGGCCATGAGGCCGCCCTTCTTGACGGCGTCATTCAGCATGGCGAGGGTCGCTGTGGTTCCGGGACCGCCGCAGCTTTCCAACCCGATTTCCTCGAGGATATGGGCCACGGAATCCCCAATGGCCGGCGTAGGCGCCAGGGACAGGTCGATGATGCCGAACTGCGTGTTCAGGCGTTTGGCCGCCTCCTGGGCGACGAGCTGCCCCACGCGGGTGATCTTGAAGGCCGTCCGTTTGATGGTTTCCGCCACGGCGCCGATGTCCTGACCCCGTACGGCTTCCAAGGCATGTTTGACGACGCCCGGGCCGGAAACGCCGACGCTGATCATGCTTTCCGGTTCGGTGACGCCCAGAAAAGCGCCGGCCATAAACGGATTGTCATTGACGGCGTTGCAGAATACGACGAGTTTGGCGCAGCCGATGGCATCCGCCTCCTTCGTCCGTTCGGCCGTATCCTTCACGATGCGGCCCATTTCCGCCACGGCATCCATGTTGATACCTGCCTTGGTGGAACCCACGTTGACAGAGGAGCAGACCAGTTCCGTGCTGGCCAGGGCCTCCGGAATGGAGGCGATCAGGTTGCGGTCGCCCTTGGTATAGCCTTTGTCCACGAGGGCGCTGAACCCGCCGATGAAGTTGACGCCCACCTCGTGGGCTGCCTTGTCGAGGGCCACGGCGAGAGGCGTATAGTTGGTTTCCCCGCAGCTTTCGCCGACGATGGCGATCGGCGTGACGGAAATGCGTTTATTGATGATGGGCACACCCAGTTCCGATTCGATGTCGCAGCCCGTCTTGACGAGCTTTTCCGCCTTACGGGTGATTTTGTCGTAAATCTTGCGGGCGCACGTCTGCATATCGGGATCGGCGCAATCCCGCAGGCTGATGCCCATAGTGATGGTCCGGACATCCAGGTTCTCCTGGGTGATCATATGGGTTGTTTCAATGATGTCGTTCGAAGAAATGATAGGCATAGGGCACCTCCCGGCTCAAATCTGATGCATGGCCGTGAAGATATCTTCACTCTGGACCCGGATTTCGACGCCGATCTCCCCGGCCAGCTTATCCAGGCGTTCCCGCAGCGTGCCGATTTCCGTGGCCGCCCCCGCCATATCGGCAATGAGGATCATGTTGAAGAATCCGTCCACGATGCTCTGGCTGATGTTCAGCACATTGACCTTGCTTTCCGCCAAAATGCCGGTCACTTTATAGATGATGCCGACTTTATCCTTTCCGACGACTGTAACGACGATGCGCATAGGTATACCTCTCTCTCCTGCAGTTTGCGGACAGCGCCGGCGGCATGCAGGTGCACCCGTCCGGGACGGCTGTCCCGTATATTTTACCATACTTTGCCCGTTTGCGGTACTTCAAAGGGAGGCATCCTGCAAATTCCGAATCACCGGTCGTTGCGCAGCTGCAGCGCCTCGGCCACATGGTCTGCCTGCACGATGCCGCTGCCCGCCAGGTCGGCAATGGTCCGGGCGACTTTAAGGACGCGGTCGTAGCTGCGGGCGCTCAGGCCCAGCATGTCGTAGGCGTGGTGCAGCAGGGCATCGCCGTCCGGCTGCAGACGGCACCAGTGTTCCACCTGCCGGTGGTCCATTTCCGCATTGCAGCGCGTCCCCGTTCCGGCGAAACGGGCCTGCTGGCGTGCCCGGGCGGCGCAGACCCGCTTCCGGATGGCCGCCGAAGGCTCCTCGTCTCCACCGCTGTGTATATCCCCGTACGCCATGCGTCCCACAAAGATCTGCATATCGATACGGTCCAGAAGTGGACCGGACAGTTTGCGCCGGTACCGTTCGACATCGCCGGGCCTGCACGTGCAGGCCCGGTCCGGGTCGCCCAGGTAGCCGCAGGGACAGGGATTCCGGGCGCATACGAGGAGGAACGAGGCAGGAAAGACGAAGGACCCGCGCAGGCGGTTCAGGCAGACATGCCGGTCTTCCAGGGGCTGGCGCAGCACTTCCAGGGCCGTGCGGGAAAATTCCGGCAGTTCGTCGAGGAAAAGGACGCCATTGTGGCTCAGGGTGACTTCGCCCGGCACCGGTATGGCGCCGCCGCCGATGAGGGTGCGCACGGTCACCGTATGATGAGGGCTGCGGAACGGCCGCGTCCGGTGCAGGCAGGGCGTAGCTCCGTGCAACAGCCCGGCAATGCTGTAGATTTTCGTCACCTCGAGGGCCTCGTCCCTCGTCATGGGCGGCAGGATGGACGGAAGGCGCTGGGCGAGCATGGTCTTGCCGCTCCCCGGCACCCCTGTCAGCAGGATGTTGTGCCCGCCCGCGGCGGCGATTTCCAGGCCCCGCTTCGCCAAGGCCTGTCCGTGGACGTCCGCAAAATCCGGACAGGGGACATCGTTCCCGCCGGATTCGAAAAGGGATGACGCAAAAGGCCGCAGGATGCGGTGCTTGCCGAGCAGACAGGCGGTCAGTTCCCGCAGCGTGGCCGGAGCGAAAATCCGCAGGCCTTCCGCCAAGGCCCCTTCCCCGGCGTTCTGCGGCGGCAGGTACAGTTCCTTTACACCGCAGCGGCGCGCCTCGAGCACCATGGGCAGCACCCCGTTCACGCCCCGGATGCCCCCCTCCAGGGAAAGTTCGCCGATGAACAGCTTGCCGTCCACTTTGTCTTGGGGCAGATATCCAGAAGCCGCCAGAATACCGACGGCGATGGGCAAATCGAGGGCCGAGCCGTCCTTACGCAGGTTTGCCGGTGCCAGATTGACCGTGATGCGGTTCAGGGGGAACCGGTACCCGGAATTGCGAAGGGCCGTCCGTACCCGCTCCCGCGCTTCCTTGACCGCCGTGTCCGCCAGTCCGACGATTTCGAAACCCGGCAGCCCCCGTGCCAGATCCACTTCCACCGTGATACAGACGCCATTGAGGCCGTTGCAGGCCGCGCCCGTTGCTTTTGCATACATGGGATGTCCTCCTTTTTCAATGATTGCTTGGCCGGACAGGCTGCGCCGCCGCCCGTCAGAAAAAACAGTCCTTCAGCCACCGCAGGCGGGCCCGGCCGTCCAGAACGCACACTTCGATGACGTCGAAGCACAGGTTCCCGAACACAGGGTGTTCCTGCTCCTGGAGCCATTTTAACGCCGTGCGGCGGATCCTCGCCTGCTTGCCGAACGTGACGGCCGCTCCTGGCGTGCCGTACCGGTCGCTGCTGCGCGTCTTCACCTCGATGAAGCGGATGGTGCCTGCCTGCCCGCAGATGCGGAACGGGTCTTCCGCCGCGATGATGTCGATCTCCCCCTCGCGCCAGCGGTAATTGCGCGCCAGGATGTGCAGCCCGCGCCGTTGAAGAAACGAGGCCGCCGCTGTTTCGCCCCGCTGTCCGAGCCCCTGCCGGGGCATACACTGCGCCCGGCAGGGCTCCGTCTGTCTGTCCGCCTGTCCAACGCTTTGCCTGTCTGTCTGCCGTTCCATCATAGTGCTCCTGTTCCGGGCGCGCCGTTGCAGGGCCGCACGCCCAACTAACCCTTTCGTAAATTTATAAATTGTCCCTTTTCCACCGGTCAGGATAGTGCTAAAATGTCCTTTAGAAACTATAAGATTTCATTGATTTTATCGGTACAGTTTACCAAATACCGGCGCGGGGCATCGGTCCCGCACGGCCGGATCCGTGCAAGGAGGAATGCAACATGACTTACCATACAAAACGGGTGCTCGCCATCCACGACCTGTGTTCATTCGGCCGCTGCTCGCTGACGGCGGCGGTTCCCGTCCTCTCCGCCATGGGCTTCCAGTGCTGCCCCTTCCCGACGGCGCTCTTCAGCAACAACCTGACCTACGGCGATTTTACGAACGTCGACTGCACGGCCACCATGGAACAGTTCATGGACAAGTGGCAGCAGCTGAAACTGCCTTTTGACGCCATCTACAGCGGCTTTTTGGCCAATGCAGGCCAGATTGCCGTCGTCCGGGACGCCATCCGCCGGTTTGCCGGGAAGGACGGTCTGGTCATCGTCGATCCGGCCATGGCCGATGACGGGAAGCTCTACCCCGTGTTCGGGCCGGATATCGTGCCGGAGATGCGGAAACTCATCGCCGATGCCACGGTCATCACGCCGAACTACACCGAAGCGTGCCTGCTGACGGATACGCCCTTCGCGGCCGAAGCCGGCACCGATGGGTTGCGCAGCCTGTGCCGCAAACTGGCGGACCGGGGCCCGCGGCAGATTGTCATCACAAGTGTGCCTTCGGCACCGGACAAAATCACCGTGGCCAGTTATGACGCCACAAAAGACGCTTATGACGAACGCGCCGTGGACCGTATCCCTTTCTCCACCTGCGGCACGGGGGACCTGTTCACGAGTGTGCTGACGGGATCCCTGCTTCGCGGCTGCAGCGCGGCCGACGGGGTGGCCCGGGCGGCCGCCTTCCTGACACAGGCCATCACCTTCACCTACAAGGCCGGTTCCGACTACCGCGAAGGCGTGCAGTTCGAACCCTGCCTGGCTGCTCTGGTGAAAGACTGACAGACAAAGACCGGAAAAACAGACAAAAAAGGCGCGGTACCCCCTGGGTCCGCGTCTTTTTGCTGTTCCCGCGACTTTTTTCTCTCTGTATCGCGGGAAACGCCCTATCGTTTTGTCTGTTGCCTTATGTTCCGGAATGCGCTTTTACGCGTCCTGGTGTTCCAAATCTTCCAGGACCTGCCGCAGGCCCGGGTCCTCCACGCCCTCCACCGGCGTGAACAGGTAGTTGTCCCGGGCTGCCACAGGCGGCAGGTTCATGCTGCGGACCGGCTCGTAACTGCGGCGGTGGATCTTCGTCGCGCCGAGCTGCCGGATGGCGTCCATATGGAGCTGGCTGCCGTAGCCCTTGTTTTGGGCCAGGCCGTAACCGGGATAGATTTTATCGAGTCCGGCCATCATACGGTCACGGGTGACTTTCGCCACGACGGAAGCCGCCGCGATGGAGGCGCTCAAGGCATCGCCATGGATGATGGGCACCGTCTCGATGCCCGGTACATGGGGATGCATGGCATCCACGAGGGCCACCTGCGGCCGCGAAGCCAGCCGGCCGGCCGGTGCCTTGTCTGCAGGCACGCGCAGGCAGTCGAGGATCTGCTCCATCCCTTCCTGCGTGGCGTGATAGATGTTTTCCTTATCGATGTTGGAAATGCTCACGATGTTGACCACCACGGCGAGGGCCTTTTCCAGAATCACCGGATAGAGGGCTTCCCGCCTGGCCGCAGACAGTTTCTTGCTGTCGTTCAGACCGGCGATGAAGGCCGCGTCCCCGTCGGGCGGTAAAATGACGCCGGCAATGACCAGAGGGCCGGCCAAGGGGCCGCGCCCGGCCTCGTCCAGGCCGGCCACGTAACGGATGCCTGGCAGTTCCAGGTACTGTCGCTCGAACGTGAGCATGGCGGCGTACCGTTCCCGTTCCTTCCGTTCCTTTTCCTGCCGCTTGTCATAGGAGGCAAGCAGTTTCTGCACCCCGGCGCGTTCATCCTGCCGCAGCAGGGCCATTGCTTCCGGCGTCGGCGTGCCGGCCAGCAGGGTCTTGATTTCCCCGATCTTCACGGTTCCGCTCCTTCCCGGCGTCCCGGGGACGCCGCAACCCGCCGTGCGCTCTGCACGGATCAAGGTTCGTCCAACGTAAAACGGCCCATTTTGGCCGTCTTGAAATCATACAGTACATGCTGGATGACCTTGTTTTCGTCCAGGACGCCGCCGGCCTTGATGGCACCGCGTACTCTGCCGATTTTGGCGATGAGCGTCGCAGCCGTTTCGTCCGGCGTCAATCCGATGCCGTAAAAGGCGGCGAGCTGGTCCGGGTATTTGCGCAACAGTTCCTGCAGCAGCAGTTCCGCCGCCTGATGGCGGTCGAAGACCTCTTCCCTGACGGCACCCGTCAGGGCCAGATGCAGCCCGATGCCGGGGTTTTCAAATTTAGGCCACAGCACGCCCGGTGTATCGAGCAGTTCGATGCCTTTGGCGATGGTGACCCATTGTTTCTGTTTCGTCACGCCCGGCCGGTCCGAAGCGATGGCTTTGACCCGCCCGACGAGGCGGTTGATCAGCGTCGACTTGCCTACATTCGGCACGCCGACGATCATCATGCGGATGGGGTGGTTGCGCACGCCTTTCTTCAGCCATTTTTCCGTGACGGGGCGGGCTGCTTCACGGACGAGGGCGAGCATCTGCTTGACGCCCTTGCCTTTGCTGCAGTCCACGACGCAGACGGGGACATCGTCCTGTTTCAGGCGGGCCAGCCAGGCTTCCGTCTTCACAGGATCAGCCATATCAGCCTTGTTGAGGGCAATGACCCGGGGTTTGCTGCCTGCGATTTCCCGCAGCATGGGATTGACGCTCGAAGCAGGGATGCGGGCATCGAGCAGTTCCACCACGACGTCCACCAGCCTGATCTGGCTTTCCATCATGCGTTTGGCCTTGGTCATGTGGCCCGGGAACCACTGAATCTTGAAATCTTTCAGTTCCATGACGCCCTCCCCTTTCTCACGGTATCTCCCTGTTCCGGCCGCCGTCAAGGCAGCATACGGGCATGGTCCAGCGGCCAGAAGGCGAAGGCGGCCTTGCCTTTGACCAGTTTCAGGGATACGAAATCCACGTCGGCGAAGCGGCTGTCCTCGGAATTGTTGCGGTTATCGCCCAGAACGAAGACATGGCCCTTCGGCACGACGGATTTGCGGTAATTGGAATGATTGATGCCTTTCGGATCTTCCTTCCAGGTATAGGGTTCCTCAATCTGCTTGCCGTTCACCAGCACCTTGCCGTCACGCATTTCCACCGTGTCACCACCGACTGCGATGACACGTTTGATGAAATCGCGCCGCTCGTCCTTCGGATAGCGGAAGACGATGATCTCGTTGCGTGCGGGGTCGCGGAAGAAGTAACCCAGTTTGTTGACAATGAGGCGCTCGTGGTTGACCAGCGTCGGATACATGGACGTCCCTTCCACCATGTAGGGCTCGAAAATAAAGGTACGGATGACGAAGGCCAGGGCCACGGCGATGATGATGGACACGAGCCAGTCGTTCAGCGTATCCTGGAAGGACCCTCCCGTTTTGTTGCTCATTGCTTGATTCCTCTCTTCTCAAAAGATGGACAAAGGGGTAATAACGAAAAAAGAGGACTGCCATGGCAGCCCCCTTTGTTTGCGGATCAGCGGCGTTCGCGGATACGAGCAGCCTTGCCGGTCAGATTGCGCAGGTAGTACAGTTTTGCTCTGCGCACCACGCCTTTGCGTGCAACTTCGATCTTCTCCAGACGCGGGCTGTGAACCGGGAACGTACGTTCCACGCCTACACCGTAGGAAATACGGCGTACGGTGAACATTTCACGGACACCGGAGCCGCTGCGGGAGATGACGACGCCTTCAAACATCTGAATGCGTTCACGCGTACCTTCAACAACCTTTACGTAAACCTTTACGGTGTCGCCGGCACGGAATTCGGGGATATCGGAACGTAACTGTTCCTTATCCAGGGTTTCGATGATGTTCATTTTTTCCTCCTCAATTTCATAGACGTTCATGTGATGAAGCCTGCCGGCTTCGAAAAAAACAACTTTATCGCCCATGCGGTATTCCAATTATCACAGCGGACCGTCCGTATTACGCTTAAATATTGTACCACAACGGGTCATGGCATGCAAGCGGAAATCTGGTTAATTTGTAAAAATTTTCTTGGTTGTCAAGACATATGTTACACACCAGAATTTGAGAAATACTCTGTTACAACTTGGTTCGGGCTTTTGAATGCGAGGGATGTCTTGGCTGTGCC
>ONEW01000045.1 GCA_900316935.1 uncultured Selenomonadales bacterium
CTTCTAAGCCGTGGGTCGGGGGTTCGAATCCCTCCTGGATCACCAAGGAAAAATCAGCCTTGCCGATTTTGGCAAGGCTTTTTGTTTGTCATTTTTAGTAGTTTTTCTAGTAGTTTTGTCTCAAAAGAAAAACGGGACCATGGAATGCAAGGTGCTTCCATGGTCCTTTTGTGTTTTCCTTTACCGGGCATGGGCTTCGTCGATGACGAGGGACGCCGCGCCGTCTTCCGGCGCCGTGACCGTCGCCTGCACCCCGTACGGCAGGAAGCCGTTCACACTGCTGTGGCCGACCGGCAGGCCCTTGATGACGGGCTTCCCCGACAGGACGCCGTAATGGATCAGGACATCGTCGACCGTAAAGTCCCCGTCCTGGTTGCCGCAACCGACAAACTGCCCGTAGCAGATGGCCGCCACGCGGTGCAGCAGGCCGCTCTGGTAGAGCTGGTTCAGCATGCGGTCCACGCGGTACGATTCCTCGCCGACCTCTTCCAGCACCAGGATGCAGCCCGTGCCGTCCAGGGCGTAGGGCGTACCCGCGAGGGAAGCCAGTACGGACAGGTTGCCGCCGGCCAGGCGGCCCGTAGCCGTGCCGGGCACGATGGTGGACAAGGTCTGTCCGGACGGCATCTTGAAGGCCCCCAGGGGCTGGTTCGTCGCCAGGCCCGCCTTGAACTGCTGCATGGCGTAGCTGTTGCCGGACGTCAGGCGGTCCAGCATCAGGCTGGAAGCCGTCACCAGGCGCGCTTTCGCGCCCAGGGCCGTCTGGAGCGCCGTAATGTCGCTGTACCCGATCAGCAGTTTCGGGTGCTTCCGGATGGAACCGTAATCGAGCAGGTCCAGTCCGCGGGCGCTGCCGTAGCCGCCCCGGGCGCACAAGATGGCCTGCACCGTATCGTCCGCGAAGAAATCGTTCAAATCCTGCGCCCGTTCCTCATCGGTTCCGGCCAGATAGCCGTAGCGCGTCCGGGCATGGGGCGCGATCTTGACCTGGTAGCCCAGGGACTGCAGGATCTTCACATACGGATCCAGCGGCCCCGTAACCGGCGAGGCCGGCGCCACGATGCCGATGGTGTCACCCGGCTTCAGGGCCGGACCCTTGACCCAGCCGCTCTGCGGGACGGCTGCCGCGGTACCGGAAACCGTACCGGCTGCCCCATCCGCCGCAGCGGACGCTGCACCGCTGGTCTGCCGTACGGCCGGCCGCGCGGTACCGGTCCGGGCCCTGCGGCCCGGCGCCGGGTGCGGCGTCGACGACACGACGGGCGTATCCGGCGTGGCGATGGTCCCGGCCGGGTTGCCCTTCGTACCTTCCTCTTCGTAAGTCCAGGGCCGGGAACGGGAAATCTCCGTCTGCCCCGTTCCCGCTATCTTTGTGTCTGCTGCCGCGTTGTCCGCGGCGTATCCGCAAACCGGGGCCAGGGCCAGCAGCACCGCTGCCGCCGTCCCCGCCAGTATCTCCTTGTATGTACAAACCATGGACACTCCCCCTTTCCCGCAGCAGGAATCCGGAATCCCGCCCTCACTGTGCCCCGTACTGCAGCTGGAAACGGGCCAGGAATTCCTGGGTGCGTTGCTGCTTCGGGTGGCCGAAAATCTCGTCCGGGGACCCTTCTTCCGCAATGACGCCCTGGTCGATGAAGATGACATGGCTCGACACGTCGCGGGCGAAGGCCATTTCGTGGGTCACGACGACCATGGTCAGGCCTTCGTCGGCCAGTTTGCGCATGACGGCCAGGACTTCGCCCACCATTTCGGGATCCAGGGCCGACGTCGGTTCGTCCAGCAGCAGCACTTCGGGCTGCAGGGTCAGGGCGCGGGCAATGGCCACGCGCTGTTTCTGCCCGCCGGACAGCTGGCCCGGTCTGGCGTTCACGTAGCCGTGCATGCCGACCGTTTCCAGGTACTGCACGGCCCGCTGTTCCGCTTCGAGCTTGTCCATGCCCAGCACCTTGACGGGGCCGACGGTGCAGTTGTCGAGGACGTTCAGGTTGTTGAACAGGTTGAACTGCTGGAACACCATGCCGACCTTCGTCCGGTACAGAGACAGCTTGTGGAAGGTGTCGCGCACCGGCCTGCCCTTGTACAGCACCTGGCCATCCGTCGGCGTCTCCAGGAAGTTGACGCAGCGGATGAGGGTGGACTTGCCCGATCCGGACGGGCCGATGATGGTCACCACATCGCCTTTGCAGACGTCGAAGGAAAGGCCCTTGAGGATTTCCCGGGTGCCGAAATCCTTTTTCAGGTTCCGGATGGAAAGTACAGGTTCCGCCATGTCACTTTCCTCCTTTCTTGACCATCGTCAGGGGATATTCCGTGCAGGGATCGACCATGGGGTCGTACTCCACCAGGCAGTAGTCGGCCGGCCCGTCGATGCGCTTTTCCCACCAGCGCAGCAGGCGCGACGCCGTAAAGGTCATGAGGAAGTAGATGCAGCACGTGATGAAGAAGACTTCGAAATATTTGTAGTACACGCCGGCCGCCGATTTGGACGCGAAATACAGTTCCGTGACGGAAATGACGTTCAGGACCGACGTATCCTTGATGTTGATGATCAGGTTGTTGCCGATCTGGGGCAGGATGTTGCGGACCGCCTGGGGCAGGATGATGTAGCGCATGGCCTCGAAGTGGTTCATGCCGATGGCGATGGCCGCCTCCTTCTGGCCGTCGTCAATGGATTCGATGCCGCCGCGGATGGTTTCCGCCATGTAGGCGCCCGTGTTGATGGACACGACGAAGAAGCCCGCGAACAGGGGCGACATGTCGATGTTGAAGATGCTCATGGCGCCGTAGTAGACGACCATGGCCTGGACAATCATCGGCGTACCGCGGAACACTTCCACATACGCGTACAGCACCTTCTTGACGGCCCGCAGCAGGATCCGCGCAACGGCGCTGTCCGCCTCCTCTTCCGGAATGGTCTCGATGGCGCCGACGACCAGTCCGATGACGCAGCCGACGAGGGTGCCCGTGATGGCCAGGAGCAGCGTCACCACCGCCCCTTTCAGGAGCACGCCGCCGTACTGCTGGAGCAGGAACACGACCCAGCCTGTGAATGTTTCCGGTACTTGCATAACCTCACCTCATTTGCAATGTTTCGGACACGGGACCGGCGCGGCCGGCCCCTGTAAGAAGAAATGCGGGACAGCACCGCCATCCCGCATGCTCTGTTTGCAGTTCCTGAGAATCACATCGGAATCACTTTTTCGCCATGGGCTGCAGCTTGATGGCTTCGTCCATGATCTTGTTGAAGTCGGCTTCGGTCATGCCGCCCAGCACTTTGTTCATGCCGTCCAGCAGTTCCTTGTTGCCCTTCTTGACGGCCACGCCGATTTCGACATCTTCCTGGGAAGTCTTGAAGCCTTTGTCGCCTTTGAATTCCAGCATGACGAGGTCCTTGTTCGTGAAGGCCGCGGCTTTCGCCGTCGGGATGTCGCAGACCAGGACATTCACTTTGCCGCTCGTCAGGGCGACGACCATGCCGGGAACCGTGTCGATGGCCGGCAGCTTCCTGACCGCCGGAATCTGGTCGATCTGGTCATACCAGATGGTGTTCAGCTGGCTCGTGGCCACGGCGCCTTTCAGGTCGGCCACGCTCTGGGCTTTCGCGAAGGGGCCGTCCTTCTTGACCAGGGCGACGACGCTTGCATAGTAATACGGTTTCGTGAAATCGACGGACTGTTTGCGTTTGGCCGTGATGGACATGCCCGCAATGGCGGCGTCAATCTTGCCCGAAACGACGGCCGGTGCCAGACCGTCCCATTCCATCTTGTGGATTTCCAGTTTCATGTTCATGGCTTCCGCCAGCTTTTTCGCCATCATGACATCGTAGCCGTTGGCGAATTCATTGGTGCCGGCAATGGGCACGGCGCCGTTCTCGTTGGTCGTCTGGGACCAGTTGTACGGCGCGTAGGCGCATTCCATGCCGACCTTCAGGACCTTCTGGTCCTTGCCGCCGGCGGCCTTCTTGTCACCGCCGCCGCCGCAGCCTGCCGCCACGGCCAGGAGCGCCATCATACCCAGACAAAGCAATGTTTTCAACACGTTACGGATCCGCATCATATATGCCCCCTCATCTTATTAAGAATCAACCTTATTTTACCCCGCCGTGCTTTTACCCGTCAACGGGAAACCGTCATGTTTATTGTATACATAGGAAATTTGGGCAGGCCGCTTTCCTTTTCGCCCGAATCGTGCTAGACTAAAGCCAATTTAAGATATATCCGTACCAAAGAAGGAGAAAGAGTTTTATGCTGAACCAGATTTCTTTATTCGCCGCCAACACGAAAGGCGCCCTGAGCAAAATCACGTCCGTCCTGGCACAGGACGGGATCAACATCTACACCATGCTGGCCACGGACAGCGCGGAATTCGGCATCATCCGCATCGTCGTGGATCAGCCGGACAAGGCCATGGACCAGCTGGAAAAGGCCGGCTACCAGTGCCGCCTCGACCGGGTCCTGGCCGTCGACATGGGCTCCGACAGACCCGGCACGCTGGACCGCATCCTGGCCGACATCCACGATGCCAACATCATGATCCGCTACCTGTACATTTCCTTCGACCGCGCCACGGGCTCCCCCATCGCCGTCTTCGCGACGAACGAATCGGAAACGGAAACCTTCCTGCGCGGCAAAGGGTACCATCTGCTCGACCATTTCTGAGGGCGGCCGTTCCCGGAACGGTGTCCCCCCGCGGCAATCGAGTAGGAGGGGGCGGTTAGCCCCCGTCCTCTCACACCACCGTGCGTACCGTTCGGTACACGGCGGTTTCAACAGTTGTTATGCACCGACT
>ONEW01000028.1 GCA_900316935.1 uncultured Selenomonadales bacterium
GCACAGCCAAGACATCCCTCGCATTCAAAAGCCCGAACCAAGTTGTAACAGAGTATTTCTCAAATTCTGGTGTGTAACATATGTCTTGACAACCAAGATCCGGGTCCGCCTTGTCCCGCAAAAAGGACTTGCAACCGGCACCGAAATAGGCTATAATAAGCAGGTAACGATTTGTGATTCCATATGGAGTGGTACTCAAGCTGGCTGAAGAGGACGGTTTGCTAAATCGTTAGGGGTCGCAAGGCTCGCCCGAGTTCGAATCTCGGCCACTCCGCCATTCTAAAAATCAACCTTCAGGAGCGATCTTGAAGGTTTTGTCAATTGTAAAATAATCTGATATTTCAATCATTTCTATATTTTCAAATTAAATTCCCTGTGATATAATGTAGGCATGCCTGCGCTGATGGGGACTGGCGACGGAGGGGACCGCTTCCGGGCGGCGGAGGCAAATTTGACAGGCGCCCTTGCCGGTCGGCAGGCGGCGAAGGAGGACTGAGCAGGTGTATCGAATTGCTGTCTGTACGGCTAACGGCGATTTGGCGAAGGAAACCAGGGGATTTATGCGGGAGCTGCGGAACATGTTCGGGGCCCACATCTGTTTCGTCCGGTTCCGCTCCGGATGGAAACTGTTGGAACACGTACGTCGTGCTGCGGAAAACACAGAGAAAAACGACAGCCGTGACGAAGCCCTGGATATGGCCGTGTTAGAACCGTCGGTCTTCCGTATTGCGGAAGACAGTATGGTGGACGACGAGAAACTGCTGGGGCAGTTGAAGGACTATATAAGGGTGATTATGGTCCACTTCAGCACGGAATCGGGCTCGGCGGGGCCGCAGCTGCGGCGCCTGCTGGAAGAACACCCGTATATAACCTTTCAAAACCGGCGGAACGTGCCGCAAACCCTTCCCCGGGCGACCGACCGGGAATTCCTCTATGTGCAGGACAAAGACAGGCAGTTCCGCATCCGCAAACGGGATATCCGCTGTTGCTGGAAGGATAAGAACTACCTCGTCATCCACAAAGCGCAGGAAAGCATCGTGACGCGCGGCAGCCTGGAACAGCTGGAATACGAACTCAAGTGGCAGCGGTACCGCAAGGGCAACCGCCGCTTCCTGGTCAATCCGGACCATATCGCACTGCCGGACGACGGCGGGGCCATGGTGCTTGACAACGGGCTCCGCATCCCCGTCAAAACGCAGGATCCCGGGGACACGGACGGCCCGGTCCGCGAAGCTTCCGCCGTCGCGGAGGACGGCCCGGCCTGCTGCCTGCACTGACTGAAACGCATACAGACACGCCTTTTCGGACAGGTCATCCGGCAGGGCGTGTTTTTGTTTTCCTATAAATATGATATAATGAACTAATTAACGAAAAAGTCATTTCCGCATCTACATCGTCACCTTGTACGGGGGAAGGAGTCATCATGTTTTTCGATAAAGCACGCATCTACTGCGAAGCAGGCAAAGGCGGCGACGGCATGTCCAGCTTCCGCCGCGAGAAGTTCGTCGACAAGGGCGGCCCGAACGGCGGCAACGGCGGCCATGGCGGGAGCGTCATCTTGCGGGCGGACACCAACCTGAACACGCTGGTGGATTTCCGTTATAAACGCAAATTCGTGGCCCCGAAGGGGCAGCCGGGCGGTACGAACAATATGACCGGCGCCCGCGGCCAGGATGTCATCGTCAAGGTACCCATGGGTACGGTTGTGCGGGACGACGCGACGGGCATTGCCGTGGCGGACCTGACGGAGGCGGGACAGGAATTCGTGGCGGCCAGAGGCGGCCGTGGCGGCAAGGGGAACGCCTGCTACGCTACGCCGACGAAGCGCACGCCGACATTCGCCGAAAAGGGCGAGCCGGGTACGCAGGGCTGGTACCGCCTGGAGCTGAAGCTCATTGCCGATGTCGGCCTGGTGGGGTATCCCAGCGTCGGCAAATCAAGCATCATCTCGCGGGTCAGCGCGGCCAAGCCGGAAATCGCGGCCTACCATTTCACGACCCTGACGCCGGTTCTGGGCGTCGTGCGCCTGACGGACGAGGCCAGCTTCGTCCTCGCCGACATCCCGGGCCTTATTGAAGGGGCCTCCGAAGGCGTCGGCCTGGGGCACGACTTCCTGCGCCACATCGAGCGTACGAAGGTGCTGCTCCACGTGGTGGACGTTTCGGGCTGCGAAGGACGCGATCCGCTGGAAGACTTTGACAAGATCAATCACGAACTGGCGGCGTACAGCCCTAAACTGGCCAAACGCCCGCAGCTTGTGGTGGCCAATAAGATGGACCTGCCCGGCGCGGCGGAAAATTTCGAGCGCCTGAAGGAATACGCCGGGAAGAAGGGCTATGAGGTCAGGAAGGTTTCCGCCGCCACTGGCGAGGGCCTGAAGGAACTCATGTGGAAAGCCTGGGAAATGGCCCGGCACTATGTGCCGGAGCCGGAAGAGGAGATCGGCACGGTGGATGGGGGCGACCCGGATGATTTCGAAATCGTCCAGGGCGCCGAAGAGGCCGACTACGAAGTCAAAGGGAAAAACATCGAGCGCCTCGTCGCCATGACGAACTTCGACAACGACGAAGCGCAGTACCGCTTCCAGCTCATCTGGAAACGGCTGAAGATCGAGGAGGCCCTCGTGGAGGCCGGTGTCCAGGAAGGCGACAAGGTGCGCATCCGCGACATGGTCTTCGTCTACAAGAAGAGTAAATGGAGCGACCGCCGCTAAGGCGCGTCCCCTGAAAAAAGGCAGTGGTGAAATCATGATCATCCGGAACCGGGAAGATATCAGACAGGCGGAGCGCATCGTCGTGAAGGTCGGCACCAGCACCATCACGTATGCGAACTACAGCCGCAATTTCACACGCATCGACCATCTGACGCGGGAGCTGAGCGACCTGCACAACCAGGGCCGGGAAATCATCCTCGTCACGAGCGGCGCCGTCGCCGTTGGCACGGACCGGCTGCATCTGCCGGAAAAGCCCCGGACCATTCCGGGCAAACAGGCGGTGGCGGCCGTGGGGCAGGGCATCCTCATGAACACCTATGAGAAGCTGTTCGCCGAATACGGCACGACGGTGGCCCAGGTGCTGCTGACCCGCATGGAGATGCGCGACCGCCATCACTACATCAATTCGCGGAACACCTTCATGGAACTGCTCCGCATGGGCGTCATCCCCATTGTGAACGAGAACGACACGGTGGCCCTGGATGACCTGAAGATTGGCGACAACGACAACATGTCCGCCCTGGTCGGCGGGCTGGCCGACGCGGACCTCATCATCATTTTGTCCGATATCGACGGCTATTACACGGCGAACCCCGCCACCCATCCCGAAGCCAGGCTGGTACATACCGTCACGGAAATCACGCCGGCCATCGAGGCGGCGGCCGGCGAGGCCGGATCCGCCCGCGGCACAGGCGGGATGATGACGAAGATCCAGGCGGCCAAACAGGCCGTCAGCTCGGGCATCAGCCTCGTCATCGCCTCGGGTTCGGAACCGAACGTCATTACGCGCGTCCTCCAGGGCGAGGAGCTGGGGACCTTGTTCCTCTCCCGGGAAAACCGGCTGCAGGTCCGCAAGCGCTGGCTTGCCTTCGGCGCCGGCTGCGCGGGCAGCCTCGTTGTGGACGACGGGTGCGTCCAGGCCTTGCAGCGCGAAGGCAGCTGCAGCATCCTGCCGGCGGGCATCCTGCGGGTGGAAGGCACTTTTGAGGCCGGCAACACCGTCAGCGTGCGGAACCAGGCCGGCAAGGAACTGGCCCGCGGACTGACCCATTATTCGTCGGACGAGCTCGACAAGATCAAGGGCGTCCGCTCCTCCCTGATTGAACAGATTCTGGGCAGCAAAATCTGCGACGAAGTCATCCACCGCGATGACCTGGTCGTACTGTGAAGCGGATAGGGAACGAAACCATATTGGAAAGAAGGATCATTATGAGCATCAAGGAACAGGCCCGGGCAGCGGGGTTGGCCGAACGGCGGCTTGCGACCCTGTCCACGGCGGCTAAGAACGCGGCGCTCCTGACCATGGCGGATGCGCTGCTGGACCATGCGGAAACGATTCTGGCAGCAAATGCCGGCGATATAGAGGCCGGCAAGGCCGGACACATGAAGGAGTCCATGCTGGACCGCCTGCTGCTGACGCAGGACCGGCTGGCCGGCATGGCGGAAGGACTGCGCCAGGTCGCGGCCCTGCCCGATCCGGTGGGCACCATTCTGGGGGGCGGCACGCTGCCGAACGGCCTGACCGTGACGAAGATCCGCGTCCCCCTGGGCGTCATCGGCATCGTGTACGAAGCGCGGCCCAACGTGACGGCCGACGCCATCGGCCTTTGTCTGAAATCCGGCAATGCCGTCCTCCTCAAAGGCGGCAGTGAAGCCATCCATTCCAATACGGAAATCGCCCGCGTACTGCGGGAGGCGGCGGAACAGGCCGGTATTCCGGCCGGCAGCGTGCAGTTCATTACGAGTACGGACCATGCGGCCGTCACGGAACTGGTGCAGCTCAACGGGCTGGTGGACGTCGTGATTCCCCGCGGCAGCGCCCGCCTCATCAACGCCGTCATGGCCAGTGCCACGGTACCCGTCATCCAGACCGGTGCCGGCGTGTGCCACACCTTCGTGGATGCCGGCGCCGACTTCGGCATGGCCGAGCGGATCATCGTCAACGCCAAGACTCAGCGGCCTTCCACGTGCAACGCCATGGAAACGCTGCTCGTACACCGCGCTGTGGCGGACGCCTTCCTGCCCCGCATCGTCAGGACGCTGCAGGAACACGGCGTCACGGTGATCGGCGACGAAACGGTGCAGGGCGTCTGCGGCAAGGTGCAGCCTGCCACGGACGAAGACTGGGCCACGGAATATAACGACCTGCGTCTCTCCGTCAAAGTGGTGGACGGCCTGGACGAGGCGCTGGAACACATCGCCAGATACGGCACGAAACACAGCGAATGCATCGTGACGGAAGACTACGCGGCCGCCCGCCGCTTCCAGCAGGCGGTGGACGCGGCCTGCGTCTATGTGAACGCCTCGACGCGCTTCACGGACGGCTTCCAGTTCGGGTTCGGGGCCGAAATCGGCATCAGCACGCAGAAGCTGCATGCCCGCGGACCCATGGCCCTGCCCGAACTGACGACCTACAAGTACCTCATCAGCGGGGACGGGCAGGTGCGGTCATGATCGACATCGAACTGGAAAGACAGGCCAACACGCGCGACCTGGGCGGTACGGAAACGGAAGACAGGCGCATCATCAAACCGCACCGGCTGATCCGCAGCGGCCGCCTCACCCAGGTGACGGTGGAAGACGCGACGGTCCTGCTGGGGACGTGCCGCGTGCGCACCATCGTGGATCTGCGCAGCGCCCTCGAATCGGAACAGAATCCCGACCCCCAGTGGGGCATTGTCGAATATTACCGGCTGCCCATGCTGAACGAGGGCCAGCTTGGGTTTTCCGGCCTGAATGGCACGGAGAGCGATAAACAAGGCATCCTGGACGCCCTCGTCGAACAGACGGGGCGGCCCGGTTATTCCGCGGGGAAGTACATGACCGACGTGTACCGCAAACTCATTTCCAGCGAGCAGTCCCAGAGCACCATCCGGCGCTTTTTCGACATCCTGCTCACGCACACGGCGGGCTCCGTCCTCTACCACTGCAACGGCGGCAAGGACCGCACGGGCATCCTGACGGCCCTCGTCCTGACGGCGCTGGGCGTGCCGTGGAACACCGTCGCCCTGGACTACATGATGACGAACCGGCGCGTGAAGGAAAACATGGAACGGCGCCTGCACCGGCTGCCGCCGCAGCACCAGGATCCCCGGACCCACGAAGTGGTGCGGGCCCTGTATCTGGCCGACGCGTCCTACCTGGAAGCAGCCCGCGAGGAAATGATCCGCCTCGGCGGCAGTCCCCTGGGTTACCTGCAGAACGTCATCGGTCTCCGCGACGCCATGCGGGATAAGCTGCAGGAACGCTTCCTGAAGCAGGCTTGAGTGACCGGATTGCACGCAAAATGCCATAGTACGGTCATAGAAATGCCATAAATCCTTGCTACAATGCGCTATATACAAAAGGTATACCGGTTCTGCCGGTCGTGCCGCGGCCTTTTCCGGAGCGTTTCCGGGCCGATGGGGCTGCGGCATCTTGTGTGACCGGAGCAGGACCTTGCAAACAGGGGGTAACGGAGATATGAAATTCATCAAGGACCATCTGCTCCTGCTGATCCTGTTACTGGTGGTGGCGGCGGGCTGCTTTGGCGGCTACCGGTACTACAAGGCGAAACAGGAGGACGGGACGCAGACGGTCAAAACCGCCGCCGTGCAGTACGGCGAACTGCGCAAGACCGTTTCGGCCACAGGCAGCCTGAGTGCCGTCGACAATGTCGACATCAGCTCCAAAATCACCGGCCGTATCGTGCAGGTCAATGTAGCGGAAAACGACCATGTCACAGCGGGGCAGCTCCTCGTCAAGCTGGACGAGACTTCGCTGAAACAGACGGAACTGCAGAAAAAGGCACAGATGGATGACAGCCTGCTGACGCTCAACCGCGACCAGGAGATGCTGAACCGCGGCGCCATTTCGCAGCAGACCTATGACACGGCCCTCATGAACTACAAGGTCGCCAAGGCCGCTTACGACGCGGCGGTGGCCAACACGAACGATACCAACATCTATTCGCCGATCGACGGCTATGTCATCGGCAAACCGACGCCGGTCGGCCAGACCATCAGCTCCGGTATCAGCACGCCGCAGGTCATCATGTCCATCGCCAACCTGGACAACATGCAGATCGAGGCCATGGTCGACGAATCCGACGTGGGACAGGTGAGCGTCGGGCAGAACGTGGAATTCACCGTCGACTCTTTTGCCGACGAAACCTTCACGGGTACGGTGCGCCTGATTTCGCGCAGTGCCACGACGACGAACAACGTGGTGTACTACAAGGTCTACATCGACGTGGCCAACTCGCAGGGCAAACTGTTCCCGACCATGACGGCCCGTTCGAACATCATCATCAGCCAGAAGGAAGATGTCCTGAACGTCCCGCTGAACTGCATCTTCTATGACGGCGGCGAACCGTACGTGAAAAAGTACGATGCAGCCACGAAGAAGGAGACCAAGGTCAGCGTCACGCTCGGCCTGTCCGGGGACGAGAATGTCGAAGTCACGGCGGACGGCCTGAAGGAAGGCGACAAACTGGTCGTGAAACAGCTGACGTCGAAACAGACCAATACGGGCGGCCCTGGCGGTCCTCCGATGTAAAAGGGGGAAGGCACCGTGGCGGACGTAATCGTATTGAAAGACATCGTCAAGACCTTCGTCATGGGCGATACCGTCCTCAACGCCCTGGACCACGTGAATTTCAGCGTGGAGGAAGGGGACTTCGTCGCCATCATGGGCCCTTCGGGCAGCGGCAAGTCGACGATGATGAACATCCTGGGCTGCCTGGACCGGCCCACGAGCGGCGAGTATCATCTGGACGGGCGCGAAGTCGCCAGCCTCAGCGACGACGAACTCGCCAGGACGCGCAATAAGAAGATCGGTTTCGTGTTCCAGAACTTCAACCTGCTGTCGAAACTGACGGCACAGGAAAACGTGGCCCTGCCCCTCGTCTATGCCGGCGTGCCGGAAGAGGAACGCATGGAACGGGCCCGCAAGGCCCTGGAAAGCGTGGGACTGGGCGACCGCCTGGACCACAAGCCCATGGAGATGTCCGGCGGCCAGCGGCAGCGCGTGGCCATTGCCCGGGCCCTCATCAACGACCCGGCCATCGTCATGGCGGACGAGCCGACGGGCAACCTGGACACCAAATCGAGTTATGAAATCATGGATATCTTCAAGTCCCTGAACGCGGAGGGCCGTACCCTGGTCATGGTCACCCACGAACCGGACATCGGCCGTCAGACGAAACGCATCCTCGTCATGCGCGACGGGCACTTGAACAGCGACGAAAGGCTGGTACAGGATTATGTTCAATGAGTCGATCAAGATGGCCATTGACGGCATGATCGGCAACAAGCTGCGCACCCTGCTGACCCTGCTGGGCATCATCATCGGTGTCGGCGCCGTCATCGCCATGGTCAGTCTGGGCTTCGGCGTAAAAGAACAGATCAAGGACAACATTTCCCGCCTCGGCAGCAACCTGCTGATCGTCATGTCCGGCGGCCGTACGGCGACGGGGGCCCGCATCCAGTCCGGTTCGGGCGCGCGCCTCACGAACGACGACGCCAAGGCCATCGAGAAGAACGTCACGGGCATCAAGTACGTGGCGCCCATGGTGCAGTCCACGTACCAGATGGTCGTGGGCAACCAGAACTGGTATTCCCAGGTCCTGGGCACGACGCCCAATATCCTCGACATCCGCGACTACACCGTGGCGGAAGGACGCAACATCAACGACCGCGACATGAGCAGCTCCGAACGGAACTGCGTCATCGGCCAGACCATCGTGGAGAACCTGTTCCCCGAAGGCAATCCCGTCGGCAAGATGATCCGTATCAATTCGGCCCCCTTCAAGGTGGTCGGCGTGCTGGAGGAAAAGGGCCAGTCCGCCAACGGGCAGGACCAGGACGACATCGTCATTGTGCCCCTGACGACGGCCCAGCGCCGTATCATGGGCATCACCTACATCCGCAGCATCACCATCCAGGCGGAAAATGAGAATGTGGTGGACGACGTGCAGGCCCAGGTGGAGAACCTGCTCCGCATCCGCCACCGCATCCGGAACGACGAGTACGACGATTTCACGGTCCGCAACCTGTCGGCCCTCATGGACACCATGATGAGCACGGCCAACACGATCACCATGCTGCTCGGCTGCATCGCCGCCATCAGCCTGCTGGTCGGCGGCATCGGCATCATGAACATCATGCTCGTGTCCGTGACGGAACGGACGCGGGAAATCGGCATCCGCAAAGCCCTGGGTGCCACATATCACGATATCCTGCTCCAGTTCCTGATTGAATCGGCGGTCATCGGCGTCATCGGCGGCATTCTGGGCGTCGTCCTCGGCGTCGGCTCCAGTTACATCATCAGTGCCGTGGCCGGGTGGAAGACCGTCGTCTCCGTGCCTATCGTCATCATTTCCGTCGTCTTCTCCGTCGGCATCGGCGTGTTCTTCGGTCTCTATCCGGCCCGCAAGGCCGCCCTGCTCGACCCCATCGACGCCTTGCGCTATGAATAAGGGAGGCGCAGGAAAGAATGTGCAGCACGACGCAGCCGGGTTCCGGCGGGACGGAGTCCCGTCCGCCGCGGAACCGCGGCACCGTCCGAAAAATAAAGGATTTCTGTCAGGCCTTCTCGGAATTTCTGGGAAGGCCTAAAACCGTTTTTGATTTAAAGGACCGGGGCCTGTTCCTGCTGGCCCTGCTGCTCCTCTTCCTGGCCATTGAGGGGCTGCTCTGGCGGGCCGTGCGGTGAAGCGCGGAACCCCGCCTGTGATTTCCCCGGCGCCTGTTTACAAATGAGGGTGCCCGTTGGTATAATGTTATATACGCCTGAAACAGCGTGAACCGGTACGCCGGCGGCGGTGCAGCCTGGCCGCACGGACCGGCCGCGGCGCGTCAAAGGAGGAAGGGGCATGGAACGTCTGGCCATCATGGGCGGCACGTATGACCCGATTCACGAAGGACACCTGCGCATTGCCGACGCGGTGCAGCAGCAGCTGGAATTCGACCGGGTCCTGTTCCTGCCGGCCCTGAATCCGCCGCACAAGCAGTACCGGCACCGTTTTGCCTCGCCGGAGGACCGGCTGGCCATGGTCCGCCTGGCCGTGGCGCCCTATCCGTACTTTATGGCGAGCAGCATTGAATACGAACGGGGCGGCCTGTCCTACACATACGACCTCGTACGGCTGCTGCAGGACCGCCGGCCCGATGCCGACCTCGCCCTGATCATCGGCGAGGACTCCCTGGAACAGCTCGGCACGTGGTACCGCGCCGAAGACCTGCTCCGCCTGGTCCGCTTCGTAGTGGCCGCCCGGCCCGGTTACGGGCCCCGGGAAGGGATGCATCTGCTGGAGCAGCAATTCGGGAACTGGGTGCGGGAGCGCATCGTCTGCGCCGACGTGCCGGAAACGGCGGTCTCGTCGACGGAAATCCGGGACCGCGTGCGCCGGGGCCTGCCCATCCGCGGCATGGTACCCGCGGCGGTGGAACGCTATATCGCGGAAAAAGGTCTGTACCGCTGGCCCGGCGGGGCGGCGGAGCAGGACGGCACGGCGCCGGAAGGGGCGCCGCCGGTCAAAGGAAAAGAGTGTAACGATTCATGACCATAGATGCAATGCGGGAACTGCTGCGGCGGTCCCTGAAACCGAAACGCTTCCGCCATTCCTGCGCGGTCTTCGACGAAGCGCTGAAACTGGCGGACCGCTTTGACGCCGACCGGGACAAGGTCGCCGTGGCGGCCCTGCTGCACGATTGCGGGCGCGAAGTGCCGACGCCTGAAGGCCCGCGGAAGGCCGCGGAACTGGGGCTGCAGCCCGACCCGGTCGTGTGCGCCCAGCCGATTCTGGCCCACCCCCTGCTGGGAGCCTGGTACGCGGAGCACAAATACGGTGTCACGGATCCTGAAATCCTGGACGCCATCCGCCTGCATACGACGGGCGGTCCGGATATGACGCAGACGGCCAAGATCGTCTTTCTGGCCGACATGACCGAACCGGCCCGGGATTTTCCCGGCGTGGACGAATTGCGCAGCCTGTGCCGCAAAGACCTGGACAAAGCCATGTTGCAGGCTTATAAGGACACCATGGCATACCTGCTCGGGCAGGACCTGCTCGTCCATCCTGACGCGGTCGCCGGATACAACCAGCTGGCCGCCCAATTCAAGGCAAAGAAGGAACAAGCCCAATGACGGATAACAAAGAGGATTCCCGTACGCCGGTGCAGCACCGGCGGCCGCGGCGGAGGAAACGCCGCCTGCGCTGGGGACGTGTCTTCGGCCTGCTGATTGTGATGGCCGTCCTCATGACCACCATGTTCTGGGGCGCCGTGTGGGCCTACACCCACCTCATCAACGCACCCCAGGCCGACACGGCGGCCGCGACAGACAAGATCGGCAAGGACGAGGTCCTGAACAAGCGCATCAACGTCCTGCTGCTCGGCATCGATGACGGCGACAGCGAAGCGGCGAAGTCGGAACCGAAACGGACCGACGCCATCATCGTCCTGAGCTTCGACCCGGACGAGCATAAGATCTCCATGATCTCCATTCCCCGTGACACCATGGTGCGTCTGCCCGGGCACAAGGGATACGATAAGGTCAACGCGGCATACGCCTACGGCGGCGTGGCCATGGCCAAGCAGACCGTGGCGAACCTGCTGCGCATCCCCATCCACTATTACGCCCTTGTCAACTGGCAGGGCTTCATCGAAGTCATGAACATCATCGGCGGCGTGGACCTGTACGTCGACAAGGACATGCATTACGAGGACCCCTATGCCGACCTGGTCATCGACATTAAGCACGGGTATCAGCACCTGGACGGCAAGCGGAGCGGCCAGTATGTCCGTTTCCGGGCCGACGAGCTGGGGGACATCGGGCGCGTGCAGCGGCAGCAGAAATTCCTGAAGGCCCTGGGCCTGCAGATGTTCTCCGTGGAAAACATCACAAAGATCCCGTCCATCATCTCCACCATCCAGAAGTACGTGGAGACGGATATGACGACGGTGACGACCTTGAAGGCCGTGCGCAGCTACAACATCCTGTCGGACAACAAGATCCGCTCGGGCATGCTCTACGGCAATTTCTACGATGCCCCTTCCGGCACCAGCTACTGGCTGGCCAGGCGGGGGGACATCGAGAAATCCCTGAAAGAGGTCGATATCCCCTTCATGGCTGCCAAGGATGACAGCGGGCTGGAGGAATTCGTCCCCGAAACGGTGCCGAAAACCGTGACGGACAATGGGGCGAAAGCCGTGACGGACGATGCGGCGAAGGGTGCTGCCGGCAAGACGCCGGCGCAAAGCGGCAGCAAGGCGGCCCCGCAGAAAAAGCGGACCACGGCCCGGCAGGCCGCCCCGGCAAAACCTTCCTCCGGCCAGAGCAATACCCGGCAGAACAGCCGGGGCTGACGACGGCCGGCAGGGAACACACGTTGAGTGACAAAGGAATCAGGAGGGATTTTCGCTTTATGGAATGGACCGCGAAGGAACTGGCGCAGAAAATCGCTGCGCTCGCCGATGCGAAAAAAGGCAGGGACATCTTGCTGCTGAACATGGACGGGTTGTCCTTTCTGACGGACTACTTCGTCATCGTCAGCGCCGGCAACACGACGCTGGTGAAGGCCATTGCCGACGAGATCGAGGATAAGATGGCCGGGGCCGACGTGTTCTGCAAACATAAGGAAGGATATGGCGAGGGCCGCTGGATCCTGCTGGATTTCGGCGATGTCGTCGTCCACATCTTCCTGGAAGAGGAACGGGAATTCTATAATCTGGAGCAGCTCTGGGCCGACGCGCCCAGCGAAGCCTTCCAGAGCCCCGTGGAAGAAAGCGCGCACTGAGCGCCCGGAGGAACAGAAGTGGAAACGAACAAGGAAACGGCGGCACGGCAGTACCGCCCTGGCGACGTGGTGACCCTGAAGGCGGTCCGCGCCAACGAAATGGGCGCCTTCCTGGACGCCGGAACGGGCAATACGTCGGATGACATCCTGCTGCACCGGCTGCAGCAGACGGCGCCGGTACAGGTGGGGGACGAAGTCAGGGTCTACCTGTACCTGGACCCGCACCGCCGCCTGACGGCCAGCATGAAGCTGCCGAAGATGCGCGAAGGCCAGCTCGGCTACGTGAAGGTCCTGAGCGTGACCCGCGACGGCGGGTTCGTCGATATCGGCGCGGAACGGGGCGTCTTCCTGCCGTATACGGAAATGCAGGGCAAAGTGCATCCGGGACAGTTCGTCTGGGTCCGCCTGTACCGGGACAAGAGCGGCCGCCAGGCCGTGACCATGCGCGTCGACAAGGACATGGCGCGCCTCTGCCGGCCCGTGACGGACCGGAAAGTCGGCGACGACATCACCGGCACCATCTACAATATCACGCGGGACGGATTCTTCCTGTTCACGAAGGACCGCCATATCGCCTTCCTGCACCGCAGCGAGGCCGACCCGAAACGGTATCTGTGCTACGGCGAAGAAGTGACGGCCCGCATCACCTACATCCGGACGGACGGCCACGTGGACGTGTCTCTGCGCAAGCAGAAGGAGGACGCCATGCTGGACGACGCGGACAAGATCATGGCGGAACTGGCCTCCCGGAACGGCCGCATGCCGTATTGCGACGACACCCCCGTGGAAATCATCAAGGCCAAGTTCGGCATTTCCAAAGCCGCCTTCAAGCGTGCCCTGGGGCACTTGATGAAGCAGGGCAGGGTCGTGCAGGAAAATGGCTGGACGATTCTGAAACAGTAACCGTTCCCTATACAAAACAACCCTCATGCAATTTTCACTGCGCTCCCAAGGCAGTGGACAGGGCATGAGGGTTTTCGTCTTTCTGTTGTCAGCCGATGGTCTCGAGGACGATTTCGGCGTTGATGAGTTCTGTCAGCTTGTGCAGGATTTCCTCATCGTAATGGCAGGCAGCGGGTTCGCGGCGCAGGACTTCGAGAATCCGGCGGCGGTCTCCGCCGTTTTCCTTGCACAGGGTGATGTAATGGGCGACGAGCAGGGCCAGGAAGGCCGGCTTTTTGCAATGCTGCCTTTCCAGGGCGGGCAGGAACCGGTCCCGTCCGTCCGGCGGAGCGGCCAGGAAGCGGATGGCCGGCGTGAGCCAGGCGGACATTTGGAGGGGCTGGATGGCCGCCAGCAGCTGTTCCAGGCCGTAGTCCGCCTTCTGGAACAGGGGGTTGACGGGGAACAGCATGGAGACGATGCGGGCCTTTTCCTCCTCTTCCGGCGTCCAGTGGAGGGACTGGAGCAGCTTGTTGCAGTAGGCGAGTTTCGTGGCGTTGAGGGGCGTCGGGCAGCCCGCCGCGAGGGTGAAGATGCCGTTCAGCGTTTCCGCCACGGCGTAACGGGACTCCATGCTCTGGTGGCGCTGCCTGCGCTGCAGGCACTGGGTGATGATGACGTGGATTTCATCGTAGTTGATGGGCTTCGTGAGGAAGATGTCGGCGCCGACGCCGTAGCCGTGGATACGGCTCTGCACATCGGAAAGGGCGGTCATCAGGATGACCGCCGTCTCCTGCGTGCAGGGATCCTTCTTCAGTTCACTGCAGACTTCGTAGCCCGACAGGCCGCGGAGCATGATGTCCAGCAGGATGATGTCGGGCTTTTCCTTCCGGGCCAGGTCGAGGCAGGAAAACCCGTCTTCCGATAACAGGACCGTGTAATCCCAGCTTTCCAGCACATCTTTCAACATGCTGTTCAGCTGGGAATTATCATCTACTACCAAAATCTTTGCCAATTGGAATCCTCCTTGGGTCAGGGTTGTTGAAGGTCTCCGGGCCGGTCGTCCGGTGCGCCGAGGGGCAGGGTGAAGGTGAAGGCCGATCCTGCGCCCGGTTCGCTCTTTACGGTGACGCGCCCGCCGTGCAGCTCCACCATCTTCTTGACGATGGGCAGGCCCAGGCCGGTACCCGGATATTGTTTCGTCAGGGGGCTGTCGATCTGCTCGAACTCGCGGAAGATGCGTTCCAGGTTCTCCGGCGCGATGCCGATGCCTTCGTCGCGGACGGTGAGGTGCGCCACGCCGGCTTCGCGGTTCTCTTTGCAGAGGACCTGTACGCGGCCGCCTGCGGGGGAGAACTTGATGGCGTTCGAGAGCAGGTTGTAGAGGATCTGCCGCAGCAGCTGCGGGTCGGCGTAGACCGCGAAATCAGCCGGTTCGAAGGAACACTCCAGGCTGATGTTGCCGTTCGGGCGGAACGACCGCATTTCGTACACGCAGCCGCGGACCAGTTCGGCCAGGGGCATGCGCATGGGATGGAACTGTTTGCGCCCGGCGTTGAGGCGCGTCATATCGAGCAGGTCGTTGATCAGGGTGAGCAGGTGCCTGCCGCACTCTGAAGCATCGTTGATGTAGCGTAACTGTTTTTCCGTCAAGGGACCGCCGTATCCCCCTTTGAGGAAGTCACAGGCGTTGAGGATGACGGAAAGAGGGGTGCGCAGTTCGTGGGACATATTGGAAAGGAACTCGGTCTTCGTCTGGTTCAGGTCCTGCAGTTCGCGGACCGTGCTTTCCAGTTCCCGGGTGCGCAGCTGCACCTGCAGTTCCAGGGCGGCGCGGTCCCCTTTGAGGCGGGTGTGGACGAGCCACACCAGGGGGGCGAAGCAGAGGACGCAGACGGCGGCCAGGATCAGGCTCAGGTTGCGGCTGTCGGATATGATGCCGGAGAACCGGGATTCCGGCAGTCCGAAGCTGATGTAGCCGACGACTTCGCCGTTGCGGTTTTTCAAGGGCTGGTCGGCGAACACGTAGGGGACGCCGTCCATGACGAGGCGTCCGCCATAGCGGCCGTCCTGGCCTTGGTATTCTGCGGACAGGCGCTGGGACGGCGTGCCGATGAGGCCGCTCTGGTCCTCGCCTTCCGTCGATTTCGTCGCGACGTGGACGCCGCCCACGGTCAGGACGAGGAAGCCGTCCGTCGCGCGGGAGGCGATGTAATCAGGAAAGTAATAGTCGCTGTTGCTGATGCCCACGAGCACGAGGCTGCCCAGGCAGTCGTGACCGTCCGCGTTGCGCAGGATCGGGACGGCCGTGACTTCGCACAATGCCTGGGGCAGGGGACCCGTGCGGCCGCCCATGCTCTGTTCCAGCCTGGCGGCGAATTTGCGGTAGTCCCCGCTGCCTTCGCCGAACAGGTCGGTCAGGGGCATCGTCTCGTTGGAGGACAGGGCCTTTTTTCCGTCCTGGGCCATGCGGCTGATGGCGGCCAGGGCCCCGTCCTCCTTGTAGCGCAGGTTGGCGCTGGACCGGGCCACGATGTGGTTCTCCCGGTCCAGGATGACGGCGTAGTCCACCTTGTCGAACTGGTTCTGGAGCAGGGCGATCTTCTGTTCCAGGCTCCGGGTGTTGCCGGCCGCCAGGGCCCGCTGCGTGTCCGTTTCCCCGACCAGTACGCCGGCCGCTTTGCGGATGTCCAGCTGGCGCTGCTGCATTTCGCTGAGGGCGATGGCCAGGGTGGCCTGCAGGTACTGGTCCTGGTTTTCCTGGAACTTGATGGCCAGGTAGCGGTTGGAGAAGACCGTAATCAAAAGCGACGGAATCAGCATGAACAGGACGATGGTGAGCAGCAGGTGCGACGTCAGGGTCGCACTGCCTTCGTCCACGAGGGCGGCCAGCAGCAGGCGCAGTTTATGCGGCTGGTCGATGCGGTTCAGTCGGTCGTCGTGCAAATCCATTCCCGTCACCCTTTGGCGTCTTCCGCCTGCGTGTCATCCAGGCCCTTCTCATAAAAATGCATGGCGATCTGCGTGCGGTCATGCAGGTTCAGTTTAGCGAGGATGTTGCTGATGTGCGTCTTCACGGTTGTTTCGGAAATGGCAAGGGCCGTGCCGATCTGCTTGTTGCTCATGCCCTTGCAGATGAGGCGCACGATGTCCATTTCGCGGCGGCTGATGCGGTTGTCCCGGCGCGGCTGCGACGTATCCCGGGCGTCTTCGCCGGACGGGGCGAAGCGGTCCAGGCCGCGCAGGGCCGGCAGGTTGAAGTTCAGCAGCCGCAGGGCGCTGTCGAGGAAGCGCAGCAGGTTCTGTGCCTCTTCGCGGGTGTGGACGGTCACGTGGTACTTTTCCCGCAGGGCCGGGGAAATCATGCCTTCCGGATAGGTCACGCCGCTGACGACGGCGTAGGCCACGGGTTTGTTCTGGAACAGGATCGGGATATACATACGCGCAATGCCGAAGGGGCAGACGTGGATGAAGGTTTCCCCTTCCCGTACGCGCTCCAGGTCTTCCCGGAAGTTCGCATCGCACTGCTCCCGGTGTTCCTGGCGGATGGCGAAGCAGAACAGGGGCCGCTGGGCCCAGACGGTCAGCGGCTGTCCGTTCAGGTCGTGTATGTTGACGGCGACGTTGAACGCCTTGGCGAAATTGTCCTGGAACGTCTGGAGCCTGCTCTTGCCGATCAGTTCCAGCCAGGCTGCGGCAGCACCGCTCTTACCGGACATATGCATACCCTTCCTTTCTCTATCAGTAAAGTATGGATTATCTCCCATTGTCTTTCTATTTTACCATATTTTGACGAACTTGCACGGGCAAGGATTGTAACTTGACCCCGTTTATAATAAAATAATAAGTATACAGTATGCAGCATGACAGAGCGACAGAAAGGGGTCATTGCCATGGACAGGACGTTATACATCTATTCCCGGCTGGCGGCGGGAAAACCTGTCACCAAGCGGGAACTGGCGGACCGTTTCGGTGTTTCGGAACGCACCATCCAGCGCGACTTCCGGGACATCCGCGACCTGCTGGCCGAAGAGCGGCCTGAATGGGGCCTGGACCGCACGCTGGTCTTAAACAAGGACGACGGCACCATCACCATCCAGCCGCCCATCGTGTCTTCGTTCACGAGCAGCGAGGCCTACACGATTGCGAAAATCCTGTTCGAAAGCCGTTCCCTGACGAAGAAGGAACTGGATACGCTGCTCAGGAAGCTGGAAGACTGCTGCTTCCCCCTGAGCGACCGGAAACGCATGCGCGACCTGATCCTGAACGAACAGGCCCTGTACGTGGAACCGCGGCACCATCAGGAACTGATCCACCGCCTCTGGGAAATGGGGCGCATGGTGGCCCAGCAGCAGGTCCTCGAGATGGAGTACCGGCGGCACAGCGACGGCCGGACCGTACGGCGGCTCGTGAAACCCGTCGGCATCCTTTCCGACAGCTACTACTTCTACATCCTCGCCTATTTCGACGAACAGGACGAGGTGGCGACGCGCAAGCAGGTCAGGCAGAAGTTCCCCATCGGCTACCGCCTGGACCGCATCGTCGCGTTCCGCCCGGTGGGACGCCATTTCGAGGCGCCCTACGCCAAGCGCTTCAAGGAAGGCGAGTTCCGCAAACGCGTCCAGTTCATGTTCACGGGCGATTTGACGGAGGTTTCGTTCTGGTGTGCCTCGTCGGCCCTGGAGGCCGTGCTCGACCGCCTGCCGACGGCCCGCGTCGTCAAGCAGGACAAGGACGGCGAAGGCGCCTGGGTGAGCGCCGAAGTGTACGGCGAACAGGGCGTCTCCATGTGGCTCAAAAGCCAGGGCAGCCTGGTCAAAAAGATCAAGTTCAAAAAGAAATGACGCGGCAACCGCGGTGGAATCATAAAGAGGTGTTACCATGATCTACAATTACTACCCGGGCTGTACCCTGTCCACCAATGCCCGGGCCCTGGACCGGACGGCGCGGCGGTGCGCCGAAAGGCTGGGCTTCCCCCTGGTGGAACTGCCGGAGTGGCAGTGCTGCGGCGCCGTCTATCCCCAGGCGCCCGACGCGGTCGGCGAACGCCTGGGGGCCGTGCGTGCCCTGACGGCGGCCCGCGACAACGGCGGCACACTGGTCGCCCTGTGCAGTGCCTGCTACCATGTTTTGAAGCGGGTGAACGACGATATGGCTGCCGTTTACCCAATCCGGGACAAAATCAACAACTATCTGGCCCTGGAAAAGCCCTATCACGGGGAAACCAAGGTACTCCACTTTCTGGAAGTACTGCGGGACCACGTGGGCTGGAACCGCCTGGCGTCCCTCGTGACCCATCCCCTGGCAGGACGGCGCATCGGCGCCTACTACGGCTGCATGCTCCTGCGCCCGGGCAAGGTGATGGCCCTGGACGACCCCGAGTCCCCGGCGATTCTCGAAGACTTCCTCCGCGCCCTGGGAGCCACGCCCGTCGTGTACGACATGCGCAATGAGTGCTGTGGCAGCTATCTGGCCGTGACCAACCGGGACTACTGCAGGGAAATGGTGGGGCGTATCCTGGCCAGCGCCAGGGACGGCGGGGCGGAAGAACTGCTGACGGCCTGCCCGTTGTGCGCCTATAACCTGGTCCACAACGCGGCGGCGGAACAGCAGGTCCCCGTCACATACTTTACGGAACTGCTGGCCCGGGCCCTGGGCCTTGCGACAGGAGGTGACGTGCAATGACCGGAACGGGACCGAAAACGGATCTTTGCAACACCGGCCGCCTGACTCCCGAAAAGGAAGCGGACCTGACGGCCCAGCTCCTCGAACTGGCGGACACGGACGTGAAACGCTGCATCCAGTGCGGCCGCTGCACGGCCAACTGCCCCATGGCGCAACATATGGACCTGGTACCGAGCCGCATGATGTGGGAACTGAAGAACGGCCGCGCGTCCGTTGTGCTGGCCGCTGCCTCCCCGTGGGACTGCCTCTCGTGCTTTGCCTGCGAGACACGCTGCCCGCGGGGCCTCAATCCGGCCGGCGTCATGGAGGCGGCCCGGCTCCTTTCCATCCGGCCGGCCGGCGCGCCGGTCCTGACGGCGGAAGAAGTAGCGGAACTGGACCCCGGTATGCCGCAGCAGGCCATTGTGGCCGCTTACCGCAAGTTCAGCAAATGACAGGAGGGAACGAATGTGCAAAAGATAGGCGTATTTGTATGCTGGTGCGGCAGTAACATTGCCGCCACCGTCGACGTCGCCCGTGTCGTTGCCGCCGCGCAAGGAATTCCCGGTGTGGCCTTTGCCGCCGATTATAGATACATGTGTTCCGAACAGGGCCAGCAGCTGATTGCCGACGCTGTGCGGCAATACGGGCTCAACCGTATCGTCGTATGCTCCTGCTCGCCCCGTATGCATGAAAAGACCTTCCGTACCTGCGCAGAACGGTGCGGCGTCAATCCCTACCAGGTGGAAATCGCGAACATCCGCGAGCAATGTGCCTGGATCCTGAAAGACCGGGAACAGGCGACACAGAAGGCCGTCGCCCTCCTGAAGGCGGCCGTGGCCAAAGTGCAGCTGGACACACCGCTCCAGCCGGGCGAGAGCGCCGTCGTGAAACGGGCCCTCGTCCTCGGCGGCGGCATCGCGGGCATTGAGACGGCCCTCGACATCGCCGACGCGGGGTATCCCGTGGACATCGTCGAAAAGGAACCGTCCATCGGCGGCAAAATGGCCCAGCTGGACAAGACCTTCCCGACCCTGGACTGCTCAGCCTGCATCCTGACCCCGAAGATGGTGGACGCGGCCCAGCATCCCAACATCCGCATCTTCACCTACAGCGAAGTGGAAGCGGTCCGCGGCTTCGTCGGCCAGTTCGAGGCCGACATCCGCAAAAAGGCACGCAGCGTCAAGGCCGACATCTGCAGCGGCTGCGGCATCTGCACCACCAAGTGTCCGTCCCGCCAGGCCGGCAGCGAGTTCGATGCCGGCCTGCGCAAGCGCGGGGCCATCTACATCCCCTTTGCCCAGGCCATCCCCAAGGTGCCCGTCATCGACCGGGCGCACTGCCTCAGGTTCCAGACGGGCAAGTGCGGCGTGTGCTCCCTTGTGTGCCCGAACAAGGCCATCGACTACACCCAGCAGGATGAAATCGTGACGGAACAGTACGGCGCCATCGTGCTGGCGACGGGCTTCGACCTGCTTGATCTGCAGCATTTCGGCGACCTGGGCTGGGGCCGCAGCAAGGACATCATCACGTCGCTCCAGCTGGAACGGCTGACCAACGCCGGCGGCCCGACGGAAGGCCACCTGGTGTGTCCCTCGACGGGCCGGCAGCCGAAGCAGGTCGTCATCGTGAGCTGCGTCGGTTCGCGCGATACCTCGGGCCGGGGGAAGACGTACTGCTCCAAGATCTGCTGCATGTACAACGCCAAGCATGCCATGTATATCCGGGAAAAATATCCCGATACGGACGTGACCGTGTTCTACATTGACGTGCGCACGCCCGGCAAAGGATTCGATGAATTCCAGCGCCGCGCCGTCGAGGAATACGGCGTCCACTATATCCGCGGCCTCGTCGGCAAAGTCGATGTGCACAGGGACGGGACGCTGCATTTGACGGCGTCCGACCTGAACAGCGGCCGCCAGCTTGAAATGGAGCCGGACCTGATCGTCCTGGCGGCGGCCGTGACGGCCTCGCCGGACGCCCGCAAGGTGGCGGGCCTGGTGACGGCCAGCATCGACAATGACGGGTTCTACGTGGAAGCCCACCCGAAACTGCGGCCGGTGGAGAGCCCCACGGCGGGCGTCTTCCTGTCCGGCATGTGCCAGGGGCCGAAGGATATTCCCGAGACGGTCTCCCAGGCAGGGGCGGCGGCCGTCAAGGCCATCGGCCTGCTCTCGAAGGACAAGCTGCTGACGAATCCCTGCACGGCCTGGTGCAACGAAACGGTGTGCAGCGGCTGCCGGTCCTGCGTCCAGGTCTGCCCCTACGGCGCCATTGAGGCCGTGGAGAAGACCGTCGTCACCCTGGAGGGTAAAAAGGAACAGCGTTCTGTGGCAGTGGTCAACGAGGCCCTCTGCCAGGGCTGCGGCGCCTGCACCGTCGCCTGCCCGTCGGGCGCGATGGACTTGAAAGGGTTCTCGAATCAGGAAATCATGGCGGAGGTGGATGCCCTATGCTGGTAAACGAAGCAACGAAGAACGCCGCGCCGGACACGGCCCCCTTCGAACCGAAGATCGTGGCCTTCTGCTGCAACTGGTGCAGCTACGCCGGCGCCGACGGCGCCGGAACGGCGCGCAAACACTATCCGGCCAACGTGAAGATCATCAAGGTGCCCTGTTCCGGACGGGTGAACCCCCTGTTCGTGCTGCGGGCCTTCCAGAAAGGCGCCGACGGCGTCATCCTCTGCGGCTGCCATCCCGGCGACTGCCATTACATGACGGGCAACTATTATACCCGCCGCCGCCTGACGCTCCTTATGGGCATGCTCGACTACCTGGGCGTGGCCAGGGACCGCCTGCGCGTGGCCTGGGTCTCCGCCTCGGAAGGCGCGCGGTTCGCGGAAGTCATGAACGGGTTTACGGCGCATATTGCGTCCTTGGGTGAGAATGTGAAACTGAGGGATATGCGATGCAGAAAATAGAGGAATTGATGCGGGAGAAGGCCGCCGCCCTGCTGCAGGACGGTACGGCGGACTGCGTCCTGGCCTGGCGGCGGGGGGAATTCCCCTACGACCACGCCACGGCCGTCTTCCACACGGGAGAGGAACTGGAGGAACTGACGTACGACTGCTTCTGCCCGGCCAACCTGGCCAAATACCTGATCCAGACCTCCCGGGCAGGGCAAAAGGCCGCCGTGTTCCTGAAACCCTGTGACACCTACGGCGTCAACCAGCTGCTCAAGGACCACCGCATCCGGCGGGACCTGGTCCATGCCGTCGGGACGCCCTGCGGCGGCATGCTGGATATCCGGAAGATCCGCGCGGCGGGCTGCCGCGGCATCGTGGCCATCGAGGACCGGGGCGGCGACGTGGCCGTGACCTGCGCCGGCGGCCCCGTGACCCTGCCCAGGGCCGCCGTGCTGCTGCGCAAGTGCCTGGCCTGCAAGGGCAATGATTACAAGATCGCCGATGAGGAAATCGGTGCGAAACAGGCGGTGCCGCAGGCACCGGCAGACCGTTTTGCCGAGGTGGAGGCCATCGAGGCCATGACGCCGGAAGGGCGGTTCGCCTTCTGGCAGCAGGAACTGTCGCGGTGCATCCGCTGCAACGCCTGCCGCGACGTGTGCCCGGCCTGCAGCTGCGAACAGTGCATTTTCGACCATCCCGGCAGCGGCGCCGACGGCAAGGCCTATGCCGACGCCTCGCAGGAAGCCCTGTTCCATGTCATCCGCGCCTTCCACGTGGCGGGCCGGTGCACGGGCTGCGGCGAATGCGGGCGCGTGTGCCCCGAAGGGATCCGCCTGGATCTGCTGAACGGCAAATTCGCCAAAGACATCAACACCTGTTTCGGGCCGTACCAGCCCGGGGAAGACGCCGAAACGCCGGCGCCGCAGTTCACCTTCCGCCCCGGCGATCCCGACCCGGACACGGCGGTGCGGAATGAGGACAGGAGGGACGGTCATGCGTAAGCTGAACTTGGCGGACCTGGACAAACTGCTGGGCGCCCTCGCCCGCGAGGGCAGGGTGTACGCCCCCTTCCGCCGGAACGGGCGGACGGATTTCGCCTGGTATGGTGCCGCCGGCGAGCCGGATCTGGAGAACTATACCGTAAAAGCCCCGAAAGATGTCTTGTTCCCCCAGGTGGAACCTTTGTTGGAGTTCCGCCAGGAAGGACGCAGGCTCGCTTTGCAGGCGGCCCCCCTGCCGCAGGGGAAAGTCATCGCCTTCGGCGTGCGGGCCTGCGATATACGCGGCTTCGCCGTCCTCGACAAGGTGTTCCTGCAGGACCCGCAGGACGAATACTACAAGGCCCGCCGGGACAGCCTGACCGTCATCGGCCTGGGCTGCAGCGAACCGGAAGAGACCTGCTTCTGCCGCACCTTCGGCCTCGACCCGGCCCGGCCCGGCGCCGATGTGGATACGTGGGCGGCGGACGGCTGCCTCTACTGGGACGCCCGCACGGAAAAGGGCAAGGCCCTGACGGACGCCCTCGGCGGCAGCGTGCCCTTCGCAGACGCAGGGGAGGAGCCTGCCGCCGTGGCCCGGCAGGCAGCGGCGCTGCGGGACCGGTGGGACAAACTGCCGCTCCACGGCCTGCATTTCGACGAACGCCTGGCGGCGCAGGAGCTGCCGGCGTTCCACAGCCCGGTGTGGGAAAAGCTGGCGCCGACGTGCCTCGGCTGCTGCACCTGCACCTACGTGTGCCCCACGTGCCACTGCTTCGACGTGCGCGATGAAAAGACGGGTCCCTTCGACACGGAGCGGTACCGCTGCTGGGACAGCTGCATGGACCGCGACTTTACGCAGATGCCCCACGGCAATCCGCGCAAAGGCCGGCTCGAACGGTTCCGCCAGCGTTATATGCACAAACTCGTCTATTTCCCCGAAGACCACGAAGGCACCTTCGCCTGCGTCGGCTGCGGGCGCTGCCTGAAGGCCTGCCCCGTGAACCTGAATATCGTGAAGGTGGAACGGGCCCTGGCGGCGGAACTGGCGGACACGGCAAAGGAGGGGTCGGAATGAGCAACAAGGACCGTATGATTCCCGTCGTGGGCGTGATTACGAAGGTGACCCGCGAAACGGCCGATGTCACCACCTACCAGGTGGAAAAACCCGGCGGCGGCAAACTGTTCGAGCACCTGCCCGGGCAATGCGCCTTCCTCTCCGTACCGGGCCTCGGCGAAGCGATTTTTTCGATTACGTCGTCGCCGACCAACAAAGCCTTTCTGGAGTTCAGCATCAAGCGGACGGGCCGCCTCACGGACTTTCTGGACGGGAACATGGCGGAAGGGCAGGAAATCGCCGTGCGCGGGCCCTTCGGCAACCATTTTCCCGTGGAGGGACGCCTGCAGGGCAAGGATATGCTCTTCATCGGCGGCGGCATCGGCATGGCGCCCCTGCGCAGCGTCATCAACTACATGCTGGACAACCGCGGGGACTACGGCGCCATCGACGTCGTCTACGGCGCGCGCAGCAAAGAGGATTTTGTGAAATACGGCGAACTGACAGAGGACTGGCCGCGCCATAAGGATGTACGGGTACATCTTACCATTGACCGTCCGGAAGAAGGCTGGACGGGGCATGTGGGCTTTGTGCCGGCGTTCCTCAAGGACCTGGCCTTTACGCCGGACAAGACGGTCTGCCTGTGCGGGCCGCCCGTCATGATCAAACTGTGCCTGGCGGCGCTTACGGAAATGGGCTTCCGCAAGGACCAGGTCTTTACGACGCTGGAGCTGCGCATGAAATGCGGCATCGGCAAATGCGGCCGCTGCAACATCGGCAAAAAGTACGTCTGCAAGGACGGTCCCGTCTTTACGTGCGACGAGCTGGACGATATGCCGGACGAATACTGATCCGGAGCAAGAGGAGGATTTCCCATGGAAGAAATGGTACATGTCACCCTGCTGGGTAAACGATATACCGTGCCGGCATCCCTCACCATCATGGATGCCATGGAGTACGCCGGCTTCAAGCTGATCCGCGGCTGCGGCTGCCGGAGCGGTTTCTGCGGCGCCTGCGCCGTGGTGTACCGCATGCTGGGGAAAACGGAAATCAAGGTGGCCCTGGCCTGCCAGACCAAAGTGGAAGAAGGCATGTGCGTCGGCCGTCTCGAATCGTATCCGGTGAACAAGCGCCGCTACAACGTGGACGAGCTGTCCCGGGACGAGAACATCGTCGGCCACCTGTATCCCGAAATCTACAGCTGCATCGGCTGCAACACCTGTACCAAGGGATGCCCCCAGGGACTGAACGTGATGCAGTACATTGCCGCCGCCCAGCGCGGGAACTACAAAAAGTGCGCCGAACTGTCCTTTGACTGCGTGGGCTGCAACATCTGCGCTTCCCGCTGCCCGGCCCAGATCACGCACAGCGCCGTCGGCCTCCTGGCGCGGCGCCTGACGGCGAAATACATCGAGCCGCCCTGCGCGCATCTGGAAGAGCGCGTGGCCGAAATCAAAAGCGGCAGATTCGACGCGGACCTGGCGAAGCTGAAGGCCCTGCCCGCCGAAGCGCTGCAGACGATGTACAATGCCCGCGTCATCGAGAAATAAGGGGGTAAGAAGATGAGCACATTTACGCAGGAAATGCTGGATTCCATGAAACTGGTGGAAGCTACCCGCGCGGAACGGCTGCACAAGGAACTGCCCCGTTTTTCGGCGGAAGAGAAGGACAAACTGCTGAAGGAGTTCCACCCCGACTACAGCGCCAAAGGCTTCACGGTCCTGTCGACGGGTCCCAGCAAGGGCTCCAAGGTGCCGAACGAACTGGCGGTCCTCCTGGAGGGCAAAAGCCGCCTGGAAGGCGTCAAGGTGGACCTGGGGCGCATCGACTATGAGACGGACGTCCTCGTCATCGGCGGAGGCGGCGCCGGCGCGGCAGCGGCCATTGAGGCCCATAACGGCGGGGCCGGGGTCCTGGTCGTGACGAAACTGCGCATGGGCGAAGCCAACACCATGATGGCCGAAGGCGGCATCCAGGCCGCGGACAAGGCCAACGATTCGCCGGTGACCCATTATCTGGACGCCATGGGCGGCGGTCATTACAAGAATATCCCCGACCTGCTGGAAGAGCTGGTTGAAAACGGGCCCCTGGCCATCGAATGGCTGAGCCGCCTGGGCGTGCTGTTCGACAAGGAAGCGGACGGCACCATGGTCACGACCCACGGCGGCGGCACGTCGCGCAAGCGCATGCATGCCTGCAAGGATGTGACGGGGGCGGAAATCATGCGCGTGCTGCGCGACGAGGTGCAGAACCTGGGAATCCCCGTGCTGGACTATGCGCCGGCCATCGAGCTCATCAAGGATACTGAAGGCAAAGCGGCCGGCGCCGTGCTGCTGGACCTGGACAGCAACGAACTGCTCGTGGTCCGGGCCAGGACGGTCATCCTCGCCACGGGCGGCGCAGGACGCCTGCATTACCAGGGATTCCCCACGTCGAACCATTACGGCGCCACGGCGGACGGACTCGTGCTGGCCTACCGCGCCGGTGCCCGCCTGATTTATGCGGATGCCATCCAGTACCATCCTACGGGCGTCGCTTTCCCGGCCCAGATTTACGGCGCCCTGGTGACGGAAAAAGTGCGCTCCGTCGGCGCCCAGCTCGTCAACAGCAAGGGCGTGGCCTTCATGAACCCCCTGGAAACGCGCGATGTAGCGGCGGCCTCCATCATCCGCGAATGCACGGCCCGCGGCAACGGCGTCAAAGCCCTGGACGGCGTCGCCCTGTGGCTCGACACGCCCATGATCGACATGCTGCACGGCGCAGGGACCATTGAAAAACGCATTCCCGGCATGCTGCGCATGTACCAGAAATTCGGCATCGACCTCCGCAAGGAGCCGATCCTCGTCTATCCGACGCTGCACTACCAGAACGGCGGCATCCTGATCAACAAGGACGCCGAGACGGAAATCCCGGACCTCTTCGTGGCCGGCGAAGCCGTAGGCGGCATCCACGGCACGAACCGCCTCATGGGCAACAGCCTGCTCGACATCATCGTCTTCGGCCGCATCGCCGGCGAAAAGGCGGCGGCCCGGGCGAAGACCGTGACCCATGGCGCCCTCAGCCTGGACCACGTGGCCGCTTTCGCTACAGAACGCGAGGCGGCCGGCATCCATACGGAGACGCTGTCGCCGAAGCTGCTGCCGACTTACACCCATGGACGTAAAACCAGGTAACAAACAGGGCCGTACACTCCCAACGTAAAAATAACCCCTGTGACAAGGTTTTTCCTGCGGCGCCGCGCTTGCGCGCGCCTATTGCAGGAAAAACCGTCACAGGGGTTTTCGCTTGCCAGTGTATCCCGGATGCCTTACCAGCCGGCATGCCAGGCCCGGGGGCTGCGGTTGGGTTTCGCCATCTTATGGTAACGGCGGTTTTCTTGCTTGTTATCCTTCTTGTACTTCTTTGCTTCCTTTTTTGGCGGTTTCCGGTATTCGTTATCCGACTTTTTGGGCGGCTTGCGGTATTTCCGGCTGTCCCGGTTCTCTTTCGGCGGTTTCCGGAACTTGTCCTTGTCCCTGCTGTCCAGTGTTACGGCCTGGCCCGCCGGCAGGAGGGAGGTACGGTCCGGCGCGACGGCGGCGGACATTTTGGGAGCGGAAAAAGCGGCGGATTCTGCCGCTTCTGCCTGGCCGGGCAGGCCGGCATGGACGGAAATGAGGGCGGCTGCAACGGCAGCCAGGAATAAGCCAGTGTTCTTCTTCATATAAAACAACTCCTTTACTTACTTCGTGGACCGGCCTCCGGCCTTCCTGTGCCGAATCGTGTTCCACAGCAGGATTACGGGAAATTCCCGCATTCCGTTTTACTGGCTTCAGTATAGAGTTTTGTTGTTGCAAAACTGTGGTCAAATTGGTTCGGTTTTTTGTCAAAACCGTCTGCAGAGCCGCCGTACGGCAGATAAATTGAAAACATCCTGTGAACTGCGGTGCTGACGGTTCCTTTTACAAACGCGGTCCGGGAATGAGAAAAAGCCGTACTGCCGGAAGTTCTTCCCCGTAGTACGGCTTCTTTTCTGCTCCTGCGGCCGTTCACTTTGCCGCTTCTTTGCCTGCCTTTTCTGCTTTTACACGTTCCTCGCGGGCAGCCTTTTTATCTTTTTCCCCCTTTTTCTCTCGGGCTTCTTTTTTAACGGAATCCTTGTCTTCCCCGCCACGGCCTTTGTCCTGCAGCAGGATGGTCAGGCGGGCCTGCGCGGCGGCGGGATCGGATACCCTGTCCCAGGTCATGACCGGCTGCCTGCCGACCATCAGGACATTGCCGCTGGTGGATACGGCGCCCGGTTCCTTGTCCGGGTTGTGGAACACGGCGGCCAGGTTGCCGGCAATCAGGTAGGCCCGTTCCTTGCCGCTCATGGAATCCGTGTCCTCCGGCGTCAGGAAGGGTTTGCCGTGAATCAGCACTTCGCCCGTGCCGGCATCGACTTTGACCTTGTTGTTGCTCCATTTCGTGATACACTTGCTGTACGTGTCGCGGCGCGAGATGCTGCGCGGATGGTCGTTGAACAGTTCGCCGAATCCGCCGCCGCCGTTGCCGTTGCGTTCCACGATGCGCTGCCACAGGGCCGCGCCGCCGCCGATGTTGTAGCCGGCGCCGACGGCATAGTCGAAGCCGAGCTTGTCGGCCTGCGATTCCATGGGCTTCGTCACCAGTTTGGCCGTACCGACGGCATTCAGCAGGGTGGCGCCGATGTAGGATGCCGCGTTCGGGTTCTGGCTGGCATACAGGGCCGCAATCAGGGAAACGGGCAGGCCGCGGGTCACGCCCCTGGCCGGATGGTGCTTTTCGCCGTGGGCCAGTTCGTGGCCGAGGACGAAGGCCATTTCGTCTTCATTGTAGTTCAGCTTCTGGAACGCGCCGATGTTGACGCTCACGTTGTGGCCCAGCGTGCAGAAGGCGTTGAAGGACCGCTCGTTGTTGACGAAGTATTCATAAGGCTGCGTGCCGATGGTGGATTTGGGTTCCTGCGCCGCGATGGACGCGCTCAGGCGGCCCATAAGGCGGTCCAGCATGGCGTTGGCCGCCGGATCCCCGTTGACGCCGTATTTATCCTTGATCTGGTCCATGTACTCGTGCCGGCCTTCATTGTCCAGGTAATGCACCTGGCGGCTCAGGTAGGCATACTGGGCCCCCACTTCGAAGATGGCGACGGCGGCGGACCCCCAGTCCGTGGCATAAGCCGGCCGCGCAATGACCGCCGTGCCCGTCGTCACAGCCAGTGCCGCCGTCAGTACCGACACTTTGGACAACAGGCTTCTTTTCCACATAGTTCCCATCATTTTCCCATCCCTTTTCTCCTGATGCGATGTACCGCGCCGCAGCGCCGTTCATGGCGATGGTACGGTGCAGGCGGTTTATTTTGTTACCTATTATATCACGGGAACAGGGAAGAGTTGTCACCGAATTATGGCAAAACGGGAAAAAGTGCATGGAAATACATAAGAAATTTTCATTTTTTAATAAGATTTATCGATACGAAGGGGTTTCAACACATGGTAAAGTAAATTTTGTTACATTTCAACAGGATGGTAGTAACAAAAAAGCATAATAATTATATTTTACTGCATATATCTTGCTATATGTCCGGATTATGATATAATGAACACCATAAAAGTTCAGATTGTGTACAGTCTGTGAACTTTTAGTCTTTTAGTCCCGTATTATGAAATCGTTGCAACAGAAAAAAGGGACCGGTACCAATCCGGGCAGAGGAAACTAGGCAACTCGCGCCAAACGGGTGGGTTCGGAAACGGATTCCCCAGCAATGATTTTGTAATAAAAAATTTGAGAGGGGAGAAATCCACCATGAAGAAATCTTTAGTACTGGCCATGGCTTTGGCCCTGGGCGTAACGGCTTCTGCTTACGCCGCCAACCCGTTCTCCGATGTACCTGCCGGCCACTGGGCGTATGACAGCATCGCAAAACTGGCTGCTGCCGGCGTTATCGACGGCTACGGCGACACGACCTTCAAAGGCGACCGCCTGATGACCCGCTACGAAATGGCGCAGATTGTCGCCAAGGCGATGGCAAAGGGTGCCAACGTGGACAAGCTGGCCGCTGAATTTGCGGACGAGCTGGATGCCTTGGGCGTCCGTGTGGCGGCGCTGGAAAAGAAATCCGACAATGTGAAGATCACCGGCCAGATCCGTTACAGCTATGAACACCAGAAATTCGACAAGGACGGGGCGGATCTGTCCAAGTATTCCAAAGCCCGCCTGCGTACCCGTCTGATCTTCACGGGTAAAGTGAATGACAACTGGGATTATGTGGCCCGTGTGGAAAACAACCAGTACTTCCATAATGACGGTAATCATATCAACAATGATAACAAAGAATATGCCAACGATTACACTGGCGAAGACGAAGACGTCAAGATGAATCACGCTTACTTAACTGGTCGCCTGGGTGGTGTCGATATCAGTGCCGGCCGCCAGGACCTGTGGCTGGCCGATGGCATGGTGTACGATGACCTGCTGGATGGCGTTCAGGCCACTTTTGGCGACAAGTTCCAGGTCAGCGGCTTCTACGGCAAAGTGACCGAGGCCTTTGACAACACGGACGATGATCCGAGCGACAAGGCTTGGGGCATCAATGTCAACACGGCCCTGGGCCATGCGACAGATATCTTTGCCGGCTACACGGAAGTCTCCTTCAAGCATGAAAACAGCAGCCGGTATGTCAGCAGCGACGATGCCGGTAAAGTGATGTTCAATGAAGACAAGGCCAAAATCACCAATGCCGGCCTGAAATTCAACATCACCGATGACGTTGCCCTGACCGGCGGCTATCTGCATACCAATGCAGAAGACAACGACAACGGCTGGTACGCCGTATTGGATCTGTGGGGTGCTGATTACAAGAAACCCGGCTCCTTCGGGTTCCAGGCCGTCTACTACGACCAGCCGGCCATGTCCGCCCAGATGCACACCATGAGTGCCGACCTGTACGAAACCGGCCTTGCATCCGACGGCTTTAAGGGGTATCAGGTAGCTGCTTCCTACACGGTTGCCAAGAACATGATGGCCAGTGTCCAGTACTACGACCTGAAGAGCAAGGAAGATTCCGGCAACAAGGTAAAGACCATCTGGTCCGAATTCCAGCTGCGCTTCTAATCGTACCTGTCGCAGGGAAAATTCCATATTCATCAATCAGGAGGGACTGCTTCGGCAGGCCCTCCCTTTTATGATTCATCGAACCGGCTGCCCAGTCTGCCATACAGATTTCGATACTTTGTAGAAACGAACAATACAAGGACTGCCTGGGAATTTGAAAAACTTTTAGGGTATTGAATTGCGATTGTCTATACCGAATCGGAATTTGTAAAAACATACCGCCATGCTAAAATTTAAGTAAAGCAAGCAGGAAGCGTCAAGTTGTGCATAAAACGCAATATACTTTTCTGCCTGCGGTTTTCTCCGATATTACGAAACGTACGAAAGAAGAATCATTGGATAGTGACATCCGGGTAGAGGAAACTAGGCAACTCGCACCAGAAAGATGGAGCTGTAAGAGTGGTTCTCCTGGGGGACGTTTTGTAATAAATAAAACGTTTTCTGACAAAGGAGGAAAACACGATGAAAAAATCTTTAGTACTGGCCATGGCTATGGCTCTGGGCGTAACGGCTTCTGCGTATGCAGCCAATCCGTTCTCCGATGTACCTGCCGGTCACTGG
>ONEW01000023.1 GCA_900316935.1 uncultured Selenomonadales bacterium
CAGTACTATTTTTTTCTTAAATTCATAGTTGTGTTTTGCCATAAAAAACTGACCCCCAATTGTTAGATTTTTGGTCTAACAATTGGGGGTCAGCTCAGTTCGTAGACGGTATGGCTAAAATCGTCCTGCAGGAAAGGGCGTTGCTTTACCATCTGCTGGAAGGAGCAGGGGATGCTTCCGGGTTGCGACATATTTCCGGGGTTAAGGTTTATGGGGATAATCCTGATTTAACACGCCGTGATTTGATTTTGGCCATAGGGTTTTCGAATATGTCGTCTACTCAGGCGGTTGAGGAGTATCTGAAACGGCATATCGTTGTATTTGACAGAGTGGATACCAGTCTTTACTCAAAACGGATGCTGCACTCTTTTGGATTGAAGGACGTTGTGCGGGTTTCTCCTCTTCATTGTCATAATTTGCAGGAGATTGAGCAATTTTTGAAAGCAACACAGGAAATTGCGTCATTGTAACAGATTCTGCTATAGAAAAGGCTGCTTTTTTGAGCAGTCTTTTCTCTTGTTATTAGGAAAGAGTTAAACTATAATTAATATATATAGTGTGTGGCAGTAAGGATAATGATCAAAAAGGATGATGGAGAAATACAGCATGGAAACGCTAGAGGAGAAGATCCAGAAAACCGTTTTGACAAAGACCGACCGTAAAATCGCCGACTATTTGCTGGATCATAAAGATACAATCAGTTTTAAAACTGTATCGGAAGTGGCCGCCCAAATCGGCACAAGTGATACCTCTGTAATACGTTTCCTTCGTTCTTTGGGATATGCCGGCTTTTCTGAATTTAAAAAAGAATTGTCACGGCAAGTAGTCCGTAAACTTCAAGAAACCAGGGAAACCCTTTCCCCGGGTGAAAAATATCTCAAGACGAGTGAATTGTTAAAACGAAACGATGTAGTGTCCGAGGTAATACGTAAAAGTATTGAAAATATACAAGATACCTTTACCAACGTAGATTCCGCTTTATTGACAGAGGTGGCGGATATATTGGTCAAGGCTAAAAGGAAGTATATCGCCGGTTTTAGGGGGTCTTCTTCTTGCGCGGCCTATATGTATCGTAAAATGGTTGTGTTTCTGCCGGATGTCGTCTGCCTGGACAAGGCGGAGAGCTGTACCTTGGAACAGATGATCGACATTAAACGGAGTGACTGCCTGCTGATCTATTCTTTTACGAGATACACAAAGATAAACTATACCCTTATGGAAATGGCACACGAAGTGGGCGCAAAGATAATCCTGGTAACGGATAAAATAACAAGTCCTCTGGCTGCAAAGGCTGATTATGTCATCAGTACGAAAGTAGAGGGCGCGGGATTGACCTATTCCTATGTCGTTCCATTATGTGTGTCCGAGATTTTGCTTTTGTTGATTAGCAATAAGATGAAACTTCGGGACAAAGAAAGATTGAATCGGTTGGACAAGTACATAAACGAACAGGAAATGTATTAATCGTACTATGGAATAAAAACAAACAGCCGCAATTTCCCGGAAAATGGAAATTGCGGCTGTTGCTTTTTTTTGACATCTTCCAGGGAAGGGCGTCACTTGTTCCCTTTCAACCGGAAATAATAGGTCTTGGCAGTCTTGTTCTGGGCGGGCGCCGTGGTGTGGACATCGAAGACGCCCAGGGCCAGGACGAACTGGGAGAATTTCTTGTAGCCGTACAGGCGCACGTCGAAGTCGGGGAACTGGCGGATCAGCAGGTTGCCCAGGTAGCCGGAGTTGATCCATCCGTTGTCGTTGGAGTTTTCGTCCGTGAGCTTGATGAGGGCCTGGCGGATGCGTTTGATGCCTTTGTTGTTCTTGGCGTTCTGGACGGATTCGTCCTGCCTGGCGCACGGCGCCTTGGTTTTCTCGCTGCGGGCGTCGGCGGCATCGGCGGCGGGGGAGGCGTCTTTGCTTTCCTCGGCTTTTGCTTCGGCGTACAACATGTCCAGGTACACGAACTTGTTGCAGGCCGAAATAAAGGAACGGGGCGTCTGGCTTTCGCCCATGCCGAGCACGTATTTGTCGGATTCGCGCAGGCGGGAGGCGAGGCGGGTGAAGTCGCTGTCGGAGGAGACGATGCAGAAGCCGTCCAGCGAGGACTGGTAGAGCAGGTCCATGGCGTCGATGATGAGGGCCGAGTCGCTGGAGTTTTTGCCGCTCACGTTGTTGTACTGCTGGATGGGCTGGATGGCGTTGTCCAGGATGGTGTTCTTCCAGCCGGACATCTGCTGGGTCGTCCAGTTGCCGTAGATGCGTTTGTAGATGACGTTCCCCAGGTTGTTCGCTTCCGATAAAATGACATCGATGTATTGCGGGGAGATGTTTTCGGCATCGATGAGCAGAGCGAATTTCATATCTTCCATTGGCGGATTTCCTCCTTCGTATTGAAACGGGGTTGCCGTGATCGTTCCTTTCTATTGTAACAGAAAAGCCGGCCGGTTTCATTAACAAAAACGGTGCCGCCGCAAAAAATGCGGCGACACCGTTTGCCTTCAGGCACGTCTCCTTTGGATTTTTGTTGGGGACAGGCCATCCCTTTTAGAAATGATATCCTGCGAAGAGGCTGCCGCCAATTCCTTTATGTTCCCCGGCATAGCCTGTCATTACGGCCTTGAGGTCCCAGGGATCTTCCTTCGTCGCTTCTTTCTTCCACCCGATTTCGGCCATGAGACTGCTTCCGCCCGTATCTGTTTTTTCAATCGGCGCGCGGAGTCCGTCTGCGGCTACGCGGCCCCTTCCTTCTCCGTCCAGTTCATAATCCCAGGCCAGTCCGTAGTAGAAGTCGTTCCGGCCGCTCCGGTTGTCCGCTCTGGCCCCGATCCGCAGGAGACGGCTGTCCAGGCCGTCCAGGCCGTATTGCACTTCCCCGGCGGTAAAGGAACCGCTGCCGATATGGGTATGGAAGTATTTTCCATAGACATCGATATCCCGGGCAGCCCGCCGGATGCCGCCTTCGCTTTCACTGGCTGTTTTGCCGGTCAGGTCGAAGACATGGCCGATTCCGAATTGCTTTGTCCATATTCATAAAAAAGGGCGTATCCCAGGACTCCGGTGGAAAATTTCTGTTCATTGCCTGCCCCGGCGAGGCCGTTCCAGGCATGGGTCGTGGCATGGCTTCCGGTATCATAGCGGTCTTTGCTGCCGCCCAAATCGGCAAATGTGAAAATACCGGTTTCCTGGCCATTGAAGACTGCCAGCACTCCGTCCATCCGGTCGCGGCCGGATGCCAGGACACTGAGTTCGGCTTCCCTGGCGATCAACGCATTATGGGTTTCCTTCGTCGCTTCCACAACCGGCGTTTCCGGAACATCCGGCGCTTTGGCCACGTCCAGCTGATAGAGGACGTTCCCATTTTCTGCAAGGTACGCTTCGCCTGTACCTGTAAGCGCATTGCCGATATTCCACGTCCCTTTCCCTGTCGTCAGGTTGTCCGGGGAAAGCGTGGTGTTTCCATCCGTATCGAGGAGCGTCATGGAATACTGGTCCGCGGCGTCAATGGCGGCCAGCGATTCTGCCGTGAAGGAGATGTCCCGCGTATCTACCTTGGTAGCGGCAAGGCTGAAATTTTCCGGCGTATGGAGCTTCAGCACCGTACCGCCGGTCAGCCAGTCCACCGTGCGGTAGGTAATGGTGTCGAGGCTGTGCAGGCCGTAGGACAGGACCTTTCCCGGTTCCGGCAGGGTCAGGCCCGTGGTGCCCGTTACGGTTACGCCGCCATCCAGATAGTTCCAGGTGTTCTGGTTCCTGATGCGTCCGGCACTGTTGCGGTACAGCGCATCAAGGCCCGTCACGGTGCCGGCCTGCGAGGCATCGATGAGGACGGCCGGGTCCTTGACGGCGAGAGTGACGGCCGCCTTGCCTTCCTCCTGCCGCAGGGGTTCGTTCAGCCTGGATAAGGCCGTCTTCCCGATTTCCAGTTCCGCCGTCGCGGGCAGGTCCAGCGTATCGGTTACCACGAGTCCTGCCTTCCGGGGATCCAGGTCGTGCAGGGCGATCTTGTCGAAGTGGCGGAGGCCGCGGACCTGCGGCTGCTCCCAGCGGCTGGCTGTGCCGTCCTGATACCCGACGCGGAAGGTGTTGCCGCTTCCTGCCGGTTTCGCCTGGGACGCATCCGCCGCGCCATAGACGTCTGCCTGGGACAGGTCCGTCTTCCCGGATACCCATACTTCGTTGTTGCTCGCCGTTCCGCTATCCGTAAACCCGGCAAGTACCAAGGGGGAGGAGGAAGAGCCGAAGCCTTGTCCTAGAAAACCGGACACAAAATAACTTCCATAATAAGCCTGCGTACTGTCCAGAGGCATCTTTTCTGCAGGAACCAGCCGGGAGTTGCCCGACAGACTGACGATGTTGCCATCTGCACGACCGCTGCCGGTGGACAATCCGGCCACCAGGACCTGTGCCTCCCCGTCCGCGGCATTCACCCGGTTGCCTTCCGCGGTTCCTGTCGTGATACTGGCCGCGCCAAAGAGGACACCGGCCCTGTCGGATATGGTCAGCTTATTCCCGCGGGCTTCGGAAGATTCATCCGTGCCTTCTGAAACCGTGCCAAGGATGGCTCCGGCTGTACTGTTTCCCGTGAAACATACTTCATTGTTTGTCATGGAAGAAGTGGACCCGCCGTTTCCCGGATCCGCATTCGCAAAGGATTCTCCCAGAACGATCAGGACCTTCGAACCGTTGTCTATACGGAGCTTGTTCAGATTATAGGTTCCCGTTGTGCCATAGGCATAGTCATTGGCGAGATATCCGTTGACGGTGGAATTGGAAACCGTCAGGGTGTTGTTTTCCGCTGTGAAGAGGTCGGCATCATAAATATTGGCGCCCATGACGTGGGATCCCAGCGTACTGTCTGTGACAGATACGGTGTTTTCCAGACGTTCAAGGCTGCCAAAAGGGCGTCGGGAACGCTGGGTGGTAACGGTTCCGTAAAGTAATCCCTGCACCGTACTGTTTGCCACAGCGGTAACATTCTTTTGAATGACATTCCGGCTGTCGCTATGAGGCTCTTCCAACGTAACATGAGCCACTTCTCCCACGGTGCTGTTGTCCGATATGGTCAGCCTGTTGTTCGACGCCACCAGGGAAGAGCCGTCCTTGCCGTTCCAATTATCGGTAAGGTCGTGCACGGCATACACTGCAACATTCGGCAGGGTGCTGTTTTCCACTGCCGTCTCATTGTCTTCAATCCGCACCAGGCCTTTTACAGTGCCGTCCTCAGGCGGCTTGAACGACGGGACGGCTTCCACCACGGTTAGGGAAGACCCGGTTGCCGGAGCCGTACGGTTGCGGACAGTGATGGAATTATCATGTGCATATAACACGCCGCCCGACGGCGCGTTCTGCAGTGTCTCATAGGAAAGGCGCACCGCCCTCCACTGCGCGGAGGCACTGTTCCCCTCGATGGTTACGTGGTGTCCGGATTCTTCTGCAAGGACCGGGATTGCATCCGTTCCTTCCGCCGATACCGGGCCGCTCCTGCCGGCCAGAGCCAGGACTATGCAGCAGGACAAGAGCAGCCTGGCCCGTTTTTTCCTAAACGATGGCTCATGTTTCTGAAGCAGGCGATGCATAGTTACCAGCCCCCTTCCGCCGGACAGATGCAAAAAGCATGCAGACCTCTGAGACGGCGCCCCTTCCGGCTCAAACCCTGCGTGCTTACAGACCCCGTTGTCTGGTGATTGTTTCTATCATTCAACAATCTCATCAGCGGAGAGGTTTTATCGCTGGATGGCGGCACCATTTCCGTTGACGGGAAAAACCAGGACGGAAGCGGCACAGTACAGATCCTCAATGCAGGGGCACCTGCCATTCTTGCTGGAGTTTATCATGTGCAGGATGCAAATGGGAATTATTACGGACTGGCTAACGTGGATGTGAAACAGAACGCCGTCATCAATGTCCATGAAGATGCAAAGGATACCAGCTACCAGGACAAGGATTACGGCAATCTTTCTGCTTCGGCCTTGGCGGCGCTGTCCAATGGGAAAATCACCCTGGACAAAGCCCAGGGAATCTACGGCAACATCACGGCGGACATCGATACGGATATTGATGAAACCCAGGCAGCGGAGATGCCTGCCGGAACCATTGATCTGACCACGGCCCAAGGTGGTGAAGTCAAGGGGAACATCTCCGCCAACCGGGGCGGCACCGCCCGTGTCACCCTGAAGAACGGCACCTGGGAAGGACGCGGCACCGACTACCAGGATACCGGGACGGCCGGCACCCTGGACCTGACCATGGAGGACGGTTCTGTGTGGCATATGAAGGGCGACAGCTGGCTGACGTCCCTGTCCAATACATCCTCCCTGGTCGACATGAAGGCCGATGACAGCTGGCAGACCCTGCATATCGGGACCTTCCAGGGACAGGACGGCACGTTCCTCATGAAGACGGACCTGGACAGCCAGCAGGATGGCGACAAGGTCTATATCGACCAGGCCGAAGAAGGTAGCCGGGGCCAGGTGCAGGTCTATGACGCCAGTTTCCTGAAAGGGAAAGAAGTGACTGGTGCCAGGAATCTGCTGCTGATCACCGATGCCAGCAAGAATGCTGTTTTCACCGGCCGGTCTCTGGACAAAGGCGGCCTGTGGGATGTGACGCCGACCATCCAGCGCGGGGATACGGTTAAAGATGCCCAAGGGAACAGTGTCGGAACCCCGGAGGAATGGTATCTGACCAAAGTGGAAAAGAAAGTCAACCGGGATACGGTGCCCCTGGTCCGGGCTGCGGATATTGAGTACGGCCTGTACCGGGACAGCCTGGATACCCTGCGCCAGCGGATGGGGGACCTGCGGTTCCTGAAGAAGAAGGGCGAAGCCGCCGGCCTGTGGGCCCGGATGCGGAACGGGGAATTCAGCGGCCCGGACAGCCTGAATGCCCGGTATCATAATTTCCAGCTTGGCTATGATGAAGCGGTGAACCCCAAGAGCGTGTACGGGGTGCTGGCAGAACGGGGGATTGCTTCCCCGGCCTATGCCTATGGCAAAGGGAAGGACCACACCCTGGCCGGGGCCCTGTACGGTACCTGGTTCGGGGACAACGGCAGCTATACGGACGTGGTGGCCCGGTACAACCGGGATGACGCCCACGTCAGCACCTACGGCGGCTATCCGGACCGGGCGGACTGGCGGAGCCATGACCTGAGTGCCAGCGTGGAATACGGCCGGACCATCCCGGTGTCTGACAAGGGGTACTTTGTGGAACCCCAGACCCAGTTCCAGGTGGGCCATCTGGGCAGTTATTCCTACACGACGCTGCGGGGCAAAAAGGTGTATGCCGGCGGGTATGACAGCGCCGTCGGCCGGATCGGCTTTGCGGCCGGCCGGCGGGGCGGAGAAGCCGGCCATCCCTACGACTGGTACGTAAAAGCCAGCCTGCTCCACGAATTCGGCGGAGACCGGGCCCTGCATCTGGCGGCGCCGGACGGGGAAACCCTGGACGAGCGGCTGGACCATCAGGGAACCTGGTACACCCTGGGCCTGGGCGGCAGCTTGCGGACCGGCAACCGGACGTACCTGTACGGCGACATGGAACGGAGCTTCGGCGGCAGCCTGCAGAAAAAGTGGCAGTGGAATATAGGGATGAACTGGCAGTTCTGATTTAGAGGAAACGAAAAACGCACGGCGTGGCCGTGCGTTTTTTTATGCCCCAAAATACGGGAAGCCCTTCCTGGCCGGCGTCCTTTCTGGCATCCCTCTAAAATACGGAAAAATTAAAAAAACCGTGTAGGTTTTTTTGCAGCCAGGACAATATAAGGGTGACAGGTGACAAGAGACACACGGACACCGGCCGAAAGTGCCGGCCGGCAAGCCCGCGGGCGCCGGCTGACGGTGGCGGCCGGGCACGCAGGGTCACCGGGAAGGAGGTGAACAGCATGGCAGAGAATTTCAACGTTGTGAAACGCACCCTGGGCGTCGTGATGGAAAACGGCGTCGACGCGCACGATGAAATGACCTATAAGACCTACCTCTTCAGCGGCGTGAAGCCGTCTGCAGAGAAGGAGGCCATCATCGCCGCGGCACGGGCCCTGGGCGGTCTGATCGATGCCGTCATGGCGGCGGTCAGCCTGACCGAAAAGTCCGACAACAAACAGGCCTGACGCGGCCGGAGCCGTCCCGGCGCGGGGCGGCGCAGAGAGTAAGGATTGTAAGGAAAGAGAGGAAAGAACATGGCAGACGAAATGAGTCCGGTAAAGGAACAGAAACTCGAATTGATCTTCAAGACGTCCGGCGGGCAGAAAAAGACCATCGCCGTCAGCAAACCGCGTGCCGACCTGACGAAGGCGGAAGCCGAAGCAGCGATGCAGAAAGTCATCGACGCGAATGTGTTTACGTCGTCCAAGGGCGACCTGACGGGTATCGTCGGGGCCCGCATGCGCACCACGAACCTGGATCCGCTGGCGTAAGCCGGGAACGGGAAGGAGGGCGTCAATGGACGCGGGCCAGTGGCTGGACTGCATCACCAACGTGGGGTTTCCCATCGTCCTCAGCTGGTACTTGCTGGTGCGCATGGAGAACAAGCTCGCCGGTCTGACGGATGTATTGCGCGAACTCAGCGCCAATGTGGCGGCCCTGGGAACGAAGTAGTCCCTGCGGCGCAGTCTTGTACGTACAAGTAGATACGGTATCATCAGAAAGGGAAGACGGCCGGACATGTCCCGGCCGTCTTTTTTGCCCTTCTGCCAGGGCCTTTCCCGTGTAGGCGCGCAGGACATCGTGCGAACAGCAGGGTGACGGGGCAATCCGGCGGCCGGTCCGCCGGGCGGATCCGCCGACTGTCGGGAAAGAGAGGGAACAAGATGTCCTATTGGAAAGTGACGGAACTGGATCTGGCGGTCCTGGCGCTGGAGGCGCGCGGGGCCGTCGACAAGGTGTATCTGCATTGGACGGCCGGGCACTACGGCCAGATTTTCGACGAGTACCACCTGCTCGTGGACGCCGACGGGAGCGTGTACGCGGCCTGCGGCTCGTTCCGGGAGCACAAGGCCCACACGTGGCGGCGCAACGGCCGCAGCATCGGGATTGCCCTGTGCGGCGCCTATCGCGCCCGGGCCTCGCTGCCGGGGTACACCCTGGGTCAGGCGGAACCGCCCCTGGAGCGGGCCCAGGTGCTGATTTCGCGCCTGCCGGGGATGATTGATTTCGGCCCGGAACCGCCCCTGCCGGCACAGCTCGAGGCGCTGGCCCGGGTTGTGGCCCTCGTGTGCCGCGGGCTGCAGCTGCCCATTGACACCGACACGGTGATGACCCATTGCGAGGCCGCCCTCGAAGACGGCTACGGGCCTTGTTCCAACGACCCGGAAACGCGCTGGGATTTGTGGTTCCTGCCGAACGCCGATCCCGGAGCCGACGCCGCCCTGAGCCTGGAAGCGGCGCAGAAACGGGAAGCAGAGGCCTTCACCCTGACGCCTGAAGACGCCGGCGGCCGGGCGGTGACGCTCATCCGGCAGCTCCCCCTGAGTCCGGGCGGCGCCCTGCTGCGCGGCAAGGCGCAGTGGTACGCGGAACAGGACCGGTGGCTGCACTGAGGGAGGGCCGTTCTGAAAACGTTTCACGTGAAACACGGAGGGAGGGGGATACAGAACATTGTTGTGACACTCATGTGGAAATGGTATAATCAAATAAATAGAATTGCGAAGAAGACCGGCCCTTCGGGACCGGCTTTCTTTGGCTTCCGGACTGTCGCCGCACGGCGCGCGGCACCCGGTCAGGAAGGAAGGTGGGAATCCGATGAAGAAGATACTGGTGGTCGGCAGCATCAACATGGACTGCGTCATCCGCCTGCCCCGGCGGCCCCGCCCCGGTGAAACGGTTTTCTGCAGCACCGTGTCGCACGTGCCGGGCGGCAAGGGGGCGAACCAGGCCTACGCCCTGGGCCGCATGGGGACCGGAGTGTCCCTGATCGGCGCAGTGGGGCAGGACGAGTTCGGCCGCATTTCTCTGGCGAACCTGCGCGCCGCCGGCGTCGACACGACGGGTGTCCGCGTCAGCGCGGACGAGGATACGGGCCGGGCCTTCATTGAAGTGGAGGACGACGGACAGAACAGCATCATCGTCCTCGGCGGCGCCAACACGCATGTGACGGAACAGGACCTGCTCGCTCACGAGGCACTGTTCGACCGTTGCGAAGCCCTCATCATGCAGCTCGAAACCCCGCTGGATACCGTGACGGCGGCGGCCCGCCTGGCACGGCGGAAAGGGAAGCTGGTCCTCCTCGACCCGGCACCGGCCCGGCCGGACCTGCCGGCGGAACTGCTGCAGTGCGTCGATCTGCTGAAACCTAACGAAACGGAACTGGAAATCGTGTCCGGCCTGCCGGCGGATACGCGGGAGCAGTGCATCGCGGCAGCGCGGAGCCTGCTGGACCGGGGCGTCGGCCAGGTGCTGGTCACCCTCGGCGCCCGGGGTTCGCTCCTCGTGACGCGGGACGGAGAACTCTTCGTACCGGCCCGCAAGGTCAAAGCCGTCGACACGACGGCGGCCGGCGACTGCTTCAACGCCGCCTTCGCCTGCCGGCTGGAACGCTGCACGGATGCCTCCGGGGAACCTGCCGGCAGCCTGGCCGGCGCCAACTACCGCGAAGCCCTGGAATTCGCCACGGCCGCGGCGGCCATCGCCGTCACCCGGCCCGGCGCCCAGTCGTCCATCCCCTCGCGGGACGAGGTGGAACGCAGCCTCGCTGCGCCGGCCGGCGCGGACTGACCGGACGCCGGCGTTTCGCGGCCTGCCGGACCCTGTAACGACCGAACCAACGATGAAATGAAAAGGAGGATGTCCCTATCATGTCTGGCTGGCTGCTTATTGCCCTGACGGTCCTGTCGGCCGTCGTCGTGGCCAAACTGATCCTGAAAAAGTACAATGCCATCTTCGTGTTCTTTGCCTCGGGCCTCGTCATCCTCATGGCCGCGAGCGTCCTGACGGGCACGCCGATTTTAGGGAAGGCGACCCTGGGCAACGTGGCCCTCGACGCCTTCGGCTTCCTCACGCAGACCTTTAAATCGAGCATCGCCGGAATCGGCTCCCTGATCATGGTCGTCACGGGCTACGCCACGTACATGAAACATACCCAGGCGTCGACCAAGCTGGCCTACATGGCGACGATGCATCTGGGCGGCATCCGCAACAAGTACCTGATCCTGGCCGCCTTCTACCTGACCGGCATGGCCCTGAAGCTGGTGCTGACGAGCCAGGCCAGCCTCGCCGTGCTGATGCTGGCCACCGTGTTTCCGGTCCTCATGGCCCTGGGCATCCGGCCCATCACCGGTGCTTCCGTCCTCGCCCTGTTGTGCCTGGACTACGGCCCCAACGACGGCAGTTCCCTCTTCATGAGCACCGTGGCCAAGCTGAACCCCGTGGAAATGTTCCTCCATTACCAGGCCCGCGTGGCCCTGTGCATCATCCTTGTCACGGCCGTCCTCATCCCCGTCTACTACCACTACATGGACCAAAAGGATGCCGAAGAGGGCCACAGCCCCGTCAAAGCTCCGGAACCGGTTTCCAACCCCGCTGTCCCCGGCTTCTACGTGCTGCTGCCCCTGATTCCGCTGATCATCGTGTTCGCGGACTACTTCATCCCGTCCACGAAGATTGATGTCATCACGGCCAACTTCATCGGCTTCGCCATCACGTTCCTCATCGAATTCATCCGCCGCAGCGACCGCGCCGCCATCCCGCAGGATATGGCGGTCATCCTCAAGGGCATGGCCGACGTCTTCGTCTCCGTGGTGTCCATCATCATTTCGGCCTCCGTGTTCGCCCAGGGCATCAAGATCCTCGGCGGCATCACGATTTTCACGAACTGGATTTCCGGCATGCAGGGTGCCGTGCTGCTGATCATGATCATCCTCACGGTCATCACGTACCTGTTTGCCATCATCATGGGCAGCGGCGCCGCGCCGTTCTTCGCCTTCGGCCCCCTGACCCCGGCCATTGCGGCGAAACTGGGCGTGCCCACCATGACCATTTTGCTGCCGATGGAACTCGCGACCTCCATCGGCCGCGCCTCGTCCCCGGTCTGCGGCGCCCTAATCGCCATCGCCGGTACGGCCGGCCTCGAGCCCATCGTGCTGGCCAAACGGACCGCGCCCCTGCTGTTTGTCATGCTCGTCGTCAATATCGCGGCATCGTATTTCTTTACCATGATGTAAGGGGTATCCTGTGCCGTCAATGTAAATGTTAGGAGGATAGTATGAAGAAAAAAGTCATTCTCGATTGCGATCCCGGTTCCGATGACGCCGTCGCCATCATGCTGGCCTGGTTTTCCGACGATATCGACCTGATGGCCATTACCACGGTCAACGGCAACCGCATCGTCCCCAAGACTACGGAGAACGCCCTGCGCATGGTCCAGTTCCTGCACGCCGGCGTACCGGTCTACCGGGGCTGCGGGGACCCCATCATCTGCAACGAAATCCCCTCGCGCAAGCCGAACCTGCCCCGCGTCACCCTGAACGACTGCCACGGCGATTTCCTGCCCCTGCCGGAAGCGAAGATCCAGCCGCAGCCCGAGCACGCCGTCTTCTACCTGGTCCGGACCCTCATGGAAAGCGACGGCGACATCTACGTGGCCGCCACGGCGCCCTTGACCAACATCGCCATGGCCCTGCGGATTGAGCCGCGCATTGCCGGCAAAATCAAGCAGCTCGTCATCATGGGCGGTGCCATTTGCGGCGCCAACGCCTCGCCGTCGGCGGAATTCAATTTCTACGCCGACCCCGAAGCTGCCAAGATCGTCATGGACACGGACATCCCCAAAGTGATCCTGCCGCTGGATGCCACATGGCGTGCCTGCATCACGGAAGAGCAGTGCCAGGAGCTGGCCGCCCTGGGCACACCGGCAGCGAAGTTCGCGGCCACCATGTCCCAAAAGCGCATTGACAACCTGAAAGTCAATGACATCTCGCAGCACAATTTCGATCTGCGCCATACGCCGGGCACCGTCGCCAGCGCCGTGCTGTACCGGTACGACAACACTATGGCGCCCATTCACGACGCCCTGACCATCGCCTACCTGATCGACCCGTCGGTCATCACGGAATGGGTGGACGCCAACGTCGACATCGAGATTATGAGCGGCATCTGCGACGGCCGCATGGTGGCGGACATCCACAACACCAAGAAAGGCAGGGATCCCGTCACGGCCAGGGTCGCCCTTAATGCCGACGCGGCGAAGTTCACCGCCATGCTGTTCGAGAACCTGGGCAGGAAGTAAGCGGATTATACGGAAAGCAGATTATACGGAAAGCGGACCCCCCTGGGGGAGGTCCGCTTTTTTGTATGCCGGGAGGGACAATTTTACGTTGCAAATGATTGTAACGTAAATCAAGATTTTCGGCTTTTCGTTGCAATCGTTTGCAACGAAAAGCAAAATAATTGATTTTACGTTGCAAATTTGGTACACTGACAGGGAAGGGAGGAGGAATGTGTGATGAAGGAAACAAAGACTCTGGAACTTAAGGAATCCGTTTCCAATACCTTTCTGAAAACAGTGAGTGCCTATGCCAATTTCGGTACCGGTACCATCCTGTTCGGCGTCCGGGATGACGGACAGGCTGTCGGGCTGCCGGATCCGCAGCGGAGCTGCCTTGATATTGAAAACAGGATCAACGACAGCATTTCCCCGAAACCGGATTATTCTCTGCGTATCGACAATTCCACGAAGGTCGTTACCCTGATTGTGCAGGAAGGGCCGTTCAAGCCGTATCTCTATAAGAGCAAAGCCTACCGGCGCAGCGATACGGCCACGGTGGAAGTGGACCAGATGGAATTGAAACGGCTGATTTTGGAGGGCAGCAACCGTTCCTTCGAGGAACTGCCTTATCCGGGAAAGCAGGACCTTACCTTCAAAACGCTGGAAAGGGAACTGCAGTCTGCCGTCCAACTGCAAACCCTGACGCAGGACACCTTGCGCACCCTGGGGCTTTTGACCGGCCGGGGGGCCTTCAACAATGCCGGCGCCTTGCTTGCGGACCGCAATGAGTTCAACGGGATTGACATCATCCGGTTCGGCGATACGGAAAATGAAATTCTGGAGCGGGAAACCTGCATTAAAAAGTCGCTGCTCCTGCAATTTGCAGATGCCATGGCAATATATCGCCGCAATTATCAACTGGAAAAGGTCGAGGGAGCGCGGCGTATCCGGCAGGAACTGATTCCGGAAACCGCTTACCGCGAAGCCTTGGCCAACGCGCTTGTCCATCGCATGTGGGATATCCCGGCCAATGTCCAGATCAGTATGTATACGGACCGGATTGAAATTGTCTCCCCGGGAGGCCTGCCGAGCGGTATTTCGGAAACGGAATATCTGCAGGGCAGCTTTTCCCGGTTGCGTAACCCCGTCTTAAGCAACGTGTTTTTCCGCCTCCATATTATTGAAATGTTCGGGACGGGAATCCGGCGGATCCGGCAGGCATACGCCGGCAGCTATCCGGAACCGGCCTTCCCCGTGTATGAAAACTCGCTGAAGGTGATTCTGCCCGTCTGCCGCAGCATGCCCGACATGGATGAAACCGAGCGGAAGGTCTACGACCTGCTCCGCTATGAAAGGGCCCTTTCCAGCAGTGCCCTGAGCCAGGCTTCCGGTATTCACCGCGCCACGCTGCTGCGTGTCGTCAAGCGGATGGTGGACCGCCACATCGTTCAGGTGACCGGCAGAGGCCGGGGTACCAGATATTCCCTTTGCGGACGGTCTTGAATATGCATCTTGTACGCACATATGAACCTTCCAAACATACTTTTTGCGGGTTCCTGTCCAAATTTGCCAAAAAGATGGCGAAAAGGTGGACAATTTCGGAAAAGCCTGTATAATGTAAAATATGTGTTTCTGCACAGCGCACCCCGTAGAGACAGAGAAGGGCGCTGGTGGGAAAAGGGAGTCTATTGGAGGTTCTTGTGCAATGAATGATGACAAACGCAATAGTTTTACCGGAACCCTCGGGTTCGTGATGGCGGCGGCCGGCAGTGCCGTCGGGTTGGGCAACATCTGGCGTTTCCCCTTCCTGGCGGCCCGTGACGGCGGCGGCCTTTTCCTGGTCTGCTACCTGCTGCTGGTGGCGACCTTCGGCTACACGCTGCTGACGACGGAAATCGCCCTTGGCCGCGGCACCCGCCAGGGTCCCCTGACGGCGCCTTCCAAGCTGGACCACCGCTTCGGCTGGACGGGCTTTCTGGCCTGCCTCGTACCGATCCTGATCCTGCCGTACTACAGCGTCATCGGCGGCTGGGTGCTGAAATACCTGTGGGCGTTCCTGTCCGGCGGCGCGCAGGCGGCGGCCGGCAGCAAATACTTCGGCGCCTTCATCACGAGCCAGTGGGAACCGATCTTCTGGTTCCTCCTCTTCATCCTGGCTACGTGCTTCGTCATCTACCACGGTGTCGAAAAGGGCATTGAACGCTATTCCAAAATCCTGATGCCGGTCTTCTTCGTGCTCATCGTCATCGTGTCCATCTACTCCCTGACCCTGAGCTGCACCGACCCGGCCACGGGCGTCACCCGCACGGGCTGGCAGGGCTTCCTGGTCTACACCATTCCGGACCTGAAGGGCCTTACCCTCGGCAAGTTCCTGACGGTCCTGATGGATGCCATGGGCCAGCTGTTCTATTCCATCTCCGTAGCCATGGGCATCATGATCGCCTACGGCTCCTACGCCAAGAACAACACGAACCTGTACCAGGCCGTCAACCACATCGAACTCTTTGATACGCTGGCCGCCTTCCTGGCCGGCACCATGATCATCCCCGCCGTGTTCACCTTCATGGGCCGCGAAGGCATGTCCGCCGGTCCGGCCCTGATGTTCATCTCCCTGCCGAAGGTCTTCGATGCCATGGGGCCCTTCGGCGTGGCGGCGGGCATCTTCTTCTTCCTCATGGTCACCTTTGCGGCCCTGACCAGCAACATCTCCATTCAGGAAGCCATTACGGCGAGCTTCATGGACCGCTTCGGCTGGTCCCGCAAAAAGACGACCTTCCTCGTCGGCCTCTATGCCCTCGTCGGCGGCATCGTCGTCTGCCTGGGCTACAACGTGTTCTTCTTCGAGCTGCCCCTGCCGAACGGCGCCGTCGCCCAGATCCTCGACCTGGCCGACTATATCAGCAACAACATCGCCATGCCGCTCGTGGCCATCGGCGAATGCGTCCTCATCGGCTGGGTTGTCGGTCCCAGATGGGTCATCGATGAATTCAGGAAGGGCGGATTCCCCTTCGGACGCGAGACCATGTACAAGGTCTTCGTCAAATTCGTCACCCCGATCCTGCTCTTCATCCTGTTCCTGCAGGCTTTCGGCGTTTTCAACTGATATTCAGAAAGAGGTAGCGGCCTTTCCGGCCCGCCAATGAAAAAGACGGCTCCGTAACCGTCCTGCCGGTGTTCCCTTGCGCGGGGACGCCGGAGGAGGCTGCGGAGCCTTTTTCTGCTTCTATTGGCCGGAGCGGCATGATATAATGAAGATATCGCATTATTTCCCGGGAAACAGGAGGTGTTTCCGGGCGGGAAAAGGAGGACATCATGCGGAAATCATTGCTTTTGCTGGCCCTCTGCACGCTGCTTTCCGGCGGGGTTGCGGGGCCGGCCCTGGCGGCGCCGGACCAGCCGCCGCGGGATAATTTCTACTGGCTGGGGCAGATCAATAAGGCGTCGGACATCATCAATACGGACGAGGGGCTCCTGACGCCGGAAGAGGGCCGTCGCTTCGCCCGGGGCATTGCGAAGGTGCTTCACGATGGCAACCAGCCCGGTGCGGAGCGGCCGTCGAACGTCATCCGCTTCGAGCCGTACCTGATCCGCGCGGCGGGCCCGCAGATCACGAAGATCCATGCGGGGCGTTCGTCCCAGGACATGCTGACCACGGTGGGCGTCATGGAACAGCGGGAGCACCTGCTGGCCATGGCGGATGCCCTGAACCGGGTGCAGCGGGACCTCATCCGGTTGGCGGATGCCCATCAGGATACCATCATACCGAACTATACGAACGGCGTGGCGGCGCAGCCGAACAGCCTGGCCCATTACCTGCTGGCCTATGCCGGCGCGTACGGGCGGGACATGCAGCGCGTGCGGGAATACTACAAGCGGCTGAATCGGTCGCCCATGGGGGCCACGGTCCTCAACGGCACGGGCTGGCCCCTCAACCGGGACCGGATGGCTGCCTATCTGGGGTTCGACGGACTGGCGTACAATACGTACGATGCCGGGCAGGTCTTTCCGCAGGAGGCGCCGGTCGAATCGGGCGGCATTGCGGACTGCATCGCCATCCATACGACCAGTTTCATTGAAGAAATCATGCAGCAGTACGCCCAGCCCCGGCCGTGGATCCTGCTGAAGGAGGGCGGCAGCAATACTTACGTTTCGTCCGCCATGCCGCAGAAGCGGAACCCGGGCATCCTGAACCGCTGCCGCACGGATGCGTCGACGTTGCTCGGCATGTCCGTGGAAGGGCTGTTCCGGTCCCACAATATCCCGGCAGGCATGGCCGACGGCCGCCTGAACGGGCGTACCGATGTGTTCCCCCAGGCGGTGAAGGTGCTGGACGGCATGGACCAGATCCTGAACAACCTCGTCATCCATCCCGAACGGTCCCTGGAAGAGCTGGACCAGGACTGGACCTGCTCCCAGGAAATCGCGGACCGGCTGATGAAGAATCACGGCATCCCCTTCCGTACGGGACATCACTTTGCCAGTGAAATCGTTTCCTATGCGCGGGCCCATGATATTACGCCGAAAGAGTTCACGTACGGGCTGGCACAGCAGGTGTACGCCCAGGTCGTCGAGGACGACCCTGTCCTGCCGCGGCAGTTCCCTATGACGGCGGCGGAATGGGACAGCGCGAAAGATCCGGCGGCCATTGTGCGCAACCGCAGTGTCAAAGGCGGCCCGCAGCCGGCGGAACTGGCGAAGATGCTGCGCATGGCGGAGGCTGCCGCGGCGGACCATGAAGCATGGACCAGGCAGACGCGGAAGAAGCTGGAGGATGCGGAAGCACGGTTGAATGCGGATTTTCAGGCCAAACTATAATCCGGGATGTCCTTTTTCAATGACGGATTGTCCTTGAACCGCAAGGTTCAGGGAAGACCCGTATGAATGGCAAAAAGGATTATTTGATACGTGTCGTTTTAATACGTGTTTTTGCGACACGTATTAAAACGGGAAGAACAAAAAAATCTCCTGTGACAGGCGTCTGTCACAGGAGATTCCGTATTTCTCAGTCAATTCACTGCTGCGCACTGACCAGCCCTTCCGTCGAGATCGCCTTCTTGCTCACTAAGCTGATTCCGCAGAACACGCCGCCGCAGACGAGCCATTCGGCGTAAATCACATGGGGCAGGACGCGGACGGCCGGGAAGAACATCCAGGCGGCGAGCACGATGACGGAGGCGAGGATCGTCCAGAACGCGGCCTGGCGGGAGCAGTACTGGGGAGCATACATGGTCATGAGCACGATGACGGAGAAGGCCGCCATGAGGGACAGGCCGGCCATGAGGGTGGAAATGATGCCGCTGATGGTGAGGGCGAAGCCCAGGGTCAACAGGCCGAGCAGAAGGACGGAGACGCGGGTGACGCGCATATATTTCCTGTCGTCCATTCCGGGGTCGATGAAGCGTTTATGGATGTCGTGGGAATACAGCGTGGCGGCCGACAGGAGCAGATTGCAGGCCGTGCTGACATCGGCGGCCCAGAGGGAGGCCAGGGTGATGCCGGCAACCCACGGGTTGAGGCTCATGATGAGGCGGGGCAGGGCCGTCGTGGGCGGGATGCCGGGATAGATTTCCGAGGCGATGACGCCGAGCAGGGCGGCGACGAAGCCGACGGGCAGCATGACGAGACCGCCGATGACGAAGCCTTTACGGGCGGTCCGGACGTCTTTGGCGCCCAGGGAGATCTGGATGATGGCCTGGAGGGACAGGTTGACCGTGACGAGGACGACGATCCACGTGACGATGGTCATGGGGCCGACGCCGCTGACGAAGTCCAGGGACGTGAGGGACGGGGCCTTGATGGCGACGACGTCGATGCCGCCGGTCATACCCAGGATCAGGAAGGCGGCGACGGTGATGCCGATGTACTGCAGCGTCACATTCAGGACGTTGGACTGGCTGGCGGACCACATGCCGCCGATGAGGGTGATGCCGATGAAGACGAGGGCGCTCGTGAGCATGCCCGTGAGGGGCGTGAAGATGGTGGGCAGCAGGGCGGCCAGGATGGCGCCGCCGGCCACGTACTGCAGGCTCATGATGACGAGCTGCACGAGGACCTGGCAGCCGATGCCGGCGATCATGCTGCGCCGGTCATAGTAGCGCTCCAGCAGTTCCGGCACGGTCGTGATGTTGAGCTGGCGGTACTTTTTCGCGACGGTGAGGCCCATGACGATGGCGCCGATGCCCCAGGCCGCCGTATACCAGCCGGCGGACAGGCCCACTTTGTACGCCTGTTCCGCGACGCCGATGGTCGATGCGCCGCCGACGGCAAGGCCGACGATGCTGACCATGACGAGGGTGGTGGGCAGTTTGCGGCTGGCGAGCACATAGGCTTCCGCCGACGCGGCAGCCCGCCGTTTCACATACCAGCTGATGCCGAACAGCACCCCGATGTAGACTAAAATGATGAAAACCTGAATGGCCGATGAACCCATTTCCGACACTCCTCTCTTGTCCTTCCCTTTTTCCGGTACCCATAAAAAAAGCCGTCCCTTGAGGGACGGCTCTGCCGCGGTACCACCCTGCTTACCGATGGAAACAAAAGAGGGTGGCCGCCAGGGACGGAAACAGGTTCCGCGGTACCACCCTCATTATCTCGAATCGATCAACTCATGGCCGTGTAACGGCAGCCACACCGGTGCAGCCTACTGTCAATTCAGCTGCACAGTTCCAGGATGAACTTCATGACCTTTTCCCTTGGCCCCTTGCACCACCCGGGGCCTCTCTGCGAAGTTCCAAGGCACTACTTTATCCCTTCGTCACTGTTGTCGTGTTGAATTATGGTTCCATTTTATCGGAAAGACGGCCAATGTCAAGCCTTGCTTCGCAATTTTTTTGCGGATGCGGCAAAACTGTTACATCCTGTACATTTTCACTGGCGGCTCAGGCGCGGCCCAGGGCGAAGACGGCACCGAGGATGAGCACGATGCCGGCTGTTTCAATCGGACCGAAGGCGAGGCCGAAGAAAAGCATACTGAAGAAGATGGACGACACGGGCTCCGTGGCGCCCAGGATGCCCGTCACCTGGGGCGGGATGTATTGGACACTGGCAATGTAGAGCGAGAAGGCGAGGACCGTGCCGAGGAGGACGACGAAGGCGAAGGCGCCGAGGAAGGGCAGGTCGCGGGGCATGTCGTAGTTCCAGGGCTGGGCGAAGGGCAGGCACACGAGGCCGCCGACGATCATGCCCCAGCCGACGGTGAGGGGCGCGCCCCAGCGCAGGATCATGTCGCGGGGCTGGACCGTGTAGAGGGCCGCGGCGGCGGCGGACAAAAGGCCCAGGACGAGCGCCTTCGGCGAAACGGCGAGGGAGTCCCAGCGGCCGCCGGTCACGATGAGGACCGTGCCGAGGACGGCGGCGAGGGTGCACCAGAATTCGCGCAGGCGGGGCAGGCGCCGTTCGCGCAGGCAGACCCACAGGACGATGAGGATGGCCATCAGGTACTGCAGGATGGTGGCGATGGCGGCGTTGCTCTCTTTGATGGTGGCAAAGTAGAAGTATTGGGTCCCCAGCATGCCGAGGGTGCCGAAGAGGACGAGGGGCAGGCGGTCCCGTTTTTCCCGCCAGATGCGGCAGGGATTCCGGCCGCTCAGGATCCGGTCGAGGCCGAGGAGGAAGAGGCCGGACAGGATCAGGCGGGCGCCGGTGAGCCAGTACGTCGGGATGGCGCGGTCCGTGAGCAGGTACTGGCCGGCGATGCCCGAGGCACCCCAGAAGATGCAGCCGGAGACGGCCATCAGGATGCCGCGGAGATGCTGGTTCTGATTGGGATTCCGCATATTACTTCAATACACCGATTTCTTTGTAGTATTTGGCAGCGCCCGGATGGAGCGGCACGTTGGCAATATCCTTGACGGCGTCGGCCGGTTGCAGGCCTTTCAGGTTCTTCTGGGATCTGCCCAGGTCCTCAATGTGCTCCCAGAAGGATTTGGTCATCTGGTAGACCGTGTCTTCCGGCAGGTCGCCGCGGCAGAACATGACCATCTTGACGGCCGTGGTCTGGACGGGGTCTTTCTGGTTCGGGTAGGTGCCGGCGGGAATCGTGTATTTCACGTACCAGGGATACTGGGCCTTCAGTTTGGCGAAGATGTCGTCGCCGATGCTGAGCAGGCTGCAGTTGGCCGTCAGGGCCTGGGAAACGGCGGACGCGGGGGCGCCGGACATGATCCAGGCGCCGTCGAGGGTGCCGTTCTGCAGCATGTCGGCGGCACCGCCGAAGGCAATGTATTCCGCCTTGAAGTCATCGGGGAAGTGCAGGCCGGCGGTGGTGAAATGGGCTTTGGCTTCGTTGTAGACGGACGACCCGGCGGAGGCCACGGCGAAATGCTTGCCTTTGACATCGGCCAGGGTCCTGATGCCCGACTTGTTGGTCACGACGACCTGATTCGGGTTCAGGTAGAGGCCGGCGATGGCCTTCAAATCTTTGTAGGCATGGCCTTTGAAACTGTCCGTGCCGTTCAGGCACTGGGACACGTTGCTCGAAATGGCGATGGAGACCTGGGCTTCGCCGTCCGACACCATGTTCAGGTTGGCGATGCCGCCGGCCGAGGCCTGGCTCGAGGCCTGCACACCGGGCACGGTCTTGTTCCAGTTGTTGGTGATGGCGGCACCGACGGCGTAGAGGGCGCCGGACGCGGAGGCTGTCGGGAAGTTGATCTTCACCTTCTGACCGGCCGCCGGCTGGGACGGTGCGGCGGCTTTCTTGTCCCCGCCGCCGCAGCCTGCGAGGGCGCCGATGGCGAAGGATGCCGTCAGGACGGCACACAGGGCGCGTTTCCAAAATCTGTTCATAGTAAGACTCCTTTCCTTGCTCCTAGAGCAGGACATCTTTTATTTTGCAGGCGCGGGAGGCAGCTTTTTGCGGCGGAGGAGCTGCAAAAAGAGCACGGCGGCCAGGCAGACGAAACCGGCGCCGTCCGTGACCATGCCCGGGTAGAGCAGGAAGGGGGCGGCGAGGATCAGCACGAGGCGTTCGGGGAGGCGGGCTTTCAGCAGGAGCCAGCCTTCGAGACCGGCCACGAGGGAGACCGTGCCCGCGCAGGCCGTGAAGAAGGTCCAGGCGCTCTGGGCGAAGGTGGCGGTCTTGTCGGCGCCCAGCAGCAGGATCGGGTTGTTCAGGAAGAAGAAGGGGATGAGGAAGCCGATGAGGCCCAGGCGGACGGCCCAGATACCGGTCCTGGTCTGGTCGCTCCCGGCGATGCCCGAGGCCACGTAGACGCTCATGGCGACAGGCGGCGTGATGTTGGACAGGCACGCGTAGATGAGGCAGAACAGGTGCGCCGTGAGGGCCGGCACGCCGGCGTTGATGAGGACCGGCACGGCGACGGCCTGGACGATGACGTAGGCGGCGACGCCGGGCACGCCCATGCCGAGGATGACGGACATGACCATGACCAGAAAGCCGGTCAGGTAGATGCTGCCGTTTTCGACGACGGACAGGATCAGGTAGCCCATGTTGAGGCCCATGCTGGTGAGCGTGACAGTGCCGATGATGACGCCGATGATGACGCAGCAGACACCGACGGAAATGGCGCTTTGGGCGCCTTCGACGGTGGCAGCGACGATGGCCTGCCAGCCCATGCGCGTTTCCTTGCGCAGCCAGCTGGCGATGATGGTGGCGAAAATGGAGACGACGGCCGCCAGCAGCGGCGTGTAGCCGGCGGACATAAGGCCGATGAGGGTGATCAGGGGCAGGACCAGATGGCCCTGTTCCTTCAGCACCTTCGTGGCATCGGGGATGTTCTCTTCCGCCAGGCCGGAAAGGCCCAGGCGCCGGGCTTCGAAGTGGACCGAGAAGAGCAGGCCCAGGTAGTACAGGAAGGCCGGCACGATGGCGGCAATCATGACGACGGTGTAGCTCAGGTTCAGGAATTCCGCCATGACGAAGCCGACGGCGCCCATGATGGGCGGGCAGAACTGGCCGCCCGTGGAGGCGACGGATTCGACGGCGCCGGCGAACTCTTTCTTATACCCGGTGCGCTTCATCAGGGGGATGGTGATGGTGCCCGTCGTGGCGACGTTGGCGATGGCCGAGCCGTTGATCATGCCCAGCAGGGCCGAAGCGACGACGGCCACCTTGGCCGGCCCGCCCGATGTCCGGCCCACGAGGGTCAGGGAAAAGTCATTGATGAATCGGGAGAACCCGCTGTGCTTCAGGAAGGCGCCGAACAGGACGAAGAGGAAGATGTACGTCGCCGAGACGCCGATGCCGGTGCCCAGCAGGCCCTGGGTGCCCCAGAACTGGGTGACGAGGACCCGTTTCAGCGTGAAGCCGTTGTGCCCCAACAGGCCCGGCAGGTAGGCGCCGAACCAGTTGTAGGCCAGGAAGACCAGCGCCAGGACCGCCAGGTTGCCCGACGCGCGGCGCGCTGCCTCGAAAACCACGGCGACCGCCACGGCGGCGATGCCGACCTCGAAGCCGGTGACGCGGCCGCCGGTCTCGGCGATGCGCGTGAAGTTCAGGACCAGGTAGCCGAAGGACGCCGTCGACAGGACGATGAGCACCATATCCCGCAGCGGCGGCACGGTAAAGGTCCGTTTTTCCTTTTTATACGCCGGGAAGAGAAGGAACGTGAACAACAGGAGGAACATGCAGTGGAAGGCCCGCAGGTTGATGGCGCTGATGACGCCCGCAGTCGTGAAATACAACTGGAAGAGCGCCCAGAAACAAAGCAGGACCGTGAGGATTTTGCGCATGGGGCCCCGGTACGTGCGCAGCCGCGATTCGGCCTCCTTTTCCTCCAGCATGCGGCGCGCCTTTTCGTCAAGGCTGCGCTGCTGTGACGGGTCGATGGCCCGGGCCGCGGGGGTTCCGGAACCTTCGGCCCCGGGCGGATTGGTTGGCTTGTCCATGAAGACTTTCTCTCCTTACCTTTTAAAGAATTATCTAATATATATAAGCAACGTGTGCATATAATACCATATTTTGCCAAAATTTCACATGGTGCGGGTCTGGCGGGCAGGAAAAGGAACCCCCCGTCGGGGAAACTGTAAGGTTCGTAACAGTTTCCCCGGCCTGTGCCTGGCCCGGGGTTATGTTTCCGGGACGGCGCACAGGCGGCAGAGACCCTGGAAGAGCCGTGCCCCCGTGTCCTTGAAATGGCCGCCGGGATTCACGTCGAAGGCCGTGGCCACGCCCGCCTCCCGCAGGCGGATCTCGATGGCCCGCATGGTTTCCTCGACGGAGGCCATGACGGCGTTGCGCGTGTCCTTCTCTTTGTCGCCGAGGGAGAAGGCGGCCTGTTTCAGCTGGGCCGGCACGGGGCGGGAAAGGGCAAACTCCCGGAAGCCGGGGTACCACAGGGAGCCGGACGCGCAGACGCAGCCGTCGAACAGCGCTGTCTGGTACATGGCGTACAGCGCGAAGAGGCCGGCCAGGGAGTACCCGGCCAGGAAGCGCCGGGACGGCTGCAGGCCGGACGCCGCCCGGATTTCCCGTTCCGCCGCGGGCAGGACATCCTGGGTCAGGGCGGACAGATAGGGATCCGCCCCGCCGGTGAAGTCGCGGCCCCCCTTGAACACTTTCGGCGCCGGCCAGGGCGTAAAGTCCCGTTCCCAGTCGTTGCCGCCGATCAGGATCAGGACGGCGGGGAAAGAGGCATGGCGGGCTGTTTCCCATTGGGAAAGTTTCACGTGGAACAGTCCGGCTTCTTCGGGGGACAGGTGGACGCAGCCGAAGGGAAGGAACCCCTCCGGGGTATCCGGGACGTGCGCCGTGACGGTGAGAACGGCCGGGGGGACGGCGGCAGAGGCACTTTTGAGGGTAAGCAGCATGGCGGATCATCCTTTCTTTTCCCCATTATACAACGGACCGCGTTTTCTGCCTACCATCCGGGCGGGTTTTCGGTTTATCCGGGGCGGCGCTTATTGACATAAACCCCGGTAGCGTATACAATGAGGGCATAACCTAGAATTCACCTATGAATTACCCTGTACCAAAACGGGCTTATGCCTGCGGAAGGACCGGGACACCGGCTTCCGCTTGAAGATAAAGGAGTGAACACGATGGCTGATACCCTGTTGGAAATAAAAGGACTGCACGCCGGCGTTGCGGACAAGGAGATCCTGAAGGGACTGGACCTGACCGTGCGCAAGGGCGAAGTGCATGTCATCCTGGGACCGAACGGTTCCGGCAAATCGACGCTCATGAACGTCATCATGGGCCATCCGAAGTATACGGTGTCCGGCGGCAGCATCGCCTTCGAAGGCGGGGACATTACGGCCCTGCCGACATTCGAACGGGCGCGCAAGGGCCTCTTCCTGTCCTTCCAGACGCCGGAAGAGATTCCCGGCATCACGGTGGAAAATATGCTGCGTACGGCCCGCCAGGCCATTACGGGCAAACGCGAGCGCATCTTCGCGTTCCGGAAGGAACTGAAGGCCACCATGGAGGAACTGCAGATGGACCCGTCCTATGCGGAGCGTTATCTGAACGTGGGCTTTTCGGGCGGCGAGAAGAAACGCAACGAAATCCTGCAGCTGCTCATGCTGAAGCCGAAACTGGCCCTGCTCGATGAAACCGATTCGGGCCTTGACGTCGATGCCGTGCAGATTGTGTCGAACGGCGTCCGCACATTCCACAACGAAGACAATGCGTGCCTCATCATCACGCACAATACGCGCATTCTGGACAAGCTGAAGGTGGACAAGGTGCACGTGCTGCTCGGCGGCCGCATCGTCGAGGAAGGCGGCCCGGAACTGGTCGGCGTCATCAACCGCGAAGGCTTCACCCACCTGCAGCAGAAAGCGTGAGGTGCGCCATGGAAGACGTGACCAGGAAGAAGACCTACGTCGAGGATATCGAGCGGTCCCTGTACGATATCCGCAACGAGGACCGTTCCCTTTACAAATCCGCCAAGGGATTGACGGAAGCCGTGGTCCGGGACATCTCGCAGCGCAAGGGCGACCCGGACTGGATGCTGCAAAAGCGGCTGGAATCCCTGAAAATCTACAATGAACTGTCCATGCCGTCGTGGGGGCCCGACCTGTCGCCCCTCCGCATGGACGATATCGTGACCTATGTGCGGCCCGACGCGAAGATGACGGGCAACTGGAAGGAAGTGCCCGCGGAGATCAAGGACACCTTCGACCGCCTGGGCATTCCCGAAGCGGAGAAGACCTCCCTGGCAGGCGTGGGCGCGCAGTACGACTCCGAAGTGGTCTACCACAGCGTGCAGAAGGAGCTGGCCGACCAGGGCGTCATCTACACCGATTTCGAGACCGCCGTGCGCGAGTACCCGGACCTCGTGAAGGAATACTTTATGACGCTCATCCCGCCGACGGCCCATAAGTTCGCCGCCCTGCACGGAGCCGTGTGGTCCGGCGGGTCCTTCGTCTACGTGCCCGAGGGCGTGCACGTGGACATCCCCCTGCAGAGTTATTTCCGCCTCAACGCGGCGGGCGCGGGGCAGTTCGAACACACCCTGATCATTTGTGAAAAAGGGTCGTCCCTGCACTTCATCGAAGGCTGCTCGGCACCGAAATACAACGTGACGAACCTCCATGCCGGCGCCGTCGAGCTGTTCGTCAAGGAAGGCGCGCGCCTGCGCTATTCCACCATCGAGAACTGGTCCCGCAACATGATGAACCTCAACACCAAGCGGGCCCTCGTCGACAAGGACGGCGTCATCGAGTGGGTGTCCGGCTCCTTCGGGTCCCACGTGTCGTGCCTCTATCCGACGAGCGTCCTGCGCGGGGAGAACGCCAAGTGCGAATTCACGGGCGTCACCTTCGCGTCGAAGGGCCAGGACCTGGACACGGGCGCCAGCGCCCTGCTGCTGGCACCGCACACGTCGGCGAACATCAACACCCGCACCATTTCCAAGGCCGGCGGCAAGGCGACGTACCGCAGCGCCGTCAAGGTCGCCCCGGCGGCGAAGGGCGCCAAGTGCCTCGTCAACTGCGAGTCCCTCATGCTCGACGACCGGTCGCGCAGCGACACCCTGCCGGTCATGGACATCCAGGCCGCCGACGTCGAGGTCGGCCACGAGGCGAAGATCGGCCGCATCTCCGACGAGGCGATCTTCTACCTGACGAGCCGCGGCATCGACGAGAAAGAGGCCCAGGCCATGATTGTGCGTGGCTTTGTGGAGCCCATTTCCAAGGCCCTGCCGGTGGAATACGCCGTGGAAATGAACAACCTGATCAATCTGGAACTCGAAGGGACCATGGGGTAAGGAGGAATGGCAATGGAAAAGGAAAAGACATTGTACAGCGCCATCCCCATGCGGACCTGGAGATGGCTCGGCGTCAACGGGGCCTATGTGCCGGCCGGCGTGGTGCCGGCGGACGGGAACGATGTCCCGGCCGGGGCGGACCGTCAATGGTCCGTCGCACAAGGCGCGGTCCGGACGGAAACCGTCGTGTACCGCACGGAACAGGCGGGAAGGGTGACAATCGATGTCGCCCCTGGCGCGAAGCTGCACTACACGCAAGTGCAGCTGCTGCCGGCGGACAAGGGCCACGTCGATTCGTTGGAAATCAACGTGGCGGAAGGCGCCGAAGCCCGTGTGACGATTGCCGAGCTGGGCGCGGCGGAAACGGTCAGCAAAGTGACGATCAACCTGGCCGGCGACGGGGCCGTCGGGGACCTGGCCGCCATCTACCTGGGCAACGGCAGCCGGAAGGTGGACCTGAACTATGTGATCCGCCAGGCAGGCCGCAGGACGAAGGCGGACATGCAGGTGCGCGGCGCCTTGAAGGACTGCAGTGAAAAGATCTTCCGCGGCACCCTGGACTTTCTCCGCGGCAGCAAGGGCAGCGTCGGCCGGGAGCGCGAAGAAGTGGTGCTCCTGAACGAAGGCGTGCGCAACCGCAGCGTACCCCTCATGCTGTCCGGGGAAGACGACGTGGACGGCCATCACGCGGTCAGCGTCGGCAAAATGGACCAGGAAAAGCTGTTCTACATCACGAGCCGGGGCTTGGACCTGAGCGAGGCCCAGCGCCTCGTCGTGGAGGCTTCTTTCAATCCCGTGCTGGAACGCGTGGAAGACACAGCCTTACGGGCTGAAATCGAGCAATATATAGAGGAGAGGATTTCCGATGGCAAGTAAAGATTTCCGGCTTGATTTTCCGCTGCTGCAGCAGAAAATGAACGGCAAGCCGCTGACCTACCTCGACAACGGGGCCACGACGCAGAAACCGGAAAGCGTCGTCCGTTCCATTTGCGGGTACTACGGCGGCTGTAACGCCAACCCGCACCGCGGCGCCTACGAACTGAGCGTCAAGGCGACGGATGTCTATGAAAACGCGCGCGTCAAGGTGCAGCATTTCATCAACGCGCCCAAATCCAATGAAATCATTTTCACGAAGAACGCGACGGAAGCGCTCAACCTGGTGGCTTACAGCTACGGCCTGACCTTTGTGCAGCCCGGGGACGAGATCGTCCTCTCCATCGCCGAACACCACAGCAATCTGGTTCCGTGGCAGATGGTGGCCCGGGCCAAAGGCGCCACGCTGAAATACATCTATCTGGAGCCGGACGGCAACCTGTCCGACGAAGACATTGAGACCAAGGTCACGGAAAAGACGAAGATCGTCGCCGTGACCCATGTGTCCAACGTGCTCGGCCTCGTGAACGACGTCCGCAAAGTCGTCGACAAGGCCCACAGCGTCGGGGCGGTCTGCGTCGTCGACGGGTCCCAGAGCGTGGCCCATATGGCCGTCGATGTGCGGCAGCTGGACTGCGACTTCTTCGCCTTCAGCGGCCATAAACTGCTGAGCCCCATGGGCATCGGCGTGCTCTACGGCAAAGAGGCGCTGCTCGACAAGATGCCGCCCTTCCTGCGCGGCGGCGATATGATCGACTACGTGACCGAACAGGAAACGACCTTCGCGGAGCTGCCCCAGAAGTTCGAGGCAGGCACGCAGAACGTCGGCGGCGCCTCCGGCCTGGCCGCGGCCATCGAGTATCTGGAGGACTTCACCTTCGGCCGCATCGAAGCCATTGAACAGGAACTCCTCGGCTATGCCCTGCCGCAGCTGCGCGAACTGCCCTATATCGAACTCTACGGCTGCGACTCCGCGCGGAACAACAAGACGGGCATCATCACCTTCAACGTGAAGGATGTCCATCCCCACGACGTTTCCACCATCCTCGATGCCCAGGGCGTCGCCATCCGGGCCGGGCACCACTGCGCCCAGCCGCTCATGCAGTACCTGGGGCAGAACGCCACGTGCCGCGCCAGCTTCTATCTGTACAACACGAAAGAAGACGTGGACCGCTGGATCGCGGCCCTGAAGACCGTGCGCAACGTAATGCGCCTGGAGTGACGGGGGAGGTACGGCCATGACCGATTTAGGCGGAATCTATACGGAACTGATTGCGGAAGAAAGCCGCAATCCGGAAAACAAACACCATCTGGACCATCCCAACCTCACCGAACGGGGCCATAACCCCAGCTGCGGCGATGAAATCACCCTGGAACTCGACGTGGAAGACGGCGTCATCAAGGACGCCGCCTTTACCGGCGTGGGCTGTGCCATTTCCCAGGCCTCGACATCGCTCATGATCAGCCTCATCAAAGGGCAGCCCGTGGAAAAGGCGCGGCACTTGGCCGGCCTGTTCCTGAAGATGATCAAGGGCGAAGTGACGGACGAAAGCGAACTGGAAGAACTGGAAGACGCCGCCGCCCTGCAGAGCATCTCCCACATGCCGGCCCGCGTGAAGTGCGCCGTGCTGTCGTGGCATACGCTGGAAACGGCGCTGGACAAGAAAAAATAAACGGGATGCGGACCCCGGAATCCCGGACAGACAACGAATTCTCCCCGCTTTACCAGGAGGATTGCCCGTGCGCCTGTCCGGGATTTTTTACGCGCTTTCCCCCTCCGGAGAAGATTGTTCACAAATTTGCCACATTGATCCGATATAATCCGCATATAAAGTATATACAATTGGCGTGCAGGCAGGCCTGCAAGGGTTCGGTTCCATCCTCAAAAAGGGCGCCATACATCAACAGGAGGGATTCAATTGAAGAAATACGTAGCAGAATTCATCGGAACGTTCGTCCTCGTCTTTATCGGCTGCGGCACAGCGGCTACCGTGGGGTGCGACCCCAAAGCGGGCTCCGGGTATATCCTGACAGCCCTGGCCTTCGGCTTGTCCATCGTCGCCATGGCCTATTCCATCGGCAATATTTCCGGCTGTCACGTCAACCCGGCCGTATCGTTGTCCTGCCTGCTGGCGGGACGGATGCCCGGGAAGGATTTCGCCGGCTATGTGGTGGCCCAGTTTCTCGGCGCCATGGCGGCAGCGGGCGTCCTGACGGTGTTCGTTTCCCCGGAAGGCGGCTTGGGCACGAACGCCCTGTTCCAAGGGGAAGTGGGTGCCTCTTTCCTGATTGAGGTCATCCTGACCTTCATCTTCACCATGGCCGTCCTCGGTGCTACGGCCAAACCGGGGAACGCCAGCGTGGCCGGCCTCGTCATCGGCCTGTCCCTGACCCTGGTCCACATCCTCGGCATCGCCTATACGGGCACTTCCGTCAATCCCGCCCGCAGCTTCGGGCCGGCCCTCTTCGTCGGCGGCGAAGCCCTGGCCGATGTGTGGGTCTTTATCCTGGCACCTTTGGTCGGCGGCGCCCTGAGCGCCTTCGTCTACAGTTTCCTGTCCGGCGGCAAGGGCAGTGAAACCGCGTAACGTAAAAGGGATGACGACACCCCGGTACACGAACGTGTCCGGGGTGCTTTTTTATACGGTCTGTCTATTTTTCGGTTAGCGCTGGCTTTCCGGTACTGTCTCCGGGAAGCATCGTTATTTCTTCTTATACCCTGTAATCATGGTCGCGAAGAAGCAGATTACGGTCAGCCAGGCGAATGTTTTATGGACTTTCATGGGAATGGCCCCCTTTCCGGATATACATCCTTCTACATCCTGCCCATAGTTTACCTAAACTAACTTGTTTTGTCAAAGGCAGGGAGGAAATACCGGCTGCGGAAAGGGCAGAGGGCCCGATGGTCAGGGAAGCAGTGCGAGGATTTCCTGCAGCGTCTTTCTCCCGAATCCGACCTGCCGACCGTCATCGACGACGAGGCAGGGAACGCCCATGATGTTGTATTTTTCCCTGGCATCCGGGAAGCGGGCGATATCGAAGACTTCCGCCGTCACGGCAGGATTCAGTGCCGCGATATGCTGTGCGCTGGTTACGGTTTCCGGGCAGATGGTGCAGGACAGGGATACGAAGACTTTCAGGTCATGCCTGCCCGCCGCCGCAATGGCATGACGGTCTTCTTCCGCGAGCGGCTGCCCGGGGCCGGCCGCATTGTAAAGCCCCAGCAGGAAAGAGGTAAATTCATGCCCGCCGGGAACTCCGTGGAAGGCGAGGCCTGTCCAGGACCCGCCGGGGCGTTCGATGCGGACGCAGGGAACACCGGTATCCGGCAGCGGGGTTTCCCGGAGGGTGAGTTTGTCCGTCAGGGCGCATAGTTCCGTCAGATAGTGCCGCAGCTCCGCCGAGGCGGCCGAGTTGTTATAATGCAGCGCGAGCACCAGGGGCGTTTCCATTTTGGCAAACAAAAGGGACATCTGCGCCTTCATGGCGGTGCTGAAAAGTTCCTCCTCCGTGCCCTCCTCTTCCTGCGGGGCGGATTCCCCGACGGGGGTGACGGGCTGGCGGGGATGGAGCCCGGTCTCCTTTTGTTTCCGGGCGGCGTAGCGTTCCAGTTCCGTCGCCGCCAGGGCGCCGTCCCCGACGGCTGTCGCGACCTGGCGGAGGGGCTTGATGCAGAGGTCGCCGGCAGCGTATACGCCATCTGCGGAAGTCTTTTGCAGGCGGTCCGTGACGACATAGCCTTGGGCATCGCAGTCGACCAGGCCCTGTACCAGTGCGGTGGCGGGTTCATAACCGGCCAATACGAAGACGCCGATGGGTCCGTTGTCTGCGGACCGGAACGTCGTCTTCCTGTGGGTCTCCGTATCCGTGTAGGTGATGGCCTGCACGCTCCCGTCTCCTTCCACGGAATCCACCGTGCAATGGGTCAGTACGGTGATTTTGGGGTGATGCAGCGCCGGTTCGGCCACCGCGGCCGCACAGGAGAACCCCTCTTTGCGGATCAGGATGGTGACGTGCCGGGCGTACTTCGTCAGGAAGACGCTTTCTTCAGCCGCGGCAAATCCGCCGCCAAGGACGAAGACATCCCGCCCGGTGAAGAATTCGCCGTCGCAGGTGGCGCAGTAGGCGACGCCGCGTCCCCGGTAGTCCGTTTCGCCCTGGAAGCCGATTGGGCGGGGGCGGGCTCCGGTGGCAAGCAGGATGCCGAAGGCGGAGAGGGTGCCGCGCGAAGTCTCCACGTGTTTGACGGGGCCGTCCAAATGGAGTTTCAACGCTTCGGCAAGCAGGAATTCAGCCCCGAAACGTTCCGCCTGGTTGCGCATGGTTTCCGTCAATGCCGTGCCGCTGGAAGAGAGGACGCCGGGATAGTTCACGATGTCGTGGGTGAGGGCGGCCTGCCCGCCGAAGCGTTCTTTTTCCAGGACGAGGACGCGGTAACGGGCCCTGGCCAGGTACAGGGCAGCCGTCAGTCCTGCCGGGCCGCCGCCGATGATGATGACATCGTACAGTGTTTTTTCATCAACCATAGTGTTTTCCTCGTATGAAAAAGGCAGGGGCCGCCTTTCGGATGCCCCTGCCGCGGAATCATAACTGACCGACCAGGTCCAGGCTCGGCGTAAGGGTCCTTTCGCCGGGATGCCATTTTGCCGGGCATACCTGGTCGCCATGTTCGTGGACGAACTGGCAGGCCTGCAGCTTGCGAAGGAGCTCGTCGGCATTACGGCCCACGTTGCCGGCGCTCACCTCGTAAGCGGTGATTCTGCCTTCCGGGTTCACAATGAACGTACCGCGTTCCGCAACGCCGGCCGCTTCGATATAGACATCGAAATCCTTGGACAAAGCGTGGGTCGGGTCGGCCACCATCGGATAGGCGATGGTGCGGATCTTGTCCGAAGCATCGTGCCAGGCTTTATGGACATAGGCCGTATCGCAGGATACGGAATAAATCTCGCAGCCCGCCTTCTTGAATTCGTCATATCTGGCAGCCAGATCTTCCAGTTCCGTAGGGCAGACAAAGGTGAAGTCTGCAGGATAGAAGAAGAAGATGGACCATTTGCCTAAAATATCCTTTTTGGAAACATCGACGATTTTTCCGTTCAGGAATGCACTGGCAGTAAAATCACTGACTTCTTTGGAAATTAAGGACATGGAACAACCTCCTTTGAACAATATCTTGTCCTGAAATTTTTAGTTAGCGTTAACTAACTGCATTCAGTATAGCAAGGTTCATTCCAGATGTCAATAATAATTATCAAATAATGTTTTTTATGTTTTCCGCAGGCCGTGCAGGACGCTTTGAACGCTGCGTCCTGCTGCCTTAGGGTTCCGCCTTGACGGCCCACCGCAGCTTCGTCGGCTTTGCCCGGGGATTGCGGGCGCATTCGGCGGCCGAAGGGCGGATCACGTCGCGGGCCACGGCGGAGTAGATGCCTTCGTTATGGTACAGCTTGAAGGCCTTCTTGACGAGGCGGTCTTCGCCGGAGTGGAAGGTGAGGACGGCGACGCGGCCGCCCGGGGCGAGGACGCCGGGGAGGCTGTCCAGGAAGCGGACGAGGGCGTCGAATTCGCCATTCACGTCGATGCGCAGAGCCTGGAAGACGCGGGCGCTGCTCTTTTTCACGGCGTCCCGGCGGTCCTTTTTAGGCAGGAATTCCAGCGCCTTTTCCACCTCGCGGTGCAGGGCCGTGGTCGTGACGATGGGCGTGCCGCGCCGCAGGTCGCCGCAGATGGTGCGGGCGATGGCTTCAGCGTAGGGTTCGTCGGAGTTTTCGACGAAGAGGTGGACCAGGTCGTCCTGCGAAAGCTTGCGCAGCAGGTCCGCCGCCGAAATGCCGCGGTCCGGGTTCATGCGCAGGTCCAGGGGCCCGTCGGCTTTGTAGGAGAAGCCGCGGTCCGGGTTGTCGAGCTGCATGGACGAAATGCCCAGATCGGCCAGGACGAAGTCGAACGGCCCGGTTTCGGCAGCCAGCCTGGCGATGCCGGCGAAGTTCATGTGCCGGATGGTGAGGATGTCCTCCCCGTACCCGGCGTCGCGCAGGCGCTTTTCCGTCTTCACGATTTCGATGGGGTCCACATCGGTGGCGTACAGATGCCCGCGGCCCTGCAGCCTGGCCAGCATGGCCCGCGTGTGGCCGCCGTAGCCCAGGGTGGCGTCAAAGCCCTGCTGCCCGGGCCGGATCTGCAGAAAATCCAGGATTTCCTCCACCATGATGGGGATATGCGTTCCCGCCGGCGTGTTGCCCTTGGCCGTCACGTGCCCGGCGATGGCGCCGTACTTTTCCGGATGGAGCTCCTTGTACTTCTCCTTGAAATTTTTCGGGTAATGGCCCTTATAGTGGATGCGGCGGTGGTGCACCGGTTCCTTTTCCGGGCCCCCGTCGCGCGTTACATCGTCCGTCATAGTGATTGTCCTTTCCTGTGCGATGTATGGGGTTGCACTACCTAAACTATACTATGGAACAGCGTGTACCGCAATTGTCCAGGTTGTGTAAAGCGGCGGGCTACGATATAATAGAGGAAATGAGGCCCTGCCGCGGCGGGGTACAAGGGGGACGTGCCATGGTTACGAACAATGCGATTGAGGCGTGGCTGCAGGAACAGGGCCATCCGGTCAAGCCGTTGAAGGATCCGCGGACGGGGACGCCGGTCTATGTGGTCCGGCATCCGTCTGCGGCGGCCCGGATGGAGTACACGGGCATGGTGGCAGTGCCGCCGGGCCGGTTCATGATGATCAAGGTGGTGGGGTGCAGCCTGGAAAAGTACCATCCCCGGGCCTGCGAGGCTGTGCTGATGCAGTTCAACGGCCTCATGAACCGCCGCCCCTCGAAGGACAGCTATAACTACAGTGTCGACCATAACCACCTGGCCATCGTCTTCTGGCCGGAGAATACGACGGTGGGGGAGATGCAGCGCGTCATGGAATACGGGTTCGACCGGCTCGATTTCATGTACCGCAATCTGGAGCGCCTCGATTTGGAAGGGTGAAGAAGGGCCTGCGGGCCGGATTCCGGAACTTTTGGGATTTTTCAATTTCAGCCTTGACAAATAGGGGGTTTCGCTGTATTATAATCGAGTAACACGTATGGTCCACTAGCTCAGCTGGCAGAGCAACTGACTCTTAATCAGTGGGTCCGGGGTTCGAATCCCCGGTGGATCACCATGTGGGCGCTTAGCTCAGCTGGGAGAGCGTCTGCCTTACAAGCAGAATGTCAGCGGTTCGATCCCGTTAGCGCCCACCATTTTTTTATCTTCGGCCCGGTGGTTCAGATGGTTAGAATGCCGCCCTGTCACGGCGGAGGTCACGAGTTCGAGTCTCGTCCGGGTCGCCATGCTGCCTCGGTAGCTCAGTTGGTAGAGCAAAGGACTGAAAATCCTTGTGTCAACAGTTCGATTCTGTTCTGAGGCACCATTTGTCCATTCACCCACGGTCGGAAAGCCCGTGGGTTCTTTAGTATTTACGGATTTTGGTTGATAAAAGGAGGAACTGACATGTTCACTGGTGGTGAAGAAACGACTTTTTCCCAACAGTTCATTTGGGCCATCGTTTTCGTGTGCAGCCTGCGCGGCAGCTATAAGAACCTGAAGGACGGGGACTATTTCTGGGGCATTGCCTTTACGGTCATGATCCCCGTGTCCGCCTACTTCCTGATGGACCTGTTCAACGTGCTGCCTCCCGGTGTGCCCCACGTGTTCGGCTGATTGAGGGGTATGCGGATATGCGGAAGCCCGCCTGACGTTGTGTCAGGCGGGCTTTTTTACGTTTCCGCAGGGTTTTTCAAAGGCCGGGGACCTGTTTCACGTGAAACAACCGGCAGGTCACAGGACCCGTTTCAGGTAGGCGAAGCAGTTGTCGTGAGCGATCTTGTCCAGCGTGGCAGCCGGGAATTTCCCGGCCAGGAAGTCAAAAAGGTCGGCCAGGTGTTCCACGCGGTTCAGGTTGTAAGGCGGATGGCTGATGCCGTCGAAATCGCTGCCGAAGCCGACGTAGTCGTCGGACCCCATGACATCCATCATGTAGGCGAGGTGCCTGTAGACGCTTTCGATGCAGGCATCGTGGTAATCCTTTTCCAGGAACTGGCCGGCGAAGTTGACGCCGACGAAGCCCTTCGTCTTCGCGAGGGCGCGCAGCTGGTCGTCCCGCAGGTTGCGTGGATGGCCGGTCAGGCTGTAGGCGCAGGAATGGGTGGCGATGACAGGTTTTAGCGACGTCTCCAGGACATCCCGGAAGCCGTAAGTGGAGATGTGCGAAACATCGACGGCCATGCCGAGGCGGTTCATTTCCGCCACGACCTTGCGCCCGAACTGCGTCAGGCCGCCCTTGCTGCCTTCCTCGTTGACGCCGTCGGCGATGTCGTTGCGGTTGCTCCAGGTCAGGGTCATGCAGCGCACGCCCAGCTCGTAGTACACGCGCAGCGCTTCCAGGCTGCCGTCCAGGGCGCCGCCTTCCTCAATGGCCAGGAGCGTGTTGAAGGGGTGCTCCAGGGCGTGGTCCACGTCGTCCTTCGTGAGGATCCGGTGGATGTCGATGCCCTGGTCCCGGATGGCCTTCGTTTCCGTCAGGTACTTGTCGATGAGCTTCAGGGTGTACCGTGTCCCGCCGCCCCAGCGGAACTCCTCCGTCGGCACGTACATGGCGATGAACTGCAGGCCGCCGCCGTTGGCGATGATCCGTTCCGCGTCGAGCATCAGGTCGTTGGACCACAGGTGCTTGCCCTGCCGGTATAATTCCGAGATGGTGTCACAATGGCAATCGCAAAGAAACATGGGAAATCCTCCTTGGTGCACGGGGTGCGCGTTTTTCTCCATTATAGCACATGCCGCGCGGGATGGGGAAACAGAAAGAGGGCGTCCTGCGGGACGCCTGATGTGACCCCAAAAAGTTAGACCTTAGTAACGAGATGGTTTTTACTGTCTCGTTACTTTTTTATGCTGCCTGCAAGGAAAGCCTATATTGAACAG
>ONEW01000008.1 GCA_900316935.1 uncultured Selenomonadales bacterium
TTATATGACCTGGTCTGTTCCCGTTTCCGGAAACATGACCCGCACATTTATCTGGTTCGTTGTTATTCAGTTTTCAAGGTTCCTGCCGTCTTGCGACAGCTTGTTTAGTTTACATCAACTCGCCGCCGATGTCAACTGTTTTTTCAGGTTTTTTTATTTTTTTCGCTCCCGAAGAGCTTGTCAAAAATGGAAAAACCTTTGTGCCGCCTCACAGCAGCAATATGATATTATCATTCGAAAACCGGGTTGTCAAGCACTTTCCCGTTAATTTTCAAATGAAACGCACGGGCTGGTGGACAAGGATTTGCCCATCATTTACGGCCGGGCCGGCCTTTACTCTTTGTCAAAAAATCCTGCAGAAACACTTTCGTCGCCGGCGCTGCGTCGGGCAGGACGGCCACCCCGACTTCCACGTACTGCGGCGGATCCAGGGGCAGCACCTTCACCAGGGGACTGTGAAACTGGCAGTTGAGGCCGTTGTTCATGGCGATGCCCAGGCCTGCCTCCACCATGGAGAAGGCCTCGAAGCTCTCCTGGGCCTCCATCTGCCGGTTCGGCCGGATTCCTGCCCGCGCCAGGACGCGGGCATTGTCCACGTCCCGGCCGGGGTTGATGTCGATATACGGCTCTGTCCGGAATGCTTCCAGCGTTACCGGACCCTGCGCGTAGACGGACTCCGCCGGTACCCAGGCCATCATTTCGTCCATCTGCAGGGAATGCCATTCGAAGGGGCCTTCGCGGCGGCTTCCCACATACAGGTCCAACTTATGGTCACACAGGTCCTGTACCAGGTCAGTGGCAAACCCTCCCTTCAAATGAAACGTGATGCCGGGAAACCGTTTCCGGAACCGGCGGATCTGCTGCTCCGCCGGACGGAACAGGCAGGGGTAGTTGATGCCGATGCGCACAGATCCCGTATGGATGCCGCGGATACTGCGGACCAGCTGGCGGCAATTGTCTTCATAATGTAGCAGCTGCCGGAACTGGGGCAGCAGCAGCCGGCAGTTCTCCGTCGGAACCACGCCGCCGTGGCCCCGGACCAGGAGCGAAAAACCTGTCTCCTCTTCCAGGGCGGCCATCATGCGGCTCACGCCGGACGGCGTATACCCCAGCTGCTCCGCCGCCGCCGTGATGCTGCCACTGTCCAGTACGGCCACCAGTACCTTGAGGCGTGTCAGGTTCATGCTGTTCCCTCCTTGCCGTTTATTCAATGATAACTTGATTTTCTTTCGCTTTTCTCAATGTTCACTTCTCATTATAATGGAACCAGGAAATTTGGCAATGCCCGTTTCCCTTTACTATCTCCCTATTTTATTGTTTTGTTTTGCATTCTTTTTCATCCCCTTTTCAAATCCGATTGGAGGCCCGTCATGTCCCTGTCCCGTTCCTGCCGCTGCGCCTTCCTGCAGAAGCTGCCGCAGGCCCTGGCTCCCTTCCTGCATTACGACCGGGCCATCGTGTCCGAGATGCTGGCGATTGCCGTGCCCCTGATTTTCAGCAACATCCTGCAGCAGTTCTACAACACCGTGGACGCCTTCGTCCTCGGCCATTACGCCGACCAGGAAAACTTTGCCGCCATCGGCATCGCGTCGGCGGTCATGAACCTGTTCCTCTTTGCCATCATCGGGTCGTGCACCGGCATTTCGGTCCTCTTCGCACAGCTTTACGGCCGCAAAGATTTCCGCCGTTTCCGCAACGGGCATTTCCAGGCCTTCGCACTGGGTCTCGGCGCCACAGCGATCCTGTCTGCCGTGGCCATCGCCGTCCTGCCGTCCCTGTTGCATGCCGTCCAGGTCCCGGACAGCCTTTTCGCCTATGTCCACCGGTACCTGTTCTTCATCTTCCTCGGCATGCCGGCCTCCTTCCTGTACAACCTCTACAGCGCCGTGCTCCGCTCCGTGGACCGCACCCGGGCAATCCTCCTCATCCTGTCCGTTTCCGTCGCGGTCAACCTGGCCCTCGACATCTGGTTCATCCGCGACCTGCACCTGGGCGTGACCGGCGCCGCCGTTGCTACCGTCATATCCCAGTGCCTGTCGGCCCTGCTCAGTTTCCTCTACCTCCGTAAGATGTCCCCTGCCCTGCTGTTCCGCAAAAAGGACTGCCGCTTCGACAAGGCGCTCCTGCAGAAGACCGCCCACTTCGCCTGCGTCACCGGGTTCCACCAATCGGGGCTCTACATCGGCAAACTGCTGGTGCAGGCCGTCGTCAACGGGGCCGGGACGCCCATCATTGCGGCCTACACGGCAACGACGCGTATCGAAGGATTCGCCAACTCCTTCGGGGACAGCGGCGCTGCCGCCACGTCCGTCGTCACGGCGCACCAGTACGGCGCCAGGAACCGCGCCAGGGTGGAAGCCTCGTATCGGGCCTCCTTCCTGCTCTTGGGCGTGCTCGGCCTGGTCTGTTCCGTCATCATGTACTTTACGGCCGGCCGGACCATCAGCCTCCTCGTCGACCCGGGCTATACGGACGCCTTTACCAACGCCGTCGACTACCTGAAGATTGTTTCCCTCTATTACGTGTTCTGCTTCACAGGCAACACCTTTGCCGGCTATTTCGACGGCATCGGCCGCGTGAACATCCCTGTCTGCGGTGCCCTGAGCCACATCACGATGCGCCTCATCCTGTCGTGGCTCTTCCTCGCCGACGCCGGGCTGGCTGCCGTCGCCCACGCCACAGGCATCGGTTGGATCTGGGTCAACCTGTTCTGGGGCTGGATTAAACAGAAATATAATAAAAAAGACATGTAATTGTCATAGCAAGAGGGTACGATACAGAAGAAGTCTGAAAGGAGTGATTCCATTGTTATCTACGAACACCAAACACCATCATTTGTTCCGGGCCATCGGCGCCCTCGTACTTTCTGCCGCCTTCTGTATGCCTGCCCTGACGGCAGGGGCGGCCAATACCAATTCCAAACCCACGCCGTCCATGCGCGAGGTGCAGGAGACGCAGCAGAACCGCCAGCCCGGGTACACACCGGGACAGACGGAAAGCCGCGGGCCGTCCACGCCAAGCCAGGAGAACGTACGCCGGCAGGGAAACCGGAACGAGACCAACCGGCAGCAGCAGCCGCCGCAGGAAATCAACCGGCAGCCTGTACAGCCGACCCAGGACAAGGGGCAGCAGCAGAATCAGCCCCGCCCTGAGGAGGGGAGTCAACCCCGCCCTGAGAACGGAAACCAGCAGTCCGTTCAACCGACCCGGCGCTAAAAGCTGAATAACACACAAAAGGAAGACCATCATCCGATGGTCTTCCTTTTTTATGGAACTTATTTCCGTTTTTCTTCGGTCTGGCCGACCTGGAACTTGAAGTTGTCAATGAGCGGGCGCATGTCCTCGGCGCCTTCGTTCTTGTCTTCCAGGAGCAGGGCCTGGATCACGATGGCGCATTCCAGGCGTTTCTTCTGGATTTTGCAGCCGTACTCGTAGGGAATCGTGATGTCGCCGTTGACGAGGTCCGCGTTGGCGTGGCAGCCTCCGCTGCAGAAGAAACGGGCCCAGCATTCGCGGCATTTGGGCTTCGTCATTACATGCGTGTTGCGGAACTTTTTGACCAGGTCCTGGCGCACGACGCCCGTATCCAGGGTGCCCATCTTATACTGTTCCCGTCCCACGAACTGATGACACGGATAGATGTCGCCGGACGGCGTGATGGCAAAGTACTCGTGGCCGGCGCCGCAGCCTGCCAGGCGCTTCGCCACGCAGGGGCCGTTGTCCAGGGCCACATTGAAGTGGAAGAAGTCGAAGGGTTCCCCTTCGCCACGGCGGCGCTTCAGGTATTCCTCCGCCAGTTTGTCGTACTCCTTGTAGAGTACGGGCAGGTCTTCCTCCGTGAGGACATAGGGTTCCGTGGTGCCCACGACAGGTTCCATGGAGATTTCCCTGCCCACGTCGAGCATCTTCAGCACTTCGTCCGCGAAATGGGTGCTGTAGTGCGTATAGGTACCGCGCAGATAGTAGTTCCAGCCCTTGCGGCTCTTGATGATCTTCTTGAATCCGCGCACGGCTGCCTCGTAGGAACCGGTCTGGTTCGGGAAGGGACGCATGTGGTCGTGCATTTCCTTGCCGCCGTCCAGACTCAGGACGACCATGACGCGGTTGTCATTCAGGAACTGGATGTTCTCGTCGTTCAGGAGCGTACCGTTCGTCGTCAGGGTCAGTTTGATGTCCTTACCCGTTTCCTTTTCGCGCTGGCGGGCGTAGTGGATGATGTCCTGCACCACGCCGAAATTGACGAGCGGTTCGCCGCCGAACAGGTCGATTTCCAGGTTGTGGCGCTTTTTGCTGCCCTTGATGGCGAAATCGATGGCCTTGCGGCCTGTTTCAGAACTCATGAGTTCCCGGTTGCCGCCGAAGTCACCCGTGCCGGCGAAGCAGTATTTGCACCGCAGGTTGCAGTCGTGGGCCACATGGAGGCACAGGGACTTGAGGACCGGTTCCGTCGCAAACGTTTCCGGTACAGGGAATTCCGGGGAAAACAGCAGGCCCTGGCCCTTCAGCTCGTGCAGCTCGGCCAGGATTTCGCGCAGTTCCCCTTCGTCATAGGCGTCCTTCAGGGCAGCCACGGTCTCGTCGTCATTCGCGCCATCAAAGACGCCCAGCACATCGTAGACCGGCCTGTCAATCAGATGCACGGCGCCGCTGTTGACGTCGAGGACGGCCATGGTGCCGTTCACTTCCATTCGGTGGATGAGTTTGTTTTCCATACTTGTTCTATCAGCCTTTCCAGTTTTCCGTTTCCGGCCGGACATCCCGCGACATCCTTACACGAAAACAGCTCCCCGCATCAACAGGGAGCTGTTTAACATGCCGGTTTGATTTCCTGATTATTTATGTTCGCAAACCTGGTTGCCAACGGTGCAGGAAGTTTTGCAGGCAGACTGGCAGGATGCCGGGCATTCGCCGCAACCGCCGGTCTTCAGAGTCTTATTCAGCATGGCTTTGTTTACGGTCTTGATGTGTTTCATGAGTTACCCCTCCTTTGGTTGATGACTTACTTCATTTTACCCTGTTTCCCCCTATTATGCAAGTAAATTTCGGCTTGGCGCCGCCGGGTGTCATTTTTTGTGGAACGGCAGTTTCGCTTCGAACCCGCTCCGTTTGTCCAGCAGGTTCTGGATGGTGTTGACCGGTACGCCGACACTCTCCAGGTAGCCCGCCGTGTAGCATTTGCGGATGGCGTGGACCATGTCGGCCGTTCCGTTCCCCAGGTCGTACACACCGATACGCCGCAGTTCGAAGGGCGTCTGCTCAAAAGTCTCCTTCGTGTTGGCGCCGATGCGGCCTGAAAAGCCGTATTCGTATTTGGGGTACTTTTTCACTTCGGCCAGCACGGCGTCGTTGTACGAGCCGTTCGGGAAGGCGATGCCGTGGATGAACCAGTGCAGACCGCCGTTGCGGCGGGAGAACACGTTCAGCGGCTCGTAGATTTCCCAGGGCAGGTAGTGCGGCGCAATCTTGGCCAGAGGATCGTGGCTCATGGTGTGGGACCCGATTTCCATGCCGGCTTCGTGCATCTCCTTCAGCATGGGCTTGTCCATGTATTCCTTGAAGCCGTCCTGCGTGAAGGATTTGCCGATATCCTTGCCGATGACGTAGAAATTGCCTTTGAACCCATATTTCTTGAGGATTGGAAAAGCCACGGTGTAATTGTTCTTGTAGCCGTCGTCAAAAGTGAGCATGATCAGGTTGCTGACATCCTCACCGGCCATGAGGGCGGCACGGGCTTCCTGCACCGTGACGGCTTTGTAGCCATTGTCCTTCAGCCACTTCATCTGTTCCTCGAAGAGCTGCGGCGTGATGCACATTTCGGACGGCCAGCCGGGCGGGACTTCGCTGATGCTGTGGTACATGAGGGCAGGTACGGCATGGTGCCGGTAGACGGCCACGTTCTGTTTCACGATGACTGTGTAGTACACAGCGGTCGCGGCAAAGAGCACCAGAAGTACAGCGGCCAGCTTTTTCAAGAATTTAAGCATATTTGGTGATGTCCATTCCTTTACTTTCAGCAATCTGCTGGATTTTCTTCAACCGGTGGTTGAGGCCCGATTTGCCTATTTTTCCGTCCATATAGTCCGTCAGCTCGTTCAGCGAGGCATTGGGATGGGCCAGGCGCAAGTCCGCCGCTTCCTTCAGCAGGTCCGGCAGCAGGTCGTAATCCCCGTGCTCCTGCAGGTAGCGGATACAGGCTGTCTGCAGCACGGCGGCGCGGATGACCTTGTTCAGGTTCGCCGTTTCACAATTCACCTGGCGGTTGACGTTGTTGCGCATATCCTTTATAATACGCACATTTTCGAATTCCATCAAGGCCTGATGGGCCCCGATGACGGATAAAAAGTCGATGATGTGGTCCCCGTCTTTCAGGTAGACGATGAAATCGTTCTTGCGGTCCGTCATGCGGGCGTTCAGCTGGAACCCGTGCATGATTTTCAGGATAAGGCGGGCGAACTCCTGGTTTTCCGTCACGATTTCCAGGTGGTAGTCACTGGACGGGCGGCTGATGGATCCGCCGGCCATGAAGACACCTCGCAGGAAAGAGCGGCGGCAGCAGCTTTTGCGCAGCAGCACGTCCTTCGGCTCCCCTTCCGCCTCTTCCGACGGCAGGATGCGCAGTTCCTTCAATGCTTTGGCCACTTCCGGATCAGGCAGGACCTCCACCTGGTACCGGTTGTTCTTTTTTAAGCGCCGGGACCGCGTCACAACGATCTCCGTGCGCACCTTGTAGTTGCTTTTCAGCATCTGCAGGACGCGCCGTGCCAGGGCCGCATTCTCCGTCGAGAAATGGATGCCCATGTTCATGCCGCGCAGGACGATGGCGCCGCTCATGCGCAGCACGCCGAGCAGCTCCGCCTTCTGACAGCAGGGCTTGAGGCCCTCCAGGCGGGCCAGTTCATTTTTTACATCGGATGAGAAAGACATGCCTTCCCTCCTCCTTGCCAGTAAAAATCCTCCGGCGCCTGCCGGGGCAGGTCACGCCTTCTGGTTTTTCTTCATGCGCCGCATGCTGAGGCGCACGAACAGGTAATCGAAAAACACATAGCCGCGGCCAAAGAGGCGCAGACGGTAAATCAGGGAGATGATGACCATGGCCAGTTTCTGCGGATCGTGGCGGACCATGTCCTCCTTGCTGATAAGCCGCGTCGGAATCGGCTTGATACCCAGACTTTCAATCTTTTCGATATCGGGCGTCACATATGCCTGCCCCTTGGCGCGATACATCTTCTTCTGTTCTTCCGAAATCTCCTGGTCGTTGACGATGACATAGTCCAGGAACTGGCTGCCCACGTGGTCGATAAGGGCCTTGACGTGTTCGTAGGCGCCGTACCCGTCGGTCTCGCCAGGTTGCGTCATGACATTGCAGACGTAAATCTTGAAGGCCCTGCTTTCCTGCACGGCCTGGCGGATGCCCGGCACAAGCAGGTTCGGCAGGACGCTCGTGTAGAGGCTGCCGGGCCCGAAAATCAGGACATCAGCATCGCGGATGGCTTGCACGGCGCTTTTCGTCGCCGGCGCGTCGGGCGGCACCATATGCAGGCGGGCGATGTGTTTGCCGGCCTCGGAAATTTCCGATTCCCCCAGCACGGACGTGCCGTCGGTCATGTCGGCCTTGATCTGGATGCTTTCCAGGGTCGAGGGAATCACGTGGCCGCGGATCCGCAGAATCTGGGAGGCCGCGTTCAGGCCTTCCTCCATCCCGCCTTCCGTGGCGGCGATGGCGGCCAGGAACAGGTTGCCCAGGTTGTGCCCCGCCAGGGCGGAGTCCCCCTGGAAGCGGTACTGCAGGACGCGTTCCATCAGGGGTTCGCGGTCGGCCATGGCGACCAGGCAGTTGCGCAGGTCTCCGGGCGGGATGATGCCCAGTTCCTGGCGCAGGCGGCCCGAAGAACCGCCGTCATCAGCCACGGTCACGACGGCCGTGCAGTTGCCCGTGATGTATTTCATGCCGCGCAGCAGGGTGGACAGGCCCGTACCGCCGCCCACGACGGTGACGGCCGGCCCGTTGCTCAGCTTCCGCTGCGTGAAGATGGTCTCCATGAGGGACCCGTTGTTTTCGGGCATGACGGAATCAATGACGGAGTGCACGATGCGCCGCGTCGCGTAGAACATGATGATGAGTCCCGCCGCGATTCCGACGATGCCGGCCAGGATCATGAGGCCGTTGTTGTAGCGGCCCGTGGTCATGTAGCTCATGCGGAAGAGCATTTCTTCCACAAAGCCCATGGTCTGGTCGTTGAATAACAATGCCAGGGAGAAGGCGCAGCACAGCACGCCGCCGGAAAACAGCAGCAACCAGCGCTTCAGGTTCATGCCCGGGCAAAGCCAGCTAATCCAATTCATACAAACCTCGTAAAGCCGTCAGGCCTTCTTATTCAGATCGCGGTGGTTCAGTTCCACATGGTATGATTTCAACCGCAGGTAATCGTAAATCTTGTTGGCGATGAAGACGGACCGGTGCTGCCCGCCCGTGCAGCCGACGCTGATCACGAGCTGGCTCTTCCCTTCCGACTCGTATTGCGGAATGAGGAAGTCGAGCATCTCGCACTCCCGCTTCAGAAACTCGAACGTCTGGGGGAACTTGCTCAAATAGTCCGCCACAAGCGTGTCATTGCCCGTCAGGTGCTTCATGGAATCCTCGTAGAAGGGATTCGGCAGGAACCGCACGTCGAGCACGATGTCACTGTCCAGGGGCAGGCCGTGCTTGAAGCCGAAGGACTGGACCACGATGAGCAGATGCCCTGCCGCCTCTTCACCGCCATACATGCTGCGGATCTTCGTCTTCAGGTCCGCCACGGACATGGTCGATGTATCAAAGACCTGGTTCGCCAACTCCCGCACGGGCATCAGCGATCTGCGCTCCAGCGCCACACTGGCGGCCAGGCTGTTGTGGCCCTGTTCCAGCGGATGGCGCCGCCGGGTCTCCTTATAGCGGCGGATCAGCGTCGCGTCGCCGGCATCCATATAGACGACCTCGTACGGAAAGCCGTTGGCCTTCATCTCTTCCAGTATATCCACGAACTGGTCCGCTGAACCGCCGCGCACGTCGACCACCATGGCCGCGTCGCGGTTCGGCGTCTGCCGGCACAGTTCGGCAAATTTCGGCAGCAGCACGATGGGCAGGTTGTCCACGCAGAAATAATTCAGATCCTCGAGCGTGCGCAGTACCTGGGTCTTGCCGGCACCGCTCATGCCTGTCACAATTAAAAACCGTCCTTGTTCCATAGGCTCCTCCCCGGAATCTCCCCCGCCGGCAGTGCATCTCCCGCTCTGCAAGATGTACAGTCCGTCAGTCGCAAAGTTTTCTATAATTTAAAATTATACCATACCTGTCCGAAGAATGAAATACCCGGCTCCGTTGCAATGTGACAGGATTGTGACATCTGCCACGGGTTCCCTGCTTCCTGTTCCGGACAATGCATCATCCCCCCACAGGGAAGATGCCCGGATTGTTCCGCAGAAGGCATAAGGAACCCTCTTTTGGTTAACCTTTTTATATTTTTGGTTGACGTAACTGTTTGCACCCTCTATAATGGAATCATCCGGAGTCCCCAGCAACCCGATACCCCCTACAGAAAGGAGCCCTGTCCCATGCAAACGCGGTCCACTGCCAAAGCGTTATGCCAAATCGGCCTGCTGGCCGTCCTCATTACGGTCAGCGCCATGTTCAAGCTGCCGAGCATCCTGCCCGGCATGGAATTCCAGATTTCCGCGCCCATCGCCGTCGCCATCTGCGGCGTCTTCGGCATCAGGACCTATATCCTGGCGGGCCTTGTTTCCAGCGCCGTCGGCCTGCTGCTGGGCACGCAGAACATCCTGAACGTCGGTATCTCCCTGCTGTTCCGCATCGCGGTGGCAGCGGTCTTCTTCTTTTCCGGGCCGAACCGGTTCTTTTACCTCTTCTCCGGCCCGATCGGCACCTTCTTCGCCCGCATCGCTTTGAGCGCCGTCGTCGGAAAGGCAGCGTGGGGCCTTGTGGCTGCCGCTGTGCCGGGCATGGTCTTCACCCTGCTCACGGCCGGATTCTGCGGCAAGGTCCTGGGCCTGGCCCGCAAGGCGGTCCTCGAGCGGGAGAACGCCTCCGTGCGGCATCCCCTGCAGGAAAACAACGTGCGTTAAGAAAGGGTCCACAGACAGCAAAAAGGGAATCCCCTCGCCGGGGTTCCCTTTTTCTATGCCTTGTGCAGATTCAACGGATCTCGTTCCAGGCTTCGGTCAGTTTCACTACGGCGTAGCGCAGTTGTTCCTCCGTGTGCCCTGCTGTCACGGTGAACCGCAGGCGGCTGGCGCCGGGCGCGACGGTAGGCGGCCGGATGGCGGACAACAGGATGCCCGCCCCGCGCAGCTTGAAATCGATGGCCGTCGCCCGACCGGCTTCGCCGGCGAGCACCGGCACAATCGGCGTATTCCCGGGAACCACAGGCAGCCCCGCCGCGGCCAGGCCGTCCCGCACAAGGCGTGTGTTGCGGGCCAGGCGCGCCATCAGCCGCGGGGCCTCCTGCTCCAGAATCCGCAGTGCCGCATGGGCCGCCGCTACATCGGCCGGGCTGAGGAAGGTGCTGAAGATGAAGGGGCGTGATTTATTCTTCAGGTATTCGATGACCTCCGCCCGGGCAACGACATATCCGCCGACAGAGGCGAGGCTTTTGCTCAGTGTGCCGGCCTGCAGGTCGATAGTGTCCGGCAGGTGGTAATAGGAGGCCGTACCGGCCCCGTCCGCGCCGATGACGCCTACGGCATGGGCATCGTCGACCATGAGGACGCAGCCGTACTGCTCTTTGAGCTGTACCAGCGCCGGCAGGTCGCAAATGTCTCCGTCCATGCTGAAGACGCCGTCCGTGACGATAAAGCGCACCCCGCCGGGGGACACCTGCACGGATTGCAGTTTGGTTTCCAGGTCCGCCGCGTCCTTGTGTTTGTAGACGACGACTTGCGCCTTGCTGATGCGGCAGCCGTCGATGATGCTGGCGTGGTTCAGTTCGTCGCTGAAGATGACGTCGCCAGGCCGGGCCAGGCCGTACAGGACGCCCAGGTTCGTCATGTAGCCTGTATTGAAGAGCAGGGCCGCTTCGCCGTGCTTGAAGCGCGCCAAATCCCGTTCCAGGGCCGACGCTTCCGTCACGCCGCCCGTCGTGAGGCGGGCGCCCGTGGAGCCGGATCCACAGCGCAGGGCTGCTTCGGACGCGGCGCGGCGCACGCGTTCATCAAAAGTCAGGCCCAGATAGTTGTTGCTCGAAAAGACGAGATACCGTTTTCCCGCGGCATCCTTCGCCGTCACGGCGTCCTCGTACTGCAGGTCCGTAATGCGCCGCGCAAGGCCCTTTTCATGCACGCCGGCCAGTTCCTGCTCAATCCTTTTCTGTAACATAGCCTTTTGCTCCTGCCGTAATGAAGACGACCTGTTCCTCGTAATAGTCCCGCAGCGCGTCCAGGTCCGTCTCCGGTTTCACGAAAAAGACGCGGCCGCCGATACCGCAGTTCCGCTGCTTGAGCACAGGGATGCGTCGGTACCCGTTCTTCACGGAGCCCACGTAGCCCGTCACGTACAGGGGATCGTCGGACCAGCACAGTTCGGCCACGACGCCTTCCCCGCTGGCCACTTTCGAAGCGAGGACCAGAGCCTCGCGCACGTGGTCGCCTTGCAGGCCTTTGGCGGCCAGGGCCCGGCGGAACGCATCCGGATCGGCGACGTCCATGTTGCTGACCCGGACGCCGCGGTTGCCCAGATGGTCCACCCGTCCGCCTGTCACGGCATCCAGGAGCATGGCACCGCGCATGCTGTCCGGCAGGGCCAGGATGGCTGCCACGCCGGCGCGGGCCGCCGTTTCCGTCACGCCGGCTGCGACCAGTTCGCGGACGGCCACGTCCCGCCCTTCTTCCGCCGTGCGGGACACGCACTCGGAAAAGTCGAGCATGGGCTTGTACACGACGCAATCCATGTCGACGAGCTGCAGTTTCAGATTCATGAAATCGGCCTTGCCGCGCTGGTGGGTCGTCGCCCGCTCCAGCATTTCGTGCAGGCAGGCCTCGATATCCCCTTCCCGGACGATGCGCTCTTCGCCCGAAATATGGCGTCCGCCCCGTTCATGAGGGCCGCCCTGGGCCGCGCGCATCTTGATGCTGATGAGGGATGCCTTTTCCGGTTCCCGCTCCTGTGCCATCGTACACTGCCTGCTGCTTTTCAGCAAAATCACCACTCCTTTGCCAGATACAGACAAAGGCGCCGGCACAAACGCACCGGCGTCCTCCGGTCCGCTCAAAACGTACAGGGGTCGGAAAAGGACTTGATGTCCTTGCTCCGCACTTCCGCAAAGATTTCTTCCATGGACTGCTCCAGGCGGCTCAGCATGGCATCGATTTCATCCACCGTGGAGCACAGGGGCGGCATGAAGACGATGACATCGCCGATGTTGCGGATGATGAGGCCGTATTTGCGGGCGTTCTGGCAGATGCCGCCGCCCATCTGGAGCGCCGCGTCGAAGGGCACCTTCCCCGCCTTGTCGGCCATGAGCTCAATCCCGCCGAGCATACCGCACTGGCGGGCGTCGCCGACGAATTCCATGGCGTTCAGCGTTGCGAAATGCTGGCGGATGACTTCCATCTTCGGCGGCAGGTTCTCAATGACATGGTCCTTCTGGAAGATGTCCAGGCTTGCCAGGCCGGCAGCACAGCACAGGTTGTTCCCTGTATAGGAATGACCGTGGTAAAAGGTCTTGTATTCCGTCGGTTCCCCCAGGAAGGCGTTGTAGATTTCGTCCGTCACCATGGTGGCGCCCAAGGGCAGGTAGCCGGCGCTGATGCCCTTGGACAGGCACATCATGTCCGGTTTCACGCCTTCGTGGTCGCAGGCCCACAGGAGGCCCGTACGGCCGAACCCGACGGCGACTTCATCCACGATGAGGAGGACGTTGTATTTCTTCGTCAGGTCGCGGATGCCGCGGATATAGCCTTTGGGCTGCATGAGCATGCCGGCGGCGCACTGGCACAGCGGTTCGATGATCATGGCCGCCGTAGTGTCCGCGTGTTCCTTCAGGTAATCTTCCAGTTCCTTCAGCAGTGTGTCCACGAATTCCTTTTCGTTCTTCACGGGCAGCGTAGTGTGATAGTAGGACGGGCAGCTGACGCGGTGCGTCTTGAACAGCAGCGGGCTGTAGGCCTTGTGGAACACTGCGACGTTGCCGACGGAAACGGCACCGATGGTGTCGCCGTGGTAGGAATCGCCCAGGTTGATGAAGGTCTGTTTTTCCGGTTTGCCTTTGTACTGCCAGTACTGGAACGCAATCTTCAGGGCCGCTTCCACAGCCGTGGCACCATCGTCGACATAGAACACCTTGTTGATGCCTTCGGGCGTCACCTGGACCAGCCGCTCCGCCAGTTCCGCCGACGGTTCGTTGATCAGGCCCAGCAGGGTGCTGTGTTCGATTTTGCCAAGCTGGGCGATGATGGCATCGTTGATTTCCTTGCGGTTATGACCGTGGATGTTGACCCACAGGCTGGAAATGGCATCCAGGTATTCCCTGCCGTCCGTGTCGTACAGCTTGACGCCTTCGCCGTGGTCGATGACGAGCTGCGGATTTTCCACCCAGCCCTTCATCTGCGTGAACGGATGCCAGATATATTTTTTATCCAATTCTTCCCATTTATTCATCGGTAATGTCCTCCCCTGTTTTCTCTCTCCGTATCGTGGCCGCCCATAGCGGATGCTGCCTCTTTATTCCGTTGCTTTGTCCGCCAGTTCCAGGATCCGGTCCAGCTGCACGTTCTGCTCGGCCAGCCTGGCGATCTCTTCCGGATTGCCGAGCTGCGCTTCCGTCATCTGCGGCAGTTTGCCCAGGATCGGCAGGCCCGTCAGTTTCCTGTAATAGTACAGGTTACCCTTTTCCAGGTCGCCGGCCTTGGCTTCGTCCCAGCCGTTGACCAGGAAGCCCAGCACGGGGATCCCCATCTGCTGGCAGTAGAACGCGGTCAGGACCGCATGGTTGACGTTGCCCAGGACCGGTTTGACGACGATGAGCACAGGTACGCCCAGGGCCTTGAAATAGTCCTTGACCAGGAAGTCATCCGTAATGGGCGCCGTGATGCCGCCGATACCTTCCAGCACGGTCACCTTGTGGCTGGCAATGCATTTCCCGGCCAGCCGGAGCATGTTGTCCGGATCCAGGTGCACGCCTGCAAGTTTGCTCGCTTCCGCCGGCGCCAGGGCCGCTTCCAGTACGACGGGGATGACTTCGGAGCGCTGTTCCTCCGGGTAGCCGGCGCACTTCATCTGGAATTCCGCATCCGTCGAAACCAGGGTCCCCCCTTCCTTGCGGATGCAGCCCGATGCAACGGGTTTGTAGATGCCCGGCACGATGCCCCGGTAACGCAGGGCCGCTGCCAGCGCGCCCGTTACGACTGTCTTGCCCATTTCCGTATCTGTTGCGGTAATACCAAAAGCAGTCACTTGAAAGCCTTCTTTCCTCTGCAGTCAGCCTGCGGCACAGGTTAACCACAAAATTTATTCAGTTAACAATTAGATTATACGACCGGCCCATCAAAGCGTCAACCACAAATTCCCTACAGGTTGACGGAAATTAAAAATTCCCTCAAAACAGGCCGAACGATGTCCTTGCCTGTTTCGAGGGAATCGGGCGGTTTTTCCGCCGCCAGTCTTGTTGCCGGGGTTCGGCCGGACGGTCAGTCCGGTACGGAAACCTGCTTTGTCAGGGCCAGTTCGATGGCCCGGGCCACGCCGTCGTCGTCATTCGAAGGGACGACGACCTTCGCTGCTTCCCGGGCGGCGTCGTTGGCATTATCCACGGCTACGCCCAGACCGGCGTTGCGGATCATGACGACGTCATTGCCGCTGTCGCCGATGCACATGATTTCTTCCGGACGGATCTTGTACATCTGCGCCACAGCCTTGACCGCGTTCCATTTGTTGACGCCCGGCGCAATCAAGTCAATGAAGTGGTCTTTGGAGCTGACCACGGTCAGGCGGCCGCGGAAGCGTTCCGTCAGGTCGTTGAAGATTTCCTTGAAGTCGTCGTCACCGGTCATCACCAGCATCTTCGTCGGTGCTTCCGTGATATGGTACAGCTTGTCGCCGACGGGGATTGGCGGCACGTTGGACAGACGGCGGTACTCTTCCGACAGGGAATCCGCTTCCTTCACATACAGTTTGTCATTGACGTATGCCTGGATATGGTACTTCCTGGCCTGGCAACAGGCCAGGGCTTCCAGGGCTGTCTCCAGGGGAATGGGATTGTGGTAATACACTTTATGGGACAGGCTGCCTTCCACCAGGGCCCCGTTATAGGTGACGAGGGGCACATCGAGTCCCAGCTGTTCGGCGTAAGGCTGGGCCGACACGTACATACGGCCCGTGGCGATGAGGAATACGATGCCGCTGTCCACCGCCTTGCGGATGGCATCCTTGTTCTTTTCAGAAATGGCGATGCCGCTGCTCAGCAGTGTACCGTCCATATCGCTTGCAATCAGTTTGATGGCCATGGTTTCAATCATCCTAACTTTTATTTCTTTTTGCGCGTCCCTGGCAGGAACGCTTCTTTATCTTACCTTATTTGGCGGATTTTGTCATGTCGTTGGCAGGCGTCCGGTACAGGACTTCCACCAGGACCGTCTGCACGAGGCACAGGACCAGCAGGAACACCATGGTGCCGATGCCGTGGGTGATGCGCCAGCCCGGCAGGTACCGGGCCGTATCGGTCACGACGAGGGTGATGCCCACGAGTTCGATGGCCGCCCGGGTCAGCCGCTGGTGCGGCTGCACGCGGCGGACCAGCAGACCGATGAGGGCTGCCGCCAGCCCGGTGACGGCCGCGCCCAGGACGGTGCCGCCCAAGGTTACGACCGGTACGAAGGGGGTGAAGTAGACCGCAAGGAACATCACGCTCCCTGTCGTGAGGAACACTGTAAGGAAATCAAACGCCATCCAGAAGGCCTCCTGTCTGATGCAGGGACCGCACGCCGCTGCAGTGCGGTGTTGCAGTCCGGGGTTCGTCTATCTGCTTACTTTGTCGCCAGCATGTCGGTCTTCTTCACCACGTCGCCATGGAGGAATTCGTAGAGTCGGCGGGCCAGGGGGGCCGTCATGCCGTCCACGGAGGCCAGCTCCTCTTCCGAGGCATTGCGCATGGCATCGAGGGAAGCAAAGGCTTTCCAAAGCGCCTGGCGCCGTTTGGGGCCGATGCCCCCGATCTGGTCCAGGATGGAGACCAGGTTGTGTTTGCGCAGGCGTTTGCGATGGTATGTAATGGCGAAGCGGTGCGCTTCGTCGCGGATATGCTGGATGACGTGCAGGGCCGGCGAGGTCTTTTCCAGCAGGATGCTGTCGCTCCGTCCTTCCAGGAAGATTTCTTCTTCCCGCTTGGCCAGGCCGATGACCTGGACGTCGATGCCCAGGCCGCGGATGACCTTCAGGGACGACGAAAGCTGCCCTTTGCCGCCGTCGATGATGATCAGGTCCGGCAGGTCCTCGTAGTCTTTATACCGGCGATACACGACTTCCTGCATGGACTTGAAGTCGTCCGGCTTGCCTTCCGTGGAGAGCAGCTTGTAGTGCCGGTAATCCTTCTTACTCGGCGCGCCATATCGGAACACGACCATGGAGGCCACGGTCTCGCTGCCCTGGTTGTGGGAGATGTCGAAGCAGTCCATGCGGGCCAGGGGCTTCTCCGCTCCGATGGCGTGCTGCAGGTCTTCGGCGGCCTCTTCGTCGCTCTCCATCTGCAGCTTGCCTTTGCGCACCTTCTCCTCAATCAGCTTGTGCGCATTGTCGCAGGCCAGCTGCAGGAGTTTCGCCTTGTCGCCGCGCCGGGGCGCCAGGAGGGAAACCTTGTGCTCCGCCCTCCGGGAGAGCCACTGCGTGAACAGTTCCTGGTCCGCCGCTTCGGGCAGTTCCGGCAGGAGGATCTCCTTCGGGACGAAGACATCGTCCTTGCTGTAATACTGTTTCAGGAAAGCGGACACTACATCGCGCTCGTCGTCACCTTCGTTGAGCATCATGAAGTCCTTGCGCCCGACGAGTTTGCCGCCGCGCACGAAAAAAATCTGCAGGCACACGGTATATGCGTCAGCCGCGTAGCCCACGACGTCCATTTCGCCGCCTTCGAGGACGGCCTTCTGGTTTTCGTCGAGACGCACCAGGTCCTTGAGCTGGTCCCGGTAGCGCGCCGCTTTTTCAAATTCGAGGTTTTCCGCCGCCTCCTGCATCTTTTCCTTCAGGAACCGGCGCAGCTCCTGCGTCTTGCCGTCCATGACCAGGCAGATGGCCTGTACCTGCCCGTCGTATTCTGCTTTGCTGACCTTGCCGGTGCAAGGCGCCAGGCAGCGCTTGATATGGTACTGCAGGCAGGGACGGTCCACATTCATATTGCGGCACTGCCGGACGGGGAACAGGGACCGCAGCAGGCGCATCGTCGAGCGCAGGGCGCCCACGTCCGGATACGGCCCGTAATACCGCGCCCCGTCCCGGGTCACGTGCCGCGTGATATACATGCGCGGGAATTCATCCTGCAGGGTGATCTTCAGGTACGGATACGTTTTGTCATCCCGTAGCATGATGTTGTACCGCGGCCGGTACTTTTTGATGAGGTTGCACTCCAGGATCAGGGCCTCGATCTCGCTGTCCGTCATGATGGTCTCGATGTCATCCACATGACTGGTCATGGCCGCGACTTTCGCCGAATGGCGGCCCGAGGCACGGAAATAGCTGTGTACCCTGTTATGCAGGTTTTTGGCCTTGCCCACGTAAATGATGCGCCCCGTAATGTCGTGCATCAGGTAGACGCCGGGCTTGTCCGGGAGCACGGCCAGTGCTTTTTCAATTTTCTCGTTGATAACCATGATGTTCTTTCCAGCGGCACGGATACCGGACTGCAAGGGACCGGCCCCGCGCCGTCATTCGTATTGCTTGTTCCGTTTGGCATCCGCCAGGAGCCGTTTCAGATACTGTCCCGTGTAGGATGCCTTGACTTTTGCCAGCTGCTCCGGCGTGCCCGTGCCCACGACGGTGCCGCCCCGGTCGCCCCCTTCAGGCCCCAGGTCGATCAGGTAGTCCGCCGTCTTGATGACGTCGAGATTGTGCTCGATGACGACGACCGTGTTGCCCGCGTCAACGAGACGCTGCAGCACGTTGAGCAGCTTGTGCACGTCCGCCGTATGGAGGCCCGTCGTCGGCTCGTCCAGGATATACATGGTGCGGCCCGTGCCGCGTTTCGACAGTTCCGCCGCCAGCCGGATCCGCTGGGCTTCGCCGCCGCTCAGGGTTGTGGCCGCCTGCCCCAGGCGGATGTAGCCCAGGCCGACGTCCTCCAAAACCTGCAGTTTGTCCGCAATGCGCTGCCGGTTCTGGAAAAACTCCAGGGCTTCCGTGACGGTCATGTCCAGGACCTGGGCGATGTTTTTTCCTTTATAGTGCACTTCCAGGGTGTCCCGGTTGTAACGGGCGCCGTGGCAGACTTCGCACGGCACGTACACGTCGGGCAGGAAGTTCATTTCGATTTTGTTGAGCCCTTCGCCCTGGCAGGCTTCGCAGCGCCCGCCTTTGATATTGAAACTGAAGCGCCCTTTTTTATAGCCCCGCAGCTTGGCCTCATTCGTGGCCGCAAAGACATCCCGGATAAAGTCGAAGACGCCCGTGTACGTAACCGGGTTGGACCGGGGCGTCCGGCCGATAGGCGACTGGTCGATGTTGATGATCTTGTCGATCTCCTCCAGGCCGCGGATGGCATCATGGGCCAGGGGCCGCAGGCGCGAGCCGTTCAGCTTCGCCGCCAGGGCCGCGTACAGGATGTCGTTGACCAGCGTGGATTTCCCGCTGCCCGACACACCTGTCACGACCGTGAAGAGGCCGACAGGGAACGCCACATCGATGTGTTTCAAGTTGTTGCCCCCTGCGCCGAGGATTTCAATCCAGCGGCCGTCCGGCTGGCGCCGTTGTTTCGGCACGGGGATGTAGCGGGCTCCGCTGAGGTACTGCCCCGTGATGGATTCCGGCACCTGCATGACCGTTTCCGCCGTGCCTTGCGCCACGACTTCGCCGCCGTGTTCGCCGGCCCCGGGCCCGATATCGATGATCTGGTCCGCCGCCCGCATGGTTTCTTCGTCGTGTTCGACCACGAGGACGCTGTTGCCCAGGTCGCGCAGGTGACGGAAGGTCTGCAGCAGGCGGCCGTTATCGCGCTGGTGCAGGCCGATGGACGGTTCGTCCAGAATGTACAGCACGCCGACGAGGCCGCTGCCGATCTGCGTGGCCAGGCGGATGCGCTGGGCTTCGCCGCCGCTCAGGGTGGCCGCCGCCCGCGCCAGGGTCAGGTAATCCAGGCCCACGTCATTTAAAAAGTTGAGGCGGGCGTTGATTTCCTTCAACACCTGCTTCGCAATGATCCGCTGTCGTTCCGTCAGTTGCACCGTGGCGAAAAAGTCGCGGCAGTCCCGCACGGTCATGCGGGTCACCTCGTCGATGTTCTTGCCGCCGACGAGGATGGACAGCACTTCGGGTTTCAGGCGGCTGCCATGGCAGGAAGGGCAGATGTTGCCGCTCATGAAGGTTTCCAGGTCTTCGCGCATGGCATCGCCCCAGGCTTCGCGGTATTTCTGCTTCAGGATGGGGATGACGCCGTCCCAGGTGCGTTCGTACGAGTGCGTCTCGCCGTTCAGATTCGTGTATTCGAAGCGGAAGGTCTGCGTGCCGGCACCGTACTGCAGCATTTCCTGGTCTTCGGGGGACAGGTCGTTCCAGCAGTTGTCCACCGTATAACCCCACTTCTGCAGCACTGCCGTCAGGTGGCGCATATTGAAGGAGGCCGGATTACTGGACAGGGCCTCGATGGCGCCGTCCCGGAAGCTCTTCTCCTTGTCCGGCATGATGCGGTCCCAGTCGTATTCCATGTTCACGCCCAGGCCGCCGCAAGTCGGGCAGGCGCCGTACGGTGCATTGAAGGAAAACAGGCGCGGCTCGATTTCGGGCAGGCTGATGCCGCAGTCCGGGCAGGCGAACCTTTCGCTGTAGACCCGGACTTCGTCGGGGCCGCCGTTTTTGCCCGTGCCCGGCAGCAGGATTTCCACCAGGCCATCGGACAGCTTGAGGGCCGTCTCAACGGAATCGGACAGGCGCTGGCGGATGCCGTCGCGGACCTTCATGCGGTCGATGACGACGGAAATCCTGTGTTTCTTCTTTTTGTCGAGGCGGATGTCCTCGTCCAGCGTGCGGATAGCGCCGTCCACCAGGACGCGCACGTAGCCGGCGCTGCGCATATTGTCAAGAATATCCTTGTGTTCGCCCTTGCGGCCGTACACGAGGGGCGCCATGATGATGAACTTCGTCTCTTCAGGCAGGGCCAGTACCTGGTCCACAATCTGCTGCGGCGTCTGGCGCTCGATGAGGCGTCCGCATTTCGGGCAGTGGGGTTCGCCTGCGCGGGCGAAGAGCAGACGCAGGTAATCGTAAATCTCCGTGACCGTGCCGACGGTGGAACGGGGATTGCGTCCCGCCGTCTTCTGGTCGATGGAGATGGCCGGGCTCAGGCCTTCGATATAGTCCACGTCAGGCTTGTCCATCTTCCCCAGGAACTGGCGCGCGTAAGCCGACAGGCTTTCCACGTAGCGCCGCTGGCCTTCGGCATAGATGGTGTCGAACGCCAGGGATGACTTGCCGCTGCCCGATACGCCCGTAATGACGACGAGCTTGTTGCGGGGAATCTCCAGGTTTATGTTTTTCAGGTTGTGCTGCCGTGCACCCTTGATGATCATATTGTCTTGCATCAGTTCTGACTCCTTGGGAACCCTGCATTAAAACAGGTTCCCTTTCTTTGCAGGCTGCAGCTTCTCGCCCAGACGGCCCTTCACGATGATGAGGCGGTCCCGCAGCTCAGCGGCCGTCTCGAAGTCCAGGTCCTTGGCGGCTTCGGCCATCTTCTTTTCCAGAGACTTGGCCAGCTTGCGCAGGGCCTGGGCCGAGCTCTTCTTCAGCTTTTTGCTGTCGTAGGCCGCCGCCGTGTCCGGATCCTCTTCCACCTTCGTCAGCTTGATCAGGTGGCGCTGTTCCTTGTAAATGGTCTTCGGCGTGATATGGTGTTCCGCATTGTACGCCTCCTGAATGTCGCGGCGCCGGTTCGTCTCGTCGATGGCCCGCTTCATGGAATCGGTCAGGCGGTCGGCGTACATGACGACGTGTCCGTTGGCGTTGCGGGCCGCGCGGCCGATGGTCTGCACCATGGCCGTGTCACTGCGCAGGAATCCTTCCTTGTCAGCGTCGAGGATGGCGACCAGGGACACTTCCGGCAGGTCCAGGCCTTCGCGCAGCAGGTTGATGCCGACGAGGACGTCGAATCCACCGGCCCGCAGTTCGTCGATGATCTGTGCCCGGTCTATGGTCGCAATGTCCGAATGCAGGTAGCGCACGCGGATGTCGTTCTGTTTCAGGTAATCGGTCAGGTCCTCGGCCATGCGCTTCGTCAGCGTCGTGACCAGGGTCCGTTCGCCGCGGGCAGTGGTTTGGCGGATTTCGCCCATGAGGTCGTCAATCTGCCCCTTGATGGGCCGCACCTCGATACGCGGATCCAGCAGCCCCGTCGGGCGGATGATCTGCTCCACCACCTGGTCTGCCTCGTGCAGCTCGTACTCCGCCGGCGTGGCGGAAATATAGATGACCTGGTTGATCTGGTTGTGGAATTCGTCAAACGTGAGGGGCCGGTTGTCGATGGCCGACGGCAGGCGGAACCCGTACTGGACGAGCATATCCTTGCGGGCCCGGTCCCCGTGCGCCATGGCACGGATCTGGGGAATCGTCACGTGCGATTCGTCAATGACCAGCAGGAAGTCCCTGGGGAAGTAGTTCATCAACGTAAACGGGGACTGGCCTGCCTTGCGGTTGTCGATGTGGCGGGAGTAGTTTTCGATGCCATTGCAGTACCCGATTTCCTCCATCATCTCCAGGTCGTACTTGGTGCGCTGCTCCAGGCGCTGCGCTTCCAGCAGCTTGCCTTCGGAGCGCAGCTGGGCCAGGCGTTCCTTCAGTTCCACGCGGATGTCCTTCATGGCCCGTTCCATGTTCTCCTTGCTCGTCACATAATGGGACGCCGGGAAAATGGCCACGTGGGTCCGCTTGTCCAGCACTTCGCCAGTCAGCACGTCCACTTCCATAATCCGGTCGACTTCGTCATCGAAAAGCTCGATGCGCACGGCCTTTTCGCCGTAGCTGGCGGGAATGACCTCGATGACGTCGCCACGGACGCGGAAGGTGCCGCGCTTGAAATCGACATCGTTACGCGTGTACTGGTTCTCCACCAGACGGCGCAGGATCCCGTTCCTGTCGACCTGCTGGCCGACGCGCAGGGACACGACGGAATCGTAGTAGTCCTGCGGCCCGCCCAGACCGTAAATACAGCTGACAGATGCAACGACGATGACATCTTTCCGTTCCATGAGCGCGCTCGTGGCGCTGTGGCGCAGTTTATCGATCTCGTCGTTGATGGACGAGTCTTTTTCGATATAGGTATCCGTCTGGGGGATATAGGCTTCCGGCTGGTAGTAGTCGTAATAAGAGACGAAATATTCCACAGCGTTGTCCGGGAAAAAGGCCTTCAATTCGCTGGCAAGCTGGGCCGCCAGCGTCTTGTTGTGGGCGATGACCAGGGTCGGCTTCTGCACGCGCTGGATGACTTCGGCCACGGTGAAGGTCTTGCCCGTTCCCGTCGCGCCCAGAAGGACTTGGGACTTCAGGCCCCTGCGGACGCCGCCGGCCAGCTTTTCAATAGCTTCGGGCTGGTCGCCGGACGGCTTGAACGGTTCTTTGATTTGAAATTCCATGGTCTTGCCTCTGTTCCTTAAAGTTTCATTTCAGGATCAACCCGACGGGACAATGGTCGCTGCCCAGGACATCCGTGTAGATGAGGCTGTCCGCAATGCGGTTCCGCCAGCGGTCGGACACGAGCCAGTAGTCGATGCGCCATCCGGCATTCGTACTGCGGGCGCGGAACCGGTATGACCACCAGGAATAGACACCTTCCCGGTCGGGGTACAGATAGCGGAAAGAATCCGTGAAGCCCGCCTTGAGCAGTTCGCGGACCTTGTCCCGTTCCTCGTCCGTAAAGCCTGCATTGCCGCGGTTCGTCTTCCAGTTCTTCAAATCGATGTTTTCCTTGGCCACGTTCAGGTCGCCGCAAAGGAGCACCGGCTTTTTCTTGTCCAGGCCGCACACGTACGCCCGGAACGCATCGTCCCAGGTCATGCGGTAATCCAGGCGTGCCAGTTTGTCCTGCGAGTTGGGCGTGTAGACGCAGACCAGGAAGAACTCCGGGTATTCGCACGTAATGACACGGCCTTCGTGATCGTGTTCCGCAATACCCAGCCCGTACGTCACGTGCAACGGTTCCTCTTTCGTGAAGACCGCTGTGCCGGAATAGCCCTTCTTTTCGGCGCTGTTCCAGTACTCATAGTAGCCCGGGAAGGCGAAATCGGCCTGTTCCCGCTGCATTTTCGTTTCCTGGATGCAGAAGATGTCCGCATCCGCCTCCTTCATAAAATCTGCGAACCCCTTGTTCATGCAGGCCCGCAACCCATTCACATTCCACGAAATCAGTTTCATAAATTCCTTTCTGCAGGGATCCTCCTCCCCGTCCTCAGCGGATGCCGTATCTGGCCGCCACGGTGGCGCGCACTTCGTCGAAAGATTTGACCGGCGGCTGGTTTTCCCTGTGTTCCCCGATCAGTTTCTCCATCCAGACCATGTGATACCAGCGGCCGAACTTGCAGCCGCTGTCGTGGAACAGGCCGGCCATGCGGAATCCCAGGTGGGCATGGAATTCGGCGCTGTTCTTCGTCAGGTATTCGTCTTCCTTTTCGGGATAGCCGATGCAGGCGTTCATGTTCAGGACGCCCTGCTCCTTCAAAATGGCTTCCATGGCGCCGTAGAGCTTGCCGCCCACGCCGGCTTTGCGCAGGTTCCGGTCCACGTAGATGGACAGCTCCACAGACCAGTCGTAGGCACGGCGCGGAATGAATGCGCCGGCATAGGCGTAGCCCACGATTCTACCGTCCTTTTCCGCCACCAGGTAGGGATATTTTTCCAGCACATGGCGGATGCGGCCTGTAAACTCTTCCAACGTCGGCACCTCGTATTCAAACGAAATGGCCGTCTTTTCCACATACGGCCGGTAGATTTCCAAAATAGCCGCCGCATCCTTTGCGGACGCCGTGCGGATCGTTACATCGTGTTCCATCAGAGGTACCTCCCGTAATCTTTATTGTACCAAGAAAGGCAAAGAGGCCGCAACCCCTCCCCGTCCCGGGGAAAGGCTGCGGCATCGTTTGATGCAGAAATCAGCTGTTATAGACGTCTTCATCCAGCCGGCCTTCGCTGCGGGCCACGCCGATGGCGGCCACGGAGTCACCCACACAGTTCAGGGCCGTGACGAGCATTTCAATCGGGCGGTTGATGGCCAGAATCAGGGAATAGGCAACCAGGGCTGCCTCGTTCGTGATGCCGACGCCCGACAGGATGGTGAACAGGATGATGGCACCCGCACCCGGGGCAGCCGGTGTGCCGGCGCTGGCAATAAGGGCCAGGACCATGATGACGATGATCTGGATGAAATTGATGTCGAACCCGGAGCTGCCGGCAATGAAGAACGTGGCAATGACCTGCATGATGGCCGTGCCGTCCATGTTGATCGTCATGCCCAGGGGCAGGACGAAAGACGCAATCTGCCGATCAACGCCGAGGCCGTTGACGTTGGTATCGATGTTCAGGGGCAGCGTCGCCGCGCTGGACGAGGTCGAGAAACCGAAGACGATGACACGGAAGACCTTGCGGATGAAGGTGATGGGATTCAGGTGCATCAGGGCGCCCACCATGGACGGATATCCGACCAGCAGGTACAGCAGCAGCAGTACGACGCAGATGACGACATAAGCCACAGCCGGGCGGAGATAGGCAATCCCGTAGGTGGCGAAGGTGCGGCTCAGCAGCATGAAGATGGCCACGGGGCCGAACTTCTTGACGACGTAGTTCAGGAAGACGACGATGATGTCGCTCGTTTCCTGGCACAGGCGGTAGACGGCACTCTGCTTGTCCATCTTCAGGAAATTCATGGACAGGCCGACGCCGATGGCCAGGAACACGATGGAGAGGACGGCGTTATTGACGCTCATGGCGGCGCCGATGTTCGCCGGAATGATGTTCAAGATGACGATGAGCGGGTTGGCGCCTGCCGAACCGGCATGGGCCTTGAGGCCGCTGATCTGCGAAGAGAAGGCGCCCGTGCTGTAGAAGAAGTAGCCGACAGCCCCGGCGATGATCAGGCCGAGGATGCTCGTAAAGAGGAACCAGCCGATGGTCTTGCCGGCCACACGGCCCAGGGTCGATGCTTCGCGGATCTCACACAGCGCCATGACGATGGATGTGAAGACCATGGGCACGATGATCAGCTGCAGCGAACGGATGAACAGCTGGCCGCCGAGATAGAAAATGCCGATGGCCTGGTTGGCGCCTTTCGCCGTAATGTCCTGGAACAGGATGTTGTTGATTGTCTGCCACGTGCCGCTCGTGGCGCCCAGGGACTCGCGGGCAGCCATACAGACCAGGCCGAACACGATGCCCAGCACCATGGCCGCGAGCATCCGGATGGCCAGCTTGTTGTTTTCATTCATTTTGGACATGATGAACCCCCTCCAAAGCACTTTCCATGTGCAAAGCAAAGGCTCCTGCGCAACCCAGGAGCCTGTAAAATTTGAATACATTATAGCATATTTTTACTTGTAATCCACACTTCTGGAACCAGGTTCTGCCGTGTATACAATATATTTTCCATCCTCATGGCTTCCTGCCGTGGACCCGCTGCCTTTGACAAAGGTATCCCCCGCCATGCCGCCAGGCCATAAAAAATCTCCCGGGCATTGTTTCCCGGGAGATGCAGGAGTCAGTTCAGTTTCAACGTTTTGACCCAGTCGGTGACTTCTTTTGCGGAAGCACCGCTCGAGAACCGTCCGCCTTCCTGCCAGTTGCCGCCTTTGGCTTCCTTCTTCAGCAGGTTGCCCGAATCGCCGAGGCCGGAGCTGACGGAGGTGCAGAACGGAATGACCGTTTTGCCCGTGAAGTCATTGGCTTTGACGAAGACATCCGTCGGCCAGGCTGCAATGCCCCACCAGATCGGATAGCCGATGAAGACGGTCTTGTAGTCCTTGAAGTTGTCCGGCACAGCCTTCTTCAGCTTCATGTCGCGCAGGGACGGATTGTCGTGTTCCTTGCTGACACGGCTGCCCTTGTCACGGTAATCCAGGTCCGCATCGGTATACGCCGGGTCAGGCTGGATTTCGAACAGGGTGCCGCCCGTCGCTTTGGCGATATCGCCGGCGACGCGTTTCGTGCTGCCCGAGGCGGAGTAATAGACGACGAGCACGTCGCCCTTGCCTGCCGCCGGTGCTGCGGCCTGTTCGGTCTTTTGTGCCGGAGCCGGAGCCGCGGCCTTTTTCGGTTCGGCGCTGCCGCAGGCAGCCGTCACCATCATCAGGCTCGTCAGCAATGAGAGGCCTGCGATTTTGCGTAATTTCTTGAAGTCCATAATTTCATACCTCCTCTGACTACATCTTAGCGTGAAAGGTGCCACGATGCCAATACTTATAGCGTATAGTTGCTGATACGCAGAGTGCATACCGGCTCAGTCGCCCAGTTCCCGCCGGGCTGCCGCCAGGAGGGCGCCGTAATCGGCAAAGGTGCAAGTCGCCAACCGGTTGATGGCCTCCCGTTCGCCGTCGGAATAGGGGTCGTACATGGCGACGGCCTCCATCCCCGCCCGGCGGGCCGCTTCCATGCCGATGAGGGAATCCTCGAAAACGAGGCACGCCCCGGGCTCCACGCCGAAATGGTGCATCACCTTCAGGTAGACCTCGGGGTTCGGCTTGATTTCGCGCACGTCCTCGCGGCTGTAAATGGGGTCGAAATAATCCGTGAACGGGGCTTTGGAACGGATGTTGGGATTCAGGTTGCAATAGACTGCAAGGTTTTTACGCCGCGTCGTCGTGGCAATGGCCATGCGGAACCCGTGTTCCTTGAACAGCCGCAGGGCCTCTTCGGCGCGGGGTTTGTAGTCCACCTTGTGGACGAGGAAATCCTGGGCAATGCCGTACCGCAGCGTGTGGATGTCTTCCGGCGCCATGGTGCTGCCGCACTGCTTCCCCAGGAAACGGCAATACGCAAGGTAAGCGTCCGCAGCGCCGGCAAATTCCCGCAGCCTGGCATCGCGCTGCAGCTGCACCGCGTGTTCCCCGGGCGCCGTACCGCCCAACCGGCGGATCAGTTCCTGGTCCACCTGGTTCCATACGCCGACGGACTCAATCAACGTGCCGTCCACATCAAACATCAGCACCTTCTTGTTTTTCAGCATCTGCCGCTCCTTTTCCGGATTCCGGCTGCACCGCTCAAATCTGCGGCTTGCCTTCCATGCGGTTCAGGGCATTGCCCAGACCGTACTTGATGGTTTCGTAAGGGTCTTCCTCCATGCCTTCCTCCCGGATCTCATTTTTACGGATATGGCGGGCGATGTACTTGTCGCCATCGGCGTTGTAGGCATAGATGTCGGCATAGGCATATGTATGGACAGCCGTGTCATCGTCCCACCACATGGGGGTGTAGTTGATGCGCCACATGTCCATGCGCTTCACAACCAGCACGACCAGGACGGGTGAGCCGGCTTCCTTGGCTGCGGCGGCCACCGTTTCCTTGTCGGGCCGGGCAGTTTTCCGGAACATGTCTTCCACGGCCGTCACACCTTTTTCACTGTTGATCTGCAGATTGTAGCGCGGGCGGTTGTAGTCCATCTTCACCATGTCCGTGAACCCGGCCACGTCGCTCCGTGTCACGCGGCCCGACTGGTCGAGGAGGACGAACTCGGCCGGCTTCTGTTCGAAGGCGAAGGCTTTCGCGGTGCCGGCCCCCCCGTCCGCCATACCGGCCGGCAGAATGCCGAGGAAGCCGAACAGGACGGCCGCCAGGCACAGGATTTTCATCAAGGGAAACTGTTTCATGGGAATCACCTCCAGATGTCCACAGCCTTGCCGTTCCCCAACGGAGCCAGCTTCAGACAGGAGGCCAGGGTCTGGCCGATGTCGGAGAACGTATGGAACGGTTCCAGCCGCTGGGCTTTAACGGTCCCGCCATAAAACAGGACGGGAACCTTTTCCCGCGTGTGGTCCGTACCTTTCCAGGTCGGATCGCAGCCATGGTCCGCCGTCACCAGCAGCACATCGTCGGGCCGCAGCAGGGCCAGCAGCTCCGGCAGGCGGCGGTCATACAGTTCCAGTCCCTCGCCGTAGCCCAAAGCGTCGCGGCGATGGCCGAAACTGGAATCGAAATCAACGAAATTGCTGAAGACCAGCGTGTTGTCCGGCGCGTCCTTGACGGCCTGCACCGTGGCGTCGAAGATAGGGTCCAGCCCCGCTGCCGGGTAATGTTTCGAAATGCCCCGGTGGGCGAAGATATCGGCGATTTTGCCGATGGCATAGACCTGCCCGCCGGCCTTCACCATGTTGTCCAGCAGGGTCGGTTCGTGGGCCGGTACGGCAAAATCGTGCCGGTGGGCCGCCACACGCTCGAAATTCCCGGCTTCCGTTCCCACGAAAGGACGGGCGATGACACGGGCGATCCTGTAGGGCTGCACCAGCTTGTAGGCCAGACGGCACAGGTCGTAGAGCCGCTCCAGGCCGAAGGTCTCTTCGTGGCAGGCAATCTGCAGGACGCTGTCTGCCGACGTGTAGACGATGGGTTTGCCTGTCTTCCTGTGTTCTTCACCCAGTTCCTGGATGATTACGGTGCCGCTGGCATGTTTTTCGCCGAGCACGCCGGGCAGGTTCCCTTCCTTCACGAGGGCATCCATGAGTTCCGGAGGGAAGCATTTCGGCTTGTCCGGAAAATAGCCCCAGTTGAACCGCACAGGCACGCCGGCGATTTCCCAGTGGCCGCTCAAGGTGTCCTTGCCCTTGCTGATTTCCTCGGCACACGTGTAAGCCGCCTTGACACGGCCGCCGTCCAGCGGGTCCGCCTGGACAGGTTCCCCGGACAAGGGATGCACCAGGATTTTCCCCGTACTCAGTTCATGGGCTTTTTCCAAGCCCAACGCAGCCAGATGAGGCAGGAACAGGTACTGCGGCGTACCGTCCGCCTGTTTGCGGTTGGCCGCCATCCAATCCGCGATATGCCCCAGCGTGTCGGCGCCTTTGTCGCCGAAAGCCTCTGCATCGTGGGCATAGCCGATGCCGAAGGAATCCAATATCGTGATGATGACTCTCGCCATGTGTTCTGTCACACCTTTCCCCAGTCTTTATCTTACTGTTACACTTTCATTGTACCGCAATCCGCCCCGCGGTTTGTGTCCTAAGTCTGAATTCAGCGCGCCGCGCCTTGCCAGGCCAGAAGCAGTTCCAGGGCCCGCCTGGCCACGACCTGGAAGCGCTTTTCCGCCGCACGGTAGACATCGGGCGGTGCCACGGACTCGCTGTCCGTACGCTTGGCCACGACACCGCAGATAGCCCCGGCGCGCAGGCCGAGCACACTGGTCAGGGTGAAGAGCGTAGCCGCCTCCATTTCGTAGTTGCTGCACCCCAGAGTCTGCCATTCCTTCAGGGAACCCTGCAACCGGCGCACCACGTAGCCGCCAAAGCTGTCGTACCGTTCCTGGCCGGGCCAGAAGCTGTCCGTCGTCACGGTCACGCCCAGCTTGAAGGGTACCTGCAGCTCTTCCGCCGCCTGGCGCAGGGCCAGAGTCACATCCAGGTCCGGCACAGCCGGATATGCAATGGGGGCATAGGCGCGGGAAGCGCCGTCCATCCGCACGGCGGCCTTGCTGATGACCACGTCGCCCAGGTTCAGGTCCTCCCGCAGGGATCCCGTCGTCCCCACGCGGATGAAGGTCCTGACCCCCAGCCGCGCCAATTCCTCCACTGCGAAGGTGATGCACGGTCCGCCCATGCCCGTCGACATGACCAGCACCGGCTGCCCGTTGAGGCGGGCCAGCCACGACGTAAACTCCCGGTGCGACGTCACAAACTCTGCTGCCGGATCCAAGGCTTTCGCCAGACCTTCCACGCGGCCCGGATCGCCAGGCACGAGGGCATATTCCGCCCCTTCGAGCATCTCTTTCGTCAACCCCGTGTGGTACATGACCTCGCCGGGTTTTGCGTAATGTTTTTGCATCATTCGGAGTCCCTCCGTTCCTTACATACCTGTCCTTATTATACCCCAACGGGCCGCCACTTTCCCAGGGGCCGGGAAAATTCCCAGACAGCAAAAAGCAGCCGGCCTGAAAGCCGGCTGCAGGGTACATCTTCACTCGTTCCGCAGGAATCAGAACCAGCGGACCATGGGCAGGTCGTTGTTCGTACCCTTCGTGAAGAGCAGCTGATGGACATCGATGTAGCCGATGTAGAAGGCCGCTGCGCAGCCGCACAGGTACAGATCCCACATGCGGACGAATTCTTCGCCGCGGTCGGCCGCCACCTGGGTATGCACCTTTTCGAAATTGTGATACCAGCACATAAGGGTGCGGGAATAATGCCGGCGCAGGCTCTCCACATCGAGGAGCTGGAAGCTGCCCATGTAGGCCAGTTTGATGATTTCCGCCAGGGACGGCAGTGTGCCGCCCGGGAAGATGTATTTGCGCATCCACGGATTGCTGTTGCGTTCATCGCGGCCATCGATGTAGTGCAGCAGGAACAGGCCCTGGTTTTTCAGTACCTTGTCCACGACGTCCATGTAGGTCTCGTACTGGGAGCGGCCCACGTGTTCCAGCATGCCCACGCTTACGACGCGGTCGAAACGCTGCCCCGTCGCCGGCAGGTCGCGATAGTCCATGAGGGCGATCTCCACCCGGCCTTCCAGACCCAGCTTCTTGATGCGCTCCTGGCCCATGGCGTACTGTTCCTTGCTCAGGGTGCAGCCGAAGCCCTTGACGCCGTACTGTTTGGCCGCCTCCATCAGCAGGAAGCCCCAGCCGCAGCCGATGTCGAGAAGCGTCATATCCTTGGCCAGATACAGTTTGTCCAGGATATGGCGGACCTTGTTCTTCTGGGCCTCTTCCAGCGTATCCGTGTCCTTTTTGAAGAACGCGCAGGAATAGCTCAGCGTCGGATCAAGCCACAGCTTGTAGAAGTCGTTGCCCAAGTCGTAATGGGAGCTGACCTCTTCCTTCTGCGTCTTCTTATCCTCCGACGGATAGAGCAGGTAATTGAACTTTTCGCGATCCAGGGCGAACCGGCTCATCTGCTCCAGCAGGCAGCGGATGACCGTGAACAGGTCTCCGTCGATCTCCAGGTCGCCACGCATGTACGCTTCCCCCAGGGACAGGGACGTCGAGGACAGCAGCTCGCTTTTCGGGATGTCCTTGTGGACGATGACGCGGAACGCCGGCTTGCCTTCGCCAATAGTGTACGTTTTCCCATGCAGATCCAGTTCGAACGGGTACTTGTCGAACCGCTGCAGATAATGAACCAGAAAATCATCCAAAATTTGCACTGCTAAAACCTCCATTCCAAGCACGGTGTGCGGGGCCGCCAGGCCGCAGCCCTACAGGTCCCAGGGGCGGTATACCCTGTCATCCCGTTTCTGCTGCGCCCTCTTCGAAATGTAGGAGCCGGCGCGGACGGTGTAACCCTGCCGTTTGACGAGGGCTGCGATCTGGTGGCGGAAAGGGCACGGGCCGTGATGGAAATTGTCCGACACGATGCACGAAGCCAGATGGACGACCACCTCATCCTTCGGCGTCCCCTCGCGCTCCAGCAGTTCTGACAGGCGGCCCAGCTTGGCGTTTACACTGTGGCCGCAGCAGCCGCCGCACGACATGGTCATATAGCGCGTGTCCGCCGGATAGCCCTCAAAACACCCCGTTTTGAGGTAAAAATCATGGGTACACCAAAACCCCGGGCAACGCTGCAGGGACTGGTCACATTGGATGATGACGACCAATTGGGACATGACATAACCTCCCCGTTTATTCGGAACGCCTTTCCGGCACGAAATACCGGCACGGCATTCCGCAAATTGAAAGTTTACGAAACAATCCGGACAAAGCGGACCGTTCCCTTCTATTGTAGCCAAAATCGGCGCCGTTGAAAAGCCCTGCAGGAAAATCCGCAACCAAAAAAAGCCCGGTCCGCGCACGGGCCGGGCAATCACGACATTCCAACATGGAGGTTGTTGATTAACATCTGCACCAAGAAATCAGGGAAATTGCTATGCATGGGAAAAATCCCGACAATCCGCCGGTGCCGCGCGGCACGCACCGAAACGCGGAATCGGCTGTGCGCCGGCAGGACGGCGGACTGCTTGAAACACAAAAAGAGATACTGTTAAAAACTTCCGAAAAAATTTGCGTAATACGGAAAGAGGCAGTTTCAGCACCGCCTGAAGAGGATGGTTGAAAAAGGGCGGACTACGTCCGTATCCTTCGTTATATTCACCGTATCGCCCTGTATGACGACACGGTTGGCAAAAACAGCGCCGTTCACGGACGCGCCGTTCCGGATATACAGTGTCCCCTCACAAAAGATGAGGGCTTTCGCAAAATGGACTTCCTCCCCGATGACGAGATCCTCACCGGCGATAATGACGACCCGGTCGGGGAACCCGCTATGGTCCTGGAAGATGCCCGTCCTTTGAAAGACCAGTATGCCTGTACCGGTCACGGTTCCGTTCCCTTTCACATTGTAACGGTCCCGGATAAAGTACATCCTGCGCATCGGGATTCCATCTTTTGCCATGTCACTACCAGACGTAAAGCCGCCCTCGACCCAGTTCCGGAATGAATCGACCTTGAATTCCGGAAAGGACGCGCCACATGAGCTTGCATACAGCACTCCATTCTTCGCGAGCGTCTCCGCGCCAGATACACTTCCCCGCACCGTCAGCGGTACGAGGGAAGCCTGCCGGCAGATAAGTTCCGGTAAACGCATCAACAGGTGATGTACCGTATACGCGTTCCCGTCGGCATCTGCAGCAGATGCATGCAAAAGACGAAGCCCCAGGGGCGTATACCGTTGTACCGCGGTATATGCTCTGACTTTCCTGCCACCCGGGTACAGTTCCCCCAAGGGCAGTCCCAAGTCCGTCAATGGTTCCGTCTTTTCCCGCTCCAGTTCCCGCAGCATCAGGGAATTGGCAATCACTTCCAATTGTTCCCGGTAGAGGTCCTCCTGCCAGGCCCGCCCTTCGTCCCGCAGCATGAGTGCCAGGGAGAGTGGTACCGCGCTGAGAATCAGGCACGCCACAAGCAGGGAGATCCCTATAAAACCGTCACAACCGGCCGGCCCGCTTCGAAAGAAACGGGAACCGGACTTTTCAGGAAACCTGTACAACCGTACCGTTCAGGGAAGCGAGGACTTCGCGGAAGGTACGCCGGCGTCCGCAGACCCGGTCTTCCAGAGTCAGTGCCACTTCCACTTCCTTGTCTGACAATTTGCGCAGTTTCCAATTTTTGACCAGGACATCCGTATCCGAATTCGGGACAATTCCGATATCTTTCCCGAACTTCCGGATGCCGCGATACAGGGTGCCCCGCCGTACATAGAAACTGACCATGGTGTGTTCGTCCGACCGGTGGCATTGCACCGTCATCGAAGCGTCAGCCCGTTCCGGATCACCATACAGGAAGACCTGCACGCTCTGGTCGGATAGTTCGCTTTTTACCAGACTGAGAGAGTATCGTGCAGCCCTGTACAGCCGCAGATCCGACAAAACGAGGGACCCGCTCCGCACCAGGGACTGGAAATGGTCCAGGACCACGCAGGGAAGCAGTAAAAGGAGAAACAGCACGAGCTGTACCTGAAGCAGGATGAAACCGGTTCTTTCTTTCCTCATTCTTCCTCCCTTTCTGCAGCAGGCCGTCCCCGCCCCGCATGGAATTCCATACGGTTGGCGACTACCTTGCCCCTTGCGTCCCGGACCAGGCGGACCTGCAGGAGATGCGGGCCCGCTTCCCGTTTTTCCCCGGTGACCGTGTACCCGGAGGGGAGCAGTGACCCCTTCCCTTCCTCCGGAATCTGCGGACTTTCACCGGCCGTGCCGGATAAGCTTGGCAGACTGCCGTCCGGATAGGATAAAACGGAAAAACACTGTGCCAGTTCATTGTGCCATATCATGGCCTGCGTCGTGCGGTACAGACAGGTCAGTACGGAAGCGGTCAGCAGCATCAGTGCCGCCGTGACCGGCAGCAGTGTCAGCAACACAAACCCGCTATTCCGTTTTTCCCTTTGTCCATGCATATGCATACCGCAGTGACTCCTTACCAGTCCGTTACCTTGATCCGTCCTGTAACGGGTTGGATTTCCACTTGTTTCTTCAGTCCCGGGAATCCCTTCATGGCCAGCGTAAAGATACCGCTTTTGCGAGGGGATCCCTGGGTCGTAAACTGGATTTCCCGGAACGGCACGGACACAAAATACACCGCCGTGCCGTAATCAGCCAGGAAGTCCCGCCGCCGCACCTCGTTCGTACCACGTAAAATTTGATAGCCGTTGCTTTGGTCTTTGTACAGGTAGATGCCGGCGGCTTCCCTGGCCGGACGGGACCGGAAAATACTGTCCGAGCGGATCTGCTGCAGGTCGAGCACGAATCCGTTCGTCACCATGTCGAGCTGCATCCGCGCCACGTGGCGCAACAGACCGCCATACCCCAGGGTCAGCAACCCTGCGAAAAGGGTAGCGACGGTCACGCCTGACAGCGTTTCCAAAAGGAGATAGCCGCCCCTCCCGTCTTGTTTTTCTGACATCATTTCACAATCATTTCAATGTCATTGTTTTGTGTAACCTGCCGTCAGGGATTGCCCGGCTCGTTCGTCCCATTCTTCGTTCCAGCAGGAATGGCGTTGGAATTGATTTCCTCACCAGCCGAATTCTTGCCGGTGATAGAATACTTTTCGCCGTCTTTATTCAGTACCAGCGGTTCATTTTTAGCATCCTTCAGGTCGCTGTTCTTCAGATAGTCCGGGAACAGGGCCTGCAAGTCAGGTGGCAAAGTGCCTTTATCCAGCTTGTACAGGGCGACGGCCTGGTCGGCGGTCATCAGGTCATTCTTCAATTTGGCATCCCGGGCTTTGGCCCCGGCGCCGTCTATGGACGGTATCAGCATGGTGGCCAGAACGCCCAGGATGACCGTTACGGCAATGACTTCAATCAGGGTGAAGCCGCCGTTCCTCTTTTTCGTCCTTGAAGAACGAAACAATCTGTTTTTACTGTTCTGCAACAAAAGATCCCTCCGGTCTCATTGATATGCCGGCATCTGCGTCATGACCGAAAACAACGGCGATATCATGACGGCGATGGCCGCGAAGACCACCGTTGCGATGATCATAACCAGGAGCGGCTCCAAAATGGTCTTGAGTTCCCGGATCCTCTGCATGAGTTCCTGCTCGCGGATCTCAGCCGCTTCCGACAGCATTTGGGACAAGTTGCCTGAGTTCTCGCCAATCCGGAGGAACTCCAGTGTCACATGGCTGAACAGATTGCCTGCCTGGGTTGCTGACGCGGCGATTCCGAGGCCGCGGAGGATGCCATCGGCAAACCGGTCCGCCTGCAGCCGCATCTCCCCGTCTTCCACCGTCCTCACCGCGAGGCGTATGGCTTCAGGGAGCGCGGTGCCGCTCCGGAGGAGCAGGGCCAGCATCTTTACGAACCGCACCTCCAGATAGGGGCGGTGCAGCCCGCGGATACCCGGCAATCTGCAAACCAGGGATACGAGTTCCTTCCGTTTTTGGTATAGGGCTTTTCCGGAAACGATCAGGACGGCCGCAAGAGCCAGAAAGTGCCGCCCTACCAATCGCTTCAGGAAAAGCAGATGCCGCAAAAGCTGTGTTTCCGGAACACCCAGGGATGCGTACAGGGTCGTGAACATCGGGAGCAGTTCCACGCTGAAAAAAATCACTGTCGCGCAGGAGACAACTATCAGAAAAGCAGGATACGCCAGGATACTGCGTACATATTTGCACAATTTGTCTTGCCGCCTGTAATAATCGGACAATGCCTTCAGCACTGCATTCAATTCGCCTCCCAGCTCACCAGCTTCGACAACGGCGATGCTTTGGGGGGGAAAGACGCGCGTCTGTTTCTGCATGGCGCCGGAAAGCGGAAGGCCCTTTTTCAGACCCGCACTCAGACGGCGGGAAACATCACAGAGCTTTACGTTCGGTCCGGAACTCATCACATCCAATGCCTGCGCAATGGAAATTCCTGCTTCCAGCAGCGTGTAGAGCTGCTGAAAGAATTTGGCCCTTTCTTTGTGGTTGATCGTCTTGCCGGCAAAAAAGGCGGAATCCCTCCAGGAGGACCGCTCCACCTTTTCAATTCCGATGACATAGCCATAGTTCGCACGGACGAAGTCAGCAACTTCCCGTTCCGAGTCCGCAAATATTTCTCCGGAACAGGTTTTGCCGGCGGTGCTGCGGGCCCGCCATCGGAACTGCCGCAATGTGTCTCACCTCCTTTTGCCTTTCCAAGTATCACGATACCAGAGAAGGCCGGGAAAAGATAGAGTAATTTTCGGAAAATTGCAAAAAGTTATCCACAGATTTGCCATTTTTTCCTTTTTTTTCGCAAAACGCAGGTACGACCCCCTTTTTTGGCCCTACTTATCCACAACCATGTGGATAAACAGGACCACCCCCTCCGTACTTCCAGCCCGTCTGCACGGCGCCCTCTCTATCGGCAGCGGCTTTGTGGGCTCCGGGTGAAATTTACAAGGGGAAGGCTGCCACAATTCCTTCATCATGTTCCATGAGCGGTTCCGTCCGGACTTCCTGCAGCAGGGCAAGTTCCGCCGCTGTAATCTTGCGCTCATCCATAGCCATCATCCTCCTCACATCTTGGAGCAAAAGACACGGCCACAGGTATATCCCCCATCGACGAACAGGTTCTGCCCGACAATAAACCGCGCTTTATCGCTTGCCAAAAACAATACGGCATCCGCAATTTCGGAAGGTCTTCCTGTACGGGCCGCCGGTATCATGGAAATCTTTTCTTTGTGTTCCGCTTTGGCAACCGGTGTATTCAAAGACTGCAGCAGGGCCTCTGTTTCAATCAGCCCCGGCCCTACCGCATTGACCCGTATGCCTTTGCGAATCCATTCCAAAGCAAGCCCTTTAGTCAACATCACCACTGCCGCCTTGGAAGCCGCGTATGTCACAGCTCCCGGCCTGGCATTGGCTGCCGCACCGGATGAAATATTGACAATGCTGCCTTGCTTTCCAAAAGCAACCCAATACCGGGCCACTGCTTGGGCCATAAAGAAATATCCTTTCACGTTCAGGTCAAATATGGCATCCCATTCACTTTCTTCCAGATCCAACATAAACCTGGACGGATAGATACCGGCATTGTTCACCAGTACATCAAGCGTTCCCATCGCGGCAGCCGCTTGTTTTACAATGGTAGCAGCGGCGACCGGTGCTTGCCGCAGGTCAGCTGTCACGCCGTACACTTTCGAAGGAAACTTCCGTTTCCAGTCAGTCATCGTCTGTTGCAGCAAGTCCGGATTGAAATCTACCAGAAATACAGCAGCGCCATTTTGCAAAAACTGTTCCGCAATGGCTTTACCGATACCTGCAGCCGCACCTGTAACCAGTACCCCTTTTCCAGCAAAGGAAATCTCCATCTCCACCGCCTCCTCAATTACAAAGCACACGCTTCACCCGCAATTTAAAATCCCGGGAACCAACAGTAATGGTTGCGCATCTGATGCCCAAGCTTAAACATTATAATATTATAACTTTAACTTTAATTTTAATGTACTATTGTCCTCGAAAATGTCAATAAAAAATAAAGTTACTCTGTCTTTTCACAGACGGAATAACTTTATTTGTTTCGGTTTTTACAACTTATATTATTTTATCTTGTATACTGTACACGATATTTCCAGTGTTGCGTTTCTGTATAATATGTCATGTATTCATACATCTTTCCCAGCGCATCGTATGCGCTCCGTCTAATATGAAGAAGCGGCGCTCCGACAGGCAGGTCCAGCTTGGCTGCCACAATCTTGCCGGCTTTGACAGCCCCGATCTCTTCCCGGACGGCATAAAGGTAAAATCCCTGCCGGGCCAGAAACATGGGCATGTCTTCTATGTCGCCGGCTTCTTTCACAGCTTCCACGGACAAATCCCGCACATAATGTACCAAGTATTGAAACGGATGGTTATTCATGATTCGGACCCGTTCTACAAGCACCACTTTTTCATCCGGTGCCGTTTCCAACAGGTTTGCCACCTTCGAGGGCGGCACGATTTCACGAATTCCGATCACTTTACAGACCACCTTGTCCGACTTCTTCATCAGCTCCATGCGAAACCCGCCCAGCACAGCCGACTGCCAGCTGTTACGGTTTGCCACGAAGGTGCCCTTGCCGGCTTTGCGGATAATGAGTCCGTCATTTTCAAGCCGCCCCAAGGCCTGGCGGACCGGGGCGCGGCTGACGCCATATTCTTTCTGCAGTTGCAGTTCCGTCGGCAGCAGGCCGTCTTCCTTGTATATGCCCGTTACAATCTTTGCTTTTAAATCCGTATAGATTCTGGCATTCAGCGAAACATCCATCGTTCTAATCTGACCCTTCTTATAATCTTCTTGTATTTGATTATAACAGATTTTACGGTTTAACATAACTGTTTTCGTGAATCCGTATCCTTTTCGCTATTTTTCCTTGTTATGGATGAAAGACTGGTGCGTGCGCATAAAAAACCTGCCATCATACGATGGCAGGTCCCTTGTCTCGTTATCGGGGATTCATCGGGACGTATTCCTCCTCACTGTCGGGGCGGACGCGGCACTTTTACCCGTTTCCCCGGCTTTCCCCTCTCCGGTGCCCCTGCCGCTGGCGGCAGACGTGGCAGCGGGGTCGCCCAACGCTTCCGGGTTCATCAGCCAGCGCCGTACGGAAATGTAGTAGGCGTGGTACGGTTTTCCGTCCGGACCCTTGACCAGGGCCGGGTTGCGGTATGATTCGTGAAGCTGGATATGCATGTCGCCCTGTTCCCAGTCGAAGCTGGTGAACCGGTACTGGAGCTGCTTGTCCTTCGTCTGGAAACTCTGCACGGACGGAGCACCGTTACGGGGCGGCCCGAAAAGACCTGTCAGGTTTGTGACGGCATCCTTCATGAATGACTGTGCGATTGCCTCGTCATCCGTCTGGAACAGATATTCCAGGCTCTGTATTTTGCCGTAGTGCAAGCCGGCGTAGATTTTTTCATCCACATGGTTCACGACAGGCTGCGATGTGATGTCCACGACTTCATCCAGCTCAATGCGCTGCGGTGTCTCCTTGACGGTCCGCCACTGCTTCCGTTTCCCGGACAGGCGTTTGCGGAACACCTCCACCGGGTCCGTGAGCTGCACTTTGTAGAAGCCTTCCGGCACGGTCGTGACCGCCGTCAGCGCCGCCTGGTAATCAGCGCCGCCTTTCGCCTGGGCCGGCTGCGACGCCAGAATCAGGAATGCAGTGAAGAAGGCTGTCAGGACGGTACCCAGACGGCCTGTGCTATGGTGTTTCATGATACAGGCTCCTTTGTATAATTGACTGGTTTTACAGTTTAATTATACCTGCCGCAGCCTGCCTGTTCTGCAAACTTTTTGTTACAAGCAGGAAGGATTTTCCGCCTGCCTGAGGCAGCGTTCAGACGACCTGGAAGATGAAGAACTTCAAATAAAACGTTTCGGGCACGTTCCATAACACAGGGTGATCCGGTGCCTGTTGGCGCACTTCCACCTGACGGAGGGAGACGCCCGCTTCCTGCGCCGCGTCGCGCAGCATTTCGATGAACAGTTCCTCCGTCATGAAGTGGGAACAGGAACAGGTGGCCAGGTAGCCGCCGCGGGGCAGCAGTTTCATGGCCTTCCGGTTGATGTCCTTGTAACCCCCCGTGGCATTGTGCACGGTCTTGCGCGATTTTGTGAAGGCCGGCGGGTCAAGGATGATGAAGTCGTAGTCCCTGCAATGGGACGCCTCCAATTCGTCCAGCAAAGCGAAGACATCGGCCTGCCGCACGTCCATGACATCAGCCACGCCGTTCTTTTCCGCGTTGGCCTTTGCCATTTTGCAGGCTTCGGCACTCACATCGACGGCGGTCACATGCGCCGCACCGCCTTTGGCCGCATTGAGGGCGAAGGACCCCGTATGGGTGAAACAGTCCAGGACGTGCTTGCCTCCGGCGATACGCGCCACAGACCGGCGGTTGTACTTCTGGTCCAGGAAGAAGCCCGTCTTCTGGCCGTTTTCCACGTCCACGTCGTACAAAATGCCGTTTTCGTCAATGGTCGTGATGCACGATGCCGGCACCGGCCCTCCCGCCAGGGGATACCACCCTTTCCCCTGTTCCAGCCCTTCCAGGACCCGGATTTTGACATCGTTGCGCTCGTAGATGCCGGACACGGTCTCGCCCATGTCCCGCAGGACTTTGACCATGAGCGGGAACAGGACATCTTTCCGCACCTCGATGCCCAGCGACAACGTCTGGGTCACGAGGATGTCGTTATAACGGTCCACCGTCAGTCCTGGGAACTGGTCCGCTTCGCCGAAGACGAGGCGGCAGCAGCGGAAATCTTTGCCAGGCATGACTGTGCGGCGGTAGGCGAAGGCGTACTGAAAGCGGCGTTCCCAAAAGGCGGAGTCAAACTTGTCGTTCGTGTTGCTGGACAGGATGCGGACGCGGATTTTGGAATGGTCGTTCACGAATCCCGTACCCAGGTATTTGCCTTTCTGGTTCACTACATCGACCAGGTCGCCGTTTTCATAGGTCCCTTCGACCTTCGTCACTTCTTCGCCATACACCCAGGGGTGGCCGGGACGGACGGTCCGTTCGGCCTTCTTCGTGATGTAGAATTTCGGATAGGTGCGCATGGTTGCTCCTTAATGCTTCGCCGTATCGGCATCGGGCGGTTTCCCGCTGCCGTCGTTCATGAGGAACAGCAATCCGTCGTGGTACTGCTTCCAGAACGGAGCGAAGACTTCCTTCAGGATCTTGTCCGATATATCGCTGTTGACGGGCTCGGCAATCCCTTGGAAAATCAGGTTGAACCGATCCAGGAAGGCCTGCATGGCCAGGGTGTTGAAAATCCTGCCCATGGTGATTTCATCCAGGTGCAGGGGGATGAACCCGTCGTCCCGCAGGGCCTCGTAAGCCTTGGCGGCATCCACGCGCTTTTCCACCTGGTCCGCCACATTGCGGCGGATCAGGCTGTCTGCCAGTTCCTGCTGCCGCTCATTGACGATGCGGAAGCGCTGTTCCATATTTTCGCGTTGCAAATCCGTCAGATCGGCCCAGGCGGCGTTCTTTTCGTCGAAGGCTTGCTTCAGCAGGGCCAGCTCCTCGCGCATATAGTGATACAGGGCCAGTGAGCCTAAAGGCACCGAGTAACCCCGCAGGTGGAGGCGCTGGGGGACCAGCAGGTTCCCCTCCATCCGTTTGAGGCTCGCCGCAATATCCTTGACAGCCTCCTGGTCCTTCTTTTTCTGCATGAACTCGTTCAGGTAGCCCTTATGGCTCAATGCCCGGACGATCTCCTGCGCATATTTTTCTGCCTGATGCATGTCTCTAAAACCTTGCTTCCTTTTTAAATTTGTGCGCCACAGGCCTTATTTCAGCTTGTCATACTTGGCCTGCTCAATCTTGTAGACATCGTTCCCCTCGATGTCGATGCCCACGATGGCCGGGAAATCGACCACTTCGTAGCGGCGGATGGCTTCCGGTCCCAGATCTTCGTAGGCAATCATGGTCTCACTGCGGATGGACTGGGAGATGACCGCCGCCGTGCCGCCGATGGCGATGAAATAAACGGCATGGTGCTTTTTGCAGGCTTCCACAACGGCGTCATTGCGCAAGCCTTTGCCGATCATGCCTTTCATGCCCTGCTCAATCATGGTGGGCGTGTACTTGTCCATGCGGCCGCTCGTCGTCGGACCGGCACTGCCCACGATTTCACCAGGTTTGGCCGGCGTGGGGCCTACATAGTAGATGACCTGGTCCTGAACGTCGAAGGGCAGCTTTTCGCCGCGCTGCAGGGCTTCGTACATACGCTTGTGCGCAGCGTCGCGGGCCGTGTAGACAGGTCCCGTGATGCGCACGAAATCTCCGGCATGCAGGTCCTTCACGACCTCTTCCGTCAAAGGCGTCGTAATGTTCTTGATTTCAGCCATAATCCTTTCCCCCTTCTCAAAGTACCGCTTCCGCACGGCGCGCCGCATGGCAGTTGAAGATGACCGCGCAAGGCAGTCCGCCGATATGGGTCGGGGCGTATTCGATGTTCACGGCCAGGGCCGTCGTCGTGCCGCCCAGGCCGGCCGGGCCGACACCGGTCCTATTGACCAGTTCCAGCAGTTTGTCTTCCAGTTCGGCATATTGCGGATTGGCGTTGTGTTCGCCAATGTTGCGGGCCAGAGCATATTTAGCCAGCTCCGTGGCCTTTTCCGCATTGCCGCCGACACCCACACCGACCGTAACGGGCGGGCAGGGGTTCGGGCCGGCCGTCTTGACGGCTTCCAGCACGAAGTTGATGACGCCGTTCAGTCCATCGGCCGGTTTCAGCATGCGCAGCTGGGACATGTTCTCGCTGCCACAGCCTTTCGGGAGGACGACGAGGCGCACCTTGTCGCCAGGCACGATGCGGCAGTGGATGATGGCCGGCGTGTTGTCCTTCGTGTTCTTGCGTTCGAAAACCGGGTCGTCCACGGACGATTTGCGCAGGTAGCCGTCGGTGTAGCCTTGGGCCACGCCCCTGTTGATGGCGTCCCACAGGTCGCCGCCCGTAAAGTGCACGTCCTGGCCGATATCGATGTAGACCACCGTCAGGCCGGTATCCTGGCACATGGGGACGGCTTTCTTCGTCGCCAGCCGGGCGTTTTCGATGATGGTGTCCAGAACTTGCCGTCCCAGCGGGGACTCTTCCTTCGTTTCCGCCTGTTCCAATTTGGACAGCACACTCGCCGGCAGGTAGTAGCACGAGTCAATGCAGCATTTGGCAACGGCATCGGTCACTTTTTTTACGTCGATTTCACGCATGATCTGTTCCTCCTGTTCCGTCTCTTTTCTGAATCAAGGGAGCCTGGCTCCCGGATGGTCATTATTTATATTTTAATCTATTTGCCGCAAATATGCAAAAACCCGCCGGAACCGGATCCGGCGGGTCGGTCTGCTGAAAAATCCGGGCAGCCGTCACCCGGTCATTCTTCCATGGGGACGCCGTTGACACGCAGGTACGTGCTGCGACGGATTTCTTCGGGATCTCTCTGCTCGCGGGCCACCCCTGTGCCCATCGCCGCTTTGGCGACGGCAGCCGCGACCGCGGGAGCCACGCGCTTGTCAAAGGCGTTGGGGACGACGTAATCCTCCCGCAGCTCGTTTTCCGGAATCAGTTCGGCAATGGCATGGACGGCGGCCACCTTCATGGCTTCATTAATTTCGCGGGCCCGGACGTCGATGGCGCCACGGAACACGCCAGGGAACACGTTGACGTTGTTGACCTGGTTCGGCGTATCACTGCGGCCGGTGCCGGCCACTCTGGCTCCGGCGGCTTTCGCTTCGGCATAGCTGATTTCCGGTACCGGGTTGGCCATGGCAAAGACGACGGGGTCCTTGGCCATGGAACGGATCATGTCCTGCGTAAAGGAACCGGGTGCGGACACACCGAGCAGGACATCGGCCCCCTTCACGATATCGGCCAGCCGGCCTTTGCGTCTTTCCTTGTTCGTCACTTTGGACAGGGCTTCCTGCACGCGGTCCAGGGGACGGCCGTTGTTGTCGCAGCCTTCGTAGAGGGCGCCGTGGTGCAGCATGACGATGAGGTTTTCCGCCCCGGCGTCCACCAGCAGGCGGCCGATGGCCGTACCGGCGGCACCGGCACCGTTCAGAACGATCTTCGCCGTGCGGATGTCCTTCTTGACCAGACGCAGGGCGCCCATGACGGCGGATACGCAGGCAATGGCCGTACCGTGCTGGTCGTCGTGGAACACGGGGATTTCCAGTTCCTTCTTCAGTTCGTCTTCAATGTCGTAGCACTTCGGCGACTGGATGTCTTCCAGATTGATGCCGGCATAGTTGCCCTGCAGCGCCTTGACGATGACGACGAACTTGTCCTTGTCCGTCTCGTCGATGCAGACGGGCACGGCGTCCACGGCACCGAAGCGTTTGAACAGGGCGGCCTTGCCTTCCATGACGGGCATGGCGGCACGGGCGCCGATCTTGCCGAGGCCCAGGACACGGGTGCCATCCGTGCAGATGGCGACCATGTTGCCGCGGCAGGTCAGGTCGAAGGAGCGGTCCGCCTCTTCCTTGATGGCGAGGCACGGAGCCGCTACGCCCGGCGTGTAAGCGACGGCCAGGTCATGGTCGTTCTCCAGGGGCACCTTGCCGTGTGTTTCAATCTTACCGTTGTATTTGAGGTGCAGCTGCATCGATTCTTCGCGCAAATCCATTTCTGTTTCCTCCTTCGGATAAAAAAAATAGTAGCATAGAAGGGAATTAGTGTATGCTACTATTTTATACAATATATAGTTTAAATGCAAGACCCAGAATGTAAATATTTTGTGGAATCCCTTCGGGGCAAAATCGCGGGTCCGGAAATAGTGTATGCTGTTTCCCTTCCCTGTCACACCGTATAAAAGTCCACCCGGGGCTTCCGTCCTTTGCTGAGGGTCAGCACGGCGAATCCGGCCCGGCTGCCGTCCCGCGGGCGGGACGGACTGCCGGGATTGACGATCCACACGCCGTCCTGTTCCTCAAAAACAGGGCGGTGGATATGGCCAAAAATCACGATGTCCTGTTCCAACTTGCGGGCCCACCAGAAGAGCTGGTTGATGTCGCGCGCATCGCCCACGTACAGATTGCCGTGGGTGACCCAGACCTTGCAGCCTTCCCACTCCAGGAAGGCATCCGGCTTAGCTGTCACCGGTCCGTGCAGGGCGTCGCAGTTGCCGCAGACGCGGCAGACCGGGAGGCCTGTAGCCTGCTCCAGCAGGTTCGCGTCATCGGCGAAATCGCCGCAATGAATCCACCGTTCCACCGGGGGGGTCACAGCCAGCACTTTGCGGATGGAGGCTGCGTCGCCGTGGGTATCACTGATGATTCCTATTTTCATGGTCCCGTTCTATCCTCACTTGATCTTCTTCCAATTGGCGATGAGTTTTTTCAGCGCCTTGCCGCGGTGGCTGATGCGGTTCTTCTCTTCCTGCGTGGCTTCGCCCATGCCCTTGTGCAGTTCTGTGGACCAGACCAGGGGATCGTAGCCGAATCCGTTCTCCCCCAGGGGTTCATGGAGCAGCAGCCCGTCGCAGCAGCCGTCCGACTCGGCGACAATCCTGCCATCGGGATTCGCCACGGCCAGGGCACAACGGAAGCGGCAGGTCCGTTTGACCTGGAACTTCATCTGCTGCAGGAGTTTGTTGTTGTTCTCCTCGTCCGTCGCCTTTTCCCCTGCATAGCGGGCGCTCCGCACGCCGGGGGCGCCGTCCAGGGCCTTCACTTCGAGGCCCGAATCGTCGGCGAGGCAGTATTCGTGCAGGTTTTTCGCATAATAAGATGCCTTGAGCTTCGCGTTGGCCGCGAAGGTATGGCCCGTTTCATTGGGCTCTACGAGCTGGGGATAGTCGGCCAGGCATTTGACCGTGACAGGCAGGTCCTTCAGCATTTCCTTGAACTCTGCCGTCTTCCCCAGATTATGTGTGGCAATGACCAGTGTATCCATGGGAACCTCCTTTTGGCTGGCGGTCCGGCGGGCCGGTCCCATCGTGCCGTCCCGGGCCGCGTCACATTCACCGGCGCTTACTGGAGGAGCGCCTGCATTTCTTCACGCGGAATCAGGATGTTTTCCTTGTTGTGGAACAGGGCCATACGGCCGCGGCGTTCCACATACAGGGCAATTTCCACGTCGGGCAGTCCCTGAAGGGCTTCCGCGGCGGTCTTGCGGCCGTTACGGGGCGTCACTTCGAGGGTGACCGTCAGATGGGATGCTTCGCCGCCCGGTACCAGGCGGGCTTCGAAATAATCATCCGTACGGGGTGCGGCGGGATGGTTGACACGGCCGCGCATCAGGGCGCCGTCGTACTGTTCGTCGGGCAGGTAGACGCGCACGAAGGCATCCAGGAAGATGGCTTCGTTGCTGCCGGTGTTCTTGTAGGGCACATCGAAGGAGAAGACGACCTTGTCGTCCGTCCGGGAAACCAGGGCGGCCTTGGTCCGCCTGCCCTTATAGAAGACGAGCCGCTTGTCGTCCGCGGCGTGGGAGCGGATCAGATGCAGGGTGAACAGTGCGACCAGGACGATCAGCACCACGATAACTGCTGACACTATCATCTATATGCCTCCCTCAATCCTTATTATAGTTCTTGATGATGCAGATCGGCGTCTTCTGGCTGGCGTTGCCGAAGGGGTTGTCAATCAGGATCTGTGACACTTTGGCGGGATCCACGCCTTCGGTCCAGCCGATGATGGCGGCGCGCTTCAAATCATTGACGTCGGCAATGACGGCACCGTAAACACCGCATTCCTTCTTGATGGCACTGACCACTTCGAAGGGCTTCACCGGCCCGTAGACGATGTGCTTGTCATAAGGCGGCATAGTGCCCGTCACGTCGTCAATCAGGCGGGCCTGATAGCCGGCGAGCTGATAGAACACGCCGCGTCTGCCCAGCACCTTGGTGATGGCGCCAACCAGGAAAGCACCCAGCACGCGGGCGCTGCTCTCCGTGTCGATGAGGGCCTGCATGCAGTACCAGCCGCTGATGCTGCCGTAAGACGGGAAGAAATGGCACAGGATCTTGGCCAGCCAGCCCGGCTTGAATTCCTCGCACCGTTTGGCCATGCCCTGCGTGATGGCGACCACGCTTTCTGCGGAACAGATTACGTCGTTGGGGCCGAATTTGCCCTTGCCGTACTCCTTGATTGCGTCCACAATGTTGTCCCGCGACGTCAGGATACGCGTCGGAATGGGAACGATTTCATAACTCATAAGCTCATCCACCTCTGAAAATTACGCTTCTGTCCGCCCGCATCACACCCGGTCTGCGTCCCGGTCCTGCTCGTACAAGGCCTGTATGCGGCTGAACCAGGGTTCGCCGATGCGGGTGATTTTGCCATTCTTGTCCGTAAATACGTTGACCGTGTCGGCCTCGACCAGCACCTTCCCTGTCGCCACGTGCACGACTGCATAGGAAAAGTGCAGCTTCGCGCGGTTGAACCCGGCGAGCGTCGTCCGCACCTCGTATTCATCGTCAAATCGGGCGGAACGGATGTACCGCACATGGATTTCCCGGATGGGGAACAGCATCCCTGCGGCCATCATCTCGTTCAGGTCGACGCCGCAGGCCCGCAGATAGGCCACACGGCCCATCTCCAGCCAAGGCAGGTAACGCGAATGGTAGACCACGGCCATGAGGTCCGTCTCTTCGAAGCGGACCCGGTCACGAATTGCAATCATAGATACCTCCGTTCCCCTTTGCCGGGGTTATAGATTAACTATAATATTATATCAAAAAGATGTCTAAAAGTACACTGCCGGAAAGGGAAACCCGGCCGGTTCCACGGCCACCACCGTGAGACGGCCGCTGGCGACACGGAATTTCACCTCAAGACCGGCGAACCTGAAGCCGTACACCCGGTCCGGGTCATCCTGGTAATGGGGCCGCGGGTCCTCCCGCAGCACACCCAGCAGGGCATCCCGTTCCGCTTCCGGTACCTGCGCCAGCAGAGCGGGCGGGAACACCACTTCCAATTCCCGGAAGGGCGTCGTGTCCGTAAATCCGCCCGTTGCCTCGCTGTGGCTGTCCACGGCCGGCAGGTAGGGCTTGATGTCCAGAATCGGCGTGCCGTCCATCAGGTCGATGCCGGACACATGGAGCACCGGTCCTTCGGCCGTATCCAGTTCGACCCGTTCCAGGCGCACGGACGAAAGGCCGATGCCGTTCGGCCGGAATGGCGAACGCGTCGCAAAGACGCCCATGCGCACGTTGCCGCCCAGCCGGGGCGGACGCACCGTGGCCGCCCAGCGGGAGCGCCGTGCTTCCGAAAAGTACCAGATGAGCCACAGGTGGCTGTATCCCCCGATACCGCGCAGCGCTTCCGCCTGTGCGTATTCCTTCGTGAAGACAATGCGCCCCGTCAGCGCTGGCACGACTCCGCTCTGCCGGGGAATCCCGAACTTCGTCGGAAACGCTGTCCGGATATGGGCGATGGGATGCATGACGATGGCCTCCCCGTCCTGTCGTTTGAAATCCATACGGTCTTCCCGCCTTTCCTTTGTATCTCCTGGTTTATTATAGCCTGTCCGCTGATTCTGCAAAAGGGTATTAATTGTATGGAAATTGCGAAAAAGTCGTCATAAATAGTTACATTTCATAAAAACTTCACAAACATTACCGTTTTTGAACACAATTAAAATCGCGGATAAGGTATAATAAAGCTGTCAAACGAAGTTATATCCCCAATAACCGTTTGACGTATCCCCAGGTAATTTTGTGGCAGCGATGTTCCCCTACGTCGTTGCCGGAAAAACAGAATTACCGATTGTTCTTCAATCATCTCCCTTATCCTTATGCTTCCCCAGCATAAGGACCCCTAAACCGAGATCCCTGAAAAGGGCAAAAAACTCCGTGCTTCTCCGCACGGAGTTTTTTGCGTTTCAGGACATTTTTATACACAAAAATACATCTACTAACCAAAAACAGGTATTTTTTGTACTTACAATTTAAAATCCATTCCAAGGCGCCCGCCGGCGCCTTGTTTTTTTGCGCCGCCGCACGGCTCAGCGCGTTCCCAGATAGATGTTGCTGCGGGCCACGCTCAGGTGCAGCTGGCGTTCCGCGAGGTCCGTAATGCGTTCCGGCGTGCGCAGTTTTTCAACCTGCAGTTTGAGACGCGCGTTGTCGTTCATCAATCGGCTTTCCTGCATCTGCAGCGTCACGAGCTGGTTGCCGGTCCGGACCAGTGCGGCGCTGCGGACGATGGCACCGACATACAGGAGGCCGAGGATGGCCGCCAGGACGATCAGGTGGCGGCGCAGCAGCTTATAGCTGCGTCCCGGGTTGCGGTACGGGACGAAGACGCCCGCTTCCTTGTCCCACATGACCATCTGCCCGCTCCGCAGGTTCTGCCTGCGCACTTTCAGGGCCGTATTGCCGTCTGTTCCCGGAAATTCCCGATACGGTGCCGCATTTCGTATGCCCGCCATTTTCACACCTCTTTCCTATGATTCCGATGCAGGCTCTGCACATACAGCTCCAGCCATTTCTGCACGAAGGCCAGCTCTGCCGGCTGCAGTTCCTTCAGGTCCGCGACCACGCGGAGCATGTCCGGGTTATCCCCCAGCATATCCCGGGCCGCCTCGCCACGGGTCCGCCCGCACACCAGCCACTCCAGGTCATACCCCATGTTGCCGATGGCTTCAATCACATCGACAGGGACGCCGCTGTCGCCGTGTTCGATGGAGGAAATCTGCGACTGGGTCCGCGCTTCCGCACGGGGTCTGCCCAGGGCCTTGGCCAGCGCCAGCGCAAATTCGCCCTGGTTCAAGCCTTCGCTGAGCCGGACCTGCCGGATGCGGTCATGGATGGTTTCCCCCCGCGCGGGACCGGCCTTCCGCTTCCGTGCGGCGGAAGGGGCCTGTCTTTTCCTCGTAACCATAGCGGCAGCCCTCCTCGTTTACATTCCTTATTATAATACATTATATTGTAAATTTCAATACTTTTTATATATTTTACATGAAAATATCCTTATCTTTATTTGAATTCAATATATTTATATCAATTTTAAATTCATTTATATCTTATTTTTATATATCAGATTCTGACCGCAGGACAAAAAAACGGCTGACGGACAACCTATCCGTCAGCCGTACAGATTTCGGCGGGGCGTAAAAAAGCAGGACCGCCTGTCCGGCGGTCCCGCGTATTTTTTCTGGTGCGCCTGAGAGGAATCGGACCTCCGCACCCGGTTCCGGAGACCGGTGCTCTATCCACTGAGCTACAGGCGCATGTGGGATTACCATGCTATTATAGCACAGAACCGGCAGTGTCGCAAATATTTTACACACAGGCCGCCGGCATTTGTTATAATGAGAAAGATATCGAAAGGAGATTGCCATGGAATACAGCGAAACGGAAGCCCATTTTCTGGTCTGTCCCCATTGCGGACATCGCTTTTTACAGAAACTGAAGGTGAATTTCAACACAGCGGATCACCCGGAAGACAAAGCCGCCGTGCGGAACGGCTCCGCCTTCGTCGTCCGCTGCCCCCGGTGCGGCCATGAGTGGCACCTGCACTACTCCTTCTTCTACGACCAGCCCGAAGACCTGCTGGCCGTCTACTGTCTCACGGAAGACAAGGATGCCGCGTCCGTCGCCGACGCCATCCGCCGCAACACACTGCCACCGCAGGCCCGGCCTTCCGTTGTGCCCCGGTGGCAGCAATACACGTGGCGCGTCGTCCGCACGGAAGAGGAATGCCGGGAAAAGCTCGCCATTTTTGATGCCGGCCTGGACGACCGCTGCATCGAACTCTTCAAAGTCTTCATTCTGAACCAGCTGCAGGCCCAGGCGCCAGACTTCCATGCCGACGAGGTCTGGTTCGCACGCAATCCGGACAAGCCCGCCGGGGACCCCGCCCCGTACGTGTTCACCATCGTGGACCTGAAGACCAACCAGGTGGCGCAGACGCCCTTCGACGATGCCATCCGCCCGCTCTATGACCAGATAGCCGTCAATTTCGGCGACGACATGGAGCGCCTCTTCTCCCGGGAACCGGTCATCGACCTGACCTGGGCGCGGAACTGCCTGGACGCCATCCAGACCAAGAACTGAACAAAAAAGCCAAGAAATAAGACAGGCGTCTGCCGAAGGAACCATTTCCCGGCAGACGCCTGTCCTGTCTTTGTCTTGTTGTTTGCAGCTGCCGTGCTTCAGGCCTTGTCGGCGGCAAAAAAGTCACGGAGTTCGGCCAGGGAATTAACGATCTGCAAGGGGCGGGCCGCTTCCAGCTCCGCCGGCGTGCCATACCCGTAGGTGACGCCGATGGCCGGCAGTCCCTGCTGGCGGGCACCGACGATGTCGTGGGATTTGTCCCCCACCATGATGGTGCCTGCGCGGTGGTCCGTCAGGCCCAGGCGGCGCAGGGCTTCGCCGATGACCTCATCCTTGTGCGAGCCCGTTTCGTCCATGTGGGCGCCGACCATCTCGGCAAAATAGCTGTCCAGGCCGAAATGCTGCAGAATGATGCGCACAAACCGTTCCGGCTTGGACGAAGCGACGCAAAGGGTGCGCCCCGAGTCCCGCAACCCCTGCAGGAGCCGGCCCACACCGGGAAACGGTTTGTTCTCAAAAAGGCCGACCGTTTCATAGCGTTCCTGGAAATAGCCGGTGGCCTGCTTCGCCGTCGCATAATCATAGCCGGCGTATTGCATGAACTGTTCCGTCAGCGGCGGGCCGATGAAGAGCTCCAGCTTCTTCAGGTCCGGTTCGGGCCGGCCCATTCTGGCCAGGGCGTACTGGACGGATTTGGTGATTCCCTCGCCCGACGCGGTCAGCGTGCCGTCGAGGTCAAATAAGATCGTATGGTACATAGGGAAATTTCCATTCCTTGTATCGGGATTGCCGCTCCTGCAGATCACTCTCCCTGTACGACGGGCTTCCTGAAAGGTTCCTTGTCGACCAGGCGTACCACGAAGAGCGTGATGAGGCAGATGAGCCATTCAAAGTAGATGACGTGCGGGAAGATACGGATGGACGGAATGAAGGTCCAAGCCACAAGGCCAAGGATACCCACCAGGGTCGTCCAGAAGGCCGTGTTCTTGCGGCACAGGCCGGGTGCGTAAATAGTGCACAGGAAGACCAGTGTGAAGGCCGTCGTCAGGGACAGGCCGACCATCATCATTTTCACGATACCGACCATGTTGAAGGCCATCCACAGCGTGACGATCCCAATCAACAGGACGATGACGCGGTTCGCCCGCAGGTATTTTTCCCGGGAGATGTCCGGATTGATGAACCGCTTGTAGATATCCTGCGAAACGAGCGTGCTGGCATTCATGAGGATGGTGCACGCCGTCGACACGTCGGCCGCCCACAGGGCTGCCAGCGTCAAGCCCGAAGAGAAGGGGTCCAGGCTCATGACGATCTGGGGCAGGGCCTTCGTCGGATTGATGTCAGGGAATTCCGCAATGGCCGCCATGCCCAGCATCGCAGACAGGAAGCCGATTGGGAAGATGAGCAGGCCCGCCAGGAAGAAGCCTTTGCGGGCGGAAGAGACGTCTTTCGCGCTGCAGGCGATCTGTACGGGTCCGGCAGAAATGGCCTGCGTCGTCATGACCAGGATCCAGCCGAAGAGCATGATGCCTGTCAGCCCGCCTACGGGGCTCATCCAGTCCAGTCCGGACACGGCGGGCAGTTTCGCCTCGATGCCGGCCAGGCCGCCGTCACGGGCCAGGATGCGGAACAGGGAGTACAGGATGCCGAGGTAGATGATGGCTACGCTCAGCAGGTTCGAAAGGCCCGACGACCAGAGGCCGCCGATGGCCGTGATGCCGATGAAGACGATGGCGCTCGTAATCATGCCGGCGCGCATGGAGAACACATCCGGCATCAGGGACGACAGAATGGCGCCGCCCGCGACGTACTGCAGCGACGTGATGCAGATTAGGATGACGGACAGGCCGATGACACTGATGATGCGCGCCTTTTTGTCGTAGCAGCGCTCGAACAGCTCCGGAATCGTCGTGCAGTTGAGGGCGCGATACTTGCCGGCTGCCACGAGGCCCATGATGATGGCGCCGATGGCCCAGGCGCCGTTATACCAGCCGGCGGACAGGCCGAGCTTGGTGGCGCTTTCGGCCACGCCTACCGTAGAGGCGGCACCGACGGCCATGCCCGTGGTGCTGACAGCGACCAGCCAGGGGCCGAATTTGCGTCCGGCGAACAGATATTCCATAGGGTTCTTTTCCGCCCGGCGTTTGACATAGAACGAAACGCCGAACAGCAGGACGATGTACAAGAGGACGATGGCAAACTGTATGGACATGATGTCTCCTTACTCCTTTACCCGGTTCGCGGCAGTCCCGCGCCGGAAAATATTGTTTGCATCTATTATATGGGCTGCAGTATAATTAGTAAAATAGATAATTTGATTTTTAGTTATTTAATTTTTCGATAGAGGTGACCTCCATGGAGATACGCAACCTGAAGACCTTCATCCTCGTGGCGGAACTGCGGAGTTTTTCCCAAGCCGCCCAGCGGCTCGGCTACTCCCAGTCCACCGTGTCTTTCCAGATCAAGCAGTTGGAAAAGGAGCTCGGTGTCCACCTGTTTGAGCGCATCCATCACGATGTCCTGCTCACGGAGGAAGGCCGCAAGGTGCTCCATTACGCCCATCGCGTCGACCTGCTCCGGCAGGATCTGGACGCCGCCCTGTCCGAAAAGGAACGGATCACGGGCCGCATCACCCTGACCATGGCCTCTTCCCTGGAGCCGCTCTTCTTCGGACCCCTTTTTCCCCGTTTCCGCCGGGACTTCCCGGGAATCTCCCTCAAGGTGAACACGGCGGACGTGCAGGGCATGCTGCAGCAGCTCAACCGGAACACGACGGACCTCATCTTCGCCTTGGAACAGCCCATTTATAATACATCATACGTGCACCTGCAGGAAGTCCGGGTTCCCGTGTGCTTTATCGCCGGCGCCGGGCATCCCCTGGCCGGCCGTAAGGAACTGGTCATGGAGGACCTGGTCCGCTACCCCTTCCTGCTGACAGAAAAAGGCATGAGCTACCGCCGTTACATGGAGGAACAGATGGCGGCCCGCTCGCTGGAAATCGAGCCGGTCCTGGAAACAGGCGAAACACGGCACATCGTGCGCCTCGTCGCCCAGGGTCTGGGCCTGTCCTGCCTCCCGGACTACGCGTTCAGGGAACACGAAAAAACGGGAGAAATCGTCCGTCTGCCCGTGACGGATTTCCACCTGGATGTATGGCTCCAGCTGCTCCGTCACCGGGACAAATGGCTTTCTCCCGCTTTGGAATGTGTCATCGCATTCTGCAAGGAAGTGACCGGTCTGGTCTGACCGTCAGTGGTGCAGGACCGGTTTCTGCGTGTAGTTCGGATTCGTGAAGGGTACGTTCACGGCTTTGGCCACGGCCTCCTTCAAGCCATAGCTGCTGTAGGTGGCACCGGACACCACGGCGGCGCCGGCCACGTCCTGGGACGCGATGATGGCCGGAATCAGGCCGGCCGCGACCTGGTCGAAATAGCGTTTCGAATCCTGGTGGGAAACGACGGTGATGTCCGTGATGTTCCCGCCCCGGACGGTGACCTGTACCTGCGTCGTGCCGCTGAACCCTTTGCCGCTGCCCGTGTAGGTGCCGTCCCGGTAATGCCCCTGCTGCTGCACCGCGACGGACCGCCCGGCCTGAGGCAGGGCCTGTTCCACCGCGACGTTGCCGGCGAAATACAGCCCCGCGATGCCGAGGGCCGCCGTCGTTCCTGCCACAGCCGGGGCCGGGGCGGTCTTCATGTTATCTTTGGGGCAGTGGGACACACACTGGAAGCAGTCGATGCAGTTGCCGGAACGGATGGCATCGGTCTGCGCCAGGTCGAGTCCCATGCTGCATTCCCACGTGCACAGGCGGCAGGAACCGCAGTTCTTGCGCGGCTTGCGGATGGTGAAGAGCCGTTTCCGTGAAACCAGGCTGAACAGGGCGCCCAGAGGACAGAACCAGCGGCAGAAACACCGTTCAAAAACAAGGGAGCCGATCAGGATCATGACGAGGTACGCGCCGCCGACGGTAGCGAACAGGGACAGGTCCTGCCAGCCCCGGGGCGTCGTGTAGACACCGAAGACATACCAGGGGCTCCAGTTATCCGGCAAGGGCATCTGCAGGGACCAGAAGCAGACGAAGATGGCTGCAAGGAAAATGTATTTCACTTTCTGCAGGAACGCCTCCGTCCGGGGCTGCAGGATGACCTTCTTTTTCGTGAAGCGCCGGGAAAAGGCCCAGAGCAGGTCCCCCATGGCCCCGAAAGAGCACAGGAACCCGCAGAAGAAGCGCCCCCACAGGACCGTAACGGGGAACACGGCCGCGAGAAGGGCCACGTCGTACGCCATGCGGTTCCAGTCCCACGTGCCTGCCGCCAGGGCCCGGTACACGCTGCCCACGGCAGAAAAGGCCAGGGAGAAGAGTCCCGGCATGACCAGAAAGGCCGCCAGCTGGATCACGTGGCGGAGAAATTGTATTTTACGTTGCATGAAAATCGTCCTTTCCCAACAGCTGCAGGTTGTCCTTCAGGCCCGGCGTCGCCAGGACATCGTACCCGTCCGTGACGAAGACCCCTTCCCAGCCCTGGCGCTGCAGCACCGGCAGGGCTGCCGCAGCCCCCGTCACAAGAAACGCCGTGGCCAGGGCGTCCAGACGGACCGCCGGCGCACCAGCCAGGGTGACGCTGCACAGGCCGGATTGGGCCGGATTCCCTGTGCGGCAGTCGATGACATGGTGATAGAGCCGGTCCCCGCGCCGCACGTACCGTTCATACGTTCCGGAAGTCACGACGGCCCCGTCGTGTACCGTGAACCGCCCCATAATGCGGTCCGTACCGGGCTGGGGATGGCGGATGCCGACAGGGGCGGATCCGCCCAGGATCCACACGGTGCCGCCCAGATCAATCAGGGCTTCCGTGACTCCCCCTTCCAGCAGGATGTCCCGCACCCGGTCCGCCGCAAATCCCTTGGCGATGCCGCCCAGGTCAATCTGCTGGCCCGGCCGCCGCAGCATGACCTCCCCCGTTTCCGGCCGGAGCAGGACGTCCGCGTCGTCCACCAAATCCAGTGCCGCCCGGACGGCTGCCTCCGCAGGAGGGATTCCCGACGCCAGGGCCTGGCGCCAGAGCGCCGTCAGGGGACCGGATGTGACGGCAAAGGCGCCGCCCGTCATGGCAGCGCAATCCTTTGCCTCGCGGAGCAGGGCCATCGTGTCCGGCTTCAGGGGTGTCCAGGTCCGGCCGGCGGCGCGGTTCAGGCGGGAAACCTCACTGTCCTCCTTGAAGACGGACCAGTCATCGTCCCGCTCCCGGACCCATTGCCGGACCGTGCGGAGCAGGACATCGTCCCAGACAGGCGCGGCGAAACGGCACACGGTGCCCAGGGCATTGAAGGTGATGCTGTGCCAGCCTTCCATTCCGTTCCCTCCCTGTGCCGGGCATACCTGGTTGTCCCGCATTGTGTATCACTTATATTTATACCGCATTTTGCGTCCTTCTTCCATAGGGTACACATTGATTTTTCAAATATCCATTTGTAAAATAATAGTACGGACGGTCCATTGACCTGTTCCGATTCGAAATAGGGCGGGAAACATCATGAATCATCATCCACAGCAAATCATACGCGATTTTACACAGGGGGACGTGCGCAGGCAGCTGATTGCCTTCTCGCTGCCCCTGTTCCTGTCCCATCTGCTCCAGATTGCCTACAACATGGCTGATATGGTCATCATCGGACAGGTCATGGGCAAAGTGGGCCTGTCGGCCATTTCCGTCGGCGGCGACATTTACAGCTGCATCACCTTCGTAGCTATGGGCTTCGCCAACGCCGGCCAGATTCTGCTGTCCCAATTCATCGGAGCCGGAAAGCGGGACCAGCTCGACCGCTTCATGGCGACCATCTTCACCTTTTTCCTGGGCTTCGCCCTCACAGTCAGCATCGCCGGCCTCTTCTTCCTGGAAGAGATCCTGCAGCTCATGAACACCCCGCCGGAGGCATACGCCGAAGCGCTGGCCTACGCGCGGGTCAGCCTGGCCGGTATCGTCTTCATCGACATGTATAACGCCGTCAGCGCCGTTTTACGCGGTATGGGCGACGCCAAGCACCCCTTTTACTTCATTGGCTTTGCGGCTCTCCTGAACATCGTCCTGGACTTGGTCTTCGTACCTCTTCTGGGCATGGGTGCCGGCGGCGCGGCACTCGCCACGGTGCTCAGCCAGGGATTGAGCTGCGGCCTCGGCTTCGCCTTCCTGCTGCGCCACCGCGGAGAATACCATCTCACCTTGTCGCCCCGCCTCTTCTTCACGTGGGACCGGCAGCTCATGGGGCTGCTCGTGTCCCTGGGCTTCCCCATGGCCCTCAAGAACGCATCCGTCCAGCTGACCAAGATGTTCGTCAATGCCTGGATCAACGCCTTCGGTGTCGCCGTTTCCGCCTTCGCCGGCATCGGGCATAAACTGAACAGCGCCCTCAACATGCTGTCCAACTCCGTCAACACGGCCGGCGCCTCCATGATTGGTCAGAACATCGGTGCCGGCAAATACGGCCGGGTGCGGCGCATCATGGCGGAGACCTTCAAATTCATGAGCGTCCTCGCCTGCCTCTTCGCCGCCGCGGTGTACTTTTTCCCGGATCAGATTTTCGGCCTCTTCACGGCTGACCCTGAAGTTCTGCGCATCGGCCGGGAATACGTGCCCATCGCCATCCTGCTCGCCCTTGGCTGTGATACCCGCTCGGGCAGCAACGCCCTCCTGAACGGTTCGGGCAATCCGCACATCAACCTGGCCGTCGCCCTTCTCGACGGCATTGTGCTGCGGCTGGGCTTCAGCATCTTCTTCGGCTTCTACTGCCACATGGGATATTTCGGCCTGTGGCTCGGCGACGCCGTGGCCGGGTTCACCCCTTTCGTCATCTGCCTCTTCTTCTACCGCTCGGGCGCGTGGAAGAAGGCCGCCGTGCACCGCTGATTGCGGGCCGGCGGGGTCCGGCCGCCCGCCGCAGCGGAATTGCGGGAATTTTACAAAAAGTTTTACTCCGCGCGGCCGGATTATAGTATAATTTAAACAGGATGCAACGTGTCACGGCGTCAGGCAAGGGACCCGGACACGTCCGGATCAGAAAGGAGAGGATCAGCTTGACCGAGAAGAGAGTCTATACGGAAGAAGAAATCGAAACATTGGCGGAAAAGGCGTCCCAAAACGCCATGGAACACTTCAAGCATGGCCTGAACTGTGGGGAATGCGTGCTGCAGGGCTTCCTGGACCTGGGCATTTCCGATTATCCGAAGGACATCGTCGCCCTCGTCTCCGGCATGGGCGGCGGCATGGGCTTCACACACCATACGTGCGGCGCCGTCAATGCAGGTCTCGTCGTCATCGGCAGTGAAAAGGGCCGCAGGAATCCCTATGCCAAACCGACCTTTGACGAACGTGTCGACGAGCTCCACCATCCCGGCACAGGCATTTACCCCCGCCACGGCGCGTATGTAAGGGACTGCATCCGGGAATACGGCACCATCGAATGCCGCGACCTGTGCTTCCCCTTTGACGAATCGACCCCCGAAGGCAAAAAGGAACGGGCCCGCAACTGCAGGAAGATCATCGGATTCTGCACCAAGGCTGCCGTCCGGGCTGCCCTGAAACCCTGATCCCTATGGAACCGGAAAGCAGGTGACCCCATGGCCAGCAAATACGTCATCATCGGCGGCGTCGCGGGCGGAGCGTCCGCGGCCGCCCGCCTGCGCCGTCTGGACGAGGCGGCGCATATCGTCCTGTTCGAAAAAGGGCCCTATGTGTCCTTTTCCAACTGCAGCCTGCCCTACTACCTGAACCGGCTCGTGCCCGAAAGCGGCAGCCTGGTACTCATGAATCCCGAACGGTTCCGGAAGCAGTACAACATCGACGCCCGCACGGAGCAGGAAGTGACCGCCATCAACCGGCAACGCCGGACCGTTTCGGTACGGAACCTCCGCACGGGGGAAACCTACGAGGAACCGTATGAAAAACTGGTTCTGGCACCGGGCGGTACGCCTGTCCTGCCCCGCTCCATCGGCGGGTTGGACGGTCCCAACGTGTTCACCCTCCACACCGTACCCGATGTGGTGAAACTGGACGCCTGGCTGCGCGGCCGGAAAGTCCGGCGCGTCGTCATCGCCGGCGGCGGTTTCATCGGCTGCGAAGCAGCGGAGTGCCTGCGGGAAGCCGGGTTCGATGTGACCATCATCGAAGCGGCGGACCAGATTCTGGCGCCTTATGATTTCGATCTGGTCCAGATGCTCCACAAGGAACTGCTGGATCATGGCGTGCAGCTGATCCTGCAGGACGGCGTCCAGGCAATCACGGAAACGGAAGTCCTGCTGCAGAGCGGCCGCAAAGTACCCGCCGAAGCAGTCATCATGGCCATCGGCGTCAAACCGGACACCCGCCTGGCCCAGGCTGCCGGCCTCATCATCGGCACGACCGGCGGCATCAAGGTCGACGGGAATTTCCGCACGAACGACCCGGACATCTATGCCGCCGGCGATGCCATCGAGGTCCTGAACCGCCTGAACCACCGGCCCATGCGCCTCGCCCTCGCCTGGCCGGCCCAGATGGAGGCCCGCGCCGCAGCGGACGCCATCTGCGGCATCAGCCATGAACGGAAAGGGTTCCTGGGATCTTCCGTCGTGAAGGTCTTCGGCCTCTATGCGGCCCGCACGGGTCTGAACGAGAAAGAGGCTGCGGCCGCCGGGTTCGACTGGGACTACGCCTATGTGATCCCCCTGGACAAAGTCGGTGTATTGCCGGGAGCGCGTCCCATCCACCTGAAAGTCCTCTTTGAAAAAGGGACGGGGCGCCTGCTGGGAGCCCAGTCCGTCGGGGCGGAAGGCGCTGTGCGCCGCATCCACGTGCTGGCTGCCCTGCTCGGCATGAACGGCACCCTGTCGGATCTGCGCGACGCCGAACTGTGCTACGCCCCCGTTACGGCGACCGCGAAGGACGCCGTCAATATGGCGGGCCTCGTGGGCCTGAACCTGCTCTACGGGCGCTTCCGTCAGGTCCACTTGACCGAAGTGCGGCGCCTTGTGGAAGAAAAAGCCTGCCTCCTCGACGTGCGCGAAGAAGGGGAATACGCCGCCGGCCACCTGCTCGGCGCCGTCAACCTGCCCCTGAGCCAGCTGCGGCAGCGCATGGGCGAAGTCCCCAAAGACCGTCCGGTCTATCTCCACTGCCGTTCCAGCCAGCGCAGCTACAACGCCGTCATGGCCCTGCAGAACAGCGGCTGGACCAACGTGTACAATATCGCCGGTTCCTACCTGGCCATCTCCCTCTACGAAGCCATGCAGGAAAAACTCTACGGCAAGCCGAAGATTGTGACGGCCTATAACTTCAAATGACCTTCCCTCTGCCAGGGTACGATGCACCCTGACCGGAAGGACCGTAAAAACACCCCGGTTGTGGCGGCGGATGATGATTCCGCTGCGGCAGCCGGGGTGCACTTTTGGCGTGTTCTTTATTTCTGGGCCCCGAAGTCCGGCGAAAAACGCAGGTACCCTTCAAGGATTTCGGCGCTGGGAACATAATACGGCCTGCCCTGTTCTGCCAGGCGCGCGATGCGGGCCATATCGCCCCTGGTCAGGCTGAAATCGAAAATGTCGAGATTGGCCCGGATGTGGTCCGGGTTCTTCGAACCCGGAATGACGACGTGGCCGCTCTGCACATGCCAGCGCAGGATGATCTGGGCATTGGATTTCCCGTATTTGGCAGCCAGTTCCGTGAAAACCGGTTCCTGTACCAGCTTTGCATCGCCGTGCCCCAGGGGATACCAGGCCATCAGCACGGCGCCGTACCGTGCCATATGCTTCTTCAGCGCCTGTTCAGGATAGTAGGGATGCGCTTCAGCCTGCAGGACTGCCGGTGGCAGCTCTGCCTGCATCAGGATGTCGTCAATCTTTTCGACCGGGAAGTTCGACAACCCCAGGGAACGCACTTTGCCGGCCTTAACGGCGCGCTCCATCGCCTGGTAGGCGCCCGCGTAGTCGCCTGCAGGCTGGTGCAGGAACAAGAGGTCGATGTAGTCCGTACCCAGCCGCTGCAGCGTCGCGTCGATGGCTTTGTCCGCCTCGGCGTACACACTGGGCCACAGCTTGGTGGACAAAAAGATGTCCCCTCTGTCTTTGCCGGATGCCCGGATGGCACGGCCCACCGCCTTTTCGTTCAGGTAGGCGTTGGCCGTGTCGACGAGTCTGTATCCGTTCTGCAGTGCCGTCCGGACAGCCGCTTCCGCCTCGTCCGGCTGCATCAGGAACGTGCCGATGCCGACAGCCGGCATCATCGTGCCATTATTCAACGTAAAATCCATGATTTCCTGTGTCTGTCCACCCTGTTTCATGTGCAAATCCTCCTTGGGTATCACTATGCTTTCAACAGATGTTCCCGTATCTCATCCAGATACATCTTACCTTGTAATAGACGGATTCATCATATTACTATTGCATATTGCCATACGTTTCAAGTATACTAAAAGGAAATAATCGTCTGAAGGCAAGGAGGACTCATCATGCTCGAATTATACCTGTTGGAACAGCTGGACGCCTTCCACCGCTGCGGCACCTTGTCGGCCGCCGCGGAGGAGCTGCACCTTTCCCAGCCTTCCCTGTCGCGCTCTATGCAGAAGCTGGAAGACACGCTGGGCGTACCCCTTTTCGACCGGCAGAAGAACCGTCTCGTCCTGAATTCCACCGGCATCGTGGCAGCGGAAGACGCCGGCCGCATCCTTGCTTCTGTGGCCGCCATGGAGGAACGGATCCGCCTCCACGACAAGAGTCTGCACACTCTGACCGTGGGCAGCTGCGCCCCCGGCCCCCTGATGCGGCTGCTACCCCTCGTTACCGGCGCGTTTTCCGGTCTGTCCGTCTCTGCCGGCCAGGACACGGCGGAACACCTGCTGCAGGCGCTGCGCGACGGCGCCTGCCAGCTCGCCGTCCTCCCCCGCCCCGTGGAAGAAGAAGGACTCGTCTGCCGGCCCTATCTCACGGAGCACCTTTACATGTCCATCACGCCGTTCCATCCCGCGGCACCGTATAAGACCATCTCCTTCGCCCAGGCAGACGGCCAGAACTTCATCATGTACGCCAAGGTCGGCATCTGGGAAGACATTGTGCGGGAAAAGATGCCCCATGCGCACTTCCTCAAACAAGAGGACCAGGCCGCCGTGGAGCAGCTCGGCCAGCAGTCCGACCTGCCCCTGTTTTCCACGAACATCACCGTCGAGACGATTCCGGCCCGGCGCAAAAACCGCATCAACATCCCCTTCAGCGATCCCGAAGCCCGGATCACATTCCACCTGGTATACCGCAAGGCGGACGAAAAACGGTTCCGCCGCTTCCTCTCCCTCCTGTGACCGGATAAACGGAAGCCCCCGGCAGGCAATCCTGCCGGGGGCTTTTTGCGCCATGATGCTGCCGCACACCGTGCCCTGCTGTCATTTTACGAAGTCGCCGTTCATGTCGACCAGTTTGCCGGGGTTCATGATGTTGTTCGGGTCCAAGGCCTTCTTGATGGCCTTGATGACCTTCAGTTCCGCGGCCGGTGTGTTCCTGGCGAACTCTTCCAGTTTCTTGAAGCCGATGCCGTGTTCGCCGCTCATTTTGCCGCCCAGGGCATACACACGCGGGAACAGGTCCGCATGGAAGGCCTTGATCTTATCAAACCATTCGTCCGGCGTCAGACCTTCCCGGTTCAGGGGCAGAACATGGATGTTACCATCGCCGATGTGGGCGCAGGTGACGCAGTATAGGCCGTATTTCTTCGTCAGGCCCGGAATCTGGGCCGTCATTTCAGGAATCTTGTCCAGGGGCACGACGAAGTCCTCCGTCTGGAACATCTTGTCGATGGCCCGGGCTGCTTCGGCGAACTGCTTGCGCAATTTCCAGATGCGGGCGTCGGCCTCGAACTCATCCACAGAACCGTTGGCTTCGGCCAGTTCGACGAGTTTCTCCATCTTTCGGTCGATATCGTCTTCGTAGAACGATTCCACTGTCACGATGACGTAGCAGCCGCCGTCTTCCACATGGGGGAAGGTCATGTCCAGGAACTTGCTGGTCATGGCGATGGCTTCGTTGTCCATGTATTCCAGGCTCGTCGGGTCGATGCCGGCCTTGAGGATCTTGTTCGGCAGAGCCAGGGCCTTGGCATCGTCCTTGAAGACGCAGACCATGTTGAAGCTGTACGGCGGCAGGGGACGCAGCTTCACCGTCACTTCGGTGATGATGCCCAAGGCGCCTTCGGAGCCGGCGAAGAGCTGTTCCAGCGCCAAGCCCGTGGAACATTTCTGCAGGCGCGCGCCGGCCGTCAGGATATCCCCCGTCGGGGTGACGACTTTGACGGAATAGATCTGGTTGCGCGTGGTGCCGTATTTGACCGCCTTGTTGCCGCCGGCATTATTGGCTACGTTGCCGCCGATGGCGCAGTTCTCGGAACTGGACGGATCGCCGGCGTACAGCAGGCCCCTGGCGCGGGCCGCCGCCTGCAGGTCATTCGTCGAAACACCGCACTGGGCCGTGCAGTACAGAGCCTCTTCATTCAGGTCCAGAATCTTGTTCATCTTTTCCACCTCCAGCACGATGCCGTGGTAGATGGGAATGGCGCCGCAGGCCACGTTGGTACCCGCCGCGCGCGGAGTGATGGGAACCAGGAATTCGTTGGCCAGTTTCACGATGGCCGCCACCTGTTCCGTCGTCTCCGGGAACACGACCACTTCCGGCTTGCGGAAGTAATGGGGGTTGCCTTCTTCGTCCGTCTGGTACTGGGTCAGGGTCTCTTCGTCGCAACGGACGTTCTTGTCCCCTGCGACGGCCTTCAGTTTCGCGATCAGCTCCGGCGTAACCGGATTATAATGGGATGCCATGGCGCTTCCTCCTTGTTCATAACAAAAAATCGTCCCGCCATTTTGGCGGGACTCATTATGTCCTACATCATATCACATTTTTCATGTATTGAAAAGATGTCATGGCCGCTCTTTCCGGAACATCGCCTGACAGCTGCACCAATGATCAAGATCGGCCGGTACTTTTTCACTTTCCGTTTGCGGCCGGATCGGCATAGACCTCTTTCGCCATATTGAAGACTGCCCAGCCTTTCGGCCAGCCCGTATAGAAGGACAGCTGCGTAATCATCTGGACCATCTCTTCTTTGGTCACGCCGTTCTTTTTGGCGTTCTGGATATGGTACTTGAGGGAGCTGTCAATGACGCCCATGCCCATAAGGGCGGCCACGGTGATCATGCTGCGGTCGCGCAGGGACAGCTTGTCGTTGGCGGACCACACTTCGCCGAACAGGATGTCATCGTTGTAGCGCGCAAAATCCGGCGCGAAGCGGCCCAGGTTGTCCCGACCGGCGGTCTGCACCACCTTTACGGCTTTCGCCGGTTTCGGTGCCTCGACCGCATACGCCACAGCGCACAGGCTGAATCCGGAAACACTCGTCATCAGGCTGGAAACCACTGCTGCCAGCATCATCCATACTTTCTTCATGATTTTTCCTCCTTGTCGATTCCCTAAAAAAGTCCATCATTGGGGGTTCAGACCGGGCCCCTGCATTTCGGCCATCCCATCCGCTTCACTGCTTCTGTACCTGGCAGCGCAGGCTGTCCAGCCGCTCAATCCGGTCCTGGACGCGATGCAGGCTGCGCAGGTGGCGGGTACGGAGCTGTTCCAGCTGCTCCAGGCAGCCTGCCCAATCCTGATCAGCCTCCATAGACAGGTACCGTGCAACTTCTTCCTTGCTGAACCCGATGCCGTACAGCGTCAGCATCAGGCTCAGGAAGGGTACATCGCTTTCCGAAACACCTTCCGTTAAGCCCTGCCCGCGCTTCCATTCCGCATATTCCTGCAGTATCCGGTCCGACACACGGTACCGGGCCCGCAACTCTTTCCCGTCCATTGGACACCTCCGTCTGTTCCCGAAAATAAAAATATAAGTGTTCCGGGATTCTGATTCCCGGGACACTTACATTGTAATGGATACAGACAAAAATAGAAAATGCCTATATATTTCATTTTGATATGCCTGAAGTGTATTCCTTAGCCCGTTCCTGTAAAAATTCCGCAAACAGGCTGACAGGACGCGGCTGCTGCTGATTCTTCTTCCAGGCAATGACGCTGCCGACGGCCAGTACCGGCTCCAACGGGATGGCCTGCAGATCCGGCGGGAAGTCGGCATCGAGAGGTGTAATCCCCTTCCCAACGCCGGCCCGCACCATGGCGATTGTGTTGTACAGGGACAAGTTGATGGTGGCAGGCAGTTTGAGCGTCCCATATATCGGCCCGAACCAGTTTTCAAACACGTTGCGCACAGACAGGCGCCTGGGCATAATGATATCCATTCCTTCCAGGTCTTCCGGCGTCACGGCCTCTTTATCCGCCATGGGTCGTCCTTGCGCACAAGGAGCCTGTACCGTTCCTTATGGGGCATGTGGACGAAATTGTATTTGCTGATATCGACCGGTTCCATGAGGAGCCCGAAATCAAGCAGCCCCCGGTCCATGCGGGCCGAAACGTCGTCCGCAATGGCCGAGTAGATTTCAAAAGACACGCGGGGATATTTTTTCCGGAAAGCCGCCATCGTGTCAGCCAGGCATCTGATACTCCTCGCTTCGCCGCAGCCGATGGCGATGGTCCCCGTCACGACCTGGTCCATGTGGGTCAGTTCTTCTTCCGCCTTGTCCGTCAGTTCCAGGATTTCACGGGCCCGGCGGCGCAGCAGCTGTCCTTCCTCGGTCAGCGTGATGCGGTGGTTGCCCCGGCGGAACAGCGTCACGCCCAGTTCTTCTTCCAGCTGCGCCAGCTGGCGGGACAGCGTAGGCTGTGTGACATGCAGGATTTCCGCGGCATGGGTGATGTTCTCTTCCATGGCGACGGTCAGAAAATAACGCAATACCCTTAATTCCATGATATGACCGGTCCTTTCCGAAAGCCGCGTCCGGCCCTTCTTCCCACATCTTTGTGCCGGTAAGGAGGATTGCGCGGATATTGCCGGGAAAAATACGCTTTTCCGTTACGTTAATCATAACAGAAAATCAGTTATGCCGCCAGAGCATTATAAATTTTTCCTACAAGTCGGCAACCTTGTGGATGCGCTTCGTGTGTTCCGTTCCACACGATTCGCCGCGGCCTCGTTCCGGGCAGAGCTGACAAGGGATTGCAGGTCCGCGACCATGATTCCCCCGTTCTTCACCTTGCCGAGTGCCGCCAAAACCTGTTCCAGTATGTATGCCATGTTTGTTCCTCCTGCCCGCCTGGGGCAAAGGCAACTATGCAACGGGTGGGGGACAACGAGCCACGGACGACCATGGCGGTCTACATGCATGTAACGGCTGCTATGCAGCAGAAGGGCATCGACGCTCTCGACCACATTTCAATTTGAGCATAAAAAAGAAGGACATACTGAGCTGACCCCCAATTGTTAGACCAAAAATCTAACAATTGGGGGTCAGTTTTTTATGGCAAAACACAACTATGAATTTAAGAAAAAAATAGTACTG
>ONEW01000031.1 GCA_900316935.1 uncultured Selenomonadales bacterium
TATATCTTGCTGCATAAGCAAAACGCTGACAACACGAGGTCGTCAGCGTCTCAAAACTTTATTTTATTTCATTGTCCTCTTGACGGGGAGCGGTTCAGTGTATCAATCGTTACGCTTTTTGCGGTTTTCCGCCCTGTTTTCGGGAAAGCGTAAAAAATTTGCGGACAAGCCGTTGACACAATACATCTTTATCCTGTAAAATGCACTCAAGTCCATAAAACCAAATCTGACGACGGGAAAGAGTAACCTCCCCCCCCCTTTGGACAGAGAGCCGGCGGTCGGTGCAAGCCGGTGCAAAGCGGACAGGTGAAAATCCTCCCCGAAGAGGAGCGCTGAAGCTGCGGCAGTAAGCGCTGACGGCCGATCCCCGTTACAGGAAACGCGTATGTTGGTACGTTGCAGAGTGTCCGGGTACAGCAATGACCCGGAAATCAGGGTGGTAACGCGGAATTTCGACTCCGTCCCTACAAGGGGGCGGAGTTTTTTTATGCTCCAGACACGGCAGAAGCCGGAACAACGTACCCAACCCCACCCGGAAAAAAGCAGGAAAGAGAGAGGTTTTGATTATGGCAAAAGTATTTTACGATCAGGATGTCAACTGGGATGTCATGAAGGGCAAGACGGTCGCCGTCATCGGTTACGGCAGCCAGGGCCACGCCCATGCGCTGAACCTGAAGGAAAGCGGCGTCAACGTGGTGGTCGGCCTGTATGAGGGCAGCCGGTCCGCCGAAACGGCCCGCCAGGCGGGCCTGACGGTCAGGACCGTCGCCGAAGCCGTCCGGGAAGCCGATGTGACCATGGTCCTCATCCCCGATGAAAAACAGGCCGACGTATACAGGACCGAAATCGGGCCGAACCTGAAGCACGGCAGCGCCCTGGCGTTCGCCCATGGCTTCAACGTGCATTTCAAGCAGATCGTGCCGCCGGCCGACGTGGATGTCTTCATGGTCGCGCCGAAAGGACCGGGCCACCTGGTCCGCCGCACTTTCGTCGAAGGCGGCGGCGTGCCCGATGTCTTCGCCGTCGAACAGGATGCGACGGGCAAATGCTTCGACCTGGCCCTGGCCTATGCCCGCGGCATCGGCGGCACCCGGGCCGGCGTCATCCAGACGACCTTCCAGGAAGAGACCGAAACGGACCTGTTCGGCGAACAGGCTGTCCTGTGCGGCGGCATCTGCCAGCTCATCCAGGACGGGTTCGAGACGCTGGTGGAAGCCGGGTACCAGCCGGAAATCGCTTACTTTGAAACCTTCCATGAAATGAAGCTCATCGTCGACCTCATGTACGAAGGCGGCATGGCCAAGATGCGCAAATCCATCAGCGACACGGCGGAATACGGCGATTACACCCGCGGCAAGAAGGTCGTTCCGCCGGAAGCGACGAAGAAGGCCATGAAACAGGTCCTGTCCGACATCCAGGACGGCACGTTCGCCAAAGACTGGCTGCTGGAAAACAAGGCCGGCGGCCGGGCCCACTTCCTCGCCCTGCGCCGCCGCTACGCGGAGCACCAGCTGGAGCAGGTAGGCGCCAGACTGCGCGCCATGATGCCCTGGCTGCATGAAAACGACAAGAACGAATGATCCGGCCAAGGGAAAGGGTTATAGAGTCATAAGGAGAGAGAGTTATGCGGATGATCGGTGCGAAGGCACTCATCGAGTGCCTGAAACGGGAACACGTGGAGGTGGTCTTCGGCTACCCCGGCGGATCCGTGCTGACGCTTTACAACGAACTGTACAAATCGAACATTCCCCACGTCCTGACGGGCCACGAGCAGGGTGCCGTCCACGCGGCCGACGGCTACGCCCGCGCCACGGGACGCACCGGGGTCTGCTTCGCCACTTCGGGACCCGGCGTATGCAACATGGTGACCGGCATCGCCACGGCCTACATGGACTCCATCCCCCTGGTCGTGTTCAGCGGCCAGGTCGCCACGAACCTGATCGGCCGCGACTCATTCCAGGAAGCGGACATTTCGGGCATTACGACGCCCATCACGAAGCACAACTACCTCGTCAAGAACGTCAACGACCTGCCCCGCGTCGTCCGGGAGGCCTTCTACATCGCCGGCACGGGCCGTCCGGGACCGGTCCTCGTCGATATCGCAAAAGATGTCTTCGACCGGGAATTGGAATTTGAATACCCCGAAACAGTACATCTGCGGGGTTACAACGGCAACGTCAAAGGCCGCGAGGAAGATGTCGTGGCGGCCGTCGAGGCCCTGCGCCAGGCGAAGAAGCCCCTCTTCCTCACGGGGGGCGGCGTCCTTACGAGCGGTACGTCGGCCTTGGTCTGCGACATCGTGAAAAAGGCGGGCATCCCCGTCGTCACAACCCTCATGGGCAAAGGCTGCGTCCCCGACACGTGGAATCTGCACCTCGGCATGGCCGGCATGCACGGCTCCTACGCGGCCAACATGGCCATTACGGACTGCGACCTCCTTGTCGCCGTCGGCGCCCGCTTCGACGACCGCGTCACGGGGGACGTGGAGAACTTCGCCCCCAACGCGCGCATCGTCCACTTCGACATCGACAAGGTGGAAATCAACAAGATCGTCCAGGCCGACATCAGCGTCAACGGCGACCTGCGCTGGTCCATGCCCCTCTTCGCCGACCGGGTGCTCAGCCTGGCGGACGACTGGGACGGCCGTTTCGCTTCCTGGCGGAACGATGTCCTGGCCCATAAGGCGGCACATCCCTTCGCCTCGCAGCCGATGGGCAGGGCGGTCACGCCGCAGCTCCTCTTCGAGGCGGTGCAGGCGCGCACGGACGCGGACACCATCGCCGTCACCGACGTGGGGCAGCACCAGATGTGGGCCGCCCAGTTCTACCAGGTCGAAAAGCCGCGCCATTTCGTGACCTCCGGCGGCCTCGGCACCATGGGCTACGGCCTGCCTGCCGCCATGGGCGCCAGACTCGGCCGGCCGCAGAATACCGTCGTCCTCTTTACGGGCGACGGCAGCATCCTCATGAACTGCCAGGAATTTTCCACCCTCCACCGCTACAACGTGGAAGTCAAAGTCATCGTGTTCCACAATAAGGTGCTGGGCATGGTCAACCAGTGGCAGCGCCTGTTCTACAACGGCGTGCAGGCGGCCTCCGTCATTCCCGACTTCCCGGATATGGACAAGGTGTCCGCCGCCATGGGCGTGCCGGGCTTCCGTGTCACCAGCCGCGACGACCTCGAAGCCGGCCTGGACAAGCTGTTCCGCACGCCCGGCCCGGCCCTGCTCGACGTGGTCATTCCCGAAGAAGAAAAGGTCTATCCCATGGTTCCCGGCGGCAAGCGCCTCGACGAAATGATCCTCGGCGAAACGGAAGGAGGTACGGCAGAATGAGACAGCACTTAGCCATCCTGTGCGACAACAAGCCCGGCGTCCTGACCCATGTGGCCGGCCTCATCAGCCGCCGCGCCATCAACATCGAGTGCATCAACGCCGGCTACACGGAAGAGCCCGATGTCACCCGCATCAACATCGTCGTCACGGTCGACAACAAGTGGGAACTCGACCAGGCCGTCAACCAGCTGGCCAAGCTGATCGACGTCATCAAGGTCGTCAACCTGGACGACGCCCCCTTCGTCAGCTACGAACTGGCCATGGTCAAGGTCAAATGCCCCGACGCCCAGATCCGCGCCGAGCTGACCAACCTGGCCCAGCTTTTCAACGCCAAAATCGTCGACGTGCAGCCCCGGTCCCTGGTCCTGCGCATCACAGGCCGCGAAGACCACGTGCAGGCCACCCTCGACATGCTCCAGCACTACGAGGTCCTGGAAATCGCCCGGACGGGACAGATCTCTTTGTCGCGCGGGCTGGTGCCGGTGAAGGATATGTGATGCCTCCCGGGACGGAATTTTCCGGCACTGGCTCGCGCAAAGCGCTCGATGTGCCGGAAAATTGCCCCGGGAGATGGTACAGACCATTTGGCCTATACAAACGCAAAAGACGGAAATGAACAGGGTTTCTGGTTCATTCCCGTCTTTTTTCCATCTGCCGAAAGGAAGTCCGGGGTTTATTTGCGTTTTTTCATCAGCCGTCCGTATTGGAGGGTTCCCATGTCGTTATAGTGGAACAGATCCACAAGGGCAACGGCCCGTTTCAGAGGAATGCCCGTAAAAAGGGCATATTCCAGAAGCGGGTTGCCCCGTTGGGCGCGCCGTTCCCTCATATAGGCACGGCGGCGTTCGCGGTCCATGCCTTGGACGGCACGCAAATCCCGGCGGCGTCGGTAGAAGCGGTAAATCATATAAGTATAAGTGGAACGGGCTTCATCGACCGTCATTTGCCCCTGGCTGATGAAGTTGTCCAAATAATAACCCAGCACACGGGGATTATGCGGTTCCGTGCCTTTCAGGGCCGGAGGAACCGCAGGAGGTTCGTGGAAATCGTGCGCGGCAGCGCACTGGCCGAAGGGCGTGAGCAGCAGGAGAAGACCTCCCAGAAGCAGTTCTTTGCGCATCGTTCCTTCTCCTTTCCGTGCCGTCTGGGCACTACATCGTACGCTTAATAGTCCATTTGGACACCCAGATACCAGTTCCGGCCGTCTGCTTTGTACCAGGTGTAGTAATCCCGGTCCAAAATGTTGTTGACCGTGAATGTAGCCTTCAGGTTCTTGTTAATCCGGTAAGACAGGCCGGCGTTGAAAGTTGTGTAGCAGTCGTTGGACAGGTAGACGTTGGATACTTCACCTGGATAGTTCCGGCCGCTCACGTATTCGGCATCGAGGAACCCGTCCCATTTGTCGTGGTTATATTCAATACCGGCGTGGAAGATGTCTTTCGGGTAATCATAGATGCGGTCCCCGTTATCATCTTCCACAATCTGCCACTGGTAATTGAAATAGCCGGACCACTTGTCGTCGAATTTATGTTTCAGTTCCATTTCCATTCCCGTACGGACCGCTTTTTCTTCGTTCACATAGCGGCGCTTCGCCGAACCGGGTATGCGTTCGGACGTAATCAGGTCTTCCGTGAAGGAACGGTAGAGAGCAGCATGGACACTGGTTGCAGGGCCGAATTTTTTATTGACGCCGAGCTCGAAGGTATCCGAGGTTTCCGGTTCCAGGTCGGGATTGCCCACATAGTAGCTGTCCGTGCGGTACAGGCGGTACAGGGACGGCGGCGTGAAGCTGTGACCGTAAGAAAGGTAGTAGTCCGTCGTATCATTAGGAGAATACTGGAAGGCGACCTTGGGACTCCATTCCGTATAGCTCTTCTCATCGTATTTCGTATAAACCGAGGAAGCTTTGTTGTTGTCGTAGCCGTCGTATTTCTTGTAATAATCGAAACGTACGCCGGTATGGATTTTGAAGTGGTCTGACAGGCCGTATTCGTCCTGCAGGAACAGGGCCAGATTGTTGCCCCGCCCCCCGGTGATATCCGTAACCTGGGTCGCCGAATCCCAATCATGCCAGTGGGCCAGTTTCTTCGTCGTCCGGGTCATAGAGTCGCGCTGGACGTTGAATCCGGCGACAACCGTATGGCGCTTCGACGCATCCCACACTTTCTGGAAATCGGCGCGGTAGGATTTACTGGGATAGCGCGTATCATTGCCCGGCGTGGACCCGTCGAAATAGTCGCCTGTGGAATAACCGGCATCCTTCACGTTGGACACGCCCAGGTTGAAAATGATTTTACTGGCATCGTCGCGATACTGGAGAGAGTGGATGTCGGTATCCCTGCGGCCATAATAATCCGTAAAATAGGATTCGTCGAAATTCAGCCATTTCCCTGTCGGCAGCCTGACACTGCCGGAAAAGAGGGGATTGCCGCTGCTGTCCTTGATATAGGAACGGGCAGCGCCGGACCAGTAGCGGAATTTATCGTGGGTATAGGAATACCGCAGTTTGCGTGCCTTGTCGAACTCATAGGTCAGGGACGCGTTGTAGGTAGTGCTGCGGCCAGATCCGTCACCGGGCGTACCGATAATGTACCGGGGGTTTCCGTTCACACGGCGGCTGACTACGACACCGGTACCCTCGGTACCTTTGGGTCTGGAGCTTCCTGACGAGGTAGAAGAGGCTACCTTGTTTTCGAAACCGTCTGTCGACCGCTGTTCGAAGCTCAGCCTGTAACTGAGTTTGTCCGTCGGTTTCTGGCTGAGGGAAAGGTTTTTCCGCCACGTGGAATGGCTGCCGCCAATAAGGCCGGCATGAATCTTCAAATCCTGCGCAGGTTCTTTCGTGATGATGTTGATCACACCGCCTGTGGCCCGGCCGCCATAAAGGGACGATGCGGCACCGCGGACAATTTCAATCCGTTCCACATTGTCCACGGGAATGGCATTCCAATTGACGCCATTGTCATAGGCCATATTCATAGGCATGCCATCGTAAAGGACCATGATGTTCGAGTCGCCGAAACCGCGCATTTCAATGCCGTTGGCTGTTTCCGCCAGTCCTTTGGGACGGTTTACGAAGACGCCCATGGACTGTTTCAGGGCATCGGTAATGGTCGTGGCATTCAACTTGGCTATATCTTTGGCCGTAATGACGGACACACTGGCCGGAACCCGGGATGCCTCCTCCCAGTTACGGGTTGCCGTAATAACCATGGTTTCCAGGTTATAGTCCAGCAAAGCCCCTTCCGCCGCACGGACCGTGCCACAACAGCCCAAGGCAGCCAGTATCCCCGCTGCGGCAGCCAATCGATGTCTTTTCTTCATTGTTTTCTCTCCTTTCTGTACAAACAGCCCCTTCACCTCATCAACCCGGAACTGATACACTTTTTTCCCGCAAAGTGTAGTGATTCAACTTCATAATACCTTTACCGCTCAATTTAGTCAATATTTATTCCTATTAGTATTTATATATCATTAAGAATTTTTTATTGTTATATTCTGCTACCCGCCATAGAAAAAGAAGGGATACTGGATTGTCCCATTTTTGTAAAAAACGTTGCAACCTGCGCAGCGTGCTGAATGGAAGGCAATTCATCATTGTAATAAAAAATTATTTATGATAAAATATTATTGCTATAATCCGTCATTTCTATGCATCCGTCTACGTTTCGTTTGTCTGTTTGTGAGGGAGGATAAACATGGAAAAGGGAATGCCGTTGTTACAGAAGTGCACCGCTTACACAGAAGCTGTTTTGAATGACCTGAAAACGCTGGTGGAAATCGAGACGCCGACTGGTTATGCGGAAGGGATTTTGGCGGAACAGAAGGTGTTACGGACATGGTTTGAACAGCTCGGTGCCATTGTGGACATCCGGCCGTTTGACGGGGGCGCCAACCTGATTGCGTCCCTGAAGGGGACCGGAACAAAGAAACTGATGCTGCTGGCCCACGCCGACACGGTCTTTAAGCGGGGAACCTTGGCGCACAACCCGTACCGTATCGAAAACGGAAAAGTTTACGGCCCCGGCTGTATTGATTGCAAAGGCGGGATCGTATTGGGCCTCTATGCCTTGAAATTGCTGAAAGGGCAAGGATACACGGATTACGGTACCATTACGTTTTTAGTCAATGGCGACGAGGAGACGGGGTCCGATGCGTCCCGGGCCCTGATTGTGGAGCTGGCCGGAAAACACGATGCCGTCCTTGTCCTGGAGGCATCCAAAAAGAACCACGGGGCCTGTCTGGCCCGCGGCGGCCTGGGGCAGGCGACCGTAACGGTCCACGGTGTCACCTGCCATGCCTGCCGGTATGAACAAGGTGCCAATGCATTGGAAGAAATGGCCCATCAGATTTTGCAGTTACGGACGTTAAGCGACAAAGAGGCGCAATCTTCCGTCAGCTGCACGGTATGCCGGTCCGGAGAGGTTGCCAATGCCATTCCCGATACAGCCGTCTGCCAGGTCGACATCCGTTACAAGACGCAGCAGGAATATGACCGGATCGTTACGGCAGCCCGGAATTTTGCCGAACATCCCCTGGTTCCCGGAACAAAGGTGGAATTCTTCATCAAGGCGCACCCTGCCTTTCCCGAAAATCCTGCCACAAAGGCCATGGCGGACAAGCTGAAAGCAATTTACGCTGAAATCGGGGAATCCATGGAACCAGTGACCAGTCCCGGCATCAGCGATGCAAACTATATTTATCCAACCGGCACCCCGGTCATTGACGGACTCAGTTTTGCGGGGTTCAACTCGCATTCGGATCAGGAAGGAGGAGATGCAGCGTCCATCCCTTCCCACCTTTACGGGTTGACGAGGTTTTTGCAGGAACTTTAAGCATGTCCTGTTTATATTTTTGTTTCAATATGTTTTAATTGAATGGGAGGGTAACAGTATGTTGTATGTTGCAGTAGTCATTTTGATCGCAACAGTCGTCGCCATCGTCAAAAAGTACGACAGCCGGATGGTTCTGCTGGTTGCCGGCGTAGCCATGGCCTGCCTGGCCGGGAAACCGAAGATAGCCTTCGATGCCTTCATCACCTGGGCTGCCCATAAATCACTGGTTCCCATTTTATGTACGGTCGTCGGGTTTACATACGTTACAGCTTATACAAAATGCGACGAGGATTTCGTCAACATCATGAGCAAGTTTGTGACGAAAGGCAAACACCTCCTCATCCCCTCCGCGATACTCATTGCCTACATTGCCAGTTTGGCGCTGCCTTCGGCTGCCGGTGCGACAGCTGCTGTCGGCGCACTGGTCATTCCGTTGCTTGTCGCTGCCGGAATCCATCCCGTGATTGCCGCCGCGTCCGTATTCGTCGGCACCTGGGGCGATGTGTTCAGTCCCGGGTCCAGCCACAACATCCTTATTGCGAAATTGGCCAACACGGATGTTATGACCGTTATCCTCAACCACGCTCCCACTGCCTTGATCTGCCTTGCCGTCACCATTGCCTGCATAATTGCCAATGCAATCATCACCAAACGGTACAGCGGCTATCAGTCGGCGTTAGGGGAAGAACTGGAAGAGGATCTGGCCGGGAAACCGCGCCGCGCCAATCCGTTGAAAGCCATTATGCCCCTGGTGCCCCTGGCGCTCATCCTGCTGAGCAGCAAGCAGGTCCATGTCATTCCTTATGTCAGCGTCCCCCAGGCCATGATTTACGGGACAGTGCTGACCCTCATCGTGTGCCGGACCAACCCCGGGGACGGAACAAAAGAATTTTTCAAGGGAATGGGCAATGCCTATACGAACATCGTCAGCATCCTGATTGCCGCCGGGGTCTTTGCGGCCGGCATGAACGCCATCGGGTTGACGCAAAGCCTGATTGACGCCATGAAACAGACCCAGTCCATCGCCCGCATCGGCGCGACGTTCGGGCCGTTCCTGGTATCCTTGCTGAGCGGCAGCGGCATTGCGGGTTCCATGGCTTTCAATACGACCATCACGCCCCATGCCGCCGAATTCGGTATGAGTGTCATGAATGTCGGTTCCACCGCATTCATTACCGGCGGATTCGGACGCAGCATGTCCCCGCTGGCTGCCGCCTGCATCGTAGCGGCCGGGTTTGCCAAGACCAACCCCATCGAGATCGTCAAGGTGACATCCATCCCCATGATTCTCTGCACATTCCTGACGATGTTCCTGTTGTTGTTCTGATTTACAAAAGAAGGGAAGTCTTCATTTTATGAAACATGATTTTGATTTAGTGGTTGACCGCAGGCATACCCAATGCAAAAAATGGGATACCTACGGAGAGGACGTCATCCCCATGTGGATCGCGGACACCGACTTCCAGTGTCCTGAACCTGTCCTCGACGCCATCCGGAAACGGGCCGGACATGGCATTTACGGATACCCTGTCATCAGCAAGGACTACGAAGAAGCCGTCAGCGGCTGGCAGCAGCGCCGGTTCGGCTGGCACGTGGATCCTGCCTGGGTAGAATACACGCCGGCCGTCGTCCCTGCCATCGTGTATGCGATGCGCGCCTTTACCCACCCCGGGGACCGGATCATCGTGCAGATGCCGGCCTATCATCCGTTTCATCAGGTGATTCCGCATAACGGCCGCCTGATTGCCCCGAATCCGCTGATAGAGAATCCCGACGGATCCTGGTCGGTAGACTGGAAAAATTTTGAGGAACTGGCTGCCGATCCCCGCACGACCATGTTCCTGCTTTGCAATCCGCAGAATCCGACAGGCAAATGTTTCACAAAGGAAGAGTTGCTCCATTTTGCCGCTCTTTGTGAAAAACACCATTTGTTCGTTGTTTCCGACGAAATCCATTCCGATATCGTCTACAAAGGGACCCGGCACATCCCCTTCGGAAGTGTCAGCGACTGGGCAGCCGGTCACTGCATCGTGTGCGTCAACCCGAGCAAAACGTTCAACATTGCCGGATTCCGTACAGGCGCCGCCATCATTCCTGACGCGGACAACCACGGCCTGTTCTATAACGAGCTGGAAAACGTAAAAGCCTTCGGCCGGAACATTTTCGGCACCCTGGCAGTCCGGACCGCCTATAACGAGTGCGGATATTACGCGGACCAGCTGGTGGAATATCTGGAAAAGAACCTTTCCTTCACGCGCCGCTTTCTGGAACAGGAAATCCCCGAAATCAAGCTGGGGCCCGTACAGGGCACTTATCTGCTCTGGCTGGATTGCCGTGCGTTCAGGATGGACCATCTTGCCTTGATGGACTTTTTCCTCAACGAGGCGAAAGTGGCGCTGAACGACGGGTACACCTTCGGCGCCGAAGGCGACGGGTTTATGCGGCTGAATATCGCCTGCCCCCGCAGCCAGCTGGAAGAAGCTTTGAAACGGATGGCACAGGCAGCCGCAAAGTGGCGTGAAAGACAGTGATCCGGAAGGAGGAACCGCCATGTCCAAGACAATCATCCATACAGAAACCGCTCCCGGCGCAATCGGGCCCTATTCCCAAGGAGTCCGGGCCGGCGGATTCATTTTCATATCCGGCCAGCTGCCCGTGGACCCGGCAACAGGGGAAATGCCGAAGGGAAGCATCCGGGAGCTGACCCGCCAGTCACTGACCAATATCAAACATATCCTGGAGGCGGCTGGTTCCAGCATGGACAACGTCGTGAAAACCACAGTCTTCCTGAAAGACCTGTCCGACTTCGCGGCCATGAACCAAGCCTACGCAGAATTTTTCCCGGCAGATTGTCCTGCCCGCAGCTGCGTCCAGGCAGCGGCACTTCCTAAGGATGCCGCCGTAGAAATTGAAGTCATCGCCCTTGCCTGAGGAGGAATCAATGATGCGAGCCAATTGTGCCAATTGCCCCACACACGCCTGCTATACGAAAGGCGTGAATTGTACCGGCGTACCGGAGGAAGAAGTCCGGAAGGCCTATACCGAAGAAGAACGGAAGATCATGGATGCAGCTGCCTATGTGGAAGGTACCTATTACAGCAACATCACCCGGCTGCAGGAAATCGCGGAATTCGCCAGGAAGATGGGGTACCGTAAACTTGGATTGGCGTTCTGCATCGGCTTGAACGAGGAAGCAAGGTACATTTCCCGTTATTACGAAAACCAGGGTTTTGAAGTGTACAGTGTCTGTTGCAAAAACTGCAGTTTTGCCAAAAAAGAATTCGCCTTAAAGCAGGTCAAGCCGGAACTGGAACACGAGGCAATGTGCAATCCCAAGTTCCAGGCCCGGTTCCTGGAAGAACAGGGAACGGAACTGTATATCGTCTGCGGCCTCTGTGTCGGCCATGATTCCATCTTCATCGCCAACTGCCACGGGCCTGTCACGTACCTGGCCGTAAAGGACCGCCTGCTGGCACATAATCCGCTGGGAGCCATCTACTCCCGTTACTGGAAACGCAAACTCGGCATCATGGAACCGGGAGAAGTATGACGGAACAGGCCCTGCACCAAAGAAGAACGGTGCAGGGCCTGTTTTCTCTTACTGCCGTGGTCCTTGTCCCTTTTTCACTTTGCTCAGATACCGGTAAACCGTCGGTTCGGACACCCCCAGCTTTCTGGCGATGGCCGGGATGCTCCCCTTCAGCAGAAACAGTCCGTTTTCATTCAGCTCTTCCATCACGGACATCTTTTCCTGCAGGGACAGCCTGTCCGGTGCCTTTGCCACGTTTTCCAACGCCTTGTCAATCAAAGTACGGATCACTTCGGAGACATTTCCCTGGAAATTTTCATAGATAGCAGCCGTATTCCGGCTCTCCAGCCCCGCCAGTTCCGGATGCATCTCCCGGTCCCGGATGACGGAATCGGTTAAGAACCGGCGGACTTCCAGATACGGCGTGATATTGTGATTGATGCACAAAATCCCGATCGGCTTACGCTGCGCATCGAAAATGAACTTGCTGGACGCAAGATAAACGTGTCCATCGCTATTTTTCCCATGGTAATTCGCCACGTAAGGTTTCTTTTCCAGCGTCCCCGCCTTCAGGATCTTCAAGGCGAAATCCGTTACTGGGCCGCCTATGCTGCGGCCGCTCAACTCTCCATTGGCAATGGCCACGATGCTGCACTCAGGATTCGTCAGGTCATGCAGGACGACCTCATATTCCTTTCCTAACGCTTCGCCCAGGAATTCCACCATTTCCGCATAAGGAGCCAACTCTTTTCTCATACGTCACCGTCCTCGACATCTTGTGCCGCTTATTGAGGCACCCTCAATGATAATTTTTTATTACTTTCAGTATAGCACACATTCCCCATTTATTCCACTTCGTCCGGCGGCGGGGGCATGGGGCAAAAGCACGCGGAAAGCCGGATGCGGCCAACGCCTTCCGGGGGATTTCACAGATTTGACACAAAAAATCCCCTTTTCTTTCGCAATTTTTTCACAAACAGGAGGTAAAGTAGGGTCAGACGAAAAGCGAAGGACCACCGGGTCCGGCGCTTTGATTATGTTGTCCCAGGGACAACGAAGAAAGAAGGCTTTTCCTATGAAGAAAAAAGTAGTTGTTTCGACGTTGATGGCACTGGTCGCCGGTGCCTCCATTGCAAGCGCCGCTCCGCAGACGACCTGGAATCAGGGCGAATGGCAGCTGGACCTGGGTGCGTGGGCACCGAAAGCGAAGGCGGATGGTGTTTCCAGCGATACGAAGTGGAATTTTAACGGCGGCCTTGGCTATGCCCTTTCCGACAAATGGGCCCTGCGTTATGATTACCACGGACTGAAGACCAAGGCCGGCGCCTTCAAGACGGACGGGGACGAGCACGAGGTCAACCTGCTCTACAGCCTGGGCAGGAACGTGGCGCTCTTTGGCGGCTGGAACCGCATCAACAATGATCTGGGCAAGCTGGGCAGCGAAACGAACAACGTGGCGCAGTTCGGCGTCACCACGAAATTCCCCCTGGCCAAAAACCTGGCCCTCTACGCCGACGGCGCCCTGGGCACGAAAAAGACGTCCCTGTGGGATGCCGGACTTTCGTACACCCTCAACAAGGATTGGGATTTGAACGCCGGCTACCGCTATGTCGACACCAAGCTGAATGACGACCATAACATCAAATACCGCGGCTTCCTGGTCGGCCTGTCCTACCGCTTCGGCGGCCATAAGGCAGAAGCGGCTCCTGCCGCTGAGCCCGCGCCTTATACGGAAGCACCTGCCGAACCGGCCCATGTCTATAACGACTACTATCTGGACAGCATCCATTTTGCCTCCGACGCGGACCAGCCCCTGGCTTCCGAAAAAGCCAAAATGGACCGCATCGTCTCCGTCGCGAAGGACCATCCGGATTCGACCTTCAAACTGGTCGGCAACACGGACTCCGACGCTTCCGCCGCCTACAATGAAGACCTGTCCAGGCGCCGCGCAGACAACGTCGCCAAGTACGTGACGGACAACGGCGTTTCCTCCGGCCGCGTGCAGACGGACTACAAAGGCGAAACGGATCCCGCTTCGACCAATGCGACGGAACAGGGCAAAGCGGACAACCGCCGCGTCGACGTGTGGGAACACAAATAACTTCCTGCCGGAAGGTTAAATCTGCAGATACCCCCGCCTGGGCACCCCGTGTGTCCAGGCGTTTCCGTTTGTCCTCACTGCCCCAGGTACACCCGCGGCGGCATGCCGTAGAAGCTGCGGAACGCTTTGTAGAAGTTGGACGGGTTGCCGTAACCGGTCATTTCGGCCACGTGCTCCACGGGCAGGTCCGTGTTCTTCAGCAGCAGGACGGCGCGCTGCATGCGCTTTTCCAGCAGGATCTGCGAAAAGGTCCGCCCCGTTTCGCGGTGCAGCAGGGCCGATATATAGTTCGGATGATACCCGAAATGCTGCGCCAGGTCCCCCAGCGTGATGCCGTCCAAATGCCGTTCCATATAAAAGGTCATGGCCGCGGCCACAGACCCGTGCTGTTCCCGCGGATACTGCCGCCGGTACTCCCGGGCGGCGAGCATGAGGGTCGAAAAGATCAGCGGCTTCAGCACCTGCTGCGTGTCTTCCTGCCGGTCTGCATACTCCACCATCATCAGTTCGAGCAGTTTCCAGATGGGCGACGTACGCGCCAGCGTGAAGTGGATGAACTCGTCGGAAAAGCGGTCGATCTTCGGCTCAAGGAAAAAGCGCAGCATGTCCGGTTCCGACGACAGGGGGGCCAGGTATTCGTTGAAGAACACGTCCTTGCGGATGAGGAGGCCCGCGATGACGAGGTTGCGGTCGCTGTTGCCACGCAGGGCGTAGCCGCTGTACGGCTGCCCGATATAGCAATCGCCCTCGCGCACGAGGATCTCATTGTCGAAGCGCGCGCTGAGGGCGCGGTAATCGCCACGGTAGGCGAAATTCAGGAAAAAGAAGTCCTGCCGGTGGAACGCCTCGTGGATATGGCGCCCCACAAAGGCGCACACCATGACTTCCTCCTCCTCGCCGCCGAGCCACTGGGAAATGCGTGCATTGCGCCCGCCCGCCGGGTCCGGCCGGAAATTCCAATGGAGGTGCGGAAACTCGTCACCCAGTTTGCCGATGGCCTGCTGCAATACATCGTCCATGGAAATGCCTCCTTTCGGGAACGGAGGCACGGGCCGCCTGTTCCGTCAATGAATCTTAGTATTTGCCACTTATCATATTAACATCTGGCGCTGATTTATGCCAGTGGAAACGGTACGATAGGGGTGTCAGAAAAAGCACGGATGGCCGTGCCAGGTTTATCAATCAAGGAGGAACCGCTATGTACCATTTTACATTTGATATGCCGACCCGCGTCCTGTTCGGACCGGGGATGCTGAAGGAACTGCACAAGGAAGCGCTGCCTGGCAAAAAGGCGCTCATCGCCACGTCGAACGGCACGTCGGTCAAAAAGTTCGGGTATCTGGCTGCGCTGGAACACGAACTGGATCTGGCGGGCACAGGCTACGAACTGTTTGACCAGGTGCGCCCGAACCCGACGAGGGACAACGTCATGGACGGCGCCGCTCTGGCCAGAAAGACGGGCTGCGACTTCGTCATCGCCCTGGGCGGCGGGTCCGTCATGGACTGCTCCAAGTGCATCGCCCTCATGATGACGAACGGCGGCGACATTTGGGACTACAGCCTGTCCGTGGACGGCGGCAAAAAAGAGCCGGCACACAAGGCCGCCCCCATCGTGTGCATCACCACGTCGGCCGGCACGGGCTCCGAAGTCGATATGGCTTCGGTCATCACGAACGAAAAGACCCGGGAAAAGACGGGCATCTTCTTCTACTCCATGTTCCCCACCCTCTCCGTGGTCGACGCGGACCTGATGATGAGCGTGCCGCCGAAGTTCACGGCCTACCAGGGCATGGACGCTTTCTACCATGCATCGGAATCGGTCATCAACAGGAACGAACATCCGCTGGGGGAAATGTTCTCCCTAAAGGCCATTGAGCTGATTGCCAGGTACTTGCCGCGGGCCTGCAAGGACGGTTCCGACAAGGAAGCCCGCGCCTTTGTGGCACTGGCCAACACCTTCGCCGGCTACTACATGCTGTGCACTTCCCAGCATACCATGGAACACGTCATGGGCGGCTACCACGACGACCTGGTCCACGGTGCCGGCCTGATCATGATTTCCCACGCCTACTTCAACTTCTTCGCGGAAAAGAAGGCCGCCGAAGAACCGATGATCAAAATGGCCAAAGCCATGGGCGTCAAAGACCCGAAGTCCGGCATGGACTTCATCAAGGCCCTGGACGCCCTGATTGCGGCTGTCGGCTGTGCAGAACTGCGCATGAGCGATGCCGGCATCACCCGGGAAGAACTGAAGAAATACCCGCAGCGCGTCCATGAAGTGCTGGGCGGCGACATCACAGCCGATCCGCTGCCCCTGAGCGATGCGGACTACCTGGAAATCTACGGGAAGTCCTATAAATAAAAACCGGCTGTACGGCCGCGCTCCCGGCCGCCCGGCGCACGTCACCTGTTCCTACGGCGCCGGTGCGGCCAGTGCGCGGCCTGTCTGGATGGGAAACTTTATTGAAAGGGATTACATAAGGAGTTTACTGCACGATGAAGAACGGAACCATGTCTGAGGTGGAAAAGCTGGATGCCGGACTGCCCTATGATTTTCACGATGCGGGAGTCAATGCCCGCAAGCTCGGCGCCGTGGCGAAGACCCGCGAACTGAACGCCCTTCCTTCCACGGAACATGCGCGGCGGCTGCAGCTCCTCCGGGAACTGTTCGGCAGTGTCGGCGGCGCCACCTGGGCATCGCCAAACCGGTCCGCATCGGCGACGATGTATGGGTCGGCGGTAACGTGACCATCCTGCCCGGTGTCACCATCGGCAGCAACGTGGTCGTGGCGGCCGGCGCCGTCGTGACGCACGACGTTCCCGACAACAGCCTCGTGGCAGGTGTCCCTGCACGGGTCATCCGCAAATTGGAAAACAACCTGTAATCCCCTGCAAAAAGACATTCCCGGCCCACGGCGCGTCAGGCGCCCGTGGGCCGGGAATGCTGTTTTGTTTCAGGGATGCCCCGCCTTATTCGGCGGGAAGAAGATCCATCATGCTGTGCAGGCTGAGGGCGATGGTCGACCCGTTGTGCAGGAGGGCCGTTGTCGCCGGCGGCAGGATGCCGGTGACGCCGAGGGCAATGAGGAGGGTATTGAAGGAAACCACGAAATCGAAGTTGAAGTGGACGCGGTGCATCAGGGAATTACTCAGCCGTTTGAGGACGATCAGCTGGTGCAGGTCCCGGGCCGAAATGGTGATATCGGCAATTTCCCGTGCAATGTCGGCGCCTTCCGCAATCGCGATGCCGGCATCGGCTTCCGACAGGGCCGGCGAATCGTTGATCCCGTCGCCGACCATGACGACGCGATGCCCGGCAGCCTTCACCTTCTTCACGAAACGCGCCTTTTCTTCCGGCAGCACTTCGGCATAATATTGATCCAGGCCCAGTTTTTCTGCCACGGCGCAGGCCGTACGCCGGCTGTCGCCGGTCATCATGACGAGGCGCCGGAATCCGGCCCGGCGCAGCTCCCGCACGACATCCGCCGCTTCGGGCCGCAAGGGGTCTTCAATGCAGAGGATGGCCATGAGGACGCCGTTAAGGGCCATGAAGATATGGGAATATTCCCGCGGCCGGTTTTCGTACAGCCCTTCTTCGCCTTTGGGGATGATGCACTTTTCATCATCGAAAATGAAATGCCCCGACCCGATGACGATGCGCTCGTCGCCTATATGGGAGGCAATGCCATGGGCCACGATATACTCCACCTTGCTGTGCAGCTCGTCGTGGGTCAGGCCTTCCGCTGCCGCCTGCCGCACGATGGCGTTGGCCACGCTGTGGGGGAAATGTTCCTCCAGGCAGGCCGCATACCGCAGCACCTGCGCACGGTCGTGGCCGCTGAAGCAGATGACCCCGGCGACCTTCGGTTTCGCCAGGGTCAGCGTCCCCGTCTTGTCGAAGACGATCGTATCCGCTTCGGCCACCGATTCCAGGAACCGGCCGCCCTTCACGGTAATCTTACAGGCGCTGCATTCGCGCATGGCGGACAGTACCGCCAGCGGCATGGAAAGCTTGAGGGCGCACGAGAAGTCCACCATCAGGACCGCCATGGCCCGCACCACGCTCCGGGTCAGCACATAGGTCAGGATGGTTCCGCCCAGGCACCAGGGCACCAGCGTATCGGCCAGGCGGTCCGCCTGGCTTTCAAGGTTCGATTTGAAGGACTCGGACTGCTCGATCATACGGACAATCCGGTCGTACCGGGTCATTCCGCCCGCTCCGGTCACGCGGACCTGCAATTCGCCTTCCTCGACGACCGTACCGGCGAAAACCGTGCTGCCTTCCTTTTTCGGGACCGGCACCGCCTCGCCCGTCATGGACGCCTGGTTCACCATGGCCTCGCCCTGGTCCACCACGCCGTCCAGGGGTATGACGGTGCCCATCTTGATGCAGACGATGTCCCCCTCCGCCACGCCGGCAAGGGGGACTTCGCGTTCGGCGCCGCCTTCCAGTTTCCAGACTGTGTCCACATGGAGCGACATGTTGGATGCCAGGTCGTGGACCGACTTTTTCAGCGTCCATTCTTCCAGGACATCGCCCACCTTCAGGAGGAACATGACCGACGCCGCCGTGGCATGGTCGTTCCGCAGCATGGCCGCCGTAATGGCTGCCGCATCGAGGACCGGCACATCGAGACGGCGGCAGCGCAGGCTGTGCAGCCCTTTGCGGATAAAGCCCAGCGTGTGGTACCAGTTCCGGATCAGGCGGACCGGCAGGGGCAGCAGCAGTTTTGCCGCATAGTGCCGCACGACGAGACCGATCAGACGGTTCCGGTAGCGGCGGTTCAGGCGCAGCGAATCGGCACGGTGCCGCGATGCTTTGCGCAGGGCCGGGTCATCCACATTCAGGCGGGCCACCGTGTCGAGGATCAGCTGCCGGCACGCCCCGCCCTCCGTGGCGCGGTAGGTGACGGCGAACTCGGCAATGGCCGCATAGAGCTTGACGGTGCACACCCCGGCAAGCTGTTCCAGCCTGCTCAGGACGACAGCGCCCTGCTCCGCGTCAAACCGCGTAACAGGGCAGCCGGCCACAGCCAGACAGCGCAGGTGCAGCCGGTGGCCCGTTTCCTTTACAATTTGAAATTTCAAGGGAATCGGCTCCTTTCCGGACAACGGCGGAACTTATTCCGCCTTGTCCTCTACCGGGGCCTGCGCCGCCTTTTTCTCCGCTGCTTCGGAGGCAGCCTCTTTTTCCCACAGGCGGTTCTGTTCCCTGGCAGCCGCTACGATGTCATCGGCCTTCGCCTGGAAGGATGCCGAACTTTCTTCCGCGCACTTCTGCGCCCGCAGGGCTGCTGCCGTCGTGGAAACCATGGCCTTCTCCATCGTCCGGGATTTCAGGAAGGCCCGGGCCGCCAGCCCCAATACGACACCGCCGGCCACCATGCCGACATGTTCCCAATCTTTACGTTCCATTGAGCGTTCCACCTTTCTGCTTTGTATATTCCAGGATTTTGATTAGCCATTGCTAATCTCTGGATATTATACAACAGAATAAATGTGTTCACAAGGAATTTTATTTCTGGAATCTACATTAAAGCCATTTTATAATATCACGGCTTTTAAGTTAGCAGAAACTTATATTGGGTGGCCTGCTGTGCATCCTTGTCTTCGGCCCTGCAAAATGTATTGCCTTACCTGGACGATGGTCCTGCTGCCTTTCCCGGCACGCCGATCTCCACCAGGTTGCCATCGGGGTCGCGCAGGTAGATGCTGTCCATGACGCCACAGGCGCCGTGGCGCTCGACAGGCCCTTCCTCAACGGGCCAGCCCTTTGCCTCCACCTCCGCCCGGATGGTCCCTATATCCCCGTCCGCCAAAATGCAAAGGTCCAGGCTGCCGTAGACCGGATGCGCTGCCGCAGGCAGGAATTCCGCCTTGCGGCGGTGGATGTTGATCTTCTGCGAACCGAACAGCAAGGCATACCGGCCGTCCTGTTCGCGGACGCGCATCCCCAGGACATCGCGGTAGAAATGCAGGCACCGTTCGAGATCCTGCGTGGTCAGTACGATATGGTCAAACTGCTTCAGCTCCATCGTCAACCCTCCTGTTCCGTCCTCACAGCCGCCGGATGGCGTCATTGGCCAGCGGCGACCGTTCGCACTCGCCGGGCAGCATGGTGACCTGGCAGCACAGAGGGCTGCCCTTCATCTTTTCCGACGCGTAGCTCAGGCCGTTCGTCCGCTCGTCCAAAAACGGCTTGTCGATCTGGTTCGGGTCGCCCAGCAAGATAATCTTCGTGCCCTTGCCGGCACGGGTGATGATGCCCTTCGCCTGGTTCGGCGTCATGTTCTGCGCCTCGTCGATGATCAGGTAGATCTTTTCCAGCGACCGTCCGCGGATGTAGTTCAATGCCTCCGTCTGGATCAGGTTGCGGTCGAAGACCTCCATAAGGCGGCTTTCCAGTTCCATCTCGTTGTCGTAGCGCGACTCCTCGTCGCCGTCCAGAAGCTGTTCCAGGTTGTCCATGATGGGCCGCATGAGGGGCGAGATCTTTTCCTGCTCGTCGCCGGGCAGGAAGCCGATATCCGCGTCAAACTGCGCGTTGGGGCGGCAGATCAGGATGCGCCGGTACTCGCCCGTCGGGTGGTTGAGCATCTTTTCCAGCCCCACGGCCAGGGCGTAAAAAGTCTTCGCCGTGCCCGCCTGGCCCTTGACGATGACCAGGGGCGCTTCCGACGCCGGTTTCATGAGGGCTTCCTGCATAAAGTACTGGCCGGCGTTCCGCGGCTTCACCCCGTAGGGATTGGCCCGCGCGTACGCCAGGGGGACCACGCGGTCGCCCCAGACCCGTCCCAGATGCGTTTTCTGGAGCGATGTATCGTCCTTCAACAGCACAAACTCGTTCTGGCAAAGGCTGAGCGGCAGGGGCCGTCCCTGCTCATCGCACCGGTAGAGGGACGCTGCCGGGACGCCGCCGGTCAGGAACTGCGCGAAGTCCCGTTCCGGCACGAAGCATTCCGTCCGGCCCATGTACTGCTGTTCCGACGTGCTGACCTGTTCCGTGCTGAAATCTTCGGCCTCGATGCCCAGCATCTGTGCCTTCAGGCGCAGGACCAGGTCCTTCGTCACCAGGATCGGATGCGCCGGTGCCAGGTGGCGGCAGACCTTGAGGATGCGGTTGTCGCTTTTGTCGTCGGACAGGCTTTCGGGCAGTGGCTCGTGGATGCAGTTGGCCTCGACTCGCAGCGTACCGCCGTTTCCCAGGGGGACGCCGGCAATCAGGTCACCGCGGCAGCGGAAATCTTCCAGCGTACGGATGACCTGCCGGGCGTTGAAGCCCCGTTCGCCGTCGGCCTTCTTCAAGCCGTCGAGCTCTTCCAGCACCACCAGCGGCAGCACCAGGTCGTTCTCCTCGAAACACGCCAGCGCGTTGGGCGCCTGGATCAGGACATTGGTGTCAATCACATAGGTCTTCGCCATCACAATCCCTGCCTTTCCGGTCCGGAAACTGCCTGCGGCAAACACGGACAGTCTGTCTCCTGCCTACTTCCAGTATACCAGTATTTTGCTTCCATTATGTAAAATTCATGGAAGGCACCGTCCCCCTTCCACGACCTGTGCGCAAAATTGTAACATTGGATACAATATATAGTGGTTTACTGGCGGTATGCCACAGATTGCAACCGGCCCCCCGGGGCAATAAAAAAGGGACTTCCGAAGAAGTCCCTGACTCGTCGTGGTGGAGATGAAGAGGATCGAACTCTCGACCTTACGGATGCGAACCGTACGCTCTCCCAGCTGAGCTACATCCCCACGAAGGTACGGCAGCCGCAAGCCCGGTTACCGCTTGTATTATTGTACGCTTTCGGCAGGAAATTTGCAAGCGGAAATTAACAGACCTCCGTCAACTCCCGGCCAGCCACGCCATCAGTGTCAGCAGCCCGTACAGGACAGGCTGGTGGAGCAGGTACACGGCGAGGGTGTGCCGCCCGGGCAGCGCCAGCCACGGAAGGGATTGGCGGAACAGAGCGGGCAGGACCTCGTCCCCCGCGGCGCTCCGGCGGCGCAGCAGGCAGCGGCAGGCGAAGAACCCGGCCCAGAACAGGAAGATCCAGGGAATCAGGGAAAAGTAGTCGGCCATGACGGGGCGCGCTTCCTGGAGGCCGAAGAAGGTGCCCGCCGGGCCGAGCTCGAACCAGCCGTGGGGCAGCGGCAGCAGTGTCAGTCCTTCGAAGCCCAGGCGCTCGTCGTTGAAGTCCCGCAGCACGGCAAAGGCCGCCAGGCACAGTCCCAGGCCCGCACCGGGCGCGGCCCGGCGGAGAAAGCCGTCGAGGGCGGCCGTCACAAGGGACGCCGCGCCGAGGAACGTCAGGATGCCGAACAGGATCGGCTGGGCGGGAATCACGAAAAAGGAGACCACCGTGATGACGAGGCCCCACCCGATCAGTGCCAGGGCCCGGCGCACCCGGCCGGCGGGGCGGGTGCGGGACGGCAGGGCGGCGCAGAATCCGCTGATCAGGATGAAGGTCCAGCAGATGGACTGCTGCCACACGTACCCCGCCGTCCCCGTGTACCAGGCGGACTGGTGCCCGAACAGGAAGACCCGGTCCCAGGCCAGGTGGTACAGCACCATGCTGAGGACCGTCAGGCCGCGCAGCGTGTCTACCAGCCCGTAGCGGGGTGCAGCGGCCGGCGCGGCAGCCCCTCGTCCTGCCCTATGCTTGTCCATGGCGTTCCTCCTTTCGCACCGTATCCTTTCCGCTTCCAGTCTATCCGGAAAAACAGCGGAATGCAATCAATTTTCACAGGGTTCCGGCGGCCGATGTGGTACAATGGAGATGCAGCACTTTTATGTCCAACCCCAAATCCAGCAATAAATCCGGAAAGGAGCTTCCTTATGCGCAATTTCGTGTACTACACCCCGACGAAAGTCGTGTTCGGCAAAGATACGGTTTCCCAGCTTGCCGCCCTGCTCCGCGAGCAGGACGCCAAAAAAGTCCTGATCCACTACGGCCAGGGCAGCGTCGTCCGCAGCGGCCTTCTCGACCGCGTCAAAGCCCTGTTGCAAGAAGCGGGCATCCCCTTCTGCGAACTCGGCGGCGTGGTCCCCAACCCCCGCCTCTCCCTGGTCCGTGAAGGCATCGGCCTCGTCCGGAAGGAAGGCGCCGACTTTCTGTTGGCCGTCGGCGGCGGCAGCGTCATCGACTCGGCCAAAGCCATCGGCTACGGCTGCGCCAACGACGGCGATGTCTGGGACTTTTACGCCCACACCCGCCAGGCAGCGGCCTGCCTGCCCGTCGGCGTCATCCTGACCTTGTCCGCCACGGGCAGTGAAATGAGCGATTCCTCGGTCATCACGAAAGAGGAAGGCTGGCTCAAGCGCGGCTACAACAACAACGTCTGCCGGCCCCGGTTCGCCATCATGGACCCGCAGTACACCGAAACGCTGCCGCCCTGGCAGACGGCCTGCGGCTGCGCCGACATCATGATGCACACCATGGAACGTTACTTCGCCAAAGACGGTGCCATGGAACTGACCGACCGCCTCGCCGAAGGCCTGCTGCGCACGGTCATGCACAACGCCCGCCTCCTGCTCCGCGACCCGGGAAACTACGGTGCCCGCGCCGAAATCATGTGGGCCGGCAGTCTCTCCCACAACGGCCTCACCGGCTGCGGCAGCGACGGCGGCGACTGGGTCTGCCACCGCATGGAACACGAAATGGGCGGCCTCTGGGACATCGCCCACGGTGCCGGCCTCTGCGCCATCTGGGGCAGCTGGGCCCGCTATACGTATCAGCACAACCTGCCCCGTTTTTATCAGTTCGCCACCAACGTGATGGATGTTCCCCCTGATCCGTCCGCCCAAGAAGCGGTCGCCCGCGCCGGCATCGAAGCTACGGAGGCCTTCTTCAAGGAAATCGGTATGCCCACTTCCTTCGCGGACCTGAAGATCCACCCCACGGAAGCAGAAATCCGGACCCTGGCGCAAAAATACGCCGCCGCCGTCGGGGGAAACGCAGGGTCCGCCGTCAAGATCGGCGCCGCAGAAGCAGCAGAAATCTACAAGATGGCGTTGTAATCCTGTAAGCAAATAAAGCCTCACGGCTCCGTTTCCGTCGCATTGGGAGCAGTGCGACGAGCGATGGAAACGGAGTTACCGTGAGGCTGTATTTATGTAGTTGTTTTAGTTGTTTACTTCGCCATCATCCGCGCAATCTGCTGTGCCAGCGCCGCCGGATCATCGGGGATCATGCCGTCCAGCAACAGGGCCTGGTCGAAGAGCAGGTTGCAGAAGTCCTTGAATTCCTGGCTTTCCTTGCCTGCGGCATAGGCGTCCTTGAGTCTGCCGAAGAGGACATGCTTCGGATTCAGTTCCAGGATCCGCTGGGCCTTGAACATGGGGGCGTTCGCTGCCGCGAAGGCCTGTTCCATGGCGAACGACGGACCGGCCTCGCCGGCCACCAGGCACACGGGGCTGTCCTTCAGGCGGTTCGTCAGCTTCACCTCGTTGACCTTGGCGCCCAGGACGGCCTTGACATCCTTCAGGAGGGACTCGTTATCCTTGGCCAGATCTTCCGTTTCCTTTTTCGAGGTGTCGGATTCGGCGTCGCCGAAGTCGAGGTCGCCGCGGCTCAGGGACTGGAACTTTTTGCCGGCGTACTGCTGCAGGGCTTCCAGGCAGAATTCGTCGACGGGGTCGAGGAGGAAGAGGACTTCGAAGCCCTTCTCTCTGACCGTTTCCATCTGCGGCAGGTGCCCAATGGCCTCTTTGTCCTTGCCGGTGGCAAAGTAGATGGCCTTCTGGCCGGCCGGCATGCGGTCCGTGTATTCCTTCAGGGTGCAGAGCTTGCCGTCCTTCGAAGTCATAAAGAGCAGCAGGTCCGCCAGCTGTTCCTTCTTCGTTTCCGGATCGTAGATGCTGTTATAGACGCCGGCCTTGAGGGAGCGGCCGTACTCGTTCCAGAATTTTTCGTATTTCGGGCGGTCCTTGTCGAGCATCTCCTTCAACTGCTTCAGGATGTTCTTTTCCAGGTTCTTGCCGATGACGCGGAGGGTCCGGTTCTGCTGGAGCAGCTCGCGGGAAATGTTCAGGGACAGGTCGGGCGAGTCGACAAGGCCTTTGACGAAGCGCAGGTAGTCCGGCAGCAGGTCTTTGCATTTATCCATGATGAAGACCGAGCGGGAGTAGAGCTGCAGGCCCGGTTCATATTCCTGGAAATACAGGTTGGCCGGCGCCTTGCCCGGAATGTACAGCAGCGCCGTGTACTCGATGGTGCCTTCGGCATGGGTGTGGTAGTAGCACAGGGGGTCTTCCCATTCGTGGAACTGGTGTTTGAAGAATTCATCGTATTCTTCGGGCTTGATGCTGCTCTTGCTGCGCTTCCACAGCGGCGTCATGGAGTTCAGCGTGCGGTCCTCGACCTTCTTCACGGCCGGTGCCTTTTCATCGATTTCACCCTTTTCGTTCTTGCCAGGCTCTTCCAGGGTCTCTTCCATCTTGATCGGGTAGCGGATGAAGTCGGAATATTTCCTGACCAGGCCCTCCAGGGTCCAGTAGCTCGTCATATCCTGCTCCGCCCCCTCGCCGGCGTACGCTTCGCCCAAGTGCAGCGTAATCTGCGTGCCATGGTGCGCTACCGCGGCCGGTTCAATGGTATACGTGCCGTCCGCTTCGGACTCCCATTTCCAGCCCTGCTGCCCGCCGGCCTTGCGCGTCACGATGGTCACCTTGTCGGCCACCATGAAGGCCGAATAGAAGCCGACGCCGAACTGGCCGATCAGGTCGCGGTCCGTCGTGTCCTTCCCGCCTTCCTTGCGGGTCCCGTCTTCCGCCTCCCTGGCCAGCTTGTTGGCCTCTTCCAGCTTGTGGAGGAACTCCTTCGTGCCCGACTGGGCGATGGTGCCGATGTTCTTCACCAGCTCCTCGCGGTCCATGCCAATGCCGTTATCCGCAACGGTCAGCGTGTGCGCCTTGGCATCCGGCGTCAGGCGGATCGTGAACTCCTTGTCGCCCTCCAGCAGGTCCGCGTCCGTCAACGACGCGAACCGCAGCTTGTCAATGGCGTCGCTCGCATTGGAAATCAGCTCGCGCAGGAAAATCTCGTGGTTCGTGTAAATGGAATGGATCATCAGATCGAGGAGCTGCTTCGTTTCCGCCTGGAAACGGAACGTCTCCTGCTTCTTTTCTTCTTCGGCCATACTGTATTACTCCTTCCGTCATTGCCCTCCCGGCGCGATGTATCCCGCCGCCGCGTCTGTGTTTCACCGGCTGGCGGCGCCGCCCCGTTCCAGGCAGATTGCTGGCAATGTAAATTAGCACTCGTTTATGGTGAGTGCCAATTCCGGCTATTATCATACACCATTTTCAAAGAAAAGTCAAAAAGTCTAGGGGCGTTCCTATCAATAAATAACCGTGGGCAATTGTTCCGGACATCGGGCGAAGCGGGCCGACCGGAAATTCTCCCTTGTCCACATTATTTCAAAAGTCTTCCCTTGTTTTCTCAATCCAGAACCCTGTATTATCACCGTTTACCAGTCTTTCGTTAACCGTTAACCAATTTACGGTTGACAATAGGGAATGGATGGCCTATGCTATAAGGGAACGCTGATCCATTCAAATTCTATACATCGATAGGAGCGAATTTTTCATGAAGAACATATCGGTCCGCGAGCTTGTCTTTTGCGCTTTGTTCATCGCCCTGATCACACTGGGGACGTTCATCCGGATCCCTATCGGCAACGATTTCTATACGCTGCAGTTCCTGTTCACGCTGCTGGCAGGGCTGGTGCTGGGTGCGAAACTCGGCGCCGTCGCGGTGGCCGCGTACGTGCTGCTGGGACTCATAGGGGTCCCCGTGTTTGCTTCCGGCGGCGGTCCCGGCTACATCGCGCAGCCCACGTTCGGCTACCTGGCCGGCTTCATTGTGCAGGCCTGGTTCTGCGGAGCGGCGACCCGGCGCTGGCGTGCCCGCGGGGTGAAGCAGCTGCTCCTAGTGAATCTGGGGGGCATGGCCATCGTCTACCTGTTCGGGCTGGTGTGGTTCTACCTTTCCTCAAATTACGTCATCAACGCACCCGTTTCCGTGTGGTGGGTCATCCTGTACTGCGGCATCCTGCAGGTCGGGCCTGATTTCGTGCTGTGCCTCCTGTCGGCCATGCTGGCAGCCCGGCTGGAAGCGGCGGGTATCTGGGTCCGCACGGACACGCACACCCGCATCGCCGGTTCCACGGGGGCCTGAGCGGGCGGACCTGCGGATAATTTTCCTTTCGTCTACATCAAACTGCCTGTATGCTTAGCCAATCGAGTAGGAGGGGGCGGTTAGCCCCCGTCCTCTCACACCACCGTGCGTACCGTTCGGTACACGGCGGTTTCAACAGTTGTTATGCACCGACTGGT
>ONEW01000007.1 GCA_900316935.1 uncultured Selenomonadales bacterium
TTATATGACCTGGTCTGTTCCCGTTTCCGGAAACATGACCCGCACATTTATCTGGTTCGTTGTTATTCAGTTTTCAAGGTTCCTGCCGTCTTGCGACAGTTTGTTTAGTTTACATCAACTCGCCGCCGATGTCAACCGTTTTTTTAAATTTCCCGTAAAAATTACGAAAAATTTAGGTTCACCCTGTTCGGGTGAGTAAATATATGATATCCTTTTTTAGCAAAAAAAGCAAGTATTTTTTCGCTTTTTTCACTTGTAATGCGGGCCCTCCGCAAAACCAGGAAACGGCACGGCGGCCCCGCCGGTTCCGCGTCAATACGCACCTGGCGCTCACATGACAAAACCCGGCCTGCGTGTTATAATATGAAAAGTATGGCAATGCCACGGTGTATTCCGTGGTATTTTGCGTACTATCCGTACAGCAACATCTTATCAGTATAGAAGAAACACCTATTCCTAGGAAAGCAGAGGTAATGAAGGATATGAAATCCACTCCCCGCTCCGGCTGGAAACTGATTTTCACGCTGGCCCTGCTGGTAATGACGGCCCTCTTGTCCCTGTCCTGCACGAAACTGAGCGACTCAGCGCTGGAAGAGGGACTGGTGCCCGACGCGGTTTCCCAGTTCTATGACAACAAGGGAAAGGTCGTGTACACGACGGCATCGGCGGAACACCGCATTCCCGTCAAATTCGACCAGATTCCGAAGCATGTCCGTTATGCCTTTATTTCTATCGAAGACAACCGTTTCTACGAGCACGGCGGCATCGACTACCGGGGCACGCTGCGCGCCCTCGTCAGCAATATCCTGGGCCACGACGTCCAGGGCGGCAGCACGATTACGCAGCAGCTGGCCAAAAACGCCTTCCTTTCGCAGGAACGCACCATTACGCGTAAAATCAAGGAAGCCTTCCTGGCCAAACAGCTGGAGAACAAGTACACGAAGAACGAGATCCTCACCATGTACCTGAACCAGATCTATTTCGGCGAAGGTTCCTACGGCGTTGAATCGGCCGCCCTCACCTATTTCGGCAAACACGTGAGGGACCTGGACCTGACCGAAGCCGCCTGCCTGGCCGCCATCCCCAAGAGCCCGAATTACTTCGACCCCATGGAGAATCCCCAGGCCAATAAGGAACGGCGGGACCTGGTCCTCGACCAGATGGTGAAATACGGCCACATCACGCAGGCCGAAGCCGATAAGGCGAAGGCGGCAAAGCTCGTCATCCGCCAGCCCCAGAAAGGCACTAAAAAGGATGTCCAGGGCTATTTCTTCGATTATGTCTCCCAGCTCATCGCCCAAAAATTTGGCGATGATGTCCTGTATAAGGGCGGCCTCAAAATCTACACGACCCTCGACAGCAACATGCAGGCTGCAGCCGAAAAAGCCATCACCAGGCTGCCCGACATCTATACCAAGGATCCGGACCATCTGACCCAGCCCCAGGTCGGCCTTATCGCCATCGACCCGAAGACGGGCTACATCAAGGCCATGATCGGCGGCCGCGGGCAGGACAAGTTCAACCGCGCCGTACAGGCCGTCCGGCAGCCCGGCTCCGCCTTCAAGCCTTTCGTCTACCTGACGGCCATGGACAACGGCATGAACGCCGCTACCCTGATTGATGACAGCGAATACTCCGTCGGTTCCTGGAAGCCGCAGAACTACGGGCGCAACTACCATGGCAAAATCACGCTGCGCACGGCCCTGAAACATTCCTACAACGTGCCGGCCGTCAAGCTCGCCATGCAGCTCGGGCCGGAAAAGATCATCAAGAACGCCAAAGCACTGGGCATCACGACGCTGGTGGAAAGCGGCGCCCAGAACGATGTCAACGCGGCCATGGCCCTGGGCGGCCTGACCAAGGGTGTCAGCCCCATAGAGATGGCGGCCGCTTATGGCACCATCGGCAATAACGGCGTCTACAACAAGCCGGTGGCCATCCTGAAGATTGTGGACCGCAACGGCAAAGTCATTTACGAACACAAACCGTCCGCAAAGCAGGTCGTCAGTGCCAAAGCGGCCTATCAGACGACGGATATGCTCATGGACGTCCTCGTCAGCGGCACTGCCGCCGGTGCAGGCCTGGGCCGTCCGGCCGCCGGCAAGACCGGTACGACCGACGACTACAAAGACGCCTGGTTCGTCGGCTACACGCCGAACCTGAGCTGCGCCGTCTGGATTGGGGACGACCGCAGCCGTACCATGGGTGTGATGACCGGCTCCATGGCGCCGTTGTCCATCTGGCATGCCTTCATGACCCAGGCCGTGAAGGAAGTCCCCTACGCCAACTTCACCCGTCCTGCCGGCGCCGTAACGCCGCGTGGCGAGGATATCGGCAAGGAGGAGGACAAAGATAAGGATAAGGACAAAGACAAAGACAAAGAAAAGGATACTGACAAAAAGGGACAGGCCGACGTGAAGAAGGACGCCAAAGGCCAGAAACCCACCAAAGACACGCAGACCAGGAAGCCCGTCGTCAGCAACAAACCGACCGCCTCTTCCCAGAAGCGGTAAAAGGCTTGCGACAGGCGCCGCGGCAAACAACCAGTTCAAAAAGGAAACCCGTTCATGGCAACATGAACGGGTTTCTTTATCCTTGTCTTCTGTTTTACAGCGCATAAGCGAACGTGGATCCGCCGATGAACTCCTTCATGATGGAGTTGTTCGGAATGGCCTTCTCCTCCATCGGTTCAATCAGGGAAAGGAGCACCAGGAGCCGCGAGGCAACGAAGTAGGCGCCGGCATCCTTCGGTTCGATGGTCTGGAGCAGCGGTTCCGCATACTTGCGCAGGACGGCCGGCTCGTAAATCAGGCTCGTGTTGAAGAACATGTCCGCCTCTTCCTGGCACGGGAAAATGTACTTCTCCTCCCCTTCCCGCACGGAAGGCCAGGTTTCGATGGTCTGGAGGGCGTTGTGGCTGCGGAATTTATTGTCCCGGACCATGCGCCGCAGCAGGCGCATATCCGTCGTATGGATGCGGTTGTAGTTATCGATGGACATGGGCGTCAGAGCGCTGACGAAGATCTTCAGCTTGTTCTCCGCCGGAACGGATTCGCTCGTCCGCTTGTTCAGGGCGTGGATGCCTTCGATGACGAAGACGCTGTTGTCCTCCATCCGCATCAGATCGCCCTTGTATTCCCGTACGCCCTTCTTGAAGTTGAACTTGGGCAGTTCGATTTCCGCCCCCTGCAGCAATTCGTGCAGGTCGTGGTTGAAGAGCGGCATGTCGATGGCGTCGACGCTCTCGTAGTCATACGAACCGTCAGCCTTCTTCGGCGTCTTGTCCCGGTCCAGGTAATAGTTGTCCATGGAGATGGGGATGGCCTTGATGCCGTTCACTTCGAGCTGGACGCTCAGGCGTTGGGAGAACGACGTCTTGCCCGACGACGAAGGGCCGGCAATGAGGACGAAGCGCAGCTTGTCTTTGCGGGACAGCACATAATCCGCAATCTGGGCGATCTTCTTTTCCTGCAGGGCCTCGGCCATGCGGATGATATTGTCGGACCGGCCGGAGCGGACCAGGCGGTTCAGTTTCGAGATGGTGTTGCAGCCGATCATGGCGGACCATTCCTCCGCTTCGTGATACACGCTGTTGATGCGGTGCCGGCGGTCCCACGGCAGCACTTTCGTATAATCCGTGTCTTCGGGATAGTTCAGCACGAATCCCTCTTCGTAGGGGATGATTTCAAAGGCATTAAGGAACTCCGTTCCCGGCAGCAGCGGCTCCAGGAAGAACTCGTATTTGCCGCCCAGCTTGTTGACCGGGATTTGCTCAAGGTCCGGCCGCATTTCCAGCAGGCCGATGCGGTCCTGGCCCTGGACGGAATCCCCCAGCACGTCATCGATGGCCAGTTTGCGCGGTGCCAGAAGGAACTGGATTGGTTCTTTGCGGGCAATGTACTCCCGCATCCTCTTTTCAATAGCCCGCAGCATCTCCTCCGAATAACGGCCGCCATGGGTCACACAGTACAGCGCCGTTCCCAGGGAGTTGCGCACTTCCACGTGGATATCGGGATACAGCTCTTCCGCCGAAACGAGGAACAGGAAGAGCAGGCTGCGCACATAGGCCCGCATGCCTTCGGGGCAGTTGATGGGCAGGAAATCCAGCGTGCAGTCTTTTTCCAAAGGCAGGCGCAAGTTCATCCCCACGCCGTTCACGATGGCTTCCGCAATGGACTGCCCACCGTGTTTCTGCCAGCCCTCGGCAATCTTTTTCGGCGTAATGCCGGCAGGATATTCCTGTACGGTGCCATCGGGCAATGTCACATGAATCATAAGCGTCTACAGCTCCTTTATCAGCGTCCCTCCGGACCTTTTTCAGTAAAGCCGTCCCCCAGTTCCGCTCAGCCCAGGACTGCGTCCATGGCCCTCTTGATCTTGCCGGCCAGGCCCGGAATCTTGGACAGCGGCACGGAGCACATGGCGATACGGATGCCGCCGGCCTGCGGAACCAGGTAAATATGGTCTTCGTGCAGTTTGTCGCAGATTTCCTGGTTCTTTTCGCACGGAATGGACAGGAAGAATCCCGCCAGATACGGGATCATGGGCAGGCCGCAGGCCCTGGCTTCCTTTACGAAGACATCGGCACGGGCTTTGATCATATTGTAGTAATGGCTGCGTTCGGCTTCGACAGCTTTCAGCAGCTCCGGATCGCTGTACACGATTTCCAGGGTCTTCATGGCCGGACGGTTGATGTTGGACCAGGTGGCACGGCTGGAGTACTGGTTTACATCGAAGAACTCCTGTGCCGCTTCCGGCGTGTTGGCCACGCAGATCATGGCGCCTACGCGCTGGCCGTACATGGTGAAGCCTTTGGACATGCTGTACTGGACGACGGCCAGCACGCGGTCCGGCATATTGTCCAGGGCGTGGAACACTTCGCGGACTTCCTCCTTGTCTCCGCCGTAATCCAGGTAGGCCACGTCGAGGAAGAGCACGGCCTGTCTGCCCGTTTCTTCCGTCACATTGCCCAGCATGGTCACGACGCCTTCCATATCGGCACGGGACAGGCCGTAGCCCGTCGGGTTGTGGGCCGGCGTGTTGATGATGACGAGGACGCTGTTCTGGCGGGACAGCAGTTCCCGGACCTTCTTTTCCAGGGCCGGCAGATTGAACTGTTCGCCGTCCGTCAGCATCTTGTAGTTGGTCAGTTTGCGGCCCAGGTCCTTGCAAAGCACGGAATAGGCACCCCAGAACCAGTCCGCCGTCAGGACTTCGTCCCCCGGCTCCGTATAGTTCCAGATGGCATGATGGATACCGCCGGTACCGCCGGCAGTGGCCACGGCCTTGATGTACCCTTTCGGTTTCCTGGCGCCGAAGCACGCGTCCTGGACCTTGTCCAGGAACCCGGGCATACCGGCGATGGGCGCGTAGGCCACGTAATCTTCGTCCGGCAGGGACTTGAACACCTTCAATACGGTCGGCAGCGCGACGAGCTTGCCCCCGTCGTCGATCATGGCCCCGATGGTGCCGTTCGTCACCTTGTCAGCGCCCGTTTTGGCTGCATCTGCCACAGCCAGCGCATTCGCTGCAAAAATGTTGTCTTCCGCCGATTTTCCTTTTGCCTGGATGGCTGCAAAACTTTTCACTTCAAACACTCCTTTTTACCTTATGCCTGTTCCGGGAAAAAGTGGTCGTGTACCGCATTGACGGCGATTTCCACCTGGTCCCGCGGAATCAGGCAGGAAATGCTGATTTCCGACGTGCTGATGATGATGAGGTTGATGTTCTTGGCCGCCAGGGCGCCGAACATGCCGGCGGCGATACCGGGATTGCCCAGCATGCCGGCTCCGACGACGGACACCTTGGCCACGTTCGCTTCCATATCGACGCGGCTGAAGCCCATGTCCGGTTTCAGGGTCTCCAGGACGCCGACGGCATCAGCCATATCGGCCTTCTGGCACGTAAAGGTGATGTCGTTCTTTTCCGGCACGGCACTGGCGCTCTGGACGATCATGTCCACATCGATATTGACCTTGGCCAGGGCGTCGAAGATGCGGAACGCCACGCCGGGCAGGTCCTTTACGCCGCGGACGGCGATCTTCGCCACATTTACATCACTGGTTACACCGCGTACGACATATTCCTTTTCTGCTTCCAACGTGTAGTTCCTCCTTATGATGGTGCCTTCCACATTGTGGAACGTGGAGCGCACATGAATATCGACTCCGGTGTGCTCGCCGTATTCGACGGCACGGGGCTGCATGACGCCGGCACCCAGACGGGCCAGTTCCAGCATATCCCCAAAGGTGATCTCCTTCAGCTTGCGGGCTCCCGGCACGACACGGGGATCCGCCGTATAGACGCCGTCCACGTCCGTGTAAATTTCGCACAGGTCCGCCTTCAGGCCCGCTGCCACCGCCACGGCCGTCGTATCACTGCCGCCGCGGCCCAGCGTCGTGATATCGCCTGTATCGGCCAGCCCCTGGAAGCCGGCTACGACGACGACATTGCCGTCGTCCAGTTCCTTCAGGATGCGGTCCGGTTTCACTTCGAGGATGCCGGCCTTCGTATGGTTGGCATTGGTCCGTACGCCTGCCTGCGGTCCCGTCAGGGAAACCGCCTTCTGTCCCCGTTCCTGGAAGGCGGCCGCCAACAGGGCGATGGACACCTGTTCTCCGGTCGCGAGGAGCATGTCCATCTCGCGTTTCGGCATATGCCTGGAAACCCGCCCGGCCAGCGTGACCAGGTCATCCGTCGTGTCGCCCATGGCGGAAACGACGATGACGATCCTGTCGTCCGGTTTCTTTTCTGCCAGCACGCGGTCGACCAGATGGTAGATCTTTTCAGGGGTCGCCACGCTGCTGCCACCGAATTTTTTCACTAATAAAGCCATAATAACCCCCTCGTGGTACTTACATTAAGATAATTATATCAAATTGCAGTACCGGGACTCAATAAAAAATGCGGAAATTACTCCGTACAGTGCCGCGGCTGTCACTTCACCGTCACGATGGTCACACCGGCGCCGCCCAAAGACTCGTTGGCCATGGCGAAGGCCGCCACGCTGCGGTGGGTCTTCAGATAAGCGTGCAGACCGGCCCGCAGGGCCCCCGTCCCTTTGCCATGGATGATGCGCACCTGCGTCATGCCCGCCAGGAGCGCGTCATCGATGGCCCGGTCCACGTACGGAACCGCCTCGTCCGTCGTCATACCCCGCACGTCCACTTCCTGGGCTGCCGATTCCGCTTTTGCCACGAACAGTTCGTGGGCCGTCCCGGCCCTGTATTTGGACCGCTCAGGCTGCGGTTTCGGCGCGTCCTTGACCAGCAGGCATTCCTGCAGGGGCAGGGTGATTTTCAGGACCCCGACACTGACCAGGGCCTCCCGGCCCTTCACTTCGCGGATGATGCCGTCCTTGCGCAGGTTCGTGACAAAGACCGTCATGCCCTCCTTCGCCGTCTTCGGCGTCAGCGGCTTTCCTTTCGGCAGGGGCTCTTCCAGGCTCAGCTGCTTGTTCAGGCGCTTGCGGGCCTCCATGGCCGTTTCCTGCAGCTGCTGCGGATCCGCATCCGCCCGCAGGTGGCGCAGTTCCTTCAGGACCGCCTCGGCCTCGCGGCGGCTGTTGCGGTAAATCTCGTCTGCCTGGTACCGCGCCTTGCGCAGCAGTTCGTTGCGCTGTTTCTCGAATTCCCGTTTCTTGAAGACCAGCTCGTTGCGCAGCGTTTCGCTTTCAAAGCGGAGCTGCTCCAGCTCACGGCTGCTTTCCTCGTACTGGCGCCGCTGGGTTTCCAGTCCCTGGATGACATCCTCCATATGGGCGTGTTCCTCGTTCAGGAATGCGCCGGCCTTGTCGATGATGGCGTCCGGCAGGCCCAGACGGCGGCTGATGCTGAAGGCATTGCTGCTGCCCGGCACACCCATCAGCAGGCGGTACGTGGGCAGCAGCGTGTCGGGGTTGAACTCCACGCTGGCGTTCTCCATCCCTTTACGGCCGAAGGCGAACGTCTTCAGTTCGCTGTAATGGGTCGTCACGATGGACCAGACGCCCCGGCCCGTCAAATAATCAAGGATCGCCATGGCCAGCGCGGCTCCTTCGTTCGGGTCCGTGCCGGAACAGATTTCGTCCACCAGGAAGAGGTCCCCGGGACGGACGTCCCGCAAAATGGAGACGAGGTTGGTCATGTGTCCCGAAAAAGTACTCAGGCTCTGCTCGATGCTCTGCTCGTCGCCGATGTCGGCGTAAATGGCATGGAAGACCGGTAATTCCGCATGCAGGGCCGGAATGAACATGCCGGTCTGGGCCATGAGGGCGAAGATGCCCGTCGCCTTCAGGGCCACCGTCTTGCCGCCCGTATTGGGACCCGTCACGAGCAGCGTCTGGAATGTGCCGCCCAGGCTGATATCCAGGGGAACGCACGTATCCTTCGGCAGCAGCGGATGGCGTCCCTTTTCGATGCGCAGGCCGCCGTCCTGCACCAGGACCGGCTCCACAGCCTGCGTCTGCAGGGCGAACTCCGCTTTCGTTGCAATCACATCCACATCGGTCGCCGTTTCCAGGCAGCGCATCAGGTTGTCCGCCTCGCTGCCGGCCAGGGCCGACAGGTGGCGCAGGATGCGTTCCACCTCTTCCTTTTCCTGGACCAGGTAACGCTTGATCTCGTTATTCAGGTTGACCACGGCCAGCGGCTCAATGAAGAGCGTCGCCCCCGTGCCGGACTGGTCGTGGATGACGCCGGGGAAGTTGAGGCGGTATTCCTGCTTGATGGGAATCACGTAACGGTCCCCGCGCATGGTCACCAGGGCGTCCTGGAAATATTTCTGGTTGTCCGGGTCGTGGAGGATGTGTTCCAGCTGCGTCTTGACCCGGTTCTTGGCGGACGCGATGCCCACACGCAGGCCGCTCAGCTTGACGGAGGCCGTGTCAAGGATCTCCCCCTTTTCCGAGATGGCCTTCTCCAGCTGACGCACCAGTTTGGGGAATTCCTGCAGTTCCCGGCCGTACACGGCCAGGTTCGGATGGTCGTCGCTCCCCGTAAGAAGGAACCTCTTGAGGGCCGCAAACTCCTGGGCGCTCGTCTTGATGTCCTGCAGCTCGTCCACTTCCAGGACGCTGCCCATTTTAGCCCGCTTCACGGCAGACGCGATATTGTACAGCCCGCCGAAAGGGAACCGTTTGGCATTGTCCAGCAGGCGTTTGGCTTCCGCCGTTTCCGCCAGCATGCGGCGCACCGTCCCGAAGTCGGCGCTGACCGGCAGGGCGAGCAGCTTGTCCCGCCCCATCTCCGTCGCGGCGCAGGCTGCCGCCCGGGTCTTTACCTTGTCAAATTCCAGTGTCTTTATCGAAAAACGTGACATACGCTCTTTCCTTCTGTCTTTCCCGTCCGGTGCGTCACAGCACGCCCCGGAAATAGTGTCCCCGCGTGGTGCCGGGCAGGTTTTCCATCGCATCCGGTCCGGCCGCGAGGGCTTCCTTGTACAGGGCCGTCAGTTTGCGGACCGTAGCCGCGTCGTACGTGCGCCCATCGATGCGCAGGCGCGCGATGCCCATGCAGGCCAGCACAGCTGCACTGCCCACGACGGACAGGTCCTGGGAATTGAGCACGTGCATGCGGCAGAACTGGTCGCCGGCCAGGCGGAATTCGGCATCCTTCCGGTCGTGCAGGTACAGCGGTTCCCGGCAGCGGAACGTGCAGGCGCCCTGGTCGAGATGCCCCAGGAAACTGCCGCCCGCGCAGTATTCGGAAACCATCATCTCGATGGGCCCCTGCACCAGGCACTCCAGCGGCAGCGGGCTGGTCTTGGCCAGATGCTCCAGCTGCCCCATGTTCAATTCAATGGACGGCACGGCACCGGCGGCACCGGCCTCCTGCCAGAACCGCAGCGCCTCCGTGTTATAGATGTTGAGGCCCATATCGGCCCAGAGGGGCACGGACAGCTTCCGCTCCACCGCCGTCTGCCACAGCCCCACATTGTGGATGCAGAGCAGGTCCGGGCCGGCAGCTTCCGCCTTGTCCAGGAAGGCCTGATAGTACGGCAGCTGCGCCTCCTTTACGATGCGCGACGTGCCGAATGCGATTTTGCGGCCGGCGCGGCGCGTCATCTCCAGCGCTTCCGCGTAGTCGCCGAAAGTGACATCCTTGGTACTGAAACGGTCCCCGCCGAACAGGATCCAGTCCGCCCCGCCTTCCAGCGCAGCTTCCACCTTGTCCAGCGTGTCCACCCAGGCCGTGATTTCCGTCCTGCCTTCTTGGCGGCGCAGTCCCTTCCCTTCGCTTTCCGCGATGGCCTGTGCCACGATCCCTTCGTTGCGGACCGGGGTCCGGGCCGGCAGGAAGGCGTTCAGGCGCGCTTCGTCCAACGCCTCGCAGGCCTGGCGGCGTGCCTCGTTCAATTCGCTGACCGGCGCCATCAAGCCCCCGTCCAGTTCCAGCTCCAGGTCCGCCAGGCAGTATTCCGTCGTCCCGAGGCGCCCCACCTGTTTGCGGAGCGTGGCTTCATCCAGGGCGTGCTTCTGCGCCTTTTCCGCCAGGAACTTCGTCCGGCCGCGTCCCTCGTTGCCGTCGCCGTCCGTCAGGATGATTTCCAGCGGTTCTCCCAGGCGGGCCTTCACCCTGGCCGTTACAGGAATGCGCTTCCTGTTCTTTTCCCCGTAGAACTGGCCGGCATAGGCCATGAGCTCGCTGTCCAGGGTCCGGAACACGCGGTCGTTGAGACGGACGCCCTTCGGCACGTCGATTTCCGCCAGGGACCCAGCCGGAGCCGTCTCCACAGGACGGCCGTCCACCAGCAGCGACGTCACCGTCGTGCCCACCCGGCCCCCGACTTTGACCCAGAATTCCAGGCCGTCGCCGGCATGGATATCCTTCTCCGTTTTGAGGACGGCCTTCGTATGGTTGTAGTTCAGGCTGTGCACACGGCCGACGAGGACGCCCCGGTTGTTGGGCCGGCGATCGCTCATCATGCGGCGGCCCTGGGGTTTCTCCAGATAGGCCGTCGTGAAATCGCGGTTGAAGATCTGCTCGATGTTGGCCAGGTCCCGGGCCGGCACTTCATAATGGCCCGCCTTCCAACTGTCCATGGCGCGGCGGTAGGCATCGACGACGACCGCCACGTATTCAGGCCGTTTCATGCGGCCTTCAATCTTGTAGGAAAGGACGCCGGCCTCGATCATGCGGGGCAGGACCGCCAGCGTGTTCAGGTCTTTCGGGCTCAGCAGGTACTGTCCTGCCGAGGAGTCCTTCGCCAGCATGTCCTCCCCGTTGCCGTTGACCAGTTTATAGGGCAGGCGGCAGGGCTGGGCGCAGCGCCCCCGGTTGCCGCTGCGGCCGCCGATAAGGCTGCTCATGAGGCACTGGCCGGAATAACACACGCACAGGGCGCCGTGGATGAAGGCCTCGATTTCGACACCCGTCGCCGAAGCCTTTTCCAACTCTTTCAGGGTCAGTTCCCGTGCCGGAACGGCACGGACCATCCCGTGGGCGGCGACGAAGCGCACACCGGCGGAACTCGTCACGGTCATCTGCGTGCTGGCATGCAGGGGCAGGTCCGGTACGACGCGCAGCGCCGCGCGGATGACGCCCAGGTCCTGCACAATGATGCCGTCCACGCCGGCGTTGTACAGGAAGACCAGGTAATCCTCCAGATCGGCCATCTCCCGGTCATCCACCAGGGTGTTGACCGTCACGTACAGGCGCACGTGATGCAGGTGGCAGAAGCGGATGGCCCGCCCCATCCCGTCCCGGTCGAAATTATCGGCATAGGCACGGGCCCCGAAGGCTTTGCCGGCCAGATACACCGCATCCGCCCCGGCATTGACGGCGGCTTCCATAGCGTCCCAGGTGCCGGCCGGAGCCAGCAGTTCAATCTCTTTGTCCATAGTAGCGGCCTCTTTCTCCACTTGACCGGCAGCAGGAAACGGGAACGCCCTGCCCTGCCAGCCTGTTTCTCCTTAAACCCAACGAAAGCAGCACCGGTCGGAACGCGATGCTGCTTTTCTAAATCCATTTTTTCTTATTCCTTCACGACGACCGTATACAGGAACTGGCGGATGCTGCCCATCTTGTCCCAGGGCTTCTGGTAGCTCATGCGGACCGTATAGGTTCCCGGCGTCATGGCGCCCAGGAACTGGATCAGCGTCCCGGAAGAAGCACCGGAGGAATCACGCGGCGTATCGCGCGGTATCACGAAGGATTCGCCGTTCCCCACGAGGCCGTCGGCCGGACCGTCGATGGTCCGGATCCACTGCATGCCCGTCGTCGGATTGGCGCTCAACTTGATGGCCAGCAGGTCGCCCTTCTGCACGGTGATGGATTTGCCCGCCGCGTTTTCCGTCAGTTTCCAGACCCGCAGCAGCCTCCCGATGTCGCCGATCCGGGCACAGGGAACCAGTTGGCCGTAGCTGTAAAAATGGTCGTAGGAACCGCCTTTGTGATCCGCCACGCGGACCCCGTCCTCCGTAAAGAGCACGTTTTCCGTCTTCGCACCGACAATCCCCTTTCGTTTGTCATTGTCGAAGAAGAACCCGTCGAGGCCGAACTCCTTCCCCGACGTCAGGTCGATATTGACAGCCTTGTGGTACGCACTGCCGCCGTTTTTCGCGGTCAGCAGGACGCTCACCAGGCTAGGACGGTCCAAGGTGACCTCGTACGATACGGTGCCGCCCCGTCCCGCCTTGCCGGCCATTTCTTCCGCCACGTCATTGAGCAGCTGGTTGGCCGCTTTTTCCATGGTTTCGTCGTTGGCGCCGTCAATGTACGGCACATGGACCGTGGCACCTTTCGTATTCCTCACTTCCGTAAGGACCGTCGTGGGCTGGTCCGCCAGGGCCAGGCCCGGAACCAGCAGCAGGGCCGAAAGCAGAAGGGATGCGATATGTTTCATGTTGTGACTCCTTGCAAAACTTCCCCGGAAACAATCCTGTGCGCGGACAGGGCGCTCAGGCTTCCGGCAATGTGCGGATATAGGCCAGGGCCTTATCCATGCGCTCCAGGGTCTTGTCCCGGCCCAGGAGCACCATCACGTCGAACATGCCCGGCGTTACCGTACGGCCGGACAGGGCCAGGCGGCTCGGCTGGACGACTTTGCCCAGCGTGACGCCGTCTTCTTCGGCGATGGCGTTATACAGTTTTTCCAGGTCCGCCTCGTTGAAGGCGTCCGCCGGGGCGGCGGCGATGCGTTCGCGGCACTTGGCCAGCTGCGCGGCGCCTTCCTCCGTAAAGAACTTGCGGACCCCCTTGGCGTCGTATTCGTCAAAATCGCGGAAGAAATACGTCGATGCATCGACGATTTCCTGCAGGGTCTTGACGCGGACGCGGAGCACTTCGACCAAATGGGTGAAGTACCTGCCATGGGCCGGATCGCCGAACCAGTCCTCCGTCACGAGGCCGGCCTTCACGAAGAACGGCTGCGCGTCCTTCACGATGCGTTCCAGCGGCAGGCTGTTCAGGTACTGGCCGTTGATCCAGTACAGTTTCTTGATGTCGTAGACGGCGCCCTTGTGGGACATGCGTTCCATGCGGAACTGCCTGACCGCCTCTTCCTTGGTGATGATTTCCTGATCCCCGTCGGGCGACCAGCCTAACAGGAGCAGATAGTTCAACAGGGCTTCCGGCAGGTAGCCCATGGCCTGGAATTCTTCCACGGACTGGGCGCCATGCCGTTTGGACAGCTTGCTGCGGTCCGGCGCCAGGATCATGGACATGTGGCCGAACTGGGGCACTTCAAAGCCCAGGGCCTCGTACAGCAGGATCTGCTTCGGCGTGTTGGGGATGTGTTCCTCTGCGCGCAGGACGTGGGTCATGCCCATCAGATGGTCGTCGATGACGACGGCGAAGTTGTACGTCGGCGTACCGTTCGTCTTGGCAATGACGAAATCGTCGAACTGCGTCATATCGAAATCCATGCGGCCGTGGATCAGGTCGTGGACACGCATATTCCCCTTCATGGGCATCTTGAAGCGGATGGAATGCGGTTCCCCTGCAGCCAGGCGGCGTTCCACCTCTTCCTTGGACAGGTTGCGGCACGTCCGCGGATAGCGGAAGGGCTGCTTGCGGGCTTTCTGGATTTCGCGCTGCTTTTCCAGCTCTTCCGGCGTGCAGAAGCAGTAATAGGCTTTGCCTTCATCCAACAGCTGCTTCAGATATTTCTGGTAGATTTCCGTACGCTGCGACTGGAAATAGGGAGCGCCCGGACCGCCGACTTCCGGGCCTTCATCCCAGTCCAGGCCCAGCCATTTCATGCTGCGGATGATCTGTTCCACGGAACCGGGCTTAAAACGGCTCGGATCCGTATCTTCGATACGCAGGACCAGTTTGCCGCCCGTGCTTCTGGCAAAGAGCCAGTTGAACAGGCAGGTACGGGCACCGCCCACATGCAGGTTGCCTGTGGGACTCGGCGCAAAACGTACGCGGACTTCTTCGCTCATGGATATTCTCTCCTTATGTCTTCCTTCTCTATGTAGGGCGCCTGTCAGCACCGCGGGTTACTTGACCTGGCCTTCGATGACCTTCCAGGCCGCTTCCAGCGCGGCATCCAGTTTAGCCGCGTCCTTGCCGCCGGCCTGGGCCATGTCGGGACGGCCGCCGCCGCCGCCGCCGCACAGGGAAGCGACTTCCTTGACAATCTTGCCGCAGTGGATGCCTTTGCCCACGGCTTCCCTGGCCGCCATGGCCAGGATGCCGATCTTGCCGTTCCCAAAGACGGAGGCCAGGACGACGACGCCCCCCGTGGTGTCGCGCAGCTGGTCTCCCAAAGTGCGCAGGGCCGGTACGTCGACGACGGACACCTTCTGGACCAGGGCCTTGACGCCCTTGATGTCCCGGGCCTGGCCGCCGGCATTTTTCGCGGCAGCAGCGTTCATCTCCGCTTCCAGGGCCTTCACCTTCTGGTTCGCGTCGCGCAGTTCGTCCGTCAGGACATCCAGCCGTTCTTCCACATCGGTCGGACGGCAGTGCAGCTTGTACGCCACGCAGGCCAGGGTCTGCTGCAGCCCGTTCACATAGGCCAGGGCGCCGTGTCCCGTCACGGCCTCGATGCGGCGCACGCCGGCCCCGCTGGAAGCTTCGCTGATGATTTTGAACAGGCCGATTTCGGCCGTATTATGCACATGCACGCCGCCGCACAGTTCCATGGAGAAGCCCGGCACCGTCACGACGCGGACGATTTTGCCATACTTTTCGCCGAACAGGGCGCGGGCGCCGCGTTTTCTGGCTTCATCCAGGAGCAGTTCCTCGAACGTCACGGTCTTGCCCGCCAGAATCTGGTCGTTGACCAGCCGCTCCACTTCGGCCAGCTCTTCCGCCGTCATCTGGGAGAAATGGGAGAAGTCGAAATGCAGGCGGTCCGGACCGACATAGCTGCCGGCCTGGTTGACATGGTCGCCCAGGACCTGGCGCAGGGCCGCCTGGAGCAGGTGGGTCGCCGTATGGTTGCGGGCAATGTCCGCCTTGCGGGCCTCATCCACTTCGTACGTCACTGCGTCTCCTGCGTTGATCGTGCCTTCCACCACCGTGCCGGCCATGTAGGTCACGCCGTCCGGCAGTTTCTTCGTCTTCACGACCTGCAGCACGCCGGCCGGCGCCTTGATGATGCCGGTATCCCCCACCTGGCCGCCGCCTTCGGCGTGGAAAGCCGTCACATCGAGGATGACGGCGGCGTCCCTGCCATCGGAAATGGAATCGACGGGCTGGGCGTCCTGCATGGGATACAGCTTCATAACCTTGCCGGCATGGGCGGTCTCGTCCACCTTCAGGGTGGCGGCGTTCAGGTCACGGTCATTGTAGATGACCGGACGGCCGGCTTTATCGTCACGGGCGTCACGGGCGCGTTTGCGCTGTGCCTCCAGCTCTTTTGCATAGCCTTCCTCATCCAGGGTGAGGCCCTGTTCGCTCAGGATTTCCTGGGTCAGTTCCTTCGGGAACCCGAACGTGTCGGACAGCTTGAATGCGGCGGCCCCGTCCAGGACGGTGCGGCCGGCCTCCTTCATGGCGGCGATTTCGCTGTCCAGCAGCTCGCTGCCGCTCTTCAGCGTCTTCAGGAAGCTGCTTTCCTCCATATGGATGACCTTCTTGATGTAGTCCTGCTTCTCGCGGATTTCCGGATAGGCCTCGCCGAACATCCGGACGACGACGTCGACGGCGCCGCCCAGGAACTCCTCGTCGATGCCGAGCAGGCGTCCGTGCCGGACGGCACGGCGCAGGATGCGGCGCAGGATATAGCCGCGGCCCTCATTGGAAGGCAGGATGCCGTCGCCGATCATGAAGACCAGGCTGCGTGCGTGGTCCGCAATGACCTTCAGGGAAACATCCTTCTTCGGGTCGCTGTTGTATTTCACACCGGAAACTTCCGCGGCGTATTCCACGATGGGGAACATGAGGTCCGTCTCGAAGTTGGACGGTTTGCTCTGCAGTACCGAAGCCAGACGTTCCAGGCCGGCGCCGGTATCGATGTTCTTATGCACCAGCGGCGTGTACGTGCCGTCCTCGTTCTGGTTGTACTGTGTGAAGACCAGGTTCCACAGTTCCAGGTAACGTCCGCAGTCGCAGCCGGGGCCGCAGGTCGGTTTGCCGCAGCCGCGTTCTTTGCCCAGGTCGATGTGGATTTCGGAACACGGGCCGCAGGGGCCGCTGCCGATTTCCCAGAAGTTGTCTTCCAGGCGCACGATACGGTCGTCAGGCACCCCGACGGCATCGTGCCAGATCCGGTAGGCCTCGTCGTCCTTCGTGTGGATCGTGATATACAGTTTGTCCGCCGGCAGTTCCAGCTCCTTCGTCAGGAACTCCCAGCTCCAGGGAATGATCTCCTTCTTGAAATAGTCGCCGAAGGAGAAATCCCCCAGCATCTCAAAAAATGTATGGTGGCGCGCCGTATGGCCCACGTTCTCGATATCGCCCGTGCGGACGCACTTCTGGCATGTCGTGATGCGCGGGGAAGGCGGTTTCAGTTTGCCCGTGAAGAACGGTTTGAAGGGCGCCATGCCGGCACCGATCAGGAGCAGCGTCGGATCGTCCTGCGGAATCAGGGATGCGCTCGGAAGCCACAGATGGCCCCTCTCCTGGAAAAATTTGATGAAACGGCTGCGGATTTCATTCCCGCTCATGTACTTCATTTACAACATCGCTCCTTCTATCTGTATAAAGGGTATAAAAGCATACTTTAAATTATATGCAATAACCCCGATAAAGTCAATGCAGACGGCCCGTCCCCGCCGTCATCCCCTGCCCTTCAGCCTGCCGCGGAAGCGGGCCTCGAACCCGTTTTCCTTCGGTTCGTAGTACCGGGTCCCCTCCAGGGCGTCCGGCAGGTACTGCTGATCCACCCAGGCCCCGGGGTAATCGTGGGGATACTTGTAGTCCGTGCCGTGTCCCAGTTTCGCCGCCCCGCCGTAATGGGCGTCCCGCAGGTGCGCCGGCACACTGCCGCAGTCGCGGGTCCGCACATCGTGGCGCGCCGCGGAAATGGCCGTCGTGGCCGAATTGCTCTTCGGGGCCGTGGCGATGTAGAGCACCGCTTCGGACAAAATCAGCTGGGCCTCGGGCAGGCCGACGAAGTCTGCCGCCTGGGCCGCCGCGTTGGCCACCACCAGGGCTTGGGGGTCGGCCAGTCCCACATCTTCGGCGGCACAGATGACGATGCGCCGCGCGATGAAGCGCAGGTCCTCCCCTCCTTCGAGCATGCGGGCCAGATAATGCAGCGCTGCGTCAGGATGGCTGCCGCGCATACTCTTGATGAAGGCGCTTACGATGTCGTAATGGGAGTCGCCTTTCTTGTCGTAGCGGCGGAACGCCGTACCCAGGATCTCCCGAAGGGATGCCGCCGTGATCTGCGTCGTGCCGGGCGGCACCATAAGGGCGGCCTGCTCCAGCAGGTTGAGGGCGCTGCGGGCGTCCCCCTGGGCGAAGTCCGCCAGAATGTGCAGGGCCTCCGGCTCCATTGTGAAGCCTTCCGCCCCCAGGCCGTTCACCTTGTCCGCCAGAGCCCGCTCCAGGATCTTTTCAATCTGGGCCGGCGTCAGCTTTTCCAGCGGAATGATCTTCATACGCGACAAGAGCGGCGAATTGATTTCGAAGAAAGGATTCTCCGTCGTAGCGCCGATGAGGATGATGGTCCCGTTTTCGACGAAGGGCAGGAGGACATCCTGCTGGGCCTTGTTGAAACGGTGGATTTCGTCAATGAACACGACGGTCCGCCCCTGCCCCGCCATGCGGGCATCCCGGGCCTGGGCGATGACCTTGCGCAGTTCCGGGATGCCCGATGTGACGGCATTGACCGCCACAAAGCGGCTGTCCGTGCGGTGCGCGATGATGCGCGCCAGGGTCGTCTTGCCCGTACCCGGCGGTCCGTAGAACAACAGGGACTGCAAAGCGTCCTTTTGGATCATGCGGTTCAGCAGGCTGTGCGGTCCCGCCGCCTGCTCCTGCCCCACGAAATCGGCCAGGGCGGCCGGCCGCATCCGGTCCGCCAGCGGCTTGTAGGCCGGCACATCAAATAAACTGTCCATATCCAATACTCCTCGGTTCCCTTTCGGGGAAAACAAAAACTTCCTTCCCGTGCAGCGTCACGGAAAAGGAAGAAAGGCGATAAAAAATACCCCACAATGCCGTTCTGACTTCGAAGTTTGAACCTGCAAATGCAGGTGGGTGCTCTGCTGTTTATCGCAAAAGTCCGTTCGGGGACGGCTGGTTTTTGATAAACACGACTTTCGGGCTCCCTAGGTAAAAGTGTTGGCTCAACGCAAAGAAGAGGATAACGTACACCGCAGGGTAGTTGTCTGAAATTGGGATACCGGATTCCGCCGCGGGCGTCTCCGGGGAGCCGCGCCGAACATACCGCCCGGCCCCATTACCTATACTATAACAGACCCGGGGCATTTTTTCAATATGCCCCGGGCCTGATTGCTTCCTTTTCCGCTTATTTCTTATTGTCCTTCTTCGCCACCAGGGTCGTGCGGATATGCAGCTCACGCAGCTGCTTTTCGTCGACCGTGTTGGGAGCCTCGCTCATGAGGTCGTTGGCGTTCTGCGTCTTCGGGAAGGCGATGACGTCGCGGATGGACGGACGCTTGGCCATGAGCATGATCATGCGGTCCAGGCCGAAAGCCAGTCCTCCATGGGGCGGTGCGCCGTATTCGAAGGCCTTCATCATGAAGCCGAACTTTTCCTGGGCCTCTTCATCCGTCAGACCGATCGCTTCGAAGATCGCGTTCTGGATGTCGCGGCGATGGATACGGATGGAGCCGCCGCCCAGCTCGATGCCGTTCAGCACCATGTCATAGGCTTTGGCATAGACCTTGCCGGGATCCGTCTTGAGCAGCGGCAGGTCCTCGTCGCAGGGGGCCGTGAACGGATGGTGCATGGCGACCCAGCGGTGTTCCTCCTCGCTCCATTCGAACATGGGGAACTTCGTGACCCACGTGAAGCAGAGCTTGTCCTTGTCGATGAGGTTCCGGCGTTTCGCCATTTCGATACGCAGGGCACCCAGGGCCTGGGCCACGACGGCCGGCTTGTCGGCCACGAACAGGAGCAGGTCGCCCGGTTCCGCACCGGCGGTCTCCTTGATTTTGGCCAGGCGGGCTTCGTCAAAGAACTTGGCGATGGGCGACTTCACGCTGCCGTCTTCCTGGATCTGCATCCAGGCCAGGCCTTTGGCGCCGTAGATGGCGACGAAATCGACCAGCCCGTCCAGTTCGCGGCGGGGGATCTTGGCATCGCCCTTGACGTTGATGGCCTTGACGATGCCGCCGTCGGCGATGATGTTGTTGAATACCTTGAAATCGGAGCCGGAAACGGCATCCACCATGTTGATGAGCTGCATGTCGAAGCGCAGGTCCGGCTTGTCACTGCCGTACTTGTCCATGGCTTCGTCCCAGGAGATACGCTGCATGGGCAGGGGTACATCGACGCCCAGCGCGCCCCGGAAGACATAGGAAATCAGGCCTTCCATCAGGTCCATGATGTCGTCCATTTCCACGAAGGACATTTCCATATCCAGCTGGGTGAATTCCGGCTGGCGGTCGGCGCGCAGGTCTTCGTCGCGGAAGCAGCGCACGATCTGGAAGTATTTTTCATAGCCTGCCACCATCAGCAGCTGTTTGAAGATCTGCGGGGACTGGGGCAGGGCGTAGAACTTGCCGGGGTTGACACGGCTCGGGACCAGGTAGTCGCGGGCGCCTTCCGGCGTGCTCTTGCACAGCATGGGCGTCTCGATTTCCAGGAAACCGTGTTCATCCAGATAGTCGCGCATCAGTTTCGTGACTTTGTGGCGCAGGATCAGGTTGGCCTGCATTTCCGGCCGGCGCAGGTCCAGATACCGGTATTTCAGGCGCAGATTCTCGTCCGTGTCAATCCCGTCCTGGATATAGAACGGAGGTGTCTTCGAACCGTTCAAAACATTCAGGGTGTCCGCCACCACTTCGACGTCGCCCGTCGCGATGTTCGGGTTGACGGTGTCAGCCGAGCGTTCGCGCACCTTGCCGAACACCTGGATGACATACTCGCTGCGGATATGTTCTGCGTTCTTGAAGCTTTCGCCGGCATCGGGATCGATGACGATCTGGCAGATACCGGAACGGTCGCGCAGGTCGATGAAGATCAGTCCGCCGTGGTCGCGGCGTTTGGATACCCAGCCGCACAGGGACACCTCCTTGCCCGTGTCCGCCTTGCCCAGGCTGCCGCAGTGATGGTCCCGCTTAAATTTCTCACTCATTCTTGTGCACCTCTGTCTTTAATATTGTTGTCATTTCAGAAAGAGGGATCTCCTTCTGGTTGTGCTCCTTGTCTTCCGTCTTCATGTCGCGGAGCGTCACGCAGCCGCGGCTCAGCTCGTCCCCGCCGAAGATGACGGTGAAGCGCGCGTTCTGGCGGTTGGCCGCCTTCATCTGGGACTTCATGCTGCCCATCTTGTAATCGTAGGCCGCTTTCAGTCCGGCCCCGCGCAGTTCGTGGACGGCCTGGAAAGCCTGTACTTCCGCGGCCCCGTTGGGAGCCACGACGAACACGTCGAGGGCATCGTCAAACGCCGGCAGCAGGTTCTGGCTCTGCAGGGCCAGGATCAGGCGTTCCAACCCCATGGCGAAGCCGATGCCCGGCGTCGCGGGGCCGCCGACCTCTTCCACGAGGCCGTCGTAACGGCCGCCGCCGCACACGGCGCTCTGGGCGCCCAGCGGCGGATACTGGATCTCAAACGCCGTGCGGGTGTAGTAATCCAGACCGCGCACCAGCGTCGGATCGATGGCAAAGGAAACGCCGGCCGCCTTCAGCAGCTCCTGCACCTTGCCGAAATGGGCCTTGCACTTGTCGTCCAGGCAGTCCAGCAGCTTCGGGGCGCCGGCCGCCAGGGCATGGTCCGTTTTGCAGTCCAGGATGCGCAGGGGATTGCGGTCGAACCGGGACCGGCAGTCCTCGCACAATTCCTCCAGATGCGGACGGAAATAGTCCTGCAGCATCTTGCGGTAGACCGGACGGCAGTCCGGGCAGCCCACGGTGTTGATCTTCAGCTGCAGGTCCTTCAAGCCGAGGGTCTTGAGGATTTCCACGGCCAGCAGGATGATTTCGGCATCCACGTTGGGGCCCGGTGCGCCGAGCACTTCCACGCCGAACTGGTGGAACTGGCGCTGCCGCCCCGCCTGGGGCCGGTCATAGCGGAACATGGGCCCGATATAGAACAATTTGGCCGGGTCCGGTTCCGCGTACATCTTATGCTCCACAAAGGCACGCACGGCGGACGCCGTGTTTTCCGGGCGCAGCGTGATGCTGCGGTTGCCGCGGTCCGTGAAGGTGTACATCTCTTTTTCCACGACATCCGTTGTATCGCCGATGCCGCGCTGGAACAGCTCCGTGTGTTCGAACATGGGCGTCCGGATTTCCTGGAACCCGAACCGCGCGCACAAATCGCGCAGCACGGTTTCCACGTAGCGCCATGCGCCTACTTCCGACGGCAGGATGTCCTTGGTGCCGCGAGGCATTGTCGTCAACAAGGTAATTCCCCCTTAATGCTATCGGACCCCGGCAGATGTACCCGGGTCCGTCAAAGTCTTAACACGCCTAAATATTGTATCACTTTTACAGCCTGCTGGCAAACATTCCCCCGGCCCGTCAGGGCATATCATTGTAATGGCCGCCCCGGGGACCCGTTCCCCCGGCCCGTTCCGCCTCTTCGCGGGCCTTGCGGGCCCTGTCGGCGCGCTTGCGGGCCTCTTCCTCCATCATATGGGTCAGCTCCCGCATGCAGTCCGCCTGCTCGGCCTTCGTCTCGGCAAAAGCCTCCTCCTCGGCCGCCACTTCCTCTTCGAGGGTCAATGAATCGGAATCGAACCCCTGTTCCCGCTTCTGCGCCAGCCGTTCCTGGACGGCGCGGTGCCGGAACTCCTCTTCCTCGCCATCGTAGTACCAGAGCTCGTCGTAGAGCACGCGGTAGACCGCCGCCACAGGCGTTGCGATCAGCATACCGAAAATGCCGAAGAGCTTGCCGCCGATCAACAAAGCCAGCAGCACGACGACCGGGTGCAGGTTCAGGTTGCGCCCCATGATTTCCGGCTGCAGCACGTGGCTGTCAATCGTATAGTACACGATGTAGAACAACGCCACGTAGCCCGCCGTCTCCGGGGAGGCGCTCGTAAAGGCCACGAAGATCGCCGGAATGGCCGCCATCATGGCGCCCACGATGGGGATCGTTTCCGACAGCAGGGCCACGAAACCGAAGACCAGGGGATACGGCACGCCCAAGATCAGGAGCGTAATGGTGACGCAGAACGAAGCCAGCAGGGACAGCTTCCACATGCCGTCCACAAAGTGGCTGATGGCCCGGCCCGTACGGGTCAGGATGCGGCCCACCTTCGGCCGCGCCTGGGGCATGAAGAGGTGGACGATCATGCGGCACAGTTCCTTCCAGTCCTTCATGAAATAGAAGGCCAGGAACGGCACAATGATGAGGCCCACCAGGTTGGATACGATGTCCACGGTGGAATGGACCAGGTTCTGCACGGCGCTGGCGATGAAGCCTGTCAAGCTGGTGATGGACTGTTCGATGAGGCTCTCCACACTCGACGGCAGCATGGGCATGCCCGCACCGGACTGGGTCAGCACGCTCCGCAGCGAGTCGCCCTGCAGCTGCTTCGTATATTGCGGCAGCTGTTTCAGCAGTTCGTTGATCTGCCCGAACAGGGGCAGCACGATGAAGGATACCACCACGCCCAGGAAGATGGCCATGGCCACGAAGGCCAGGATGATGGCCGCCACCCGGGACGGATGCATACCTGTCTTGCCCAGCTTGATCCGCCCCAGGGCACGGGTCAGCGGGTACAGGGCGAAAGCCAGGCCGACGGCCAGGATCACCGACAGGAGCAGCGAGCTCAGTTCGTAAAAGATGAACGAAAGGCCCACGGTGACCAGGACTTTCAAAAACGTATGCTGTTGTATGTACTTGATTATGCCGTTTTCCATGTTCATGTACCTGTCAAAAGCATGTTCCCTGCCTGCCGGCCCTCCGCCGGCCGCGGCAGAAAATCACTGCAGGAACGGGTTGCGCCTCCGTTCCCAGCCTACCGTCGTGGCCGGCCCGTGTCCGGGCAGCAGCGTCACGTCGTCGTCCAGTGGCAGGATCTTTTCGTGGATGGAACGCAGCAGCTCGTCGTAGGAACCGCCGGGCAGGTCCGTCCGGCCGATGGACTCGGCGAAGACCGTATCCCCGCAGAACACCACGTCGCCGCACTTGAGGCAGACGCCGCCGGGCGTGTGGCCCGGTGTGGCGAGGACCTCGAAGGTGTACCCCGCCGCCTGCACCTTGTCGCCGTCCTTGTAGATTACGTCGGCCGGACCGAAGTCCTTGGCCGGGCCGAGGAAAAAGGCCGACGTGCAGTGCGTCAGCCGGTCCGCGTCCCCCGCGGCGATGCAGACCTTGGCATGGGTGGCTTCCCGTACCTCCTTCAGGCCGGAAATATGGTCCGCGTGGCCATGGGTGAGCAGGATGGCGTCCACTGTGATACCGTCGCCGTGCAGCAGGTCCACGATGCGGTCGCCATCGTCACCGGGATCGATGACGACGCCGTGTTTCGTCTCCTCGTTCTCCACAATATAGCAGTTGGTCATAATCGGGCCGACTTCCATCTGTTTGATCTTCATAGCGTTCCTCATTTCTGTTTCTTCTTATGTTCGGCCGGCTCCGCCATGCCGGCGGTCAGGCGCTCCACGCGGTAAACACCCTGGATGCGCTTGATGCGGCTCATAATGGCGTCGAGCTGCCCCGTGTTGCCGATGTCCAGCCCCATGTGGATGGTTGCCACCTTGTCCTTGTTGGAATGGCTGCTGACATTGTTGATGTTGATCTTGTTCTCGCTGATGGCCATCATGATGTCCATCATCATGCCCGGCTTGTCCACGGTCTGGATGAGGATGTTGGCCTTGTAGACATTGTCCGTCGCCACGTCCCACGTTACGGGGATGAGGCGCGCCTGCTCCTCCGGATTGTTGGACATCACGTTCGGGCAGTCGCTCCGGTGCACCGAGATGCCATTGCCGCGGGTGATGTAGCCCACCACGGGGTCGCCGGGAACCGGATTGCAGCAGCGGGCCAGTTTGACCATGATGCCGTCCTCGCCCTTGACCAGGATGCCGTGGCTTGATTTCGCATTGGACGTGCGCGGCTTCAGCTCGTTCAAAAGCTGCGTCAGGTCCTTGCTCTGCTTCAGCTTTTGCTGCTGTTCCTGCTTATACATCTCGACAAGCTTCGCCATGATGGTGTTCAGCGTGATGCCGCCGTACCCGAGGGCGGCCATCATGTTGTCCACGTCAGGCAGGTTCAGCTTGTCCGACACGGTCTTCAGTTTTTCCTGGCTGGCGAACTCCTTCGTATCGTAGCCCAGGCGCTTGCACTCCTTGTCCAGCATGTCACGGCCGCGCTCGATGTTCTCTTCCTTGCGTTCCTTCTTGAACCAGGACTTGATCTTGTTGCGCGTATCCGACGAACCGGCGATGTTGATCCAGTCGCGGCTCGGCCCCGACGCCTGTTTCGACGTGATGACCTCGACGATGTCGCCGTTCGACAGCTTGTAGTCCAGCGGCACGATGCGGCCGTTGACCTTGGCGCCGATGCAGCGGTTGCCCACGTCCGTATGGATGCGGTAGGCGAAGTCGATGGGCACGGAGCCCACGGGCAGGTCGATGACGTCGCCCCGGGGCGTGAACACGAAGACCTCGTCGGCAAATACATCGAGCTTCACCGTGTTGACGAAGTCGCGGGAATCACTCATGTCCTTGTGCCACTCCAGCAGCTGGCGCAGCCAGGACAGTTTCGCCGCATAGGCCTTCGTCGCACCCGTGGCCGGACTGGACCCGCCGCTTTCCTTATAGCGCCAGTGCGCCGCGATACCGTACTCGCTGATGCGGTGCATCTCGAAGGTGCGGATCTGGATTTCCAGGGGCTGGCCGTTCGTGAAGACCACCGTCGTGTGCAGGGACTGGTACATGTTCGACTTGGGCACGGCGATGTAGTCCTTGAAGCGGCCGGGAATAGGACGCCACAGGCTGTGGACCACGCCCAGGGTGCCGTAGCAGTCCTTGACCGTGTCGACGAGCACGCGGATGGCCAGCAGGTCGTAAATCTCGTTCAGCTCCTTGTGGTCCCGCATCATCTTCTTGTAGATGCTGTAGAAATTCTTCGGCCGGCCCTGGATCTCGCACTTGATGCTGACCTTGTCGAGCTCGGCCTGCATCTGCGCCATGGCGTCGCGGACCATGGCTTCGCGCTCGCGGCGCTTCACCTTGACCTGCTCCACCAGGTTGTAATAGACTTCGGGATCGCGGTAGCGGAAGGCCAGGTCCTCCAGTTCCCACTTGATCGTGTAGATACCGAGGCGGTTGGCCAGGGGCGCGTAAATCTCCAGGGTCTCCTTCGAAATGGACTGCTGCTTGTACACGGGCATGTATTTCATGGTACGCATGTTGTGCAGGCGGTCCGCCAGCTTGATGATGACCACGCGGATGTCCTTGGCCATGGCCAGGAACATTTTGCGGTAGTTCTCAATCTGCCGTTCCTCTTTCGATATATATTCGATTTTACCCAATTTCGTGACGCCGTCGACCAGCATGGCCACCTTGGCACCGAACATCTCCTTGATGTCGTCCAGCTTCGTGTCCGTGTCCTCCACCGTGTCATGGAGGAACGCCGCGCAGAGCGTCTCGTCGTCCATCTTCATCTGCGCCAGGATATAGGCCACCTGGGTCGGATGGATAATGTACGGCTCGCCGGAACGGCGTTTCTGGTCCGCATGGACCCGGGCCGCAAAATCGTAGGCTTTCTGCACCTTGGCCACCTGTTTGGGGGACAGGTAGTCGGCTATGTATTTCATGAAATCTTCAATGCTGATGTTCTGGTTTTCTGTAGAAGGCATCGTACCCCGTCCTCATCTGCGCCACAGCGCATAAATCCGCTGACGCGTAATCTTCAGGCAGTTGTTGAACAGTTCCCGCAGCGCGTCGCCCTGCTTCTGCCGGTCGCAGAACGTGGGCGATTCCGTGAGGCTGCGGCGCTGCCGGCTGCCCATGGTCAGCTCGTCTTCCTGGCGGCGGAAGAAATGCAGTTCCTCGAAAATCTGCAGGTCCGTATCCGAAAGCGGCACCTGGCTGGAGGCGGCCGACTCCTTCAACGGACCGATCTTGCAGACCGCCTGGGACCGCAGGGTCCGGTAAATGTAGCGGTACGCCAGGGACAGATGGGCGTGGCCCGGCAATTCCGCCTCCAGCCCGTCCATGGCCTCGCGGAAATCCCGCCAGCCGTACAGCAGGCCCAGCATCTCCCCCACCTGCCCTTCCAGGGGGAAGGCCTCCGGCGTGAAGATGTCCTGCCGCGGCAGGTCGTAAAGGAGGACGACCCGCTCGCCGCTGCCGCAGCGTTCGCCGTAGTGCCGCACTGTCAGGTTCGGACTGTCCGCGAAGGGCTCCGCCGATGCGCTGCCCCCGTTCACAAAGAGTGTGACGGACGGCTCGGAACGCAGGAAGGCGCGGACGATGTCCGCCTTTTCCCCTGCCTGCTGGCGGTAATCGAAAATGGTCAGCGGCTGCCGGATCGCCAGGAGCTGCAGGTTCACACTCTCCATGCCGCGGAAAAAGTTGATTTTCGGCAGAAAGGCCAGGTCGGCTTTCGTGTTGCTGCCGACAGCCGGCAGCAGGGCCCCTCCCTGCCACATGATGCTGTTATAGGAAACGCCGCCGTATTCGGCGAACAGGCGCAGGTGGTTCTGTTCGCGTCCCACCGTGCGGGGACTGTGGAGGACCGCGTCCCGCAGGGCGAACACGGGCGCCTCGTTCCCGCACCCGAAGGGTTCCAGGTGTTCCAGCTGGTGCAGCAGGTCCAGCGTGATGGCGTGGTCTTTCTTCAGAAAGACGTCGATGTTGATTTCCGGTTCAAAATCCCGCGGCTGCAGGCGCTCTGCCACAGTCCGGCAGAAGTCCTCGCGGAACCGGTCCACCTGGTCCGCGTACAAGGTCAGCCCCGCAGCCTGGCTGTGCCCGCCGAACTGGATCAGGTCGGCGCTGCAGGCCTTGATGGCATCGTACAGGTCCAGCGGCGGGATACTGCGGCACGATCCCTTGGCACGGTCGCCGTCGAGACTCAGCAGGATGGCCGGCCGGTAATACTTGTCCACCAGGCGGGACGCGACGATACCGATGACCCCGGCGTGCCAGCCCTCTTTGGCCAGCACGATGGCCGGCCCGATGGTTTCCTGTTCCGCCAGCATGGCCTCGGCCTCTTCGAAAATGGTCCGGCTGATCTCCTGCCGGCGCGCGTTCTCCTCGTTCAATTCCGCCGCGATGGACGAGGCCGCCTCCTCCTCCGTCGCAGTCAGCAGCTCCACGGCGCGCTGGGCATGTTCCAGGCGGCCGACGGCGTTCAGGCGCGGTGCCAGGATGAAGCCCACATTTTCCGAAGTAATGTTCCGTACGGGGCAGCCGCTCACCTCGATCAGTTTCCGCAGCCCCACGAGGCGCGTCGTCTCCATGGCCTGGAGGCCCTTCTTCACGATGGCCCGGTTCTCGTCCCGCAAAGGCACGATATCGGCCACGGTGCCCAGGGCGGCCAGTTCGGTGAAGTCCTCCCACAGGGGCGCGTCCGGGTGGCGCAGTTTTTCCAGCGCCTGGCACAGCTTGAAGGCCACACCGGCGCCGGACAGGCCCTTGAACGGGTACCCGCAGCCGGCCTGGTTGGGATTGACGACGGCATAGGCTTCGGGCAGCCGGTCCGGCGCGCGGTGATGGTCCGTGATGACGATGTCCATGCCGGCCGGCGCCTCCGCGACTTCGCGCAGGCCGCTGATGCCGCAGTCCACGGTCACGACCAGCGTCGTCCCCCCCTCAAAGAGCGTCTGCAGGGCCTCCGAATTGAGGCCGTAGCCCTCGCCCTGCCGCTTCGGGATATAGGTCCCGACGCGGGCCCCGCGGGCCTTTAAATACAGGTATAAGGTGGAACTGGCCGTAATGCCGTCCACATCGTAATCCCCGAAGACGGTGATCTTCTCCTGGCGTTCCACGGCCTGCCAGATCCGGCCGGCCGCCTTCTTCAGGTCCTTCATGAGGAAGGGGTCGTAATAGGGATCCGCCTTGCCGTAGAGGAAATCCCGCATCTCCCCTTCCGTCCGCAGGCCCCGGTTCAGCAGGATACCCGTCACAACGGGGGAACTGTTCAGTTTTGCAGCCAGGGCTTCCGCCAGCGCCTCGTCGTAAGGGTGCGGAAGCCAGTGTCCGTATCTCTTCATGGTTTATTTCTCTTCGCGGTAATGGCTCCGTAACAGGGAGATTTCCTTTGCATATCCATCCAGGTCGTTCGGTGTCTCCAAAAAGAACGGCAGATGCCGCAATTGCGGATGGTTCGTCACAGCCACCAGGGCGTCCAGTCCGATCCGGCCTTCGCCGATGCGGGCATGGCGGTCCTTATGGCTGCCCCGCCCGTTCAGGCTGTCGTTGAGGTGGATGGCCTTGAGGCGGTCCAGGCCGATGACCCGGTCGAACTCCGCCACCACGCCGTCCAGGTCCCCGGCGATATCGTAGCCGGCGTCCCAGATATGGCACGTGTCCAGGCAGACCCCCATCTTTCCGCCCAATTCCACCCTGTCCAGGATGGCGGCGACCTCTTCAAAGGTCCGCCCCACTTCCGTGCCTTTGCCGGCCATGGTTTCCAGCAGGACCGTCGTTGTCTGTTCTTCCGTAAGAATCTGGTTCAGCAGGTCCGCAATCTGGGTGATGCCCGTCTCCGTCCCCTGCTTCGTATGGCTGCCGGGATGGAAGTTGTACAGCATGCCCGGCGTAAATTCCATGCGTTTCAGGTCATCGGCCATGGTCTCCAGCGCAAATTCCCGCGTTTCCGCCTTGGCCGAGCAGGGATTCAGCGTGTAGGGCGCATGGGCCAGGATGACAGGAAAATGTTCCTTCTGTATCAGCTCCATCAGGGCCGCCGCATCGGCAGGGTCGATGGCTTTCGCCCTGCTGCCCCGGGGATTCCGGGTAAAGAACTGGAACGTGTCGGCCCCGATGCCGAGCGCCGTCCTGCCCATGGCCAGAAACCCGTCGGCCGAGGAAAGGTGGCAACCGATATGCAGCATAGACATTCTCCTCCAATATAAAATCACTTTATCTTACAATTATACAACAAAACGGTCTTTCATCCTATATATAGTTGAAAAATATTCTCCCTTTGTAAAAAAAGTACCCGAACCATTTCCGGTCCGGGTACAGGTCTGTAAAATTGGTGCCGCTGGCCGGAGTCGAACCGGCACGTCTTTTGGGGACGGCAGATTTTGAGTCTGCTGCGTCTGCCAATTCCGCCACAGCGGCATATAACGGTATCATATTACCACGAAGGCCCGCCCTTGTCAAACAAAAGTACCTCCTACGCCGCCCTTTGCGCAGCTCAGGACAAGACTCCCCGCTGCTGCAGGGCGCGGCGCACGAAGAACGCCAGTACAAGGCCGATGGCCGCCGTCGCCCACTGGGGAACGGCCATGTAGACCATCAGCACCTGCTTCATCTGGGCGGGCAGGTGGAACAAGCCGGCCGTCAGGCCCGTGCCGCTCCAGAGCACGACGGCCTTCAGGACGGGCGGCAGGGCGACCTTCCAGCCCGCCGCCATTTTCAGGGACAGGCAGTAGACAAAGTTGCCGAGGAAGATGACCGGGATGAGGGGCCAGAAGAACAGATGGCCTTGCAGCCATGCGAACACGGGCAGCAGCAGGCACGACACGGCCGTGAACTTCAGGCTGCCCGTCCACAGGGACAGGCACAGGCACAGGTTGACGACGGAGCCGATGAGCAGCATGGACGCGACAGGCGGCAGCGGCAGCAGCAGGCGGAGCCACTGCACGACGGCCGCAATGGCCAGCAGCACGGCGGCCCGTACCATTTTCCGCGTCCTGTCGTTCCCGTTCCCCATACGCCGTTCCCTGTCCTTCGTCACGGTCTGTCCGGCTGTTTCGCCGTCTCGTTCCGGATATACTCTTCCAGGGCCTGCTGCAGTTTCAGCGTCAGCGGCCCCGGTCTGCCCTCGCCGATGGGACGGCGGTCCAGTTTCACGACCGGCATGATCTCGCAGCGCGGCCCGCACAGGAAGGCTTCCTCCGCCTTCAGTGCGAAATCCTTCGTGAAGGACTTCTCAACGACCTGCATGTCGAACTGTTTCGCCAGCTGTTCCTTGATCAGGCTGCGCGTCAGGTTTTCATGGACCTCCTTGTCCGGGGCGGTCCAGAGCATTTCGTCCTTGACCAGCAGGAAGGCCGAATCCGTGGCCTCCGTGATACGGTCGCCCTTGACGAAGAGGGCATCGTAGCAGCGGCCGACAGCGGCCGTATGCTTGGCCATAACCTCGTCCACGCGGTTCAGCACGTTGAACTTGCGGTTGGCCGGCCGTTCATCGGGCACGGTCATCAGGTTGACGCCGGCAGCCCGCCGGGCAGCCAGGGCGGCCCGGTCGACGGGTACGGTCTGCATGAGCAGGAGCGGGCGGCACTGTTCCGGGAAGTTCAATTCATAGGGACCGGCGCCGCGGGTGACCTGCGTGTAGATTTCCCCGTCGCCCATTTCCGTAAAGGATGCCATGTCCTCCACCAGTTCCACCAGCTCGTCCACCGTGTTGACGACAGGAATGCGCATCTGCACCACGTTGTTGAACAGGTTCTCCATATGCTTTTCCGTATCCAGCGGCTTGCCGTGGTAGACCGGCGTGATTTCGAAGACCCCGTCCCCGAACAGTAACCCGCGGTCGAAGGGACTGATCTGCGCCTTGTCCTTTTCCACGATGATGCCGTTGACCATAATGAGATTCTCTTTCACCTTGACTCCTCCTCGCGATATAAGGGGCTCACCACTTGGCGGGGATGCCCTCGAACTTGCCCACATTCATCATGACGGACAGCATGCCCATGACGAGCCGGCCATCCTCGCCGTATATACGGCTCTGGATATCCATGGTCGTACGGCCGTGATGAGCCACGCGGCTGCGGCAATACAGCCGGCCCTGCGCCCGCACGGGGGACACGAAGCTCATGGACGACATGACCGTGACGACCCGTTCCCCCAGGGACGCGCCCGTCACCCCCAGTACGGCGTCCGCCAGAGCGGACAGGACATCGCCGCCCACGAACTCCCCGTCGTCCGTATGCCGTTCCGGATCCAGCTGCAGGCTCACGACGGCACTGCCGCAATGGATTTCGTCAATATCGATATGGAAATAGTCCGCCATGAAGCAGTTCCGGGCGTAAATCTCCCGGATCCTGGCAGCACAGTCCGTATAGTTTCCCGTTTCCGGATCCCGCGGGACACGGGACGGAACGGGCGGGTCTTTTGGATATTTTTCCTTTAAGGCGGTCCTCTGCCGCACCTGTTTTTCCAACATGAGCTTCCTCCCGGCAATGCCCTTTCTGTCAAAAAGCCATACGTATAAATTTTAATCTAGCATGACATAATTGTCAATTTATGGTAAGATAACGGGTAAAATCCATGTAAAATTCCTAAACAATCCTTAAACAAAGTTTAAACAACAAAGGAGATTCCCCCTATGTCAGCGAAAAAAATCCTGTGCATCATCGGGCTGAATATCCTGGGCGTCGCCCTGTTCCTGAGCTGGTACCTGCCGGTGAACCACGGGTTCTGGTTTGCCATCGACAAATCCATCTTCTACTTTTTCAACAACCTCGTCGCCGAAAGCAGGGCCTTCCTCTACCTGGTGGCCTTCACCAACTTCCGTGCCTTCGACGCCGTCGCCTTCCTCATCATGGCGGTCATCTTCTTCCTGTATTTCCGGAAAAAGGACGCCAAAGGGAAACGCTGGATGTTCGCCATGGGCATCACCATGCTGCTGAGCATCATCCTCGTCAAACTCGTCGACAACCGGCTCGGCATCGACCGCCTCAGCGCCTCGGCCTACTTCGACAGCCTGCACGGACACGTCAACTTCGTCAGCAAAATGACAGGCTGGCACGTCAAAGACCGCTCCGCCACGAGTTTCCCCGGCGACCACGGCATGTGCCTCCTGATCTTCACGTCCTTCATGGGACGCTACCTGGGCAAAAAGGCCTTCTGGTCCGGCCTCGCCGTGTTCCTCCTGTTCTCCCTGCCGCGCATCATGTCCGGCGCCCACTGGTTCACCGACGTCGCCGTCGGTTCCCTCTCCATCGTCCTCGTCGTCCTGAGCTGGGTTCTGCTCACGCCCCTGTCCGACAAGGTGATTGCCTGGCTGGAACCGAAACTGCCCCTGAAATTCTTCGAAAAAACCGATACGCTCATGCACCACTAAGGAGATGTACCCTATGGACACGTACGCAAACGCGCAGCCCCTCCCGGCACTCCCGTCCGTCCCGGTGCGGCCGCTCCTTCCGGTATTGCCGCCCCCCCGCCGGGCCGACGATGGCCACGGCGACTACAACCGCAGCTACGACCGCGGGTACGACGGCTTCGATTACGCCGACTACTCCACCGGCCGGGAAGACGACAACTTCCGCACACAGCAGAAAAAGAAACGCAAAACCAAGAAAGAGATCATCGACGACATCCTCAACCGCTGGGACTGACCCGGGAAACACGGAAAACAGGTGGCCTGCAAAACAGGTCACCTGTTATTTTATTGGTTCTTCCCTAAAATTTGCGGGCAAAGCCAATATTGGTTCCACGCTTCCCACTCAGCGCTGTTTCGCTTCCTGCATGGCCCGGATCATGGGCTTGATGCCGCCGCTCTCCAGAATATGCATGATATAGTCCGACAAGGGCGTGGCCTGCGCCGTGGCACCCGTCGTGAGGTTCTCGATGCGGCCGCTGCGGATATCGACGCGCAGCCTGTCCCCTGTCGAAGTCAGCTTTGAGATTCCCTTGCAGGTGAGGACCGGGATGCCCAGGTTGATGGCATTGCGGAAAAAGATGCGACCGAAAGATTCCGCCACGATAGCCGACACCCCAACGCTCTTCAGGGTGATGGCTGCATGCTCGCGGGACGAGCCGCAGCCGAAATTGGTCTCCGCCACCACGATGTCGCCAGGTTTGAATTTTTTTGTGAAATCCGGGTCCGCCCCGTACATGGCATACTTCTTGATATCCTCGGGCTCTGTGAGTTCCACGAAACGGCCCGGGTAGATCTGGTCCGTATCGATGTTTTTACCGAATGCAAAAACTTTGCCTTCCACTACGTTGTTCATGGCAACCTTCCTTTCCAAACGTTCCCGCCGTCAGTCCTTCAGGTACGGCGTGGGGTCCGTGATGCAGCCGTTCAGAGCCGAAGCAGCCACTGCCGCCGGCGACGCCAGAAAAATCCCGGCATCCGTGGAACCCATGCGGCCCGGGAAATTACGGTTCGTCGAGCTGATGCAGGTCTCTCCGTCCGTCAGCATACCCTGGTGGACACCCAGGCAGGCAGCGCAGCCCGGTGCCGTGATGCAGGCTCCTGCCTCCATCAGCGTCTTGATATAGCCCTTGTCCATAGCTTCTTCCATGACCTTTTTCGAAGCCGGCACGACAATCATGCGCGTGTCGCGCGGAATGTGTTTCCCCTTCAGAATCCGCGCCGCCACGGCAATATCCGGAACACGGCCGCCCGTGCAGGATCCCAGGTACGCCTCGTCAATCTTCGTCCCGGCATATTTGTCCAGGTCATACACGTTATCCACGCTCGACGGTGCCGAAACCTGGGGCTTCAGGCCGCTCACATCGCAGGTCAGTTCTTCGGCATACTGAAAATCGGGGTCCGTCGTATAAATCTTGTAGTCCCTGATCCCCTTCTCCTCCAGATACGCCATCGTCACCGCATCGGGCTGGATGTAGCTCGTCTTGCAGCCCATCTCCGTCGACAAGTTGCACATACACATACGCTCGGAAACGCTCAGCCGTTCCACCACAGGGCCGGCAAACTCCACAGCGCGGTACACATTGTAGTCCGCCCCCAGGTCGCCGATGATATGGAGGATGACATCCTTCGCGTAAACGCCCGGCCGCAGCGTCCCCGTGATATTGATCTTCACGATTTCCGGCACCTTGAACCACAGCTTGCCCGTAATCAGGATGGTCGCCAGGTCTGTCGCGCCGACGCCCGTGCCGAAAGCCCCGAAGGCCCCGTGGGTCGTGGTGTGCGAATCGGTCACTACGACGATCTTGCCCGGACAGACCAGTCCCTTGTCGGCCAGCAGCTGATGGCACACGCCCTGGTCGATGTCGAAGAGTTTCCCAATGCCCTGCTCGCGGCAGAACTGGCGGAACTCCTTATGATTCTGCGCCTGCTTGATCGTCGCGCAGGGCGCGTAATGGTCAAAGAAGAGGACGACCTTGTCCGGGTCGTACACCTTGTCGCCCTTCATCTCGTAGAAAGACTTCACGGTCTGCAGATACAGGTCGTTGATACCGGCCAGGTCCACGTCGCAATTGACGATTTCCCCGGTCTTGACACTTGCCTGATGGGCTTTCGCCGCCAACAGTTTCTCAATGGCATGCATGGCTTTTCCTACCTTTCCTCCCTATCCCTGTCCACCTTCAAATGGTACCGCGGTCCACATCGTCCAGAAAGCGGACCAGTTCATTATACACGACCTCCGGCTGCTCTTCCGGCACAAAATGGCCGCACTTGTCGATTCCGATGGCGCGCAGCCGGTCGGAATAGACCTGCCAGCCCGCCTTGACATCCCACAGCTTGCCGACCACACCGTTGTTGCCCCACATGGCGCACAGGGGTACGGCAATCTTCTTGTGGGGTACCACATCGGCCTTGTCGTATTCCCGGTCGATGCCGGCGCTGGCCCGGTAATCCTCGGCGATGCCGTGGATGGTGCCCGGCAGGGCGAAGCATCGCGTGTATTCCTGCAGCACCTCTTCGGGGAAATTGGCCCGTGCAGCCGGGCCGACCTTCAGGTTCAGATTATAGTGGATGAAGTAATCCGGATCGGCGGCCAGCAATTTCTCCGGAAATCCGTTGCCTTGGATGTAGAAGAACCAGTGCCAGTACTTGGTGGCGAATTCCTCGTTTGTCCCGGCATACATGTCGTACGTCGGCAGAATGTCCATGAGCGTGCAGGACAAAGTTGTCTCCGGATGATCCAGGACCAGCCGGTGCAGGACACGGGCTCCACGGTCGTGCCCGACTGCATGGAACTGGCGGAACCCGTAATGGGCCATCACGCGGATCATGTCCTGCGCCATGGTACGCTTACTGTAGTTTGAATGGTCCGGTAACCCCTGGGGCTTGCTGCTGTCGCCGTAACCGCGCATATCGACCAGGACGGTGAAATAGCGCTGCGCCAGCTTTTCCGCCATGAAGCGCCAAATCAGGTGCGTTTCAGGGTGTCCGTGAATCAGCAGCAAGGCTTCACGCCCCGAACCACCGGCCAGGGCGTTGATCTGCACGCCGTCCCCCACATCGACGAACTCCTGCCGGAAACTGGAAAAATACTTCGCATCCATCTTGTTGCCTTCCATAAAACGGACCTCCCTCCGTACACCTTTCTCCTGTTTCCATTATCCCTGACCCAGACTCTTCTGTAAAATACAACTATTTAATATAATTATAGGTAAAAACTATGAAAACAAGCTATAATAAGAACCAGGAAACGGACCGGTAGGAGGAACAGACCATGAACTTTACGCAACTGCGTTATTTTTACGAAGTCTGCCGCTGGCAGAACATTACCAAGGCGGCTGAATACTTGCACGTGTCCCAACCAACGGTCTCTCTCTCCATGCAGGACCTGGAAACCAAGACGGGACTGAACCTGTTCCACCGCGAGGGACGTCACATCGTCATCACCGACGACGGCATGACGCTCTACCGGCGCATCATACCTATTTTAAAGAGCATGGAGGACCTGGACAAGACCGTCCGCGACCTGTCCCAAACCAAGAACCACATCCGCATCGCCGTGCCCCTGCAGATTGGCGCGCACATGCTGCCCATCTTGATGAGCCGCTTCCAACAAGATTATCCGGAAATCTCCCTGGAAATTTCCGAAGCAGGCGGCATAGACGCTCTGCGCATGCTGCTCAACGATGAACTGGACCTGGCCATCACGAACTACGATACTTCGTACAGCGACAACCTCGTCTACTGCCCCATCTACAAAGTCGAAATCTGCTTCTGCACATATCCGGGACACCCACTTGCCGGCCGGTCTTCCGTTACGTGGGAAGAGATTGCCGCCGAACCGCTGGTCCTCCTGAACGGCGGCTTCTTCGTCAACGACCGCATCGATAAATCCTTCGTCGCCAAAGACCTCCATCCACGGATCCTGCTGCACACGACACAACTCCACACCGTCAAAAACCTGGTCTATGAACGCATCGCCTCCACGGTGCTCACACGGCAGGCCGTCCTGCCCCGGGACGGTATGGCCGTCGTGCCTTTCCGGGAGCCCGTGCGCATTACATCGGGCCTCGTTATGAAACGGGGCCACCACCTGTATGAAGATGAAAAAAAGCTCATCGCCTTCGTCAAGAAAACCTTCATACGGTCGTAAAAAAACGCCTGACTGCCAATGCAGCCAGGCGTTTCGTTATGGTGTGATGGTTCAGTCGTCCACGCAGGAGGCGCAGCGGGCGCAAAGGGTCGGATGCTTCGGATCGGAACCGACGGTGTCGGAATAGGTCCAGCAACGTTCGCACTTTTTGCCTTCCGCCGGTTTCACGGCGACCTTCAGGTCTTCCCGGCCCGTGGCTTCGCCGGCCGCCGTATCTTCAACCACCTTGGCCTGGGATACGATCAGGAGGCTGGCCAGGTCTTTTTCAACGGCGCGCAGGATCGCCAGGGCTTCGCCCGTGGCATGCAGTTCCACCTGGGCATCCAGGGAGTTGCCGATATCCTTGGCACGGCGGTGTACTTCCAGGACCTTCGTCACTTCGCCGCGCAGGGAAATGAACTTCGCCCATTTCTCTTCCATGGCGTCGTCAATGTATTCCTCCCTGGCTTCCGGCCAGGGAACCATCTGGACGGATTCGGGGGCATTGGCCGGTTTGCGCATGTACTGCCAGGTTTCTTCCATGGTGAAGCTCAGGACCGGCATCAGCATGACGACCAGGTCGTAGAGGATCTCGTACATGGCGGTCTGGGCGCTGCGGCGTTCCTTGCTGTCCGGACGGCTCGTGTAGAGGCGGTCCTTGATGATGTCCAGATAGAAGCTGGACATTTCCACGGCGCAGAAGTTATGGATGGCATGGCACAGCACATGGAAGTCGTAGGCTTCGTAGGCGGCCTTCACATCCTTCTTCAGGGACTGGAGGCACATCAGGGCCCACTGGTCCAGTTCCAGCATATCCTTGAAGTCCACCTTGTCCTTTTCGTAATCGAAATCGTAGGTGTTGCCAAGGATATAGCGGATGGTGTTGCGGATTTTGCGGTATACTTCGGCCAGCTGTTTCAGGATGACGTCGGAAATGCGGACATCCTGCTTGTAGTCGGACGATGCGGCCCACAGGCGGATGATGTCGGCGCCGTACTTCTTGATGACGTCCTTCGGGTCCACGCCGTTGCCCAGGGACTTGGACATCTTGCGGCCTTCACCGTCGACCACGTAGCCGTGGGTCAGGACGGATTTATACGGCGCGTGCCCCGTGACGGCCACGGAGGTCAGCAGGGACGACTGGAACCAGCCGCGGTGCTGGTCGCTGCCTTCCAGGTACATATCGGCCGGCCATTGCAGTTCCGGACGCTTGCGCAGGACGCCCATGTGGCTGGACCCGGAATCGAACCACACGTCCATGATATCCTTTTCCTTGCGGAAACGGGTGCCGCCGCACTTGGGGCACTTGGTGCCTTCCGGCAGCAGTTCCTCCGCCGTATGGCTCCACCAGGCATCGCTGCCTTCCTTTTCAAAGATGTTGGCGACCTTGTCGATCGTCGCTTCGTTGACCAGCGGTTCCCCGCAGTCTTCGCAGTAGAAGATGGGGATGGGCACGCCCCAGACGCGCTGACGGCTGATGCACCAGTCGTGGCGGTCGGCCACCATGTTGTGGATGCGCGGTTCGCCCCAGGCCGGAATCCATTTCACTTCGTTGTGGATGGCGTTCAGGGCGGCCTCGCGGAAGCCGTCGACAGACGCGAACCACTGTTCCGTGGCACGGTAGATGATGGGGTTCTTGCAGCGCCAGCAATGGGCGTACTGATGGTGGATGTTCTTTTTGCCGAGCAGCATGCCCAGTTCGGCCAGGTATTTCAGGACGGGCACGTTGGCGTCGAACACGAACATGCCTTTGAAGCGCCCGCCCGCTTCGGCCGTCATCTTGCCCTGGGCATCCACGGGGCAGACGATGGGCACATTGTATTTGAGGCAGGTCAGATAGTCGACATCGCCGTGGCCGCCGGCCGTATGGACGCAGCCGGTACCGGTCTCCAGGTCGACATAGTCCGCCAGACAGATGAGGGATTTACGGTGGTTGTATTCGGGAAACGGATGCTCGCATTCGCCGTACTCCATTTCGCGGCCCTTGACGGTGCCCAGCACCTTGCCGAAGGTCAGGCCGCATTCGGAAGCCACGTGGTCCACCAGGTCCGAAGCCATGAACAGCACTTCGTCGCCGTTTTCCACAAAGGAGTATTCGAAATCGGGGTTCAGGGTGACCGCCATGTTGGCCGGAATGGTCCAGGGCGTCGTCGTCCAGATGACCACGTAGACCGGGCGGCCGTTCGCGCCGGCCGGCGTTTTGCCATTATCCTTCACCAGCGGGAATTTCACGAAGATGGTCGGCGTCTTCTGGTCGGCATATTCGATTTCCGCTTCGGCCAGGGCCGTTTCGCAGTGGGGGCACCAGTATACGGGCTTCAGGCCCTTATAGATGTAGCCCTTGTTGGCCATGGCGCCGAAGACGCGGATCTGTTCCGCCTCGAAGGAATGACGCAGGGTCAGGTAGGGATTGTCCCAGTCGCCCAGCACGCCGAGGCGCTTGAACTCATCGCGCTGGATGTCGATGTATTTGTGGGCGTACTCATTGCACTTCGCGCGCAGCTCCAGCGGCGTCATGCTGTGACGGTCCACGCCCATGGCGTTCAGGCAGGCGTGCTCGATAGGCATGCCGTGCGTATCCCAGCCGGGCACGTACGGCGTGTCGTACCCCTGGCTGTACTTGTATTTGACGATGATGTCCTTCAGGACCTTGTTCATGGCCGTACCCATGTGGATATCGCCGTTGGCGTACGGCGGGCCGTCGTGGAGCACCCACTTCGTGTGCCCTTCATGGAGTTTCTGTTTCTTTTCGTAAATCTTGTTGGTGTACCAGAAATCCAGATATCCCGGTTCCGCCTTCGGCAGGCCTGCACGCATGGGGAAATCCGTCTGCGGCAGGTTCAACGTCTTGCTGTAATCCATTTCTCTTCCTCCTGTGATCCTTGCAAAAAAATAAAGCCCCGACCCGCAAAGGGACGAGACTTAGTTTACCCGTGGTACCACCCTGATGACGGTCCGAAGGCCGCCGCTCATTCAGCGCTGTAACGTGCGCCGCTCCGTCCGGGCCTACTCACCGCGTCACCGCGCCTTTCAGCCGGATGCTCCGAAGGGATCTTCGTTCCGTTTCCGCACTGGTCCGGGCTCGCACCCTCCCCGGCTCGCTTTCCCGCTTCCACGGACTACTGTCTTCGTCATCGCATTTCCGATATGGGTCTGGAACTTGTTAACGTCCATTATTTTACTACTTTTGTTTCACCGCGTCAACATTCCCAAACTTGAAATTGAACAATCCGTACCCTTCCCCGCCGTGCAGGTGGGATACATCGTTCAACAGGAACACGGCGTGCTCCTCCCACTTGTTGATGCCCAGCACCGTCACGCTCGACGGCAGCACGTCGACGGAAAAACAGAGGCGGGTTACGTCCGCGATATCGAGCCCCATCCAGGCGAAGACGATGTTCTGGATCGTCCCTTTGTGGGCCACAATGAGCAGGTTCTCCTTTTCCAGCGCGATGTCCTGTTCCTTAAAGCCGGCAAGGGTCCGTTGGAAAAAGCCCCGCCGCGTCTCCCCGCCCGGATAGTTGCGGTGGTCCAGCTCGCGCAGGGACGCCGACGGCATGTAGAGGCTCCGGGCCTCGCTCTCCTTGAGGCCCGCCGCCGCGCCATTGTTCTTTTCCCGCAGGAACGCGTACGGTTCCACCCGGCCGATGCCCAGGGCCGCAGCAAAAATGCGCGCCGACTCCCGGGCCCGCTTCAGGTCACTGCACAGGATGCGCAGCGGCACCTTCCGGCCGGCGAAGTCTTTCGCCAGTTTGGCTGCCGCCGCGGTAATCTGCTGCCGCCCCTTCGCAGTCAGGTCCGAATCAGTCCAGCCTCCCGTCAGGTGTTCCGTATGGTGTGTCGCTTCCCCGTGCCGCACAAGAATGATCATGCTTCCTCTTCCCCCGCCGGCGCCTGTTCCGCGCCGGCCGCCGCACCGGCACCGTCCTGGAGCGGCTTCACACCCGTACCGTCCGCCTTATTTTCCGGCAGGCGGAGACCGTTCATCTTCGCCACAATGATGTCGTTGACCGCCTTGTCCACATTCAGCGTGTCATACAGCGACAGCTGCGTGCTCAGGATGTTCTTCATCTGCTTGCTGTGATTGTTCGCGTCGTCCAGCATGGCCTTGTACACATCCAGGGCCGCGCTGGCCTTTGTCTGCGCCTCGAACAGCATCGTATGGCTCTGCTCCTGCGCGTTGTACAGGATGGCGTGGCTCTGCTCCGCCGCCTTGTTCAAAATGTCCTGCGACTTTTTGCCCGCGTTGTCCAGGAGGTCCTGGGCCTCCCTCTGGGCCGAAGACACAATACCCCGCGCCTCCTTCGTCGCCGAAGACACCATGTCCTGGCTCTGCTTCTGCGCCGTGGACACCATGCCCTGGCTCTGGGCGTTCGCCTCGTTGATCATCATCTGGGCCTTCTTGTTCGCGTCCGTAATCAGCTGGTTGGCACGCGCCGAAGCCTCCGACTGCATCGACGCAGCCTGCTCCCGCGCCTCTGACAGCAGGGTCCGGCTCTTCTCGTCGCTGGCCACCTTCACGCGGGCCGCTTCGATTTCCGCAGCGCTCTTCATCTTCGTGACGAAAGCCTTCGCGTCCTCCTTCAGGCGGCTCGTGGCATTATCCGTATTCTTGACCAGGTTGGCCGCATACAGCTCGGCCTCGCCGCGCTTCGACTTATCATAGGCATCGGCAGCGGAGCGCACGCGGGCTGCATAATCGTCGGCACCGGCACGCACATCGCTGGCATACTTGTCGGCGGCATCCTTGATATCCTTCACCTTGTGCTCCGTCTCCTGCTGCAGCTTCGCGCAGTACGCCTGCGTCGCCTCGCGCTGCTTCCGGCACTCCACTTCCAGGGCCTGGGCCATGACGGACGCCTTCTCCTTACTGCTCTTCTTCACCTCGTCCGCCGTTTCCTGGGCCACGGCGAGGGTGTTCTGCATCGTGCCTTCCATGCGCTGGTAATACTCCAGCTTGCTGCTGACACGTTCCACCGTATCCTTCAATTCCGCGTTATCCTGATACAGCCGTTCGTAGTCCTTGGCGATCTGCGCCATGAACTGGTTCACCTCGTCCGTGTCATACCCGCGGAACCCTTTTGAAAACACCTTTCCCTTCAATTCCATCGGTGTCAACATAGCGCTTCCTCCTTAGATGTACCGCTTCAACGTGATGCTGAAGCGTCCCTTTTTGGTGGTGCCGCGGACTTCCGCCAATTCCACCCTGCCCCGGCCGCGGAACGAGATTACATCTCCTGCTTCCACGGACTGGGCGGCATTCTTTGCTTCCTTCCAGTTGATCTTCACATTCTGGCTCTTGATTTCGTCCGCCATGCGGGAACGGCTCGTCCCGTACCCCGCCGCCGCCACGGCATCGAGCCGCAGAGCCGCCACGGTGGCACTGATGGTCTTCACCTTTTCCTCGCGGGCCTTCAGTTCCGACCGGTCAAGGGGCGTCACGGTCACATTGGCTGCGCCGATTGCCGTCAGGTTGCTCTCCAGATAGTTGCAGAAGGCCTTGTCCACGACAATCTGCGCCCCTTCGGGCACCAGCACGATATCCCCCAGGATTTCCCGGCGGCAGCCCATGCCCATGAACGCGCCCAGAACATCGCGGTGTCCCAACGTGTAGTACCGTTTGTCCCAGGCAATGAGATACGCCGCCATGTTGAAATCCGGCACGCCGTGGAACCCGTCCGACACAAAAGCAGCCTTGACGCGTTCCGCATTGGGAAAACCGCCGTCCGTCACGAATTCAATGTCCGCAAAGTTCGCGGCGATGATCTTCGCCGTGTTCTGTCCGTGCGGATCCAGAAATTCTGTGACACGGAACGTGTTCGAGCGGTTCGCCCGTTCGGCCAGGTCAATCAGCCTGGCCGCCAGTTCCTCGTCTCCGCTGCCTTTGAAATACTTTAAGATTTTATCTCTTTCCGCCATCACTTGTTCCCTTTTATCTCTTCGCTGCGGTCCAGCACGGCCTGCACGGCATCGTACATGGCGCCGCGCACCCCGCGGTTCTCCAGGGCATGGATGCCGGCGATGGTCGTGCCGCCCGGCGACGTGACCTGATCGCGCAGCACGTCGGGATGCAGTCCCGTTTCCAGCACCATCCGGCCCGAGCCGGCGAACGTCTGGGCCGCCAGCTTGATGGCCGTGGCCCTCGGCAGGCCCGCCATGACGCCGGCGTCAGCCAGCGCGTCAATCAAAATGTACACATAGCCCGGCCCGCAGCCCGAAACGGCCGTGACAGCCTCTATATCCTTTTCCTGGATGACCGTGATTTCGCCGCAGGACCCGAAAATCGTTTCCGCGTCTTCCAGCGCTTCCGCCCGCACGCCTTCGCCGGGTGCGATGGCCGTCATACCAGCCCCGACCGCCAGCGGCGTATTCGGCATGGTGCGGATGACCGCGTGTCCCGGAAACAGGCCCGCCACGCGGGCGGTCGTCACGGACCCCATGATGGACAGCACCGTGGCGTCCTTCTTCAGGGCTGCCGCCACGTCCGGCGTCAGCGCCGTGTCCACCATCTGGGGCTTGATGGCCAGAATGACCAGGTCCGCCTCCCGGACGGCTTCGCAGTTATCGACGAGGCCCGTGACCCCGTACGTTTTGTGCAGGTATTCCGCCCGCTCCGCACGGTGGGCGCCGACGGAGACGCGTTCCGCCGGCAGCAGGCCGGCCGCCGTAATGCCTTTGATGATGGCTTCGCCCATGGCGCCGCCGCCGATAAAGGCCACTTTCCGTGCATGCAGTGCTGCAGCCATGGTCATTCCCCCCTGTTTTCCCCGTACAGTTCCGCTTCCGCATCGATATTCACATTGTGGGGAGCGCACACGAGGATGTTCGGCCCGATGTTGCGGATGGTGCCGTTCAGGGCATAGACCGTGCCCGTCACGAAATCCGTGATGCGGCGCTTGACCGCCGTATCCGTATTCTCGAAATTCACGACCACCGGCTGGTCCTTGGCCAGGCAGTCGGCAATGTTCTTGCAGTCATCGAACCCTTCCGGTTCCAGTACGATGACGCGGATATCCGTCGTCGCCTTCATCTGGATCAGGTTCTTGCCACTGTTCTTTTTGCTGCGGGAGAAGAACGACTTCTTAGGCTTTTCCGGGGACGTCTCTTCCGCCTTGGACAGCGGAACAGGCTTGCGTTCTTCCTTCTCTTCCTCGTCCGGTTCCAGTCCGTCTTCGTCCAGATCCTCCGGATCGTACTTGTCGCTGTCATAAAGACCCAGAAAATCGGTGATGCGGTCCATGACCTTCTTTTTTCCCATAATCGTCTTCCTCCACTTGTTGCTTGCGCAAAACTTGCTGGCAGTCCGGGGCGTCCGCCTGGCGTCCGTATCCCCCTCCTGCCTTTCCATATCGGCAATATTTTACTCTATTTTACCACTTTTTGCAAAACCGGGACGGCAGAGGCAGACGCCCATGCGGCCGGTCTTCCCTTTTTCAAAACGGTACGAACAGAACAGTTCGTGATTGTCCTCCGTGCAGACACCGGCCGTCACAATCCGGGCCGCCGGTACACCGGCCTCCTCGAGCTGGCGGCGGTTGACGCCCCACAGGTCGAGCAGGTAGCGCCCATTCCCCCGGCTCCGGAAAAACTCCATGTAGCCGGGCATCCTGTCCCGCACGCCGTCGTCGACCTCGTAGCAGCAAGGTCCGATGGACGGCCCGATGGCGGCCAGCAGGTTTTCCGGCCGGACAGCGAAATGCTCCACCAGGGCGGCCACGGTCTTTTTCGCAATTTCCGCCGCCGTCCCCCGCCAGCCCGCGTGAGCCAGCCCCATGGCGCCCGTCACCGGGTCCGCCAGCAACACCGGCGTGCAGTCCGCGTAGAACAGCAGCAGGGGCACGTCGGGCAGATCCGTGATGAGGGCATCCGTTTCCGCCAAAGTGCCCCGCACAGGACGGCCGTCGAGGACCCCGTCCTGCAGTGCCAGGGCGCCGCTGCCAACCTTGTCGGCCGTCACCACCTCCACCCGGGAGCCGTGGACCTGGGCGCATGTCGTGAAGCGGGCCGCGTCCACGCCGATGGCGTTGGCGAAACGCTGCCGGTCCGCCCGTACCCGGTCCGGGTCATCGCCCACATGGAGGGCCAGGTTCAGCGTTCCCGGCACAAGGGTGCCCGACCCGTGCAGGCGGCAGGAGCAGGCCGTCAGAAAGCCCGCCCCGGCAAAGCGGGGAAAGGTGCCCCACCAGATGCCGTCCTGCATTTGCAATACAAAATCCTGTTCCATGCTATGCCTCATTTCCTTGTCCGTCCGGCGCCGTTTCCCCGCGGCACACGCCGCAGCGCCGGCAGCCGTCGGAACAGGGCGGCGTACAGGCCCCCTGTTCCGCCTTCTTCCGTTCTGCCAGCAGATAGGCGCCGCGCACGCCCATGTCCAGGTGTCCCCAGGGCAGCGGTGCGTCCAGCGGAAACGCCCGGCCGGCGTAATCCTGCTCCGGCAGCCCGCAGGACGCCAGGGCCTCCTTAAAGCCCGTCCCTTCGTCCAGGGCCCGCCGCAGCACGGCGCCCAGCCGCCGCGTACCGCGGGACAGGACGGCCTGCTGGACCGACTCCTTGAGGGACTCCGTCAACAGGCGGATGCGCCGGTCCTTCCGGAACCCTGCCTGAAGGGCGCGGATGCGTTTCTTCAGCACGGGCAGCGGCACCATGGGGTTCCACTGGAACGGCGTGAAGGGTTTCGGGATGAAGGGGTTCACGGACAGCACCAGATCGCCCTTGTGCCCCAGTTCATCCATGCGCGCCCGCACACGGTGCACCAGGCGGATCATTTCCTCTATATCAGCGTCCGTTTCGCCGGGCAGGCCGATCATAAAGTAGAGCTTGATGTTCTGCATGCCCGCTTCGGCGGCGTATTCCATGGCCTTGTAAATATGCTCTTCCGTGATGCCTTTATTGATGGCGGCGCGCATCTTCGCACTGCCCGCCTCGGGCGCCACGGTCATGGTGCGCTGGCCGCAGGCAGCCAGGGCCTGCACCAGCTCCGGCGTCAGCGTGTCCGCCCGCAGGGAGGCACAGGAAAAAGGAACCTGTTCCTGCACCAGCCGTTCCGTCAGCTCCTGCATGGCGGGATAATCCGATACGGCGGCCCCCATGAGCCCCACCCGGGCCGTTTGCGCCGGACGGCCCGCGATATCGCGCCAGAGGGCCTCCAGCCCCCTGTTGCGCGGTTTGCGGAAACAGTAGCCGGCCATGCAGAAGCGGCAATGGCGGCCGCAGCCCCGCGCCACCTCCACGATGTACATGTCCGCAAATTCCGTCAAAGGAGACACGATGGCCGACGTATGGGGATAGTCGTCCAGGTTGCGCACCCACTGGCGCTGCACCGTCGGCGGCACGCCGGGGTCCGCCGTCAGGCCCGCAAAGGTCCCGTCGCCGCTGTAGCGCGGCGTGTAGAAGCGCGGCACGTAGATACCCGGCAGCTGCGCGGCGGCCCGGAGCTTCTCCTCCCGGCCTTTGCCTTCCAGCCGCAGTCTTTCCAGCAGGGACAGCAGACGCGGCAGCGTCTCCTCCCCTTCGCCGATGACGAAACAGTCGACGAAATCGGCCAGGGGTTCGGGGTTGAAGGTCGCACAGGGTCCGCCCGCGATGACGAAGGGGTCTCGGGCGCCCCGTTCCTCCGCCGTCAGCACGATATGCCCCAGGCGCAGTTCCTCCAGGAAATGGAGGTAGTCCAGTTCAAACGGAATGGTGGCGCAGATATAGGGAAACTCGGCCAGGGGCCGCTGGTTCTCCATGGACAGGAGGGGCGTCTTCGTCTTCACGTATTCCGGCAGCTCCCGGCGTCCCGGCAGAAAGAACCGTTCCACGGCCCAGCCTCTGTCATCGAGGACCTGGTACAGGATATGGAGTCCCAGATTGGACATACCCAGATGATACGTGTTCGGGTATAAAAAAGCCACCGGGGTGCGGGACCCCGGGGCATGAATCCGCGTGCCGGTCTCTTTGGCCAGTATATCCTTGATTTCCTTGCGCAGATTCCAGCTCAAAAACGTTCCCTCATTTCTCTTTCAGTTTGGCTTCCAGCCGGTCGATGACCGTCTTCAGCACTTTCAGGCGGGCGTAATACTTGCTTTCCGCCTCAACCACGACCCACGGCGCCCAGGGCGTATTGGTGCGGCCCAGCATCTCGTTGACCGCGTCTTCGTACTGGGGCCACTTGGCCCGGTTGCGCCAGTCCTCGTCGGTGATCTTCCACACCTTTTCCGGGTTCTCCTCGCGCTCCTTGAAACGGCGGGCCTGTTCGTCCTGGTCGATCTGCAGCCAGAACTTGACGATGACCATGTCCGCCTCGGACCACTGTTTCTCTGTCTCGTTGATTTCGTCATAGGCACGGCGCCAGTCCGCGTCGGGCGTCAGCTTCTCGATGCGCTCCACCATGACGCGGCCGTACCACGTGCGGTCGAACACGGCGATCTGCCCCGGCGCGGGAATGTTCACCCAGAAGCGCCACATATAATGGAACATGCGCTCCACCGCATTCGGCGCCGAATAGGGATGGACGGCGAAGCCCAGGGGATCAAGGGCGGCCGTGACACGGCGGATGGCACCGCCCTTGCCGGCCGCATCCCAGCCCTCGAAAGCCAGGATGGTCGCAACCTGCTTGTGGAAGGCCTCGATCTGGAGCACCCGCAGGCGGTCCTGGTATTCCTTCAGTTTCTTCTTATATTCCTCTTTCGTGACGGTCTTCGTCAGGTCGGCCTTGCTCAGGATATCGAACTTCTTGTTGCTGTCGCTGATGTTCGTCGAAGGGAGCGGATGTTTTTTGGCTTCCGTATAATCAGCCACGGCCTTCTTCAACACTTCCACAATGGTCGTGAAGACCTGGTATTCCGCCACGTCCACATCGTCGCCACTGATTACGTGCCACGGCGCATTGAGGGTGTCCGTCTGCTGCAGCATGACGTTGTACCGTTCTTTGAACTCCTTGTAACGGCCTTCTTCCGTATAGATATCCGTAAAAGGTTCCCAGGCCTTGCCCAGTTCCCTGGCAGACTTCTTGCGGTTCTCCGCCTGCTGCTTCTCCGAAACATGGACAAAGAACTTGATCAGGCAGTAATGGCCGTCGGTCAGCATCTTTTCGAATTTGTTGATGTGGTCGAAGGTCGTCCGCGTGCCGACATAGCCCTCTTCCACTTCGCTCTCGTTCTTCTGGTAGTACCAGCTGTGGCGGTAGACGGTCATGTTCCCCGGCTCGGGAAGAAGCTGCCAGTACCGCGTGAAGAAAGGCATCCGGCGGCTCAGCTTGTCGAACTTCGCCGAAGAAAACACGCGGAACCCGCGGGCATCCATGTACTGCATCATCCTGCCCAGGATTTCGCTGCGGCGGGAATGGCGCCACCCCTCGAAGAGGATGATGACCGGCAGTCCCGCGTTGCGGGCATCGCGCTGCACCTGTCCCAGCTCATTGCCCAGGCTTTCGTCGAGAATCTTCTTCAGCTTGTCCTTCTTCAACCGTTCATCCAGATTGACACTTTTCAGCATCACAACTCGTCTCCTTCTTTTTGCAAGGCCTTCGGCCTGCCAAGTACGATGGCCATTTTTATGCCGCGGCGCAATTCTGCCCGGCTGAACGGGGGCTGCCGCTCCACCCCCGCCGCGGGAACCGGCGCACCCGCAGCCGCAACCGTGGGTTCCGGGCGCGGCTCTTCCTGGGGCAGGGGCAGATCCTCCGCCGACGTGTCCGGCGGCAGCGGCACCTCTTCCAGGGACGGCGGCGGCTGTTCCGCCGGTGCGGCGTCTTGCGGCACGGCGCTCTCAGGCCGCCCTGCGGGCCCCTTTCCCGGGCCGAAGATGGCCGCTTCCCGCTTCAGTTCCTCCTCCAACCACGCCTCGTCGTCCAGGGGCGGCAGTCCCTTGTAATCCTTTTCCATCGCTTACCTGCCTGTCCTTCAATTCTTCTGTTCCGAATCGTCTTCCCCGGAAATGGCTTTGCGCATCTTCGTGTCCGCATTGATGTTGTTCATGCGGTAGTAATCCATGACGCCGAGGTTGCCGCTGCGCAAGGCTTCCGCCATGGCGGCGGGCACCTGGGCCTCGGCCTCGACGACCTTGGCCTTCATTTCCTGCGTGTAGGCCTTCATTTCCTGTTCCTTGGCGACCGCCATGGCACGGCGCTGTTCCGCCTTGGCCTGGGCGATGCGCTTGTCCGCCTCGGCCTGGTCCGTCAGCAGGGCCGCCCCGATGTTGCGCCCCACGTCCACATCGGCAATGTCGATGGAGAGGATCTCAAAAGCGGTCCCTGCATCAAGGCCCTTCTCCAAGACGGTCTTGGAAATATGGTCCGGCGATTCCAGGACATCCGTATGGGCATCGGACGAACCGACGGTCGTGACGATGCCTTCACCGACACGGGCGATGACCGTCGCCTCGCCGGCACCGCCGACCAGGCGGTCGATATTGGCCCGCACGGTGACACGGGCCTTGACGCGCAGCTCAATGCCGTTCTTGGCCACGGCACTGACCACGGGGGTTTCAATGACTTTGGGGTTGACGCTCATCTGCACGGCTTCGAGCACGTCGCGGCCGGCCAGGTCGATGGCGCAGGCCCGTTCGAAGCTCAGGTCGATATCGGCACGGTGCGCCGCAATGAGGGCGTCGATGACGCGGTCCACATTGCCGCCGGCCAGGTAATGGGCTTCCAGCTGGTTGACGTTCACATTGAGGCCGGCCTTGTTCGCCTTGATCAGGGGCAGCACGATCTTCCCCGGTACCACGCGGCGCAGCCGCATGCCGATGAGGTTGATGATGCCCACGTTCACGCCGGCGGAAATGGCCGAAATCCACAACCCGACGGGTACAAACTGGAAAAACAGCCAAATCAGCACCAACAGCACGATGATGCTGAAACCACTGCCTAAAATCGCTGTCAACATAGAGATCCTCCGTTTCTTAAGAACAACTTACTTTGCTTTATCCGGCACGGCCCCCACAAGGACCTTGCTGCCTTCGGTGCGCAGCACCACCACGGTTGTCCCCGGTTCGATGAATTCGCCCTGGGTCTGCACATCGATGCGCCGGCCGTCCACCTCGGCAATACCTGCCGGCCGCAGAGGCGTCAGGGCCTTCCCCGTCCGCCCGGTGTATTCCTTCACTTCCCGCGACAGGGTGTTGCTGCCACTGCTCTTCTGACGGTCCCACAGGACGAAGGGATTGTACTTGCTGTCCCGCGGCAGATACCAGGCCAGGAACGCGATGACCAGCAGCACGACCGCGTACACCGCCGCAATCACGGCGGCCGCCGTCACGCCGGCCCCCATCAGGAAGAACGCACTCGCCGTAAGGCACAAAATGCCGGCCACGCCGAACACCCCGAACCCGGGAATCACGGCTTCGATGCCCAGCAAAAGGAAGCCTGCCACTGCCAGTCCGATTGTCTCCATGGTGCTTCTCCTTCCTATCACGTCTGTAAAGATGCCTGTATAATTTCATTATACTATAATTGTACCACGATTGCGACAGAAAACGGTATGACACAGGCCTTCCCTGCCCCTTTTCCATATTGAAATCACAAAAACTTCATGATATATTGATGTCAGAATATTCCTACTAAATTTACTTATATTTTACATTTATTTTACACAATTTTTACCGTTAAAATCCGGCGAGGTCTTCCACCCCGCCTTGAAGCATATATTCCATCAAACCCATTCGAAAGGAGTAGCTGAGGCATCATGAAAAAGAATCCCTTCTCATCCGCAATAGCTACCACCCGCGCCACCTTCCGTGACCCCATGGTCGCTATCAGCGCCGTCGGCATCATCCTGCTGCTGTTCCTCTTCGTCGTATGGCCGCTGCTGGAAGTGGTAAAGCAGAGCGTCATCGGACCGGACGGCACGGCCAGCCTCACGGCCTATTTCAAAATCATCACGACGCGCCAGAACTATCAGGCCTTCGTGAACACCATGCAGCTGGCAATTATCGTGAGCATCCTCGCCACCATCATCGGCTTCCTGTTTGCGTACTGCACATCGCATCTCGCCATTCACGGGAAAAAGGCCTTCTCCCTGATGGCCATGCTGCCCATGGTATCTCCGCCCTTTTCCGTGGCCATGTCCATCATCATGCTGTTCGGTGCCCGCGGCCTCATTTCCTACACCATTTTGGGAATGCGCGACGCCAACATCTACGGCTTCATGGGGCTGGTCTTTACGCAGACCATTTCCTACTTCCCCATCGCCTACCTGCTGCTGGCAGGTATGCTGCAGTCCATCGACCCGTCCATCGAGGATGCCGCCCGTGACCTGGGTTCCTCCAAATGGAGGACCTTCCGTACCGTCACGGTGCCCCTGGTGCGTCCCGGCATTGCGAACGCCTTCCTGCTGGTCTTCATCAAGTCGGTGGCAGACTTCGCGAACCCCATGGCGATCGGCGGCAACTACATCACCCTCGCCACGCAGATCTACCTGCAGGCCATCGGCAGCTACGACATCCAGGGCGGTGCCGCAGTGGCCGTCGTCCTGCTCGATATCGCCATCATCCTGTTCATCATTTCCAAATACTGGTTGGAAAAGAAGTCCTATGTAACGATCACCGGTAAAGCGACCCAGGCCCGCGTCCTCATCCGGGACCGCTCCATCGTCTGGCCGGTTGCCGGGTTCTGCTTCCTCGTGACGGCCATCGTCTTCCTGATCTACATCCTGATTCCCATTGCTTCGTTCATCAAGGTCTGGGGCATGAACTACTCGCTTACGCTGGATCATTACCGGTACGCCTTCGACGTAGGTGGGCGCGCCATCAAGGACACGACGATGCTGGCCATCATCGCGACCCCGATTGCGGGCCTCCTCGGTATGGTCATCGCCTTCCTCGTCGTCCGTAAAAAGTTCATCGGACGGGGCTTCATCAACTTCTCGTCCCTGCTGAGCATCGCCGTGCCCGGCACCGTCATCGGTATCGGCTACATTTTGACGTTCAACACGCCGCCCCTGCAGCTGACCGGCACCGCAGCCATCCTGATTGCGGCCTTCGTCGTCCGGGCACTGCCCATCGGCATCCGCGCCGGCGTCTCCTCGCTGGAGCAGATTGACCCGGCCATCGAGGAAGCGGCCGCCGACCTCGGTTCCAGCGCGACCAAGGTGTTCCGCACCATTACGCTGCCTTTGATCCGGAACGCGTTCTTCGGCGGACTGGTTTATGCCTTCATCCGCAGCATGACCTCCATCAGCGCCGTCATCTTCCTGGTTTCGGCAAACTACAGTCTGCTGACCATCCTCACGCTGGACCAGGTGGAAGACAGCCGCTACGGTGTCGCCAGTGCCTTTTCCACCATCCTCATCCTCATCGTCTACGCGGCCATCCTAATCATCAACCTCATGCTGCGGCAGATGGGATCGAAAAACAGCACTGTCAACCATCCTTAAGGCATTGGGCAAAGGAGCTATATCATGGTGAAACAATCCAGCATCGAAATCAAGCATTTGGTAAAGGAATACGACAATCCGGACGGCAGCGGCATCTTCCGCGCCGTCGACGACATCTGCATGGCCATCCCCCGGGGACAGTTCGTCACCCTGCTCGGCCCGTCTGGCTGCGGCAAGACCACGACGCTCCGCATGATTGCCGGGTTTGAGACGGCGACATCGGGCGACATCCTGCTGGACGGCAAGCGCATCAACAACGTGACACCGGACAAGCGGGACAGCGCCATGGTCTTCCAGAGCTACGCCCTTTTCCCGCACTACGACGTCTTCGACAACGTGGCCTACGGCCTCGTCAACAAGAACTTCGGCAAAGCGGAAATCAAGGAAAAGGTCCTGCGCATGCTGAAACTCGTCGGCCTGGAAGGCATGGAGCTGCGCAGCACCAACCAGCTTTCCGGCGGCCAGCAGCAGCGCGTCGCCCTGGCCCGGGCGCTCGTCATGGAACCGGCCGTGCTGCTCTTTGATGAACCGCTGTCCAACCTGGATGCCAAGCTGCGCACCTATATGCGCAAGGAAATCCGCAAGATCCAGCAGAGCGTCGACATCACCAGCATCTATGTCACCCATGACCAGTCCGAAGCCATGGCCCTCTCCGACCGTATCATCATCATGAACAAGGGCCGCATCGAACAGGAAGGGACGCCGGAAGACATCTACCAGCACCCGGCCAACCGCTTCGTGGCCGACTTCATCGGCAATGCGAACTTCGTACCGGCCCGTATCGGGGCGGTACACGACGACAAGCTCGAAATCACGATGCTGGGGCATCGGTTCACAATTTCCGCCGATGCCACCCGTTTCGAACCCCAGGAAGAGGTCGACATCGTCGTCCGTCCGGAAGGCGTGGACCTGGCCGACAGCGACGGCATCCCGGGCACGGTGACATCGTCCACCTACATGGGCAACATGCAGGAATACACGGTCCGCGTCGGCGACATCGACCTGAACCTGGAAGCCTACGATCCCGCCGGCATCAAGATCTACCACGCCGGAGATGCGGTCTGCGTCCAGTTCCGGCCCCTCAACCTGCACGCCATCAAGAAGGCGTGATTGCACAGGCAGTAAAGTGTACGCTTGCATCATATTATAAGGAGGAAACCAATATGAAATCATTTTGGAAGAAAGCGTTGATGAGTGCGGCCATCGCCGCACTGGCTGTCGGCACCCTGAGCGGCTGCGGCGGCGGGGACAAGAAGGGCGAAGCGCCCAAGGGCAACCCGAAGGAAATCACGGTCTACATGGGCGTCGTGGAAAAACAGGCCAAGGTGCTGGCAGACGAGTTCAAGAAGGACACGGGCATCGAAGTCAAGTTCGTGCGCATGTCCGGCGGGGAAACCCTGAGCCGTATCCGCGCTGAAAAACAGGCACCGAAAGCCGACGCCTGGTATGGCGGCAGTGCGGACAGCTACATCGTCGCAGCCAACGAAGGACTCCTGGAAGCCTACAAATCGCCCAATGCCGCCAAGATCCCTGACCAGTTCAAAGACAAGGATGGCTATTGGACGGGTGTATACCAAGGCTACCTGGGCTTCATCTGCGACGGCCGCTTCTTCAAGGAAAAGAACGTGAAGCTGCCCGAAACATGGGATGACCTGCTGAAACCGGAATTCAAGGGCCAGATCATCGTATCCAACCCCGGTTCGGCGTCCACGGGCTATGTGCTCGTTTCCACGCTGACCCAGCTGTGGGGGGAACAGAAGGCCATGGACTACTTCGCCAAACTGAACAAGCAGGTCAAGCAGTACACCAAGGCCGGTGCGGCTCCCGCACGCAGCGCGGCCCTCGGCGAATGCGCCATTGGCATCACCTACATCCACAACGGCATCCGCCTGCTCAAGGAAGGCTATGACAACGTGAAACTGTCCGTCCCGAAAGACGGGACCGCCTACGAACTGGGTGCCGTCGCCGTCATCAAGGGCGCTCCCAATGCCGAAGGCGCGAAAAAGTTCGTCGACTGGTGCCTTACCAAGAAGACTCAGGAACTGGGCCAGAAGAATGGTTCCTATCAGTTCCTGACCAACCCGGAAGCCACGCCGCCGGCGGAAGCGCTGCCTTTCAAGGACACGAAGCTCATCAAGTATGATTTCGCATGGTCCGGCAAAAACCGTGCCCATCTGCTGGAAGCCTGGAACAACGCGGTCAAGCAGTAACGGAAACGGAATCTGGGAATACACTGCAAAGACCGGCTTCCAGCCGGTCTTTGCCACATTTCAAGGAGAATCATCATGAAACAAGCATCCATGGGCCTCATCGGCCTGGCCGTCATGGGGGCGAACCTGGCCCGCAACCTGGCCCGCAACAAGATCCACACCCTCGTGTACAACCGCACGGCTTCCAAAACGGAAGCCTTCCTCCAACAATTCGGCAATGAGTACCTGACCGGCAGCACGGACCTGGCTGATTTCTGCGCCCGCCTCACCAAACCGCGGCGCATCCTGCTCATGGTGAAGGCGGGAGAACCGGTCGACCAGATGATTGCGCAGCTGCTGCCCCACCTGTCCCCGGAAGACATCGTCATCGACGGCGGCAACTCCTTCTACCAGGACACGCGGCGCCGCACGAAGGAACTGGAAGCCAGAGGCATCCACTTCGTCGGCATGGGCATTTCCGGCGGGGAGGAAGGCGCCCTCCACGGCCCTTCCCTGATGCCCGGCGGTTCCGACGCTTCCTACGAGGCACTGGAACCGATCCTGCAAGCCATCGCGGCCAAAGCCGAAGGCGGACCCTGCGTCGCCCACATCGGCCCGGACGGCGCCGGCCACTATGTCAAAATGGTGCACAACGGCATCGAATACGCCGACATGCAGCTCATTGCCGACGTATACTCCATCATGAAGAACGTCCTGCGCATGGACCACCAGGAAATGAAAGCCCTGTGGGAAGAGTGGGGCCGGGGCCGCCTGAGCTCCTACCTCGTGGACATTACGGCCAAAATTATGGACCGCCGGGACGAAAAGACGGGCAGGCCCCTCCTGGAGTGCGTCCTTGACGAAGCGGGCCAGAAGGGTACGGGCAAATGGACCGGCATGAGTGCCCTCGACCTGGGCGTGCCGGTGCCGACCATTGCGGAAGCGGTATTCGCCCGTTGCCTCAGCTCCTGCCGCCCCATGCGGCTGAAAGCCAGCCGTATCCTGGGGACGGAAGCGGTACCGGAGCCTTTTTCCCTCGACCGGAAGAAACAGGTGCTGGAGGATCTGGAAAACGCCCTGTACGCGTCCAAAATCTGCGCCTACGCCCAGGGCTTCGCCCTCATGGCCGCTGCCGCAGAAGAATACCACTGGACCCTGCATTTCCCGGACATCGCCAAAATCTGGCGGAACGGCTGCATCATCCGCGCCGCCTTCCTGAACACGCTGAGCGACATCTACAGCCGGAATCCCGGCCTGGAGAACCTGATCCTGGACGACCACTTCAGCCGCCTGTTGAAGGAAGCCCGCCCGGGCTGGGGCCGTACCGTGTCCCTCGCCCAGGCGGCCGGAACGGCCGTACCGGGCCTGGCTTCGGCCCTCGAATATTTCGATATGTGCCGCACGGAATACACCAGCGCCAACCTCATCCAGGCGCAGCGTGACTTTTTCGGGGCCCACACCTACCGGCGCCGCGACGAAGACGGCGTATTCCACACCGAATGGGAAAAAGCCTGAAATCCTGAAACGAAAGAACCGCGGCTGCAGACTCTGCTGCAGCCGCGGCTTTTCTATGCGTGCTGTATCTTTAATTTGGTTCTCCCCTAAAACTTGTGGCATCAAAGACAAGGAAGACCCATTTTTAATACGTGTCGAAAAAATACGTATAAAAGTGACACGTATCAAATTATCCACTTTGCGATAAATTAAGTTGCGATAAATTAAGAACCAAAAATAGCAGTACCGTTTCCGGCACTGCTATCGGTCTCTTGAAATCTCTCACTGGCTCAACAGCGTCTTGGCAAGCTTGCTGATGCGCGACCCGTCGGCACGTCCCTGCACCTGGGGCAGCACGGTCTTCATGATAAGCCCGATGCCCTTCGGTCCCTGGGCGCCTGTTTCGGCGATGGCCTTCCGGATGATTTCCGTCAGCTCTTCGTCGCTCAGTGCCGCCGGCAGGTAGGATTTCAGGATGGCGATTTCCTCTTTCGTCTGGTCAATCAGGTCCTGGCGCCCGCCCTTCGTGAATTCCGCCAGGGAATCCTCGCGCAGTTTGACGCCTTTCATGATGACGGCCAGCACTTCGCTCTCCGTCAGCTCTTCCTTACCCTTATTGTTGATTTCGGCATTGCGGATATCGGACCGGATCATACGGATGACTTCCAAACGGAGCTTCCCTGCTTCGCGGTCCTTCATCGCCTGCTTCATATCAGCCATGAGCTTTTCTTTTGTGGTCATTACAGCCCGCCTCCATTATCTGGACTTACGCTTTCTGGCTGCTTCGGATTTCTTTTTACGGGCAACACTCGGTTTCTCGTAGTGTTCGCGCTTTCTTACTTCGGAAAGGATGCCAGCCTTCTGGGTCGCTCTCTTAAAACGACGCAGAGCGCTTTCCAGGGACTCGCCTTTGCCGACCTTGATTTCTGCCATTTGATCTCCCTCCCTCCACACACTTTAGGGAAGTGTTTAGGTATAGGATACCTGTATCGGTTTCCGAACGGTATGCCGATACAGAATCTCACTTGTTAATTATATCGTAATCCGGCGTCCGTGTCAATAATTCCACGGCGCCTGAACCCGCTTTTCGGTTTACTTTTCCGGTGGGAACGGAGGCCAGCCCAGCGCTTTGCCGCCAATCAGGTGCATATGCAGGTGATGGATCGTCTGGCCGCCTTCGTCACCGGTGTTGATGACCAGGCGGAAGCCCTTTTCCGCCACGCCCAGCTTGTTGGCGATTTCCCCGACCTTGCCCACCATGTAGGCCACGAGTTCCGGGTCCGCCACGGTGACGTTGTCGAAATGCTTCTTCGGAATCAGCAGCACATGGACGGGAGCCGCCGGCTCCAAATCCTTGAAAGCCACCATCTTGTCGTCTTCGTACACTTTATTGGACGGGATTTCCCCGGCTGCAATCTTGCAGAATACGCAATCTGCCATCTGTATCACTCCTTAATGCGTCGATATCAATCCATACCTGTAAAAATTATAGGCGTTCTCCCTCGCACTTGTCAACGCCCGCCGCCGTGATTTTGACGGGCACAATGGTCCCGCACAGCGACGCGTCGCCGGGCAGTTCCACGCGCACGTAGTTCCCGGCCAGGCCTTCCACCTTGTGCGGGTCTTCCCCGTCCCGGCCACGGACCGGCTGTTCCACGAGCACCCGGACCGTCCGGCCCACATTGTCCGCGAAATAGGCCTGCTGCATGGCGCGGTCGATGGCGGCCAGGGCCTCGGCCCGTTCCTTCTTCACCGGATCCGGCACCTGGTCCTTCCGCTCCGCCGCCGGCGTGCCCTGGCGCATGGAATAGGGGAAGATGTGCATCTTCGCAAAGCGGCACTGGCGCACAAAGTCACACGTGGCCGCAAAGTCCCCGTCCGTCTCCCCGGGGAACCCGACGATGACATCGGTCGTGATGGCGATGCCGGGCACTTTCGCGCGGATGTCCTGCAGCAAAGCCGCAAATTTCACCGTATCGTAAGGCCGGTGCATGTCCCGCAGCACCTTGTCGCAGCCGCTCTGGAGGGGCAGGTGCAGGTGCGGACAGAAGCGCGGGTCCTGCTGCATCAGGTCCAGCAGGCGCGGCTCCACTTCGACGGACTCCAGGGAGCCCAGGCGCAGACGCCGCAGGGCCGGCACGGAAAGGGCCGCCCGGACCGCGTCATAAAGCGTCGTGCCGTCCTGTCTGTCCTGGCCGTAGCAGCCCAGATGGATGCCGATAAGGACGACCTCCTGGTACCCTGCCGCGGTCAGCTTCCCCACTTCCGCCCGGATGCTTTCCAGGCTGCGCGAACGCACGGGGCCGCGGGCGTAGGGGATGATGCAGTACGCGCAGTACTGGTTGCAGCCTTCCTCGATCTTCAGGTAGGCCCGCGTCTTGTCTTCCTCGTTGCCGCCGGCCATTTCCTCGAACAGGACCCGGCCGTCCCAGGGCCGCACCTCGTCATCGGGCCCGGCCGCCGGGCTTCCCGCACCGTCCGCAGTCCCGTCCGCACCGCCGCGCTTGCGCGCCACGGCCGCCTCGACGAGCTCCACGATGCGGTGCCGGTCCTGGGTCCCTATGATGAGGTCCACGCCTTCGATGGCCTTCACCTCGTCCCGCGCCGTCTGGGGATAGCATCCCGTCACGGCGATGACCGCACCGGCCCGCTTGCGCACGGCCCGGTGGATCATCTGGCGCGACTTCTGCTGCCCCGTGTTCGTCACGACACACGTATTGACAATATAGACATCCGCTTCGGCCTCCGTAAAGGGCACAATCCCGTGTCCCGCCTTCCGGAACAGAAGCTCCATGCTGGCGCTGTCAGCCTGGTTGACCTTGCAGCCCAGCGTCAGAAACGCAATCTTCAACATTACACAAGAACTCCCGCTTCAGATTCAGGCCTTTTTCATCTGGATGCCCAGCCAGTCCTGGATATGGTCCACCTTGGTGACCTGCAGGCCCGCCTGCTCCGCGGCGCGCGTCACATCGGCCCGGTATGCGTCGATGATGCCGCTGGCCAGGAACACGCCGTCGTCCTTCAATTTGCCCGGCACGTCGGGCAGGAGCTGGATGATGATGTCCGCCAGGATGTTGGCCACAATCACGTCGGCCCGGCCGTCCGTCCCGTGGAGCAGATCGCCCTGCTGCACGTCGATGCAGCCGGCCAGCCCGGCCTTGGCGATATTTTCCTTTGCCGTGCGCACGGCGACGCCGTCGATGTCGACGGCCTTGATCCGGCGGGCGCCCATTTTGGCCGCCGCCATGGCCAAGATGCCGCTGCCCGTTCCAACGTCAAAGACCACCGTGTCAGGGCGGATGATCTCCTCCAGTCCCTGCAGGCACAGGCATGTCGTGGGGTGCGTCCCCGTCCCGAAGGCCATGCCCGGGTCCAGTTCCAGCACCACGTCGTCCGCCTCGGCCTCATACGCCTCCCACGACGGTTTGATGACGATGTGCTTTCCCACGTGCGTCACGTGGAAATACTGCTTCCATTCATTGGCCCAGTCCTGCTCGCTCACCTTGCGGAACAGCACGGGGCCGAACCGGAACTCCCCGATGCGCGACGCAATCGCCGCCAGCCCGGCGTCAATCCGCTGCAGGCGCGGCTGCAGTTCCTCGTCCTCGGGATAGAAGGCGGACACCGTGACCACCTCGAGCTCCTTGTCCGACGGCTGCGGCGGGCACAGTCCCCACTCCGTATGCTCCCGCAACTCTTCCAGCAGCTGCGGGTCCTCGATGAGGACGCCGTTGCGGGCGCCCGTCTCGCGCAGCAGCTCCGCCACGGCCTCCACCGCCTCGCGGGTCACTTTGACGCTGACTTCCAGCCATTCCTCCATCGCATGTATCTCCTTCAATTCATAAATCCAGGTTATCCGTTTCGTACAAAATGGCGACGCAGGCCACCAGGCCCGCCGTCTCGGTCCGCAAAATGCGCGGTCCCAGACTCGCCGCCACGGCGCCGTGCGCCTTGGCCAGGTCCGCCTCTTCCGTCGCAATGCCCCCTTCGGGGCCAATGACGACCGCCACGCTGCGTGCACCCTCGTGAGCCTGCAGGACCGCCTTCAGGCCTGTCCGGTCCTCACTCTCGTACGCCAGGACGGCCAGCTCGCAGGCCGCTTCCTCCAGGGCCTTGTCCAGCGGCAGGACCGAATGCACACGGGGCACCACATCGCGCTTGCTCTGCTTGGCCGCCGACTCGGCAATCTTCTGCCACCGCTCGATCTTCTTTTCCGCCCGGCCGCTCTCCAGGCGCACCACGGAATGGGCCATGGCCACGGGATAGATGTCCGACACGCCGATTTCCACTGCCTTCTGGACGATCCAGTCCATCTTCTCCCCCTTTGCCAGCCCCTGCAGCAGCGCCAGGCGCACCGTCGGCTCGTGGCTGTCGTGGAGGATCTCCACCGCCTGCACCGTCACCGTGTTGCGGCCCAGTCCCGTAATGCGGCCGACGAAGCGGATACCGTCGTCCGCCGCCACCTGGACCGTGTCCCCGGGCTGCATGCGCAGCACATCGATGATGTGATGGGCGTCCATGCCGGAAATGACCATTTCCTCTGCATAGGGTTTGGGGAGGAAGAAACGATGCATGGTAGTGGCTCCTTTCAAATAAGCGTATTTAATATTATACCACACATTGCCCTGAAGACAAAAAAGTGACTCCCTTCCCGGCCAACAAGCATACACTTGTGGCCGGGAAGGGAGTGGTTTCCGGTTCAGCCGAATGCCGCGCAGGCTGCGTAGAGTTCCGTCCAGTAACGATAGACCCAGCCCGTGCAGACTTCTCCCGGATTGAAGAGAAACACAATGACACCGTGGTCGAGGATATAGTTCTCCGGCAGCTGCCGGATTCCCCGGTACCGGGTGGAGCGGTCGGCCAGCGCAACCGTTTCGCGTATCCTGTGCTCGATATCACCGCACTGCACAGTCTGCACAAGCCGTTCGCGGTCGCCTTTCCAGATCTGCTCCTGCCAGGTGAGCTGCCGCCCCGTCTCCAGGTCGAAATGGATGCCCCGGACGGACACCAGGCGGTACTTTTCCTGCGGCGTCTGCCCGGCCGGATTGTCGAGGTAGCGGATCTGGATTCCCCCGTAGACGCCATTCAGGTGATACATGGGGTGGAACACCACCTTCGTGTCCCCGCCGGTGAGCCGCTGCTCTTGCGCATCACGGCGGAACCACTCGTTGACGCCCCCTATCCCCGGCGCCTCCCCCGTAAGCTTCGGATACCGGATGCCCGTACCATCCAGGTCCAGGATTTCCGTCCGGATGCTGCAGGGCGTCTTTGCCGCCTCCTGCTCGGGCAGCTCGCGCGTGCAGCTGTCGTAATATGCCGCATCCGCAATGCCATCCAGCCCCACGTGATTCACGAACGTTCCCCATGCATCCGTCGCCGGGTGGCTGCCACAGGCATCTGCAGGCACCACGCCGAAGACGAGCAAGGAAAGGAGCATACAGAACGCAAGGGTCAGACGTAACCAGATCCTCATAAAACACACCTCCCTGAGCACTACCGATTCGACGGCGGTCCTACGTAGCTCCCGCCATCCTTGGCAAGCCATTCCGCCAGTTCGCTACTTATAGGATACCATGCCGCAATGCCCGACTGTACTAAGGGATTCCTCAGTCTCCCGTAACCGATCCGCTTCCTTCTTGGAAGGTTACTATTCCTCCTCCACCTTTGCATGGAACTCATGCACCAGATTCCGGAACGCCTGAATCAACACCGCCGCATCCAACCCGTAGGCGATACCGTCAAAGCCCCGTTCAGCCCAGTACGATGCATTGTCCATGTTGCCCGCAAAAATATAGCTCTCCTTGCCTTCATTCTTGCAGGCCTGCAGAATCCGTTCAATAGCCCGGTGCAGGACCGGGTTGTCAAACTGCAAAGGAATATCCAGCGCGATGGACAGATCGCAGGGCCCGACAAAAATGCCGTCCACGCCGGGCATGGCCGTAATCCGCTCAATCAAATCCAGGGCTTCCTTCGTTTCACACTGGGGAATCACCTTGCAGCGCCGATTGCACTCCGCCATGTAGGCTCCCACGTCCTGCGCCCACGCGTCGGCACCCCAGCCGCTGGTCCGGTTAGGACAGAAACCGCGGCTCCCTACCGGCGGGAATTTGGCGGCATCCACCAGCTCCCGTACCTGATCCAAAGTCCGGATATACGGTACAATCAGGCCTCTGGCACCGATATCGAGCATACGCAGCACATACGGACGGCGCGTGTCGCCAATACGCACGTAGGGCAACAGCCCGCCTTTCTCTGCCGCCAAAATGAGGTCAGCTGTCGTTTCTTCAGAGAAACAGCCGTGTTCCGTATCGATGATGACATAATCGAGACCGGTACGGCAGAGGCTTTCCATAGCACCACGGCCGCCAAGTTCAAAAAAGGTACCGAAAGTTTTCATAAGTAATCTCCTTTGACCAATTGGAAACACACAGCGCATACGGAGCTACCGACAACGTTAACGGCGTTGTTTTATCTCCCTCTTTGAGCGCCGGCTCTGTAGAGTTCAAGTTTTCAAAACCAGTTGCGAATCATCTGAAGTATCCCGGGTAATGCTGATGATTTGAAGCTTGCCCTCCGCTCTGCCTGATTATCTCCATCCTTAAAATTTATCTGTTCTGCCATTATTATCTTTCCTTATTTCGAAACATTAAAAATCTCCCTCAGCTTCTCATCCATCAATCCTTCCTTTGCGTATTCAAGGGTGTCGCAGAGCTTGATATTGTTTTTCTCTATCTTGATTTCATCGCTGAATCCAAGAATGTAGCGAAGACAAATCCGGTAGATAATCTCTGTCGGTGCGCATCCGTACACCTGATTGGCAAAGATGTGATTCAGGCGTTCCTGGTCATCCGGGAACAGCCTCTTCATCCGTTTGCTCTGGAAAAGCCGGGTAACAATTTCCGTGATATACAAGCCAGATTTCATATACAAATCTGCAAAGGTATAATCAGGATTATCAAAACATCCAGGATTTTCCTTCCCCAACCGGTCCACCATATTTTTCACCACCCGTTTAGGCGTGAAGATTTGGTTGGTTTTCTGTGGCGGAATATAGTCAAAAATATCCTTTTGGTTCTTTCCATCAAAGTAATCCGCCAGTTCTGAACGTTTTTTCATGAACTCTTGGACCGCGTCGTTAAACACCACCTCATCGAACAGGTGTCCATCAAAGTGCTTCTTATGTGCTTCGCCCCGGATTTCCTGTCCGTTCTCATCTTTTTGATAGTAATCTCCGCCATCACGCAAGAGCCGGAATTGATCAAGAGTCACCCCTTCGCCAGTCTGCGGGTTGACCGTCACTTCCCAGAACACATCAGCAGGAACCAAAGAATCAAAATTGGCCAGGGTGGTCTGTTCATCACCGTATGCCATCAAGAAAGCCGGGATGGTGCGGGAAAAGCCGCGCAAGTGATCACGGACATTGTTTTCAATGGATTCTTTCTGGTTGTTCAGTTTTTCGGTTTCCACCGTCTGGACAATTGTTTCAGCAGCCTCTTTAATGGTTTCCTCACTGTATAAGGTCTCACGGATGCGGGACACCATTTCCTCATATCCCGCTTGTCGTTTTTGGATATACTCCTCATCCAGTTTCGTTATTTCACTCATGGAAGCACCGTTTCTCTGGGCTTCCTCCATCATCTGCCTCTGTTCATTTGCCAGTTGGTTATTCTTAATCGTATAGCTACCATATTCTTTGTTGACAATCTGATTCGTTGCGGCTTGGATTTTATGTTCCAACTGCTTCTGGGTAGACTTTCTCAGTTCCCCACCATATTGCTGTTTTGCCGTTTTAATCAGGGTATCCGAAATGGGTTTGCTGAATTTTTCCCGAAGTTTTTCCAGTTCATTTTTAAAAGGTTCAGGTTTTGTTTCATGTTCTTTCGTAATATCTGCAACCGTTTGACTCAGTGAATCATCTATATCCTGATATACCTTATCGCCAAATACACCGGCTGCTGTTCCGATAACCTGTTCGGTCGGAATGGAAACGTTTCCCTCAGAATCAAGATGTAAATCGCTCGCCGTTTCATCCGTAATGCCGGTGTCTCCAAGTTTTTTCGGTTCTTCAAGAGCCTGCATATTATTGATGACGTCAATGATTTCCTTCGGTGCTCCGAAGATACCCGAAATATTGGCAAAGAGGAAATTCGACATAAAGCCGCGTTCCACCACTTCTTTAGCATGGATATGACGGGGAATGGTCAAAACGGACGCCGCGTCCAGTTCAATCATGGAACCTTCATCATCTTCACCATACACAGGGAAGAAGTTAAGTAGTTCCCGCACATGCTGTTTACGCTCGTCAAAGTCTCCTTTATCACCAGATGTTTCCGGACTCAGGTCATTCGCAAATTTTTCAAAGATGGTCAATGTCCGTGCCGGATCGAAGTCAAAGATGTAGGCATTTTTCTTGCGGAACGTATTGCCCTCTTTGTCATGGAAAAGGCAGGGATTCTGGGCTCGAAAGGCCGCTTGCATATAAAGGGAAGGGCTTCCCATATTAGAAAGCATCAAAACACCAGTCCACTCCGGAATCGTTACACCCGTTGTCAGCTGTCCCACTGAAAGGGTAATGGTCTTGTCATGATTCTGAATGGCTTCCTTTACGCGGTCAAAAGCTTTTTCATTAGCATCGTCATCATCCAGTCTTCCATCCCCTGCCGCCAAAATGATGTCGTAATCCTTGAATACAGGATGGCGCTTAAGCTTTTTTGCCAAAGCGCGGGCGCTGGCCACCCGGTTGAGCAGCCAAAAAGTATGTTTGAGTTCATTGCGGAGTTCCGGCGTGGAAAACGGGAATTTTTCCTGCCATGTCAGGGCATCGAGGAATTTATTAACATCCTCGTCATGAATAAATTTCCCAGATTCATTCGTCAAAAAAAACTCATTCAAATCAAACGCATATTCCTCGACGTCATGGTCTGCCAATTCAATCCCGCGGCTTACCTTATCCAGCACGATTTCCGACATCTGATATGTAAAAAGATTCAGACGAGGCAGATTCTCATACGGATTTTCTATTTCGCTGGAAACATCCCAGTCCCGCTTTTTCTTCTGTTCATCCGCGTAGGTCCAGTTAAAGATGGCCTCTTCCGGAAACTTGTCATTCGCAAGGGCCTTGAAAGGCGTGCCCGACAAATGCAGCGTGAACTTGCGACGGATATGATTGAAGGCTACGTCCGTCTTGTATGTATCCACCCCCTCATGAGCCTCGTCGATGATGAGGATATCCCAGTCCATGCCGTGTTCAGCGCTCACTTCCGCCAGCTTGTCATACTGACCGCCAAAGTAGATGGAACCCTTCAAATCCTGCAGACTGACAAATTCAATACAGCCTTGAATTTCATCACCAGACTCCTGCAGTTTCTCTAGATAAGCCTCCCGGCTATAGACATACTTTTTATCCTTGATTCCGTCCACGTTGCTGACAAACAAACACCCGGACTGCGGTCCAAAGAATGTTTCATAATCGGAATACCAGGAATTGGCAATAGCCGGACGATTCGTCACAATCAGGACATTGACAGCCCCCATCCTTTTGCACAGATCATAGGCCGAAAGGGTCTTGCCAAAGCGGGGTTTGGCATTCCACAAAAATTCCCCGTTTTTGTGAGAATGGAAATAGGCCAGGGTCATTTCCACAGCCTGATTCTGTTCTTCCCGCAACACGTAAGGAATAGCCGGTTTTTCCGTATTTCCTGCCTCAGGGACTCCGTGATTTTGAGCAAACTCAATAAAGTCACGCTTTGACTGATTCGGCGAAATCTGAAACCATTCCGTCCCTTTCTGACGAGCAACGCCCAGTTTTTTTAAATAGGCGTGAAAGTCCTTGTCTGTAAATGTTCCATACGGTTCCGTCATATAGGCAGCCCGCATATGCCACCAGGTTTTATGGGGAATTCCAGCCGTATGGAGCTGTTCTTTGATCCGCGTCTCTACATCACGTTCCGTAAAGCCAATTTTTGTCCAACCATCATGTGCAGGAATTCCCGGAGTAGTATAAGCATAACATTGAGGAATAATTTTTACAGTCGTTTGAATCTTGATTGGCATAATTATTTATCTCCCCTCAAGTTATCTACGCGTTTTTTCATATATATGAATTCATCACTACTAATGCGAAATATTTCACACAGTTGATCGTCTATATTTTTAGAAAAATCTAAAACACCATTATTGTCGGTATAATCTCCTATATCTGGGACTTCTTTCCCTAAGGAAGTTAATGCTTCATCTGTGAGCAAAAAAGCATATCTTATAAAATATGATTTTACATATTTATAAAAATTTTGTGCTTCTTTTTTTGTATGAAAAGATCTTAATGCTAATCGAGAGCGTCCAAACGCCGAATAATTATCTATTATTTCTAATTGATTGTCTCTTTTTTGTCCTCCCGCATTGGCACTGGAAACAACTACTTGCCATTCCGATATATAGTTTTCATTCTTGGTTATAATCTCCCTATTAGCAATGAACCAAGTAGCCCTTCCTGATTTTCCAGCTTTATCATTTGTAAAAAGTTTTACTTTTTTTGTATAATCTACATTTTTTAATGACTCATCATATTTTACAACTTTATCTGGATTTTCTTCAACAAAATTACTATCAATTGGGAAAAGAGAACGCGGAAGAATAGCTTCATGAAGGAAACTCCACCGTTTTTCTTTCACTATCTTGTCTATTTTTTCTTCAATTGGTAAATCATGAGGGTCAAGTGGAATTAATTTATCCCCTGGATTTTCTTCATGAATGCTAAATTTTTCGTCTTTGTTAGAATATATATAAGTAAATCCGGTATTAGTTTTATTAAAATTTTTAGTCACAATAGTAAGACCATCTGATAAACTTGCGGCGTTACCAAATAACTCGCTTGCATCTGGATAAAATTCGATTACAGAAAGGTTTTTGTCGTTAATTTGTTTTTTCCCAAATACTTTCATTCCTTTCCCAGATTGATGAATCCATCTCCCTCCAGGATATATAAGGACAGAAGATTTATTTGTGATTTTATCTGCTGCTTCTTGAAAATACTGAAAAATATTGGTCATCGGTTTTTGACCGTTACTCTTAGGTTTGCTATCCTTAGCTTCTTGTTGGTATGGTGGATTTCCAATGACAAAATCAAATAACTTTTTTCCCATTGTTAATACTCCTTTATGGTTTTAAACAAAATGGAACGGTCCCGCCGCCAATCATAAATTTTACAGGGCGTTGCATCTCTTTCTTCATCAGTAAGCATGAGCGTCGGTTCCATTTTAAACAGTGACAACTGCTCGTACTCCTTATGCGGCTTACCAAGAGGAACTGTATCCTTCATGCCATCCATCTGCCATAGATTCCAGGCTATTTTGTTGCTTAATTTTTGTAACAGTTCAAAATCCGGTTCCTTGTTCCAGTGGTTTCGATAACAATCCACAAACGTCAAGAGCAGGTTGATTCTACCAATCAGCAGGCTGTCCCCTTGGTATTCAAAACCATAGGAAGATTCAAATGCCCGAATGGTCCATTTTATCCATTCTTCATAACCATCTACATTTTCATCAACGATTCGGAGTTTCCGATCAAGCTGCCCGATACGACGTTTAAGCGGAAGAATCATTTCACCCGTCGAAACATCGTACCGCGAAACCAAATAGGGGGCTTCACCACAGGTAATTTCAAGTCGCCGTGAATCCACATATTGCTTCCAATTCTTTCCCTCCGGAAATTTAATCGTGTCCTCCACAACATCCCAAGTATGGTCCGGTTTTTCAATGTTGAACACATTTTTTCTTCCAAACCAAACTTCATCACAGTTATTGTTCATCTTATTACACAACCAAGCAGGAGTGAACACTTCCGCTTTTTTACGGGTCCGTTCCTGTTGGGTTTCTAATGATTTTTGAATGCGTGGTCGAATCAAATCTGCATGCAGCAGAAGTCGGCCGCGTGTGATAGCCTCTTTGTCCTTAAAGCCTTCACCCAACGCCTCATAGGAGTCAGTGGCCCAAATAATATTCCTTTTTGTCGATTTATCCTGTAAAAGTAAATCTAACAAGCCTGCCACGGGACTGCTCGTTATATCAATCAAACTCTTCACTGGCAGCTACCTCTTACTTCCGTTTGCTTGATTTTCATTTTCACGCATTCCTTTTCTGTGCTCGGAATCTGTAAACACGGCCACGTTCCTTGCCATGCAAACCACTCTCCAATATATAAGTTAATTATACCACAGGATTGGCTTTCAAATGCAAAAAGCGCCTCTCTCAGGGCGCTTTTCGCATTAGTTATGGACTTCCACAACATTCGTCTTCCCAAACAAACCCGAACGCCTTCTGTCAGCTTCTTCTTCACTCGAACATCCCCATCATCGTGCTAACGCATCAGAACATAGAATTTGTTATCGAACTAAAATGAATTGCAATCAACCCCGCGCATGCGAGCATACCGGTTCGTAGATGTTTCTTGTCAATTTGACAATTTCTGCTGGATTTCCGGCTTTTTGTTGTCAAAAACGGTGACTTTGATAAGTACGGCTTCCTCTGTTTATTCCTGCTTAAATTCAGGGTGGCAGGCCGGGCAAATTTTCCTAGCTTTGTCCCAGTTGTTAAGGCCGGACTATAATTGACCCAAAGGGCCGGAAAAAAATGACCCACCTCATACCAAAATGGATTACCATAATAAGTGAGCAAACTTGTTAG
>ONEW01000010.1 GCA_900316935.1 uncultured Selenomonadales bacterium
CTGTTCAATATAGGCTTTCCTTGCAGGCAGCATAAAAAAGTAACGAGACAGTAAAAACCATCTCGTTACTAAGGTCTAACTTTTTGGGGTCACATCATTAGGAGTCTGCCTGATGAACTATTTTACTTTTAAAACACCTTATGAAGCGGGTTCAGCCAGCTGATTCCCTCTGTCATTACCATCGCAGGGATGATTGGCAGCTTTTTCTTCCCTGTCTCTGGCCCTGAAGCGTTTGCCTTTGGGTACATCCTATGCCATATCACCCTGGGGATTGTGGGACTGAGAGTGATGGGATGACGGGGTCAGAGAGTCAGAAGTCGGAAGTCAGGAGCCACTGGAATAGTAAAAAATTCTGCAATCAGGATACTGAAAAAATAGGCGGCCTGACGGCAGGCCCCTTGAATGAAACGGATTTATCGTCAGTTGGCGAAGGCGGACCTTCGGCGTGAGGCCCCTACGGATCCGTTGAAGACATCGGATCCATGAGGTGACGATATGGACAGCAAACAAGAGTACAGAGAAGCTGCGGTTTTTTGGGAACAGGTGGATGCCGGGGAGAAAAAGATGCCTCCGGAAGATATCCGGAAAGACTTGGAGCAGTATCTGGGGAGCCACCGTCTGTGTGTGCTGGCAACGGCATGCCGGTCTTTTACAAGAGCTACGGTACTGGAATACACTTGGCGGGACGGGGTCTTTTGGATTTTTTCTGAAGGGGGACGGAAATTCCGGGAAAAAGGATATGGGGTACGGCAGCATCTGACAAGCAAACAAAGATGAAGAATCATTGTTAAGGCAATGCGGGGGACCCAGGGATGACCTGGCGGACCGGACGTTGTACGTTCCTGCAAAAGAGGGAAAGCATCAACAGAATACATTGTGTTCGACTCTGGAGGAATGATTCTGTTCATTTCAATTCTTTCCCCGCATGTCGGTGGACTGTGCCTGTTGTCCTCTGTCCGGAATATAAAGAAAGAGGCATCATTCTGGTCCTTATGGCATTTATGGTTTAAATTTCCGTAAAAGAGTAATTGGGTCAAATCTTTATCGAACCGGTGGTTTGGAAATCAATCATCTAAACCGCCGGTTTCCTTTTATTAAAGGATTGGTTTTATCCGAATTCTCCGGCTCCCGGTACGCCGCAATCTGTGCCATATGGAAAGCAGAAGCTCCCCGGCTGTCTGGTTGCGGAGTTTTTGAGTATACACGGTTATGCCCAGGACTGGCACGAATAGATGAAAAAATGGCGCAGATTGCTATTCATTTACCGGCGATATTCCCTTATAATGTAGTTATCGAAAGACAAACAACCGGATATCAAGGAGGACATGAAATGTATTATTACCAAGATGTGATTCGGACCGCCGCCGTCACGATAGAAAAAGTTGAATTCAAGAACCAGGGGATCACCCTGGCCGGACTGATATTCAAACCGTCGGACAAGAAGCTGCAGCAATCCGGCTATCCGGCCATCATCGTGGGTCATCCGGCGGGAGGCGTGAAGGAGCAGACCGCCAGCGTATATGCGGTGAAGCTGGCAGAACGGGGATTCCTGACGCTGGCTTTTGATGCGGCCTATCAGGGTGAAAGCGGCGGTGAGCCGCGGTATCTCGAAGATCCCGGCATGCGCGTCGAAGATTTCCGTTGTGCCGTTGACTATCTGTCCACGCGAGCTGATGTAGAGGCAGATGCCATCGGCATCCTCGGCATGTGTGCTGCCGGCGGCTACGTCATCAAGGCAGCCGGAACGGATACCCGCATGAAAGCCATTGCTACCGTCAGCATGGCGGATTTGGGGGATATGTTCCGTAACGGTCTGGGGCGCACCATGAAGCCCGAAGAATTGCAGGGTTTTCTGGCGCAGATTGCCGCACAGCGCACCCGTGAGGCCGCCCAGGGAGCTCCCGTCGCCTATATGGGTTATGTGGCGGATTCTGAAGCCGAGCTGGCCGGCAAGGCCCGCGACTGGTGGGAAGGCTATGAATATTATCGTACATCCCCGGCCCGCCATCCCCGGTCGGTAAACAAGATGATCCTGTCCCATGTCGACCGCCTCATCGCTTTTACGGCACTGGAGCATGTGGAGCTGCTGGGGCAGCGCCCCCTGCTGGCCGTTGCCGGCACGGAGGCCGGCACGAAGTATTTTGCTGAGGAAGCCGTCGCCCAAGCCATCGGCCCGAAGGAACTCTTCTGGGTAAAAGGCTCTACGCACATCGAGCTCTACTATAAAGAGCCTTATGTGGATCAAGCCATCGAGCGGCTGGATGCTTTTTTCAAGAAATATTTGAAGGAATCAAAGAAATAAGAATAAAGGTGTCGACTATGATGAATCAGGTTTTTTCCATGCAAAAACAGGCAGGCAATCAGGTATGAAAAATTTCATCCTCGAGGGAAATTATGACTGTTTCCTGTCTTCCTTCGGCATCAATGTGGGTTCCGCCCTGTGCAGGACCCGGCAGCCGGAAGACCTGTTCCGGCGCCCCCGGCCGATGATGACGACAGAGAACTATTTTGCCTTCATGACGGAGGTCGGGGCGCAGATTGCAGATACGGAAACCATCGTCGCCATGGGAACGGCTGAAGAACTGCAGACCTTCTCTCCGCCCATATTTGCAGCATATTGCAGCCAAGATGGTCAGACCTGTCTCGAACGGCTGGCCCGTTACAAGAAACTCATCGGGCCGCTGGCCTTCCACGTGACCCGCCATGCGGACACAGTGTCTCTGACCATGCAGATGGCCGAGGGCCATCGGGAGCTGCCGCCGTTCCTGGTCCAGGTAGAGTCTGTATTTCTCGTGAACCTGCTGCGCCGGGGAACCCAATCAGAACTGATCCCCCTGGCGGTCACCATGACGGAACTCCCCGCCGGACGGGAGATTGAGGATTTTCTGGGCGTAACACTGACGAAAGGCGATGGGAATACCCTGGTATTCCGGCGCTCCGATATGGAGCTGCCCTTCGTTACGCGCAATGAAGCCATGTGGGAGTATCTGCAGCCGGAGCTGTCACGCCGCTTGTCCGAAATGGACATTGATGATTCCTTTGCGGTGCGTGTGCGCAGTGCCTTGACCGAGCTGCTGCCCGGCGGCAACAGCAGCATCGAGGCTGCCGCCGGCAAACTGGGGCTGAGCAAACGCACCCTGCAGCGCAAGCTGAGTGCGGAACATACGACCTTCCAGCAGCAACTCAATCACACCCGTGAACTGCTGGCCAAGCACTATCTCCAGAACACGACGCTGACCATTGACGATATTGCCTATCTGCTCGATTATCAGGAAAGCAATTCGTTTCAGCGTGCGTTTTCCCTGTGGACGGGCCAGAGCCTGTCCGAATACCGGAAGAACCACCATCGTATAGTGTGAACGAAAAAATAAGGCTTTGGTATATACGATATAATCCGAATTTTTCTTGTATATGTATTACGAGGAGTGACATATATGGTTTTTTACTTTACGGCTACAGGCAATTGCCTTTATGTGGCTAAGGAACTGGACGGGAAACGGATCAGCATACCACAGGTTCCGGCAGGACAGCATTTCAAAGCTTCGTCTATTGGTATTGTGTGCCCGATTTTTGGTCATGATATTCCCAGCAACGTACGGGAATTTTTACAACATACGACATTTGAGACGGAGTATTTCTACGTCATTTTAACGTATGGGTTCTGTCAGGGTGGCGCTTCGACCCGATTGGCAGCATTCCTTCATGAAATGGGGATGGATGCCCAGTATATCAATGTACTGAAGATAGTTGATAATGCTTTGCCGGCCTTCGATATTGAGCATGAGCTGGCTATTGACCCGGAAAAGAAGGTCGATGAGCATCTGGCAGCTATCAAGGCAGACATCGCTGCTCACAAGCAATTCATTGCGCAACCGACAGCATGGGATATAGAATACCATAAGAAGTTTCTTGAAGCGCCCTTTAAACTGGATCCGGAAGAAGATTTCCGAAAAAAGGGACGGGCTATGTATCAAGTGACCGATGCCTGTGTCGGGTGTGGCATATGCGTGAAGATTTGTCCTCGCGGCTGTTTTGTTTTATCAGGAGGAAAAGCAAAACAGGAAATGACGCATTGTGTTGCTTGTCTGGCATGTATCCATGCCTGTCCGCAAAGAGCCATACAGTTCACGTTCCCTGAAAAAAACCCCAATGCCCGGTATCGGAATTCCCATGTAACATTGGCTGAAATCATTGAAGCCAACAGGCAGAACCCTGGTTTCCAGTCCTGATTTCTGATGTGTGGCATAATATACCGTCCTGACAAAAGTGACCATTGTTTTCCTTTTCACCCTCTGCGGCTACCAGTCGGGAGGAAATCGGCAACGATACTCAATGATTTTGTCCGGCCTTGGATGCTGCAGCTCCGTGCGTCCGGTTCTTTACAGGGCTTATCCTGGATAAGGATACGGACTATAGCGTCTTTTATCCATACCTCTTGAATAAACATCGTCAATCTGTTATGCTGAAAAGAATAAGGGGTCTGCTTTGAATTTGGCAAATTTACAGGACTAAGAAAAGAACAGTCGGCACATAAGATGGTGTCAGGTGAAAACGGGGGTGCAATGGTATGTGGTTTTGGTTTGCATTGGGGTCCGCGGTGTTTGCCGCGCTGACATCCATATTGGCGAAAATCGGAATTGAAGGCGTCAATTCCAATCTGGCAACGGCAATACGAACCATGGTCGTTGTGGTGATGGCATGGGGCATGGTGTTCCTGACGAATACACAAGGAGGCTTGTCGTCCATCAGCCGGACCAGCTGGATTTTTCTGACCTTGTCGGGACTTGCCACCGGTGCGTCGTGGCTCTGCTATTATAAGGCACTGCAGATCGGGGAGGCATCCAAGGTAGTGCCCGTCGATAAGTTGAGCGTGATCATCACACTGGTGCTTGCCTTTGTGTTCCTCCATGAGCAGTTCACGATAAAAAGCCTGATTGGCTGCGTCTTGATCGGGGCAGGGACGCTGTTCATGGTTTTATAGACAATTGTAAATCCCGCTAAAAATTGATTCTATAATGAATATCGGGGTGAGGAAGGCGAAGCCTTTCCTCACCCCGTTTTTGTGGAAAAGTGGACATGGATAACATCCACAGATGAGTTTTAGGGAAACGTCCATGGGCAGAAATACCAAGTCATCACGAGGGGAGCTGTTTTTTTACAATATGTGAACCGTAAGTGTCACGGTATACGTGGCCAGATTCATCATCCTTGTCGTTGACACGGATTCGTTCTATCTTGCGGCGGTCATTGTCCTTTCCTGATACCCGGTCCACCCGGAACCGGTCTGCTGCCTGGGCATCGGCCAGCTCGGAACTGAATTCGTGGATGGATTGAATCATCTTTCCATTGACCAGGGCTCCATTCTGCAGGGCCCGATAGATGACAGCCGCATACTCATAGCGCGTCATATCCCGGTCGCCTTGGAATGTGCCGTCCGGATACCCTTCCAAGTACCCCTGCCGGGCCAATTCTTTCACATAGTCGTAGGCCCAGTGGTTTTCAGGTACGTCGGGGAATATGCGGTCGCCTGAAGCTGTAGGACGCTTTACGGTACCGGCAGCCTCACTGGCCGCCAGCTTCTGCTTCAGCATATTGATTTCTGCTTTCATGTCCAGCATATCCCCGGCCAGAGAAACGCGACTGCGCGAAACGGCATTGCGTTGCCCCAGCTTGAACGTTACACCGGCATTGACCATTTTTTCACCGCCGCTGAAACTGCCACCAACAGAAAGGAGCACGTCTTCTGTCGGTCTGTAGAAAGCACCTACTGCAACGGAGTTAGCATCTTTGTAATTGCCGTATCCGGCGGCAAAGTCCCATTTATCATCGGGATCAAAATCCTGAGGATGAAGGGCTGCCAGTGCGGCCGCACTGGCACCAACCCGGTTGACCCGGGTATTCAGGTTACTGATGTCGCCCGCCAGGTGTTCAATGTTCTGGTTGGTTTCCCAGAGTTGGCTGCCGTTGACCGCATCCATACTGGAACGGCTGATGTCACCGGGGGCAATTCCGGTGATTTTGGTGCCCCCTGCATCGATACCGTTCTTTGTGACAGACGGTCCATTTTGGATGACTATGCCATCGGAAGTGATTTTTGTGTCACCAGCTTGGATAGCATCGGCATTCAAGGTCTGTGTGGTCACGCTTGTGAGATTGGCCAGTGTATCGCTCAGGGAAATGGTGTAGTCGTGATTGCCGTTTGTCCCGTTGTCTTCAACAAGGAGATTCGTATTGCCTGCTTCGACTAATGTGGTCGAACCGGATTCACCGCCATTTTTGATGCCTTCGATTGTCACATAGCCCTGGTTGGTGCCTCGGTAGTCAATGACTTCCATGGTAACAGTTCCATCGCCATTTGAATAGTTTACCTGATATGTTCCGGCTTTGATGGACTTGCCGGGTGTCCCTGCAGGGCCAGGGGGGCCGGCAGCACCGCGTTCGCCTTTTTCGCCGGGATCCCCTTTATCTCCCTTGTCCCCCTTATCACCCTTGTCACCCTTTTCGCCTGCCAGCGTGACCGTAGTGTTATCGCTGAACGTCAGAGTCGTGTGGCCGCTGTCATCCTTACCGACTTCCACGTGGGCCGCGGCTTTTACTTGGGCCACGTTAGCTGCGTCCGTATCAGACGATCCCGCTGCGACACCTGTAATCTGCCGGGTGACATCGTGTTCCGGGTCGCCGATGGAAATATCTCCACTAGTGGATGTCCAGGTGCTCTCTTTTTGGGAATCGGTCTTTTTATCAGCAAGATAGCCTTTCTGTCCTCCGTTTTCGTTCGTAACGACAGAATTATCGCCCAGAGAGATACTGCTTCCGGCCACTGTACTTCCCTGGGCTTCTGCAGCAGGAATCCCGCCCGTTATTGATGAAAAAAGAAGGGCTGCCAGCACCCCAGCCGCCAGAACGGCGGTTTTTCTTTTCCTGTTGACGGATTCATTCGTACTGTGGAAAAGCTTAATGACTTTATGCATTCTCATAATTTCCCCCTTTTACAGCAACTGAATGCAATCAAATAAAAACAGTCCTGTGACCCTGTAGGCATAATTACCGGCTTGGAATGGTTTGCAGTCAATGATTCAGATATTTTAGAAAGGATCCTTTATTGATGATGACATTGTAAAAATTAACAGAAAAAAGAACAAGCTTCCCAATCAGCGTAAACTGTATAAAATTCTTCTTGTTTTGAGGTCTTTGAGGAAGCCTCATTGGCTTTTTAATCAAACAAGAATAAAATTGTAAGGGACAAGAAAGATTGGAAGAGAAAGTTGTAACTATTCAACTTAAAGTATTCATTTTTTCAGTATCAAGTCTATTTTCAAGAAACAGCAAAATAAACTTTTCTGCAGCCTCAGCAAGGGGAAGGGCAAAGAAAGGGGATGCTTGAATTGTGCGTAATGATAGAATACTGATTTCAACTGTCTTAGGTGCCAAAATCCGGTATTACCGGACCTTATGTGGAAAAACTCAAAAGGAGTTGGCGGCCCTTACCAACTTCAGCGTCAGCACAATCCAGCGGATTGAAGAAGGACAGTACGATAATATTGCGCCACTTGCCACGCTGATTGATATTGCCAACGCGCTAAATCTTGATGTTGCTGCTTTTTTAACCATTTCTGAAGAAGAAAAGAAACTGGCCCTTTCCAAGAGAAAAAAATAGGGGCAGGAAATACCTTTGACCAGGAGGCGGCCCACAAAGGCTTTTTTTCTCCGGTCAAGTCCTCATACTGGATGAGTTGAAGCGTTAGACGGATTTTTTTGTAACAGAACCAAGGCACTTGAAACAGCATTTCCATAACCGGAACCATGCAGTGATGCAGGAAAGAAACAGCCTGGAACGTATTCTTCCAGGCTGTTTCTTTTTCATGGCAATCTGCCGGTCCACCAAGGCGGATTTTGTCATGATGAAATGTGTACATCGGTGCGAAATAAACTATAGTTGAAATTCAAATATGGATTTGATATAATAACGCCATGAAAGTATTTCGAAGGACTGGGAGGAGGTTCGAAATGGAAGGACGAAAAAGGCAGGTCGTGCTTCTTGCAATCCTAATTTTGGCTGTCGTGGCAGGTGGAACCCTTTGGTACCGGCACAGCACACGTGTGCAACCGTTGATTCTGTATGGTAACGTGGATCTTCGCGAGGCACAGCTGGCATTCAATGCCAGCGAGCGCATTCAGGAATTGCGGGCAGAAGAAGGCAGACGTGTCAAAAAGGGCGATGTGCTGGCCCGCCTGAATACGAAGACACTGGAGCTGGCGATTGCCAAATGCAAGGCAGATATACGGGTGCAGCAGGCGCTGTTGGACAAGGCCGTCACAGGATCCCGGCCGGAAGAAATTGACGAGGTGCAGTCGGCGGTGAGAGTGGCACAGGCGCAGGCGGACAATACGGCGAAAACGTACCACCGGATGGAAAGCCTTTTTGCAAGCGGTGCCGTCAGCCAACAGACAAGGGACGACGCGGCGGCATCCTTCAAAGCGGCGGCGGCGTCCCTCCAGAATGCCGAAGCAACGAGGGACAAGGCCGTAAACGGCAGTCGTGCCGAAGACATTGAAGCCCAGCAGGCGACACTGGACAGTTTGAAAGAGCAGTTGAAAACCTACGAATATGACTTGACCCAGGCGACGCTGACAGCTCCGCAGGACGGGGTCATCCGGTCCCGTCTTCTGGAAGTGGGCGATATGGCTTCTCCAAGCAAGCCGGTCTATCTGCTGAGTATCGATACAAAAAAATGGATCCGCGTCTATGTGCCGGAAACCCGCTTAGGGGAACTGCATGCGGGAAAGAAGGCCCAGGTGAAGATTGACAGTTTGGGCAAGACCCTGCCGGGAACCGTCGGGTTTATTTCCGGAACGGCGGAATTTACCCCGAAAAGCGTACAAACGGAGGAGTTGCGGACAGCCCTCCTTTACGAAGTGCGCGTCCTGGTCGAGGATCCGGACGATGTGTTACGACTGGGGATGCCGGCCACGGTTTCCTTTTAAAGAGGAAGGTCCGGGGTTCTGAAGGCAGAGGGCTTAGCGGGAAAACAGACAGGATGCTGGAAAAGAGGATGGGTGTCTCATGGTTTCTGAAGGGAGCAGTGTGATGGATGCGGCGGCAGGACAGCGGCAGCATGGAGAAAAGGGGACGCAGACAATGGCCTTGCAGTCTGTCCGTATTGGGAAGACCTTTTCCAACCAGAAAGGAACGGCCGTTACCGCCCTGACGGGGGTGGATCTTTGCGTTCCCTATGGAAAAAAGGTGGCCCTGATCGGGCCGGACGGCGCTGGGAAAACGACGTTCCTGCGTCTTGCCTGCGGGCTGTTTTCCCCTTCGGAAGGAACGATGGACGTCCTCGGACTTGCTGTGGAGACGGATGCCGGACGGATTCAAGCCAAAGTAGGGTACATGCCGCAGCGGTTCGGGCTATATGAGGATCTGTCAGTCCAGGAAAACATGAATCTCTATGCGGATTTGCTTGCCGTTCCGAAGGAGGTGCGGGAAGAACGCATCCGCCATCTGCTGACCCTGACGGGACTGGCTCCTTTTACAGGGCGCCTGGCCGGGCGTCTCTCCGGGGGTATGAAACAGAAACTGGGACTGGCCTGTACGTTGCTTCGTATGCCGCCGCTGCTCCTGCTGGATGAACCGACGGTGGGGGTCGATCCCTTGTCCCGCCGGGAGGTTTGGGAAATTATCGACACGGTCGTTAAAGACGAAGGAATGACCGTCTTGGTGAGTACGGGGTATATGGAAGAGGCCGAGCAGGCGGATTTTGTCTATATTATCGATCAGGGACGGATTCTGGCCAGCGGGACACCGCAGGAAGTGACAGACAAAGCGGTCTCCCGCTGTTTCAGCCTTGTTCCTACCGCCGGAATTTCGGCCCGGATGCTGCAGGCCCTGTTCCTCAGTAATGAACAGATATTGGACGCGGTGCCGGACGGACGGCAGGTCCGGCTGACGCTGCGGGCAGGAGGGAATCCCCGGCAGCTGGAAACAGCCCTTCCCGGTATCCCTCTCTCCTTTACGCCGGTGGCTCCCCGCCTGGAAGACAGCTTTATGATTTGCCTGCACCAAGCTTCCCGCACTGCTTCTTCCCGGGAAACGCCCCTGCCTCCTCCGGACTGGACGGTAGGAAGTCCTTCCGGCGGGGGCAAGACCGTCATTGAGGTCCGGGAGCTGGTACGGCGCTTCGGGGACTTTACCGCCGTGGACCGGACGTCGTTCTCCGTACAGGATGGGGAAATCTTCGGGCTTCTGGGACCTAACGGGGCCGGAAAGACGACAACGTTCCGCATGCTTTGCGGGCTCCTTCCTGCAACGAGCGGCACACTTTTTGTCGCTGGCCAGGACTTGCGCCGGTCCCCGGCCGAGGCGCGCCGGAATATCGGATATGTGGCCCAGAAATTCTCTTTGTACACCATGCTCTCCGTGCGCGAAAACCTTGAGTTTTTCGGCGGCGTCTACGGCTTGCTCCGGCAAGCGCGGACGGAACGGATTTCCGAAGTCTTGGAGGAATTCCATTTGCTGGATGTGGCGGATACGCTGGCCGGATCCTTGCCGCTCGGCTACAAACAGCGCCTGTCCATGGCGGCGGCGCTCCTCCACAAACCGAAAATCCTTTTCCTGGACGAAGCGACGAGTGGCATTGATCCCCTGGCGCGCCGTTCTTTCTGGCACCGCATTACCAATCTCGCCGCCGCCGGCACGACAATCGTCATTACGACACATTTTATGGAGGAAGCCGCCTATTGTGACCGCATCATGATTCAGGACCAGGGACAGACGATAGCCCTCGGGACCCCGGCGGCCATTATGGAGCAGGGAGAGGCAGAGGACATGAATCATGCCTTTATCCATATCGTCGAGAAAAAACGTGCAGAAAGGAAGGCGAATCCTGTATGAGGGAGAGCATCCGCCGTATTCAGGCATTGATGTATAAGGAGTTCTGCCAGATTGTGCGTGACAAGAGCACGGTGCTGATTGGGATTGTCCTGCCGCTGGTGTTGATCACCCTGGTTGCCTCGGGGATGTCGCTGGATGTTACGGATGTTCCCATCGCAGTCGTATTGGAGGACTCGTCGCCGCTCGCCCGCGATGCTGTCTCCTTTTTAGAAGGATCGGCGTATTTCGAACCCCGTTATGTGACATCCATGCAGGAGGCGGAGCAGCTGATGTCCGCCCAGCAGGCAGACGGAATCGTCTGCATTCCCTCTGATTTTTCCTCTCGTGTGGCACGGGGAAATGCCCGGCTGCAGGTCATCCTGAACGGTGTGAATACGACAACCGCCACGACGGTCAGAGGTTACTTGACAGCAGGACTACAGGGCTGGATGCAGTCCTACGGGCAGCGCACCGGTGTCTCCGGTACGGCCGGGAGCATCTCTGTGGTGGGACGGCAGTGGTTTAACGACGCCAATTCCAGCACCTACCTCTTCGTACCGGGGTTGATTGTCATTGTCATGACACTGGTGGGAGTGTTTTTGACGGCCCTTGTCATGGCCCGTGAATGGGAACGGGGAACTTTGGAATCGTTGTTTGTCACGCCGATGAGACCCATGGAGCTGCTTATTTCCAAACTTGTCCCTTATTTCCTCGTGGCATCGGCAGGGTTCGTCCTTTGTGTGCTTCTGGCCGTCTTCGGGTACCAGCTGCCTTTCCACGGGTCCTGTCTGGCCCTGGCCATTTGCTCGGCGGAATATATCATTGTCTCCGTCTGTCTCGGCCTGACGATTTCCTCAATCGTCAAAAAACAGTTCCTCGCGTGCCAACTGGCGCTGTTTGTCAGTCTGCTGCCGACGGTGATGTTCAGCGGGTTTGTCTTCGACCTCCACAGTGTGCCGGCGGCAATCCGTGTCGTGGGACACCTGCTGCCGGCCACTTACTATATGGAGTTCGTCAAGACGATTTTTCTCGCGGGAAACAACTGGTTCCTCCTTGCCCGCAACGGGACGATCCTCGCGGCGTATGCCCTGTTCTTTCTTGCGCTTTCCCTGCGGCTGGCGCAAAAACGCCTCTCTTGATCCGATTGGAAAGGAAGAATCATGAAAGAATTCTACCGGCGCCTGCAAGCCATCGGCGCCATGTTGCAAAAGGAATTTCTGGCTACTTTGAAGGATCCTGCCAGCCGGGTCGTGTTGATTGTGCCCTGCATCCTTCAGGGATTTCTGTTCGGGTATGCCGCAACCTATAATTTGGCAGAGGTTCCGTATGCCCTCTATGACGAGAGCAAAAGTATCTATTCCCGGTCCTTCGTGGCCCATCTGGAAGGAAGCGGCATTTTCCAGCGGGTACAGACCCTTTCCGGCAGTGCGGAAATGGCGCCTCCCATCGATTCGGGACAGGTTATGGCGGTTGTCCGCATTTCCCGGGATTTTGCAGACCGCATCAGCCGCGGGGAAACAGGAACCGTACAGTTGATTACGGACGGGCGCAATCCCATGACGAGCGGATTGGCACAGAACTACGTTTCTTCAATTGCGGCGTCCTATTCCCAGGAACTTTCTGGCAGAACCCCGCTTCTGACGATTCAGACACGGACCTGGTACAATCCGAATGAAATTACGCAATGGATGTTCCTGCCCTCCCTAATCCCTCTGCTGGCGATTACCCAAGTGCTGCTTTTGTCCGGATTGTCGGTGGCGCGCGAGCGGGAGAACGGGACCTTCGATCAGTTGCTGGTGACGCCGCTCCATCCTTTGGAAATCCTGATTGGAAAGGCCGTTCCGCCCGTCTGCATCGGCCTGGTTCAGGCGACGCTGATGCTGCTCCTCTCGTTGTTTTGGTTCCAGATCCCTTTTTCCGGGTCAGTGCTTCTCCTGTATACATTCATCCTGCTGTTCCTCGTGTCCTGCGTCGGCATCGGACTTACGGTTTCGGCCCTTTCCAGTACCATGCAGCAGGTCATGGTATATAATTTTGCTTGTATGATGCCGATGATTTTATTGTCCGGTTTTGCCACACCCGTGCGGAACATGCCTGTCTGGCTCCAGTACGTGACGTACGTCAATCCCTTCCGTTTTGCAATCGATGCCATCCGGCACATCTACCTGGAAGGGGCTCCTTTTTCCGCCATCGCCTTCGATGCCGTTCCACTCCTGATGGTCGCCTGCATTACGATGCCGCTGGCAGGATGGATGTTCCGGCATAAGTTGGCATGAGAAGCGGGTGTGGTATAATGAGGGAAAAACAGTACCGTGCAACAGGAGAAGGGGGATATCCGTGATTCGGGAAAAAGCGACAAGTATGCGCAGCGACGGGCGGGAAACACGGGCACATATTATTGAGTGCGCCGGTAAAATCTATGCACAAAACGGCTACTACAAGGCGACATCCAAAGAAATCTGCAAGACTGCCGGAGTCAACCAGGCCGCGGTAAATTATCACTTTGGCAGCCGGGACGGGCTCTATGAGGCGGTCTTGGCAGACGCCCACCGTCATATTATCGATATCGAGTCTCTTCGCGATTTATCCGAAAAACCATGGAGCCCGCGGGAGAAGATTCTGGCGGTGCTGGACCATTTGCTGGAGAACATAGGTAATTCCGAAGAATGGTATATTCATGTCTGGGTACGGGAGATGCTCACGCCTTCGCCTTCCATTGACCGGATTATCGAGGGGACGGCATTGCCGAAGTTCAAATTGATCCGCGACTTTTGGCGCGCTTATCTGGAAACGGATGACCCGACGCGCGTCTATGCCGCGATGGCGGCTTTCTTTTCCCCGTTCCTGTTCTGTATCGTCGGGGAAGGGAAGCCGGCTTGCAGACACATTCCCGATGCTCCGTCGAAGCAGGCGTTTTTGACGGCGCTCCGTGCACAGGCAGAACAGATTCTGGACGTCTTGTCCCCCAAAAGGGAAAAAGAAGATTTATAATACTTGCAACAGGATTACACAGGAGGTATGTACGATGCAGAACAGATTCACGCAACTCATGGGGATCCGTTACCCCATTATCCAGGGCGGTATGGCCTGGTCTTCCGACGGTACGCTGGCCGCCGCCGTATCCAATGCGGGCGGTGCCGGCATCATCGGTTCCGGCGGGCGCACGACGGACTGGGTGGAGGCAGAGATCCGCAAGGCCAAAAGCCGGACGGACAAACCCTTCGGCGTCAACCTGATGCTCATGGCACCCAATGTCCAGGAAATGGCGGACCTCGTCTGCCGGGAAAAGGTCGCCTTTGTCACGACCGGGGCCGGCAGCCCCATCCCCTGGATCAACCCGCTCCATGAAGCCGGCGTGAAAATCATCCCCGTCGTCCCGAACGTGAAACTGGCAAAGCGCGTGGCGGCAGCCGGCGTGGATGCCATGGTCATCGAAGGGATGGAAGGCGGCGGCCATATTGGTACCATTTCCACCATGGCCCTCCTGGAGAACGTGCTGCAGGACCGCTACGACATCCCGGTCCTGGCAGCCGGCGGCATCGCGGACGGGCGCGGCCTGGCGGCCGCCCTCCTCATGGGCGCCGACGGTGTCCAGATGGGTTCGCGCTTTTTGCTTACGACGGAATGCCCGGTCCATCAAAACGTGAAGGACATGATTGTGCACGCCGTCGACACGGACAATGTCGTCACAGGGTATTCCCGCGGCATGGGCGTGCGCTGCCTGAAGAACGCCTTTACGGAGAAATACCTGGCGGCGGAAACGGGCGGCGCCCCGAAAGAAACCCTGATGGAGCTGGGAACGGGCACATCCCGCATCGGCATGAAGGATGGCGACACGGTCAACGGCAGCATCATGGTGGGGGAGAGTCTGGCCGTCCTGAATGACGTGCTGCCCTGCAAAGAGGTCGTGGAACGCATCATCCGCGAAGCGAGGGAGACGCTGGCGAAAGCCGCGGAAATCACCTTATAACAGGAACCATGCTCCACCGGCCGCGCCAGCGGCCGGTGGACAATACGGTAAAAAAGCAGAAAACGGCCCCGCACGGCCCTGATAGGGAGTATCAGTTGCCGTGCGGGGCCGTTTTTGATTAAAAGAGCCGTTCCTGCTTCAGCAGCTCCGCCTTCAGTTCGCCGTAACGGCGCGGCAGGTAGGCAGGCAGCTGGGCCTCGCGGTAATCGTAGCCGTAAGCGCGGCGGCTGAGGGCGAGGACGGGAGGTGCCTGGATGCGTTTGGCCACTGCCAGTCCGGTGAACAGGCCGTACCAGCGTTCCAGATCAGCGCAGAAGTCGGCGTTGCTGTGGAAGACCCGGTCCGTCGTCCCCGGCGCGCAGCCCAGGAAGCTGTCCAGGTCGTGATTCATGTAATGTTCCAGGATTTCGACGGGGGAAGCCTTGTCCCAGTTTTCCACGAAGGCCCGGAGCAGGTAATCGTGATATTCATAACGGAGCGGGTCGCCGCCGTTCCCGACTGTCTGTTCCTTGCATAGTTCCGCACTGGGCTGGATTTCGAAGATGGCTCGCGGGATGGCTTCCTTATGATAGACCGTTTCATTCAAATAATGGCCGAGGGCGTAGACCTGGTGCTTCCACAGGTCGCCAAGGGGCGCGATGACGCCGGCGATATCGCCGTAGAATGTTCCGTATCCGACACTCAGTTCGGCCTTGTTGGCGTTACAGCTGAAGCCGCCGCGGTAGGCTGCGGCAAACCCGGCGAGGAGGCGCGAACCACGGTCCCGGGCCTGGATGTTCTGGTACATGAGTCCGTCCAGGGCCAGCTTGAAGTCCCGGTTCGACTCATAACTGTGAATCGGGGAATAGAGCTGGTTCACCGTATGGGTGATGCTTTCCGTAATCGGCACGACGGTATAGTTGGCGCCGATGTTTTCGGCCAGCTGCTGGGCCATGGATTTCGTCAGGGCCGAGTTGTACTGGCTCGGCATGTTGATCAAGAGCACGTGGCGCGGTCCCAGGACATCGGCATAAAGGGCGGCGGCCACAGCGGAATCAATGCCGCCGGAAATGCCCAGCACCATGCGGTTGATCCCGGCCTGTTTCAGGAAACGGTCCAGGCCGAACCGGAGGGCCTTGTAGGTCACTTCCGCCTCGTCGTCCTCGGTGGTCACGATTTCATCTTTATAGGAAGCGGCACGGATGCGGTCCGTCGCCTCGTCCCAGGTGAAGGTCAGCAGGTATTCGCTGTACATGGGGGCGGCCGACTGGATTCTGCCGTTGGGGCCGTACACGCAGCTTTGTCCGTCGCAGGTGAACACATCTTTGCCGTTGTTCTGCACGCCGATGTTGTTGCAGTAGACCACGGGAACCTTCAGTTCGGCGGCCTGGCTGCCGAACACGCGGTGCCGTTTCCCGTTCTTGCCCAGCGTAAAGGGGGAGCAGGAGATATTGCAGAGGATTTGTGCACCGTTTTCCACGAGGAGACGGGGAATATGGAAAGGATAATGTTCCGTCCAACCGTCTTCGCACAGCATGATGCCGAACCGATATTCCTGCCCGCGGATGGTGACGGGCACCGGCAGAACGGATTTGGCAAGTTTCAGATGCCGCACACCGCATTCCTGCGGCGCAGCCGTAAAGTAGCGGGGATCATCGAATTCCCGGTAGTTCGGCAGGGCGGCTTTCATGACGAAGTCTTTGCCGGCCATGCCCGGCAGCAGCCTGCCGTCCTGAGCAACAAAGGCGGCATTGTATTTGCGTGGATGTCCGTCGTGGTTGAAGCGCCGCTTTTCCACGGCCACGTTGCCAAAAACGACGGTGATGCCCCGGGAAGTCGCAACAACTTCTTCCCCGTAGTGCACGCAGTCGTCCAGATAAGCCGGCTGCTCCCAGCGGTCTCCGATGAGGTATCCGGGAATGGCCATTTCCGGAAACAGGATGACATCGGCCTGTTCCGCCCTGGCCTGTTCAATCATCTGCAGCATCTTCCGGGTATTCAGGTCCGGCCGCCCCGGGATGACTTCCATTTGTCCGCAAGCAATTTTAAGAGGCATGGTGTATCCTTTCTTTCTGCCATATATCACTACATCTGATTATAGCAGAGTGACGCGCAATTTACCATGGTTTCCGTACCGTCTCCGCCCGCCGCGGGCCATCTGCGGAAAAGGACTACACAGATTCCGAAAAATAAGGTAAACTATTTAAATACAGGGACCTTGCCAAAGATCCCCGGGGAGGGAGGTAAGCTCCGCTCCGCTCCGCTTCGGCGGGGCAGCGACGTAAAGATGAAAAAGACGAAGAAGACGAATGCGGCGCGGATCCTCGATGAACTGGGAATACCGTACCGGCTGCAGACCTATCCCGTGGACGAGGAACACCTGGATGCCGTCCACGTGGCGCACGAAGTAGGCATGCTTCCGGAACAGACCTTCAAGACCCTCTGCATACGGGGCGACAAGACCGGCGTGCTGTTCGCCGTCATTCCTGGAAACGGGGAACTGGACCTGAAGGCCCTGGCCCGCGTGAGCGGCAACAAACGCTGTGAAATGGTGCATTTGAAGGAGCTGCTGCCCCTGACCGGCTATATCCGCGGCGGCTGTTCTCCCCTGGGTGCAAAAAAGGAATATCCCGTCTATCTGGACGAAACGTGCCAGCTTTTTGATGAAATCGCCATCAGCGCCGGAATGCGCGGTATGCAGATCATCGCGTCGCCCGGCGGCATCGCGAAAGCGACGAAGGCCGTGCTGGCGGCCCTTACCATGGAATGATGTCGTGTTACAGGAGGTTGCAAATGTTATATGTAAGTACAAGAGGCGGCGGAGACCTGGTTTCTTCGGCCCATGCCATCTACAACGGGCTGGCCCCGGACGGCGGCCTGTTCGTGCCCCAGAGTTTCCCCGCCTTTTCCCTGGAGGAGATTCTGGCCATGCACGGACAGCCTTATGCCGTGACGGCCGTACAGGTCCTGCAGCGGTTCCTGACGGACTATAGTGAAGAAGAACTGATGGAATGCGCCCTGGCCGCCTACAGCGAGGAAAAGTTCGGCAAGGACCCCGTCATGCTGCAAAAAGTTGCCGGAAACGCGGATATCCTGGAATTGTGGCATGGCCCGACCATGGCCTTCAAGGACATGGCCCTGCAGATTCTGCCGCACCTGATGACGCGGGCCCGTGAGAAGACCGGGGAAGAAGGCCGCATCGTCATCCTGACGGCCACGTCGGGCGATACGGGCAAAGCCGCTCTGGAAGGATTCGCCGATGTGCCCGGCACGGAAGTCATCGTCTTTTACCCTGAGGATGGCGTCAGTCCTGTACAGAAACTCCAGATGACCACCCAGACCGGCAGAAACACGAAGGTGTTCGGCATCGAAGGCGACTTTGACGACGCCCAGCGCGGCGTCAAGGAAATCTTCCACGACAGGGGGCTGGCGGAACGGCTCCGCCGGTTCGGCTGGACCCTCTCTTCGGCCAATTCCATCAACTGGGGCCGCCTGGTACCGCAGATCGTCTACTATTTCAAAGCCTATTCCGACGCCGTGGCCACCCAGCGCATCAAACCGGGGGAAGGCGTGCTGTTCAGCGTTCCCACAGGCAACTTCGGTGACATTCTGGCCGGATATTATGCCCGCAAGATGGGGCTGCCCGTCAAAAAGTTCATCTGCGCCTCCAATACGAACAACGTGCTGACGGACTTCATCAATACCGGCAAGTATGACCGCAACCGGCCCCTGCACAAGACCCTTTCGCCGTCCATGGACATTCTCGTTTCCAGCAATCTGGAACGCCTGCTCTTCGACCTGACGGGAGGCAAGGGCCCCCAGGTGGCGGAATGGATGGAGGCACTCAACTCGGAAGGGGCCTACCAGGTTCCGGCCACGGTCCTGGAAGATATCCGCTACCTGTTCTACGCCTCCTGGGCGGATGAGCAGGAAACCCTGGACACCATCGGCTCCGCGTATAATGATTTTCAGTACGTGCTGGATCCCCATACGGCGGTCGCCTGGCATGCCCTGGCGAAATACCGTCTGGTTTCCAGCGATGAAAGCTACGGCATCGTGCTGTCGACGGCCAGCCCCTACAAGTTCAGCCAGTCCGTCCTGGAGGGATTGAACAAGGCCGGCCTGGTAACGGGGGACAGTCCCTTCGCCGCGGCCCACGCGCTCCACGAAGTGACGGAGCTGCCGCTGCCTGCCCAAATCACGAAGCTGGAACAGCTGCCTGTCCTGCACAAGGATATCATCGCGCCCCAGGATATGGCGGCTGCCATCCTGGCAACCCTGGACATCCGGGATTGAGGAAGCCGGACGGACCGAGAAGAAAAATTTGTTACAAAGTATACAGATACTTGCCAAACGGCAGGCGGTATGCTATAATTTTTCAAGTGTTTAATACACACGCAGCCTGATTTGACGCCTGTCCGCATGCGCGGTGCGATCAAAAACGAGGACTGCGGAGGAAAAAACAGGAGGAATGTAAAAATGGCAATCATCTCTATGAAACAGTTACTGGAAGCCGGCGTTCATTTCGGTCATCAGACCCGCCGCTGGAACCCCAAGATGGCGAAGTACATCTTTACCGAACGCAACGGCATCTACATCATCGACCTGCAGAAGACCGTGAAGAAGGTCGACGAAGCCTACAACTTCGTTCGTGAAACCGCCAAGAACGGCGGCAGCATCCTGTTCGTCGGCACCAAGAAGCAGGCACAGGAAGCGATGCGCGAAGAAGCTGCCCGCTGCAACCAGTTCTATGTGAACGAACGCTGGCTGGGCGGCATGCTGACCAACTTCAAGACCATCCAGAAACGGATTGCCCGTCTGCGCCAGCTGGAAAAGATGGAAGAGGACGGCACGTTCGACGTACTGCCCAAGAAGGAAGTATTGGGCCTGCGTCATGAAATGGAAAAACTGAACAAGAACCTGGGCGGTATCAAGGACATGAAGAAGCTCCCCGCAGCCCTGTTCATCGTAGATCCGCGCAAGGAACACATCGCCGTGCTGGAAGCGCGCAAACTGCATATCCCCATCGTAGCCACCGTTGACACGAACTGCGATCCGGATGAAATCGATTACGTCATTCCTGCCAACGACGACGCCATCCGCGCTGTACGCCTGTTGTCCAGCAAGATGGCTGACGCAGTCCTGGAAGGCCGTCAGGGCCAGCAGACCGCAGAAACCGAAACTGCCCCTGCGGAAGAAGCTGCCAAGGACGCTGAATAATCCAATCCTCTGACGGATGGGACCGAACTGATTGAACCGTTTAGTGAACTCGAGGAGAAAACAATATGAACATTACTGCTGCATTGGTAAAAGAACTGCGCGAACGTACCGGCGCCGGCATGATGGACTGCAAAAAGGCTCTCGTTGCCACCGATGGCGATATGCAGAAGGCTATCGACTACCTGCGTGAAAAAGGCCTGTCCAAGGCTGCCAAGAAGGCCGGCCGTGTGGCTGCCGAAGGTGCGGTTGCTTCCTATATCTCCGAAGACGGCAAAGTCGGCGTCATCGTCGAAGTGAACTGCGAAACCGACTTCGTAGGCGCCAACGACGACTTCAAGAAACTGGCCGTCTCCATTGCCAGGCATGTGGCCGAAACCAACCCGGCCGATGTGGAAGCCCTGCTGGCTTCCAAGATGGGTGAAAAGGCCGTCAAGGATGTCGTTACCGAAGCCATCGCCAAGATTGGTGAAAACATCTCCGTCCGCCGTTTCGTCCGTTTCGAAAGTGCGGAAGGCAAAGTCTACAGCTACATCCATGCCGGCGGCAAAATCGGCGTCCTGGTCGACATGAAGGGCGGCGATGCGGAACTGGGCAAGAACATCGCCATGCAGGTTGCCGCAGCCAACCCCTCTTACCTGAGCCGGACCGAAGTGCCCGCCGCCGAACTGGAACATGAAAAGGAAGTCCTGACGGAACAGGCCCGCAACGAAGGCAAACCCGAAAGCATCATCGAAAAGATGATCCTGGGCCGCATCAACAAATACTACGAAGAAGTCTGCCTCGTCGACCAAATCTACATCCGCGACAATAAGACGAGCATCACGAAGCTCCTCAAGGCCAACAACGCCGAGATTGCCCGTTTTGCCCGTTTCCAGCTGGGTGAAGGCATCGAAAAGAAGCAGGAAAACTTTGCGGAAGAAGTTGCTTCCTTCATCAAGAAGTAATTCCCGTCGTACATCCACAAAACCTGAAGGAGGACATCGCACGATGTCCTCTTTTTTTACGCCGTCCTGCCTCAACCGCGCTTTGTGACATTTTTCAAATTTATCGCTTTTTCAGGGCACCGGAGTTTTTCAAGAGGCGGCGGATGTGCTATAATAAACACAACATGAAGGGGCGAACTTCAATGCCCTTCAATATTGCTTGTGTCCCGGCAGGAGGCTCCGTCCCGGAACGCGGGCAGCATACAGAGAAACAGATAAAGAGGAACAGGAGGGCTGGCAACGTGACCGATCAATTGAAATACAGGCGTGTCGTGCTGAAACTCAGCGGGGAGGCCCTGGCAGGGGCGAAGGGATTCGGCATCAATCCGGAAACCGTCAATTCCATCGCCAGACAGATCAAGGAAGTGCAGGAACGGGGGCTGGAAGTCGCTGTCGTTAACGGCGGCGGCAACATCTGGCGTGGCCTTTCGGGCGCCAACAAGGGTATGGACCGTGCGCAGGCCGACTATATGGGCATGCTGGCGACGGTCATCAATTCCCTGGCCTTGCAGGACGCCCTGGAGCAGCTCGATGTCCCGACACGTGTCCAGACGGCTATCGAGATGCGGCAGATTGCGGAACCCTACATCCGGCGCCGGGCAGTCCGGCACCTGGAAAAAGGACGTGTCGTCATTTTTGCGGCCGGCACAGGCAATCCGTATTTTTCCACTGACACGACGGCTGCCCTGCGTGCCGCTGAAATTGAGGCCGATGCCATCCTCATGGGAAAGAACGGCGTCGACGGTGTGTATGATTCCGATCCGGCCGTCCACAAAGATGCCCGGAAATTCGACCATCTCAATTACATCGATGTCATCAACCGCCATCTGAACGTAATGGACTCGACGGCCATCTCCCTGTGCATGGACAACGACATCCCCATTGTAGTATTCAACATCGAAACCCCCGGTAACATCCTGAAAGCCGCTCAGGGAACCGTTGTGGGAACCACCGTAGGAGGCGAACAATAATGTCAGTCGTAGAGGATTTACTCACCGCGAACGAAGCGAAAATGAAGAAGGTCATTTCCCATCTGAAGGAAGACCTGGCCAGCCTGCGCGCCGGCCGTGCCACTCCGGCACTGTTGAACAAGGTTACCGTGGACTATTACGGCGCGCCCACGCCGATCAACCAGGTTGCCAACGTGACCGTTCCGGAACCCCGCATGATCGTCATCACGCCGTGGGACAAGACCATGATTAAGGAACTGTCCCGTGCCATCATGGCTTCCGATCTGGGTCTGACCCCGAACAGCGACGGGACCTGCATCCGCCTGAACATGCCGATGCTGACGGAAGAGCGCCGCAAGGAGCTCGTCAAGACGGCCCGCAAACATACGGAAGAGGCTCGCGTCTCCATCCGCAATATGCGCCGTGACATCATCGAAGGCATCAAGAAGGCTGAAAAGGCGAAGACCATCACGGAAGACGATTCCGAAGACGGGCAGGACCAGGCCCAGAAACTGACGGACAAGGTAATGAAGGAAGTCGACAAAGTCATTGCCGCCAAAGAAAAGGAAATCATGGAAGTCTGAGGCACCGGCTTATGAAGGAAACAGACGCGCCGGATGTAGTGTCCCTGCCGCTGGAAAAAGCGGAAGAAGCCCTGCGTGAGGCGCATTGGGAATATGAAGTCAGAACGGTGCCGCCGGCTTATGGCAAGGAAGACGGCGGTACCACCCTCAAAGCGTATGTTGGCCGGCAGCAGCTGCTGCCTCAACATAAAGCAGTCATCACTGTCATGTATAAGAAGAGAAGGGAGGTTCACTGAAATGGCATTCAAAATCGACTCCGACGCCTGCGTAGGCTGCGGTACCTGTGCCAGCGTCTGCCCCGTAGGCGCCCCGAAAGAAGACGGCAACGGCAAATACGAGATTGACGCCGGTACCTGCGTGGAATGCGGCGCTTGTGCTGCAAACTGCCCGGTCAGCGCCATCAGCCAGGATTAAACCTGACGCGGTCTGAAACAATCAGGCGCCCTTCCCTTGCGGGAAGGGCCGCCCGTTTTGTTTTTACGGACCTTCTCTTGCAACAGGAGACCATCTATGTTCGACCAAACCTTTGGAAATGTGATTCAGCCCATGCCCTGCACGGTGGACGTGGATACGGCCGGCCTCCGGGCAGACAACATCCCCCGGCACATCGCCATCATCATGGATGGCAACGGGCGTTGGGCCAAAGCACAGGGGAAAGTGCGCACGTACGGTCATAAAGCCGGCGCCGAAACCCTGAAGACCATTGTCCGGGCCGCCAACGACCTGGGGGTCAAAATCATCACTGCCTATGCGTTTTCAACGGAAAACTGGAAACGGCCCGTCACGGAAATCCATTTCATCATGGAGCTGTTGAGCCGTTACCTGACAAATGAAATCCAGGACTTCCATGATAACAACGTGCAGGTCCGCTTCATGGGGTCCCGCGAGGGGCTGCCCGGCGTCATCTGCCAAAAGATGGATTACGCCACCGAGGTGACGAAGGACAACACGGGCCTGATCTTAAACTTAGCCATCAACTACGGCGGCAGGGCGGAAATCCTCCATGCCGTAAAGGGTATCGCCGCGCGCATCCAGGACGGAAGCCTGTCCGCAGATGCCATCGATGCCTCCGTATTCGAAGATAATCTGTATTCCCGCGGTCTGCCGGACCCCGATCTGTTGATCCGCACCGGCGGCGACCAGCGGATCAGCAATTTCCTGCTCTGGCAGATTGCCTATGCGGAAATGTGGACCACCAAGGTCTGTTGGCCCGACTTTACGCCGGCCATGCTGGTGGAGGCCATCGCCTCCTTCCAGAAGCGCGAGCGCCGTTTCGGCGGCTTGATCCAGAAATGACCGGCCTTTCCGCAGGTTCAACCTAAAACTGTTCAAAGGATTGAAACAAAAGTGTTCAAACGCATCTTAACCGCCATCATCGGGATTCCTATCGCCGTGTTCATCGTCACCAGGGGCGGCTGGCTCTTCATGGCTGCCGTCATGCTCCTGGCCGTCACAGGCTGGCGTGAATTCGCCCGTATGGCGGCCTCCAAGGGACATGACATGTATATCCTGACCTCGGCGCTGCCCGTGTTCCTCATGCAGGCAGCGGCTGGATTCGCACGTCCCGACCTGCTGCTGCCCATCCTGACCGTCGCCACCCTGGGCATCCTCTTCGAAGGATTGTTCCGCCATTGCCAGTACGGCGAGACGGACTGGCCTGCCCATACCTCCCTTTCAACCTGTGCGTTGCTTTACACAGGACTGCTTTTTGCCCATGTGATCCTGCTGCGTGAATACCCGGGTGCCGGCATCTCCGTCCTGGGACTTCCCTTCGCCAGGGGCGAGGCAGCCGTATGGATGGTCCTGCTAGGTACCTGGGCCAGCGACACCTTCGCCTATTTCTTCGGCATGGCTTTCGGCAAGCACAAATTCTGTTCCGTCAGTCCTAAAAAGTCCATGGAGGGAGCCGTAGCCGGGTTCGTATGGTCTTTCGCCATTACAGCAGCCATGGCGCACTGCTGGCTGGGCGCGACGGCTGCCGCAGCCTGCCTGCTGGGCCTGACCGTCGCCTTCTGCGCGCCTGTCGGGGACCTGGTGGAATCCATCCTGAAACGGTCCTTTGAGATCAAGGACTCGGGCAACTTCTTCCCGGGACACGGCGGCGTGCTGGACCGGATGGACAGCCTGCTCTTTGCGGCACCGGCCGCGTATTACGTCATGAAATTCTTAGGTGTCTGACGGCACCCTTGGGAGGAAACATGAAGAACCTCACGATACTCGGAAGTACCGGTTCCATCGGCCGGCAGACCCTGGAAGTGGCCGCCGCCAATCCGGGCCGGTTGAAGGTGCGGGCCCTGGCGGCGCACCGCAACGTGGACCGGATGCTGGAACAGATCCGCCAATTCAAGCCGGATCTAGCTGTCCTGACGGATCCTGCCGCGGCAGAGGAACTGAAACGGCAATATGATGGGAAGACAGAAATCCTGAGCGGGGAAGAAGGCCTCCTGGCTGCCGCCACCTGGGAAGAAACGGATACAGTGCTCGGCGCCATGGTCGGCTACGCCGGCCTGCGTCCCACCCTCGCCGCCATCAACAGCGGCAAGGACATCGCCCTGGCCAATAAGGAAACCCTGGTGGCGGCGGGACACCTCGTGATGGAAGCCGTGGCGGAAAACCATGTCCGCCTGACGCCTGTGGACAGTGAACACAGCGCCATTTTCCAGTCCCTGCGCAGCGGTACGCATGACGAAGTCAAGCGCATCATCCTGACCGCTTCCGGCGGTCCCTTCCTCGGCATGAGCCGGGAAGAACTGGCCCATGTGACGGTGGAGCAGAGCCTGCACCATCCGAACTGGAACATGGGCAGGAAGGTCACCGTCGACAGTTCGACCCTGGCCAATAAAGGGTTGGAAGTCATAGAGGCCCACTGGCTCTTCCATGTACCTTACAGCAAAATCAACGTCGTCATCCACCCCCAGAGCATCGTCCATTCCCTGGTGGAGTTCTGCGACGGCGCCGTCATCGCGCAGATGGGCATACCCGACATGAAGCTGCCCATCCAGTACGCTTTCTCGTTCCCGGACCGTTATCCCAGCGCCTACGGGCAGCTCGATCTGGTCAAGGCCAGCCCCCTGACCTTCCTCGAGCCGGACCTGGAAACGTTCCCGGCCCTGGCCGTCGCTATCGCCTGCGGGAAAGAAGGAGGTACGCTGCCCTGCGTATTCAACGCGTCCAATGAAGTCTGTGTCAACGCCTTCCTGCAGGGACGGATCCGCTATCTGGACATCCCTGAACTGATCCGGCGTACTGTGGACGCACACAGAAACGTATCCCGTCCCGGCATCGAACAGATTGAAGAGACGGACGCGCAAGCCCGCCGTTACACGGAAGGCCTCATCGCCAGCCTGTGACGGGAAAGGAGTTTTCAGTGTTTGTAACGATTCTGGCCTGCATCTTCGTCTTCGGCGTGCTCATCTCCATTCATGAGTTCGGCCACTTCATCACGGCGAAGCTGACCGATATGAGGGTCGATGAATTCGCGATTGGTTTCGGACCGGAAATCTGGCAGAAACAGAAGGGGGAGACCCTCTATTCCTTACGGTTGCTGCCCTTGGGCGGCTATAACCGCATTGCCGGCATGGATCCCGATGATCCGCCGGACCTGGACCGCGGGTTCAATTCCAAATCCGTCTGGGCCCGCATGTTCGTGATTCTGGCCGGTTCCCTCATGAACCTGCTGCTGCCGGTCTTCATCTTCTTCGTCCTGTTCATCGTGTCCGGCGTGAACCTGCCGGTCAACGAACCCGTCATCGGCGAGGTCGTTCCCGGTTACGCCGCTGCCGCGACAGGCATGCAGAAGGGGGACCGCATCCTGACCATCAACGGCCGGGCCGTCGAGGACTGGACCGGTGTGCGGGAGCAGATTGCTGCTGCCGGCACACAGCCGACGCAGATCGTCATCGAACGCAACGGCGCCCGGCAGACCCTGACCATGACGCCTGCGGTCAATCCCGATACGGGCAGGCCTTTCATCGGCGTCGTCTCGTCAGTCAAACGGGTCCATCTCGGCCCCGGACAGGCCGCCATCACGTCGGTCCGCGCCACGGGCAATATCCTGAAGTCCATGTATATGGCACTCTACCAGATGGTGACCGGAAAAACCGGCGCGGAACTGGCCGGCCCGGTGGGCGTGGCCAAAATGACCGGGGAAATGGCCCACCAGGGTTTTTCCACGCTGCTGCAGTTCATGGCGCTGCTGAGCCTGAACTTGGCCGTCATCAACCTGCTGCCCCTGCCGGCGCTGGACGGCGGCCATTTCTTCATCCTCCTGGGCGAAGCCATCACGGGCCGTAAACTGGGCAAAAAAGCCATGCTCAACATCCAGAAAGCCGGCGTCATCATGATCCTGACCGTCACCATCCTGGCGACCTACATGGATTTCACCCGCTGAAGCCTGCCGTGGTGGCATTCTGCCGGCAAATGGAATATAATTAAGGAATATGATGAAATCACACAGGAAACTGTGAATCATCCGGAACCCTGTTTCCACCGGAAACCAGGAAGGAGCTGTCGTTTGATGATACAACGCAGGAAAACACGCCAGATTCAGGTGGGCGGTGTGAAAATCGGCGGAGATGCGCCGGTTGCCGTCCAATCCATGACCAATACGAAGACCCAGGACGCCGCCGCCACGCTGGCCCAGATCCGGAAACTGGCCGATTTGGGCTGCGACATCATCCGCTGCGCCGTCCCCGACATGGATGCGGCTCTTGCTTTGAAAGAGATTACAGCCAGGAGTCCCATCCCCGTCATCGCCGACATCCATTTCGACTACCGTCTGGCCCTGCAGGCCCTGGAGTCCGGCGTTGACGGACTGCGCCTGAACCCGGGCAACATCGGCGGCAGTGAAAATGTGCGGGCCGTCGTGGAAGCCGCCAAACCGCGGCAGGTTCCCATCCGCATCGGTGTCAATGCCGGGTCGTTGCCGAAAGACCTGCTGGAAAAATACGGCCACCCTGCGGCCGAGGCCCTCGTGGAAGCCGCTTGGCGACACATCCGCATCCTGGAAGAGATGGATTACGGCAACATCAAGGTATCCCTCAAGTGCCACGATGTGCCCCTCACGCTCGATGCGTACCGTCTCCTGGCGGGACAGTGCGATTACCCGCTGCACGTCGGTATCACGGAAGCCGGGACGGTCCACTCAGGCCTCATTAAGTCGGCTGTGGGCATCGGCACCCTCTTGGCTGAGGGAATCGGGGACACTATCCGTGTCTCCCTCACAGGGGACCCTGCCGAGGAAGTGAAGGCAGGATTTGAAATCCTGAAAGCCCTGGGCCTGCGCCAGCACGGCCCGACACTCATCAGCTGCCCGACCTGCGGCCGCACGAGCATCAATCTGGAAAAACTGGCTGCCCAGGTGGAACAGCGCCTGGCGGACATGCCGGAACCAATCTCCGTGGCCGTCATGGGCTGCGTGGTCAACGGTCCCGGCGAAGCGAGGGAAGCCGATGTCGGCATTGCCGGCGGCAAAGGAGAAGGTCTCGTCTTCCGCAAAGGCGAAATCCTGAAGAAGGTTCCGGAAGAGGAACTCGTTCCTTCGTTGTTTGCAGAAATCGATAAAATCTTAGAGGAGAGGAAGAAATCCGAATGTTAGTCAGCAAACTGTATGCCCCCACGTTACGTGAAGTTCCGGCGGAAGCCGAAATCCCGAGCCACAAGCTCATGCTCCGCGCCGGTTATATGCGTAAGACCGCCACGGGCATGTACACGTTCCTGCCTCTGGCACAGCGTGTCCTGAAAAAGATTGAGAACATCATCCGGGAAGAGATGGATGCCGCCGACGGACAGGAAATCCTGATGCCCATCCTGCAGCCTTCCGAGCTGTGGAAGGAAAGCGGGCGCTGGGACGCCTACGGCGGGGAAATGTGGCGTATCAAGGACCGCCACGGCCACGACTACTGCCTCGGCCCTACACACGAGGAAATGATCACCTTCCTGGCCCATATGGACATCAATTCCTATCGCCAGCTGCCCCTGAACCTGTACCAGATTCAGGACAAGTTCCGCGACGAACGGCGGCCCCGTTTCGGCCTCATGCGCAGCCGCGAATTCATCATGAAGGACGCCTACTCCTTCGATATCGACGAAGCCGGCCTGGACAAATCGTACGAAAAGATGTATCAGGCCTATACGGACATCTTCAACCGTTGCGGCCTCTATTTCCGTCCGGTCGAGGCGGACAGCGGAGCCATTGGCGGTAACGGGTCCCATGAATTCATGGTCCTGGCCGACAGCGGCGAAGCGGAAATCTGCTACTGCAAGGACTGCAACTATGCGGCGGATACGGAAAAGGCGGAATTCAAGGCCATCGAGACCGAGCCGGAAGAAATGAAGGAAAGGCAGAAGGTGGAAACGCCGGACTGCAAGACCATCGAAGCCGTCTGTGACTACCTGCAGCTGCCGGTTGAGAAATCCGTCAAGGCTGTCGCCTATACAAGCAACAAGGGACTGATCCTCTGCTTCGTCCGCGGAGACCACCAGGTCAACGAAACGAAGGTAGCCAACACGGCCGGCGTTCCGGAAATCGACATGGCTCCGGCCGAAATGCTGGAAGCCGCCGGTACGCACGGCGGCTATATGGGCCCCTGCGGCCTGGACCCGGAAAAGGTCATCGTAATCTGTGACCAGTCGGTCATGAAGATGCACAACTTCTGCTGCGGCGCCAACGAAGAGGGCTGCCACTTCATCAACGTCAACCCGGGCCGTGATTTCACGCCGACCTATGTCGCCGATATCCGCCTCATGCAGGAAGGCGACCCCTGCCCGCACTGCGGCGGCAAAATCTCCAAGGCCCGCGGCATCGAGGTGGGGCAGATTTTCAAACTGCATGACAAATACAGTGCTTCCCTGGGCGCCACCGTCCTTGATGAAGCCGGCAGATCCATTCCCATGCAGATGGGCTGCTACGGCATCGGTGTAGGCCGCACCATGGCGGCCGCCGTGGAACAGAACAACGACAAGGACGGCATCATCTGGCCCGTGGAAATCGCTCCGTACCATGTAATCATCGTCCCTGTCAACATCAAGGACGAAACCATCAGGGAGAAGGCCTTCTCTATTTACGGGGAACTGCAGAAAGCCGGCATCGAAGTCATCCTCGACGACCGGGACGAACGCCCTGGCGTCAAGTTCAAGGATGCCGACCTGTACGGCTTCCCCCTGCGCATCACCCTGGGCAAGAAGACGCTGCAGAACGGCCAGCTCGAAGTACGGACGCGCAAGACCGGCGAAACCGTACTGCTGCCGGCCGACGACTACATCGCCAGGATCCGTGAAATGCTGGGAGGCCTTAAGAAGTAATTCCTGAAGAAAAAATTCCGAGGTGTCGCTATGGAACTTTGGTTGAACCAATTCCTCAACTCCATACAGTTCGAAATGTTGATCCGCCTGATCCTGTCCGCCATCCTCGGCGGCATCGTCGGCATGGAACGCGGCAGCGGCGACCGTCCCGCCGGGTTCCGTACGCACATCCTGGTCTGCGCGGGTTCGGCCCTGCTCATGCTCGTTTCGCTGTACGGGTTCGACGGGTTTGACCAGGTACCGTTCGAATATCCACGCAACCGTGACTCTGCCCGCATCGCGGCGCAGGTTGTCAGCGGCATCGGCTTCCTCGGTGCCGGCACAATCCTGCACGAAGGGCTGACGGTACGGGGCCTGACCACGGCCGCCAGCCTGTGGATGGTGTCCGCCATCGGCCTCGCTACCGGTGCCGGCATGTATTTCATCAGCATCGTGGCTACCGTCGTGACGATGGTCACGCTGGTCACGTTCCACAATTGGGAAAAGCGCTTTGGCGCCGGCCGCAACCCGGACCGTAAATTCATCCGCATCACGGCCGCCAACAATCCCGGCCTCATTACGAGCGTCACGAACTACTTGACTGAAAGCGGTGTGAAAGTGAAGACAATCAACGTGAAGAACAACGCTTCGAAGAAGCAGATCGTTCTGGAGCTGTACCTGAAGTTCGGCCCGGAACAGGACGCCGGCAGCATCACCATGGGGATTCAGCAGATTGACGGAATCCTGACCATAGAGAACGTAGGATGATCCAATGAAACCTGATTTCTATATCGATATTGACGACAGTGAGTTCTGTAAGTTCGTGAATTCACTGTCTCTTTCTTCTGAACAAAAACTGAAGAGCAAAGTCCTCCGGATCCGCAAATTCTGGGCCACCAGCCAGCAGAACACGTGGCAGATCGACTACAATGCCCCCTGCGACCCGGGGGATGACCTGCTCCGCTTCATTGCCGATGCGCTGCAGCAGCAGCTGGGCATGGCGGAAATCCGTTGGCACCGCTGCGATGGGGACCAAAGCGGCAAAGCGGATGCCGCCCGGCAGGCCGCAGGGAACGATGTCGCGGCCGCTCCGCCGGCAGAGGAAATCCCCTTACCGCCGGAAGCCGGTATGCCGTCTCCGGGCCCTGATGCCGTCCGTGAGGAAACACTGGTCGACGGGGTGCCCGCAGGCGCTCCTGAAATTACTCCTGCCACGGTGCCGGCCGCACCGCAGGCACCCCCGGTCCCTAAAGACCCTATGGACGACGAAGCGTACCGTCACGCCTACGAATCCCTCTACGGGGAGAAGCACGCGGACGGTTATCTCCTGGGCCGCCACATCCGCGGCTCCGTCCGTCCCATGAACAGCCTCAAGGAAGCGGAAAAGAGCGTCCTCGTCGAAGGAGAGCCGGTCGGCGCCCTCAATAAGGACGGCAGTGCCTTCGAACTCTATACGGAGAAAGAGTTGCGGAACAACAAGTTCCTGCTGCTCTTCAGCCTGGCGGACGAACAGGACGGCGTCTATGTCAAAGCGATGTTTGACAGCGCCGGCGAGTGCCATGAAGTGGCCAGACATCTGCAGAAAGGCTGCCGTTACCAGGTGCAGGGGAAAGCGGAACCGGACCGTTTCAACCATGACGCCATGACCATTCTGGCATCGGTCATCCGCCGACTTCCCAATCCGGAGACCGTCCGTGAGGACAAGGCCCCCGTCAAACGCGTGGAGCTCCATTGCCATACGAAGATGAGCAAGCTGGACGCCATCACGGACATCAAAGAGCTGCTGAAGACGGCCATCCGGTTCGGTCACAAGGCCCTCGCCATCACGGACCACGGCGTCGTGCAGGCCTTCCCGTTCTGCACCAAGGTCCTGGAAGAAATCAAGGGGGACATCAAGCTCCTGCTGGGCTGCGAAGGCTATCTGATTACGCCCGAAGAAGGGGATGTCCTGAAAGAGGACCTGCCTCACGCGGGCAAGATCCGGTCCCATCATATCATCCTCATCGCCAAAAACAAGGTCGGCCTGCGCAATCTGTACAAACTCATTTCCCTGTCGCACTTGAACTATCTGAATGGCAATGGCAGCCGTACCCGTCCCATGATTCCCCGCGACGTGCTGACGGAATACCGGGAAGGTATCATCGTTGGTTCCGCCTGCGAAGCCGGCGAAGTGTACCGGGCGGTAGAGAAACTCTTCAAGAACGAGATGAGCGAGGAAGAAGTTCTGGAAACCGCAAAATTCTATGATTATCTGGAAATCCAGCCGTTGGGCAACAACGCCTTCCTGACGCGCCAAAAACTGTTCACACAGGAAGAGCTCATGGCTATGAACAAGAAGGTTTACTGGCTGGCGCAAAAGTTGGGCAAACTGTGCTGCGCCACCTGCGACGTCCATTTCCTGAATCCGGAAGATGCCAGGATCCGTGAAATCCTGCAGCACAGCCAGGGGTACCGGGACGCTGAATTCCAGGCGCCGCTCTATTACCGTACAACGGAAGAGATGCTGCAGGAGTTCTCCTATTTCGACCCGGACACAGCCACGGAAATCTGCATCACGAACCCGAACAAGATTGCAGACCAGTGTGAATCCATGAAACCCGTCCCGGATACAGACCAGCTGTATTCGCCGACCCTGCCCGGCGCGGAACAGGAAATCCACGACCTGAGCTATGAAAAGGCCCACCGCCTCTACGGCGACCCGCTGCCCAGGATAGTGGAAGACCGCCTGCACATGGAGCTGGACGCTATCATCAATCACGGTTACGCCGTGTTGTACGATATTGCCCACAAACTGGTCAAACATTCCATGGACGACGGCTACATCGTCGGGTCCCGTGGTTCCGTCGGCTCGTCCTTCGTGGCCTGCATGACGGATATTACGGAAGTCAACCCGCTGGTGCCCCATTACCGGTGTCCCCGGTGCCGTCATACGGAATTCTTCACGAACAACGAATATGCCTCGGGCTTCGATATGCCGGTGAAACAGTGTCCTGCATGCGGGACGGAGATGATCCGCGACGGCCACAATATCCCCTTTGCGGTCTTCATGGGCCTGCACGGCGACAAAGTGCCCGATATCGATCTCAACTTCTCCGATGAATACCAGCATTCGGCCCATAAATATACGGAAGAGCTGTTCGGCCGCGACAATGTGTGCCGCGCCGGCACCATCACGACGGTGGCCCCGAAGACGGCCTGGAGCTATGCCCGCAAATATTTCGAAGATAAGAACTTCCCGGTCCATCCAGCCTTCATCAGCAAGTTTGCCGAAGGCCTGAACGGCGTTAAACGCGGTACGGGCCAGCACCCGGCCGGCATCATGGTCATTCCCCGTGACATGGACATCCATTACTTTACGGGTATGAACCATCCTGCCGACGACAAGACCAGCGACATCATCACGACACATTTCGATTACCATTCCATCAATGACCGTCTGGTCAAGCTGGATATCCTGGGACACGTGGACCCGACCATGATCAAACGTCTGCAGGAATTCACGGGCATCGACCCGACGAAAATCCCCATCAACGACCCGGAGACGATGGCCTTGTTCTCCGGTACGGACGTACTGGGCGTCACGCCCGAACAGATTGGGACGAACGTGGGGACCCTGGGCATTCCCGAATGCGGTACGACCTTTACGCTGGGCATGATATCCGATTTGAAACCGAAACTGTTCAGCGACATCGTACGCATATCCGGGTATTCCCACGGCACAGGCGTATGGCTGGGGAACGCCAAGGACCTGATTCAGCGGGATCACCGGCCGGTGGAGCAGACCATCTCCACCCGTGACGACGTCATGACGAGCCTCATCGCCCGCGGCGTCGACCCGACCCTGGCTTTCAAGACTATGGAATATGTGCGCAAGGGCAAGGCCGCCAAAAAGGGCCTGGAGCCCCAAATGCGCGAGGCCATGGAAAAGGCCGGCGTCCCCGAGTGGTACATGAAGAGCTGCGAAACCGTGCAGTACCTGTTCCCGAAGGCCCATGCCGTGGCTTATGTATTGAATGCCTACCGCATCGCTTACTGCAAAGTCCATTATCCGACGGCCTACTATGCAGCGTATTTCACGCAACGTGCCGACGTGGACGCCAACTTCATCTACAAAGGTGAGGAATATATCCGCCAGTACATCAAGAACGTGGAGGCCCAAGGCTTCCAGGCATCGCCTGTCGACAAGACGAACGTCATCTACCTGCAGCTGGCCCTGGAAATGCTGGCCCGCGGATTCCGTTTCTTCAAGATCGATCTGTACAAGTCCCACGGACACCGGTTCATCCCGGCTGAAGAAGACGGGGTGGAAGGCGTGCGCATCCCCTTGTCGGCCCTGCCCGGTGTAGGGGACGGCGTAGGCCGTACGCTGGCCCTGACGGTAAAAGAAGCGTTGGAAAACAACCAGCCATTCCTGTCCATGGAAGACCTTCTATCCCGCTGCAGCCAGATGGAAAACGCTGTCCGGATGAAGGCGGAACAAGGCCTGCCGCTGACGGACGAGGAGCAGGACCTGGGCCATGTCGGCCAGTCCGCGCTGGACGCACTCCATACCCTGGGAGCCCTGGGGGATATGCCGGAAACGAACCAGATATCCCTGTTTTGAAGGAATCCCTTTGCAGCCGTCCGGCAAATCCCTCTTTCCCGCCATTAAATGTAAAAAACTGTACAAAAGGTGTTGTAAACGGCAGGAAAACATGGTATAATGGCCTAAGAAAATTTATGAAGCTACTAGAAAGAGTGGGTGCAAAACCCGCTCTTTCGTTATATTCGGATACTTTTATGTACCAGGAAAGCTTCTTGGAGGAAAATGCGAGGTGAAAGCATGAAGAGGGAAGAAGTCGAACAATACATTGCCTCCGTGACGGAAAAGATTCTGGAAGGCACGGACCTGACCCTGGTGGACGTGGAGTATGTGCGCCAAAAGGACTGGTACCTGCGGGTGTATATCGACAAACCCGGCGGCATCGAGATTGACGATTGCCAGAAAGTCAGCGAACAGTTGACGGAAATCCTGGACAAGGAAGACCCCATCAGCGAAAAGTATTATCTGGAAGTCTCTTCCCCGGGCATCGACCGCCCCTTGAAAAAGGACCGCGATTATGTCGCGAATTATGGCAAGAAGGTGGATCTGACCTTCTTTGAGCCCTGGCAGGGGATGAAGAACGTGACGGGCATCCTGGATGCCCATGATGCGGATACGCTGACAATCCGCAAAATTGCAAAGGGCAAGACGGACGCGGAGACGTCTGTGATAGAACGGAAACAGATAGCAGCTGTAAAACCCCATATCGACTTTTGAAGGAGGATTATTAAAAAGTGAATTCCGAGTTTGTACAGGCCATCAAGCTGTTAGGCAAAGAGAAAGGAATCAACCCCGAAATCCTGTTCCAGGCCGTGGAAGAGGCTGTGGTGAGTGCCTATAAGAAGAACTACGACAGCTCCCAGACGGTGCGCGTCGTGCTGAACAAGGAAAGCGGCGAATTCCACGTTTACGAGCAGCGCAAGGTGGTGGACGAAGTGGTCCGTCCGCACGACGAAATCGCCCTGGCCCAGGCGCAGGCCATCAATCCCGACTATGTCGTGGGGGACATCGTGGAACAGGAAGTGTTTCCGAAGGATTTCAGCCGCGTCGCCGTCATGAACGCGAAGCAGATCATCACCCAGCGCATCCGCGAGGCGGAACGCAACATCGTGTACGATAAATACGTGGGACGCGAAGACGACATCGTGACCGGCATCGTGCAGCGTGTGGAACGCGGCACGGTCTTCGTGGAACTGGGCAGCACCATCGGCATTCTGACGGCGAATGAACAGATTCCGGGCGAACGGTATGTGTCTCACGAGCGCATGAAGTTCTACATCGTCGAGGTCAAGAAGACCGGCAAGGGGCCGCAGATCATGTTGTCCCGCACGCATCCCGGCCTGCTGAAGCGCCTCTTCGAGCTGCAGGTACCGGAAATCCACGACGGCGTGGTGGAAATCAAGTCCGTCGCCCGGGAAGCCGGCATGCGTTCCAAGATCGCCGTGGCCTCGAACGACCCGAAGGTGGATCCCGTCGGAGCCTGCGTGGGCCACAAGGGGCTGCGTGTCCAGGCCGTCGTCGACGAGCTGCGCGGAGAGAAGATCGACATCGTGAAATACAATGACGATCCCGCCACTTACGTATCCAACGCGCTGTCCCCGGCCCAGGTCGTCCATGCCGACGCTGACGAGGCCGGGAAAATCTGCCGTATCGTCGTGCCGGACTTCCAGCTGTCCCTGGCCATCGGCAAGGAAGGGCAGAACGCCCGCCTGGCCGCCAAACTGACAGGTTGGAAAATCGATATCAAGAGTCAGTCGCAGGCAGAAGCCGCGGCGGCTTCTGCCAAGGAGGACGGTGAGGAACAGTGACAGCGAAAGTGAAGAAGGTGCCGCTGCGGAAATGCATCGGCTGTGACACGATGAAGCCCAAGAAAGAGCTGATCCGCATCGTCCGGACTCCCGAAGGGACCATCGAACTGGACCGCACGGGCAAGAAGGCAGGGCGCGGTGCCTATGTCTGCCCCGACAAAGAGTGCATCACCAAAGCTTATAAGGGTCATAGACTGGAGAAAGCCTTTGACAAACAGATAAGTGATGATGTTTACAAGAACCTGCTGGAGGAATTGAAGAATGGCTGAACAGGAAGCTGCCGGAGTACTGGGCCTCGCTCAGAAAGCGGGGCATACCGCTTCCGGTGATGCCGCCGTCCGGGAAGCCGTGGAAAAGAAGGAAGCCGTGCTTCTGGTCATCGCCACGGACGTTTCCCCCAACACGGAGAAAGAACTGGTCCATCTGGCAGAAAAAGCAAACATTCCCGTAATCCGCATGTTGACACGTGAAGCGCTGGGCCGCTGCCTCGGCAGGGCACCCCGCGCAGCTGCCGCGATTACGGACAAAGGACTTGCTGCATTGTTAACAAAGAAGATGTCTATAGAGTAAGCGGAGGTGCTGAATGGCGAAGAAGAAACGTATTTTTGAGGTAGCCAAGGAACTGGGCGTACCCAGCCTGGAAATCCTGGACCTGCTGGCCAAACACAATATCAAGAAATTCAACGTGAGCGGCGTCGATGACAACGACATGGCGATCATCAGCAGCCGTTACCATGGCGGCGCCGCCAAGCCGGCTGCTCCGAAACCGGCATCGGCCGCAAAACCTGTGCAGGAAGCCAAACCGGCATCGGAAAAGAAACCGGCCGCTCCCGCTGCCAAACCGGCAGAGAAGACGGAACCGGCCAAACCGGCAAAACAAAAACCGGCAGACCGTCCGTCCATGATTGTCAAACCGGTCATCCTGACCGTCAAGAACAAGGAAGGGGAAGGCAACCGTTCCTCGAACAACGGACGCCGTCACCAGTCCGAGGACCAGCGTAATTTCCCGAACGACCGGAACCGTTACGCCAACTTCAAGAAGAAACCGGCGGCTCCTGCCGTACAGCCGGCGGAGAAGGTGGAAACGGCCGCGCCGGCAGCCGCTGCAGGCACCACCAGTGTCAAACCGGCGGCTCCTGCCAACAATGGCGGCCGGGACAACCGTGCCAGCCGCGACAGCCGCCAGGGCGGCTTCAACCGCAGCGACAACCGCAACGACCGCGGCGGCCGCGACAACCGTCAGGGCGGCTTCAACCGCAGCAACGACCGCAACGACCGCGGCAGCCGCGACAACCGTCAGGGCGGCTTCAACCGCAGCAACGACCGCAACGACCGCGGCAGCCGCGACAACCGTCAGGGCGGTGCCAGCAACACCCGCCAGGGTGGCGGGTTCAACCGTACCAATGACCGGCAGGGCGGTTTCAACAAGGACCGCGACAACAACAGCCAGAACCGGAACCGCTTCCAGCAGAACCGGAAACCGGCGGCTTTGACCGACGACATTCCGCGCGGCAAGGAAAGCCGGGAAAAATACAACAAGAAGCATGAGAAACAGCTGAAGGGCTCCTATGCAAGCCGCGACAGCCGTCCCATGCGTAGTGCAGACCATATGCGGGTAAACAAACACAACAAGAACAACCGGAAAGACATCCGGCTGCAGCAGCCGGCAGCCCAGATTGCGCGTCCGACGAGCGTCGAAATCGGCGAATCCATCAACGTGCAGGAATTCGCCAAACTGGTCAAGCGCGAAGTCGCTGAAGTCATCAAGAGCCTCTTCCTGCTGGGGGAAATGGTCACCATCAACCAGGACATCGATTTCGATACGGCCACCCTGGTCGGCACGGAATTCGGCGTCGAAGTCAAACCGCTGCCGCCGGAAAAGGACCCGACGGAAATTCCGGAAGTGGAGGACGACCCGAAACTGCAGGTCACCCGTCCGCCTGTCGTCACCGTCATGGGCCACGTCGACCATGGCAAGACGTCCCTGCTGGACGCCATCCGCAAGACCCATGTGACGGCCCGCGAAGCCGGCGGCATCACGCAGCACATCGGTGCCTATGTCGTCAACTCCAAAGGGAAGAAGATCACCTTCCTCGACACACCGGGCCATGAAGCATTCACGGCCATGCGTGCCCGCGGCGCCCAGTGCACGGATATCTCCGTCCTGGTCGTAGCCGCCGACGACGGCGTCATGCCGCAGACCATCGAAGCCATCAACCATTCGAAGGCTGCCGGGGTGCCCATCATCGTCGCCATCAACAAGATCGATAAACCGGCTGCCAACCCGGACCACGTCAAACAGCAGCTGGCAGAACTGGAACTGATTCCGGAAGACTGGGGCGGCGACACCATCATGGTTCCCGTTTCCGCCCATACCCATGAAGGGATAGACGATCTGCTGGAAATGATCCTGCTCGTGGCCGAAGTCAAGGAACTGAAAGCCAATCCGAAACTGCCGGCCCACGGCGTCATCGTCGAAGCCAAGCTGGATAAAGGCCGCGGCCCTGTCGCCACGGTCCTGGTACAGCGCGGTACCCTCACCATTGGTGACTACATCATCGCCGGCACGGCCCACGGCCGCGTCCGCGCCCTGGTCAACGACCGTGGGGAAAAGGTGCGCAAGGCCGGTCCGTCCGTGCCTGTCGAAGTGCTGGGCCTCAACGAGGTCCCGCAGGCAGGCGACATTCTCGATGCCGCAGACGAAAAAGTGGTGCGTGCCATCGCGGAAAAACGCATCGCGAAAGCGAAGGCGGAACAGCAGAAGGCTGCCAAAGTCTCCCTGGACGATATCTTCAACCGCATCAAGGAAGGCGAGCTGAAGGACCTGAACATCGTCGTCAAGGCCGACGTGCAAGGTTCTGTCGAAGCCTTGTGTGCATCGCTCCTCAAGATTCAGAACGACGAAGTCAAGACGGTCATCGTCCATTCCGGCGTCGGCGCCATCAACGAATCCGACGTCATGCTGGCTTCAGCCGCCAACGCCCTGATCATCGGTTTCAACGTGCGTCCTGACGCGAACGCCCGCAAAGTTGCCGAACAGGAAAAGGTCGACATCCGCCTGTACCGCATCATCTATGATGCCATTAACGATGTGGAGGCAGCCGTCAAAGGCATGCTGGCCCCGAAGTTCGAAGAGGACATCATCGGCCGCGTCGAAGTACGCCAGGTCATCACGATTTCCAAACTGGTCGTCGCCGGCTGCTACGTGACGGAAGGCAAGGTCACGAACAATGCCAAGATCCGCGTCTATCGCGACGACATCGTCATCGCCGAAGACGAAATGGAATCCCTGCGCCGCTTCAAGGACGACGTGAAGGAAGTCCAGGCCGGGTTCGAATGCGGCATCACGCTGGCCAAGTTCCACGACATCAAAGTGGGCGACCAGTTTGAAGTGTACGTTATGAAAGAGGTCGCTCCCCAATAAGGGGCGGCTTCGGATAAAAGGGACATTTTATGGTTAGATTACGAGTTGAAAAGGTGCAGGAGCAGATCCAGCACGAGATTTCCAACATGCTCCTGCGCGATGTGAAGGATCCCCGCATCCAGTTCGTCACCGTTACAGGGGTGGAACTGACTGACGACATGAGCCAGGCAAAGGTATTCGTCAGCCTCTACGGCCCCGAAGACAAACAGAAGGAGGCCTGGGATGCCCTGAACAGGGCCAAGGGATATCTGCGGACGGAAATCGCCAGACGGATCCGGCTCCGCTTCGCCCCGGAACTGGTACTGGAAAAGGACACTTCCCTGGAATACGGTGCCCGCATCGACAGCCTGTTACGTCAAATCAAGGAAAACGAAGGAAAATAAGATGTGTAAGATCCTGAATCTGGAAGAAATGGCCGGCCTGCTGAAAAAGGCGCAGAAGCTGGTCCTCGTCAGCCACATCAGTCCGGACGGGGACACCCTCGGCAGTGCGCTGGCCCTGGCCCGCGCGCTGCGTTCGCTAGGGAAGGAAGTCATCCTGAACGTGGATGACGACCTGCCGGATGTGTACCGGTTCCTGCCCGGCATCGACGACTTCCGTCGGTTCGATGCTTCGGAATCGGTTCCGGCGGATCTGCTGGTCATCATCGACGCCAGTTCCGCCGACCGGGCAGGCAACGCCATGCAGGTCGTAAAGGCTGCCGGTGTCCTCAACATCGACCATCACAAGACGAACACCCGTTTTGCCGACTATCTGTACTTGGACGCTGCCGCGGCGGCCACGGCGGAAATCATCTACAGCCTCATCCAGGCGCTGGGCGTCCGGTTCGACCTGGACATGGCTACCTGCGTCTACGAGGGCCTGTACACAGATACGGGTTCCTTCAAGTACTCCAACACGACGTCGCACACGATGGGGACGGCGGGCAAACTGATCGACATGGGGGTGGACCCGAGCTTCATTTCGGACAACATGGAGGTCAAGGACCGTAGCCAGATCGAAATGCTGGGCAAGGTGCTGGAAACCATGACCTTCCTGAAAGACGGGCGCATCGCCTATGTCGAGATTCCGCTGGAGCTGTACGACCATAATGTGGATACGGACTCCTTCATTTCCTTCCCTCGCTATATCCGGGGCGTGGAAATCGCCGTCCTTTTCAAGCAGGTCGAAGCGGACCTGACACGGGTCAGCTTCCGCTCCAAAACGGCCGACGTAGCGAAAATCGCCCTGGGCTTCCAGGGCGGCGGCCACCAGAAGGCAGCCGGCTGCAGCATCCATGCGCCCCTGGCCCAGGCGGAAGAAATCGTCCTGAAAGTAGTCGAGGCGGCACTGGAATGAGCGACGGCATCCTGAATGTGCTCAAACCGCCGGGCCTGACGTCCCACGATGTAGTCAGCCGCATCCGCCGCATTTACAGACAGAAGAAGGCAGGCCATGCGGGTACGCTGGATCCGGACGCCGCCGGTGTATTGCCGGTCTTCCTCGGCACCGCGACGCGCCTTCTGGAATATGCTGCGACGGGGTCGAAGGAGTATCGGGCGGAAGGGTGTTTCGGAATCCGGACCGATACGGGGGATGACAGCGGCCGGGTCGCGGAGGAACGACCGGTCCCTCCTCTGACGGAAGCGGAACTGGAAGCCTGCCTGGCGCGTTTTCGCGGGACCATCCTGCAGACGCCGCCCATGTACTCCGCTTTAAAGGTCAACGGCAAAAAACTGTATCAATATGCCCGGCAGGGCATCGAAATCGAACGGGAACCGCGCCCGGTCGTCATCCATAAACTGGAGCTTCTGGACTGGGATCCGCCGTATTTCCGGCTTGCCATCGGATGCTCGAAGGGCACCTATATCCGCACGCTTCTGGAGGACATTGCCGCCGCGCTCGGCACAGCAGCCCACATGACGTTCCTGCTGCGTACACGGGTGGATGGGTTCCTGCTGACGGAGGCCCGCACCCTGGAAGAGGTCGAAGCCGACCCGCAGGCGGCCTTGCTGCCACCGGAACGGGCTGTGCAGGAGTTGCCGCAGCTGGCCGCCACATCCTGGCAGGCTTACCGTATCACCAGCGGCGTTGCGACGACGGTCCGCAAACTGGCAGACGGCACGTACGCACTCTGCCTGGACGGCGTCTTTCTGGGCGTCGTCCGCTGCGGGGCGGAAAAGGTACGGCCGCTGAAGATTCTGCACCAGGCGCCCCGTCCCCCGGAAGAAACACGGGAAGAAGACGAACATGAAGATTATCAAGGATTTAATCAATAACACGGATTTCCCGGATCAGACCGGCGGTGTGCCCACGGTCATCGCCCTTGGCACCTTCGACGGACTCCACCGCGGCCACATCGACGTCATCAGCCACGCCCGGGATTACGCGCGGGAACATGGCCTGCAGCTGGCTGTGCTGACCTTCGTCAACCATCCCTTCACGCTGATCAACCCCTGTGCCGTCCCGCAGTCCCTCATTTCGCCGGCGGAAAAGATCCGCAAGCTGAAGGAACTGGGCGTCGACCTGCTGGTCGATATCCCTTTTGACCGCCAGCTGGCCGTCCTGTCGCCGAAGCAGTTCCTGCAGCAGCTGCGCAAGCTCGATTTCCGCTGCCTGGTCTGCGGCGCCAATTTTTCCTACGGCTTCCGCGGAACGGGCAACACGGGCATGCTGAAGCAGAACGGCCATATCAAGGGCTTTGAGGTCATCGTCCGCCCCCTGTTGGAATACCGGGGCGAACCAGTCAGCAGCACCCGCATCCGCCGTGCCATCGCCGCTGGCGATCTGGCCGACGCGGAAGCGATGCTGGGCCGTCCGTACAGCGTGGAAGGAATCGTGCAGCGCGGGTTCCGCCGCGGCCGCACCCTGGGGTTCCCGACGGCGAACCTCTACGTCAGCCGCAATGGGACGGCCCTGCCGCCCGGCGGCGTCTACGCCATGACGGTACAGTACGACGGAAAACTGCTGCAGGGCGTGGGCAATCTGGGCATGAATCCCACCTTCGACGATGTTATCCGGGAAGTACTGGAAATCAATCTGTTCGATTTTCACGGGGACCTGTATGGGACCACCCTGGAGGCAGGTTTCTGCAAATTCCTCCGGCCCGAGCGGCGGTTCGCTTCCCTGGATGCGCTGAAGGACCAGCTGGAGCAGGACAGGGAAGAGGCCCGGCGCTATTTCCGCGATACGGCCGGCACGGACCGGCCCTGAATTTGGTGCAGTACAGAAAAGTCCTTTACAAAAGGACCTTTCTTGTGCTAATATATTTGAGCATGACCGGTGCCGAGAAGAGCGAATCTCCGACGCCTGCCCGGGCCGGCCGGACTTGATTTACAGGAGGTATTCATTATGTTGACTACGGAAGAAAAACAGGCAATCATCAAAGAAAATGCACGCCATGAAGGCGACACGGGATCTCCGGAAGTACAGATCGCTGTACTGACCTCCCGCATCATCGCCCTGACGGAACACCTGAAGAGCAACAAGAAGGATCATCATTCCCGCCGCGGCCTGCTGAAGATGGTCGGCCAGCGTCGTGGCCTGCTAAACTATCTGCAGAAAAAGGATATTGAACGGTACCGCGCCATCGTCGCGAAACTGAACATCCGCAAATAATCACGGCAGACAGGAGCCCGCTTGCGCAAGCGGGCTTTTTTTATGCAACGTGATTTGTTGAAAAGGACATATGTCTTTTCATCGTCAAATATTGTATAATAAGGTATGCGGGCATACCGGAAACAGACACGGAAAAGAAGGAGCATCCAGATGGAAGCGAAGGGATACAGACAGGAAGGCATCATCAGTGACGTAAAGCAGCACAGCCTGGCGGCCGAAGCCGGCATTCAGCCGGGGGAACATCTATGCGCCGTCAACGGGCTGCCGGTGCGCGATATCCTGGACGTCAGCTTTGCCGCGGCAGATACGGATGTCACGCTCACCATCCGCGGCACCGACGGCATCCTGCGGAATGTATCCCTGTCAAAGGACCCGGACGAGGAACTGGGCCTGTCGTTCGAACAGGCCGTTTTCGACCGGATCTGCCTCTGCCACAACAAATGTGTGTTCTGTTTCGTGGACCGCATGATTCCGGGCCTGCGGAAGACCCTCTACGTGCGGGACGACGACTACCGCCTTTCCTTCCTGTACGGCAACTTCGTCACCCTCACAAACCTGACGGACGACGATTACCGCCGCATCATCATGACCCACATGTCGCCCCTGTATGTTTCGGTACATGCGACGGATTCCGCCGTACGGGAGAAGATGATGTTCAACCGCCGCGCCGGCAGCCTGATGCAGGACCTGCAGCGCCTGTTTGACGCGGGTATCCATATCCATGCGCAGATTGTCTGTTGTCCCGGCTGGAATGACGGCGCCGTATTGGAAAAGTCGTACCGGGACCTGCTGGCCCGTGCCGACTGCGTGGAAGACATGGCCGTCGTTCCGGTCGGCATCACGCGCAACACGGAAAACCTGCCGGACCTGCGTACTTTTACGCCGGAAGAAGCCCGGCAGCTGGTGGATACGGTCACGGCCTGGCAGGAGGAATGCCGCCGCAGGCTGGGCCGCACGTTCATCTGCCTGGGGGACGAATTCTACATCCTTGCCGGAAGACCCCTGCCGCCGGCGGATTGGTATGACGGATTCCCGCAGCTGGAAAACGGCATCGGCCTGACCCGCAACTTCACAGAAGAATGGGACGCGGCGGAACGCCGGAGTACGGACGGCAGAATGCCAGCCGTGAAAAATTACGCCGTGCCCGTCGGCGTTTCGGCTTACGGACAGCTGCGCCCGTACCTGGACGCCTTCAACAGACGGTACGGCACGGACCACGTACTGGTGCCGGTCGTCAATGACTTTTTCGGGCACACCATCAATGTCACCGGCCTGTTGACCGGCACGGACATCCTGCACGCAGTACCGGAAGACCGCCCGGTCATCCTGCCGGGACCCGTCCTTAATGCGGACAGCCTCTTCCTGGACGGTATGCCGCTTGCAGAGTTCCGGCGCCGGGCCGGACGCACGGTCCATATAGCCCGCGGGGCGGCCGAACTGCACAGCCTGCTGCTCCGGGAAGAAAGGGAATGGACGGACGGACATACGGCGCCAGGCCGGACGCTGCCGGACCGGACACGGGAAGATGCTCCGAACCCGACGGAATACGTCCGTGTTTTCCCCTAACACGGAGCCCTCTTTTAAGATGGTTGAGATAAACAGAATTTGCAGTATAATGTTATTATATGGAAGTATGGTGTCCGGTGGACACTTGTCATTTAAGAAGGAGAACCTATGCAAGGCTATGGGATGATCCACGTGTATACGGGGACAGGCAAGGGCAAGACGACGGCCGCCCTGGGGCTGGCGCTCCGGGCCGTCGGACACGGGGCCCGCGTCGTCATGATCTGTTTCATGAAGGGGGACCCGGAATACGGAGAAGCAAAGGCGTTCCGGTATCTGCCCGGTTTCACCATCCGACAGATGGGCCGTGACAGTTTCGTCGATTTCCGCCACCCGGACCCGGTCGATGTGCAAATGGCACAGGCCGCCTGGGAAGAAGGGAAGCGCGTCATCGCCGCCAAGGAGGCGGACGTGGTGGTTCTGGACGAAATGAACCTTGCCATGGCCAAGGGACTTGTCAATACGAACGAAGTCATTGCGTTTCTGCAGACGCACCGGAATGGTACGGAAATCGTCTTCACGGGCCGTGAAGCACCGCAGGAACTGATCGATATGGCCGACCTTGTCACGGATATGCACGAAGTGAAGCACTATTACGCCAAAGGGGTGCCTATCCGGGACGGCATCGACCACTGAGAAGGAGAGAACAGCTATGGCCAAACCTATTGTAGCCATCGTCGGACGTCCGAACGTCGGCAAATCCACGTTGTTCAACGTGCTCGCCAATGAGCGCATTTCCATCGTGGAAGACACGCCGGGCGTGACCCGCGACCGTCTGTACGCGACGACGGAATGGCTGGAACGGGAATTCATCATCATCGATACAGGCGGTATCGAAATCGCCAACACGGACAAAATCGCCGTCTCCATCCGGGAACAGGCGCAGATCGCCATCCGCGAGGCCGACGTCATCCTGTTCGTCTGCGATGCCCGGACCGGCATTACGGACGAAGACGCAGAAGTGGCGAAGTTATTGCGTAAATCCAAAAAGCCCATCGTCCTGGCCGTGAACAAGGCAGACTCGTCCAAACACGAACTGGGCGTCTACGAATTCTACAATCTGGGCCTGGGCGACCCGATCCCCATTTCCGCCGCCAACCACATCGGCCTCGGCGACATGCTCGATGCCCTGACGGACAAGGTGAACCAGACGGTTCCCGCCGTCATGGAGGACGACGACGAGGATGAGATCAAGGTAGCCCTCATCGGCCGGCCGAACGTGGGGAAATCATCCATCTTCAACGCCCTGGTCGGGGAGGAACGGTCCATCGTCAGCGATGTGGCCGGTACGACGCGCGACGCCATCGACACCCCGGTGGTGCGGGACGGACAACGGTTCCTCTTCATTGACACGGCGGGTATGCGCCGTAAGGGAAAGATTGACGAACTGATTGAAAAGTACAGCATCATCCGTTCCCTACGTGCCGTGGACCGGTCCGACGTCGTCCTCATGGTCATCGACGCCGTGGACGGGGTCACGGAACAGGATAAGAAGATTGTGGGCTACGCCCATGACGCCGGCAAAGGCATCATCCTGGTCGTCAACAAGTGGGACCTCTATAAGAAGGATAATTCCTCGACCCTCCGGTATACGGAAGAGCTGCGGAAGGAACTGGTGTTCCTGCAGTACGCCCCGGTCGTCTATGTATCGGCCCTGACCATGCAGCGCATCCATCGTCTGCCGGAGGTCATCAAATACGTGGCGGAGCAGAGTTCCATGCGCATCTCGACTTCGGTGCTCAACCAAATCATCGAAGACGCCTGCGCCATCAATCCGCCACCGACGGACAAGGGCAAGCAGCTGAAGATCTATTTCGCCACCCAGGTGAAGATCAAGCCGCCTACCTTTGTGCTGTTTGTCAACAATCCGGAACTGATGCATTTTTCCTATCAGCGGTATCTGGAAAACAAACTGCGCGAATCCTTCGGCTTCGAAGGCACGCCCATCCACATGATTGTACGGGCAAGGAACGAGGAGGAGGACTAAAGATCCATGGACTTTTCCTATTTGCTGGCAGCGGGCGTCTTTCTGCTGGGCTACGTTTTCGGGTCCGTTCCCAATGGATTATGGCTCGTCAAGGCGCTGCACCATATCGACATCCGCCAGTATGGCAGCGGCAATATCGGCGCGACGAACGTCTTCCGTACCGTCGGGCCTGAAACGGCGGCCATCGTGCTCATCGGGGACATGCTGAAAGGCATCGTGCCGCTGTATATTGCCGACCACTGTATCGGTGCCGGTGCGTCCCTGGTAGCCATCACGGCGCTGGGCGCCCTGCTGGGACATAACTATTCCCTGTTTCTGGGGTTCAAGGGCGGCAAAGGGGTTGCGACCGGCCTCGGCCTCTTCCTGTATATGCTGCCTGTGAGCGCCGGCGTGGGATTCCTCGTCTGGGCCGTCCTCGTGGCCGTTACGCGCTACGTATCGCTGGGGTCCATTGCGGCTGCCCTGGTTGCGGCAGGCTCGGCCTGGTACTTCGCATACCCCTGGCCCTATGCGGCGTTCGGCACGCTGGCCGCGCTGTTCGTCGTCATCCGCCACAAGGATAACATCAAGCGTCTGGCCAACGGTACGGAGAGCAAGATCAAACCGGGCCGCATGAAGTAGGGTTTCAACCCGGCTTGCAGCCCCGAGAGAAAGAGAAACCGGAATATAAAGCGATTGGAGAAGGAGATTATGAACATGAATGACAAGTCTACGTTTTACCTGGTACGGGAAGAAATCCTTCCGGAGGCCATCAAGAAGACCATCAAGGTGAAGGAGATCCTGAAGCGCGGAGAAGTGAAGACCATCAACGAAGCGGTAGAAAAGATGGGATTGAGCCGCAGCGCCTATTACAAGTACAAGGATTACGTGTTCCCGTTCTACGAGGCGAGCAAGGACAAGATCATCACCCTGTCCCTGCTGCTGGAACATAAGTCAGGCGTCCTGTCCAAGGTCCTGAACACCGTGGCGGCTGATTCAGGCAGCATCATGACCATCAACCAGGGCATTCCCCTGCAGGGAGTGGCCAACACGACCATTTCCATCGAAACGAACAACCTCACCATCGACCTGGAAGCGCTCCTGGACAAGCTGCGCATGATTGACGGCGTCAAACGCCTCGAAGTGCTGGGTCAGGTGTGATACAGCCATTTTCCATTGAATTGCATTCTGACCGGTCCGGAGAGGACCGGAGAGGGGGACCAACATGAGCAAGACCATCAAAATCGGCCTCTTGGGCTGCGGTACGGTCGGCGGCGGCGTCGCCATCGTACTGAACGAGAACCGGGAAGATATAGCGAAACGGGCCGGCTGCAACATTGAGATCAAGAAGGTGCTGCTCCGCAATACCAGCGCCAAAAACGACGTCGTGGAAAAATACCGCCTCGCGGTGACGGACAACATCGACGACATCGTCAACGACCCCGAAATCCAGATTGTCGTAGAACTGATGGGCCGCATCCATCCCGCCAGGGAGTATATCGAAAAGGCATTGGAACACGGGAAAAACGTGGTCACAGCCAATAAAGACCTCATTGCGGAATTCGGCGAAGAGCTCCTGGGCATCGCCGGCGGGAAGCAGGTCGATTTCCAGTTCGAAGGGTCCGTCGGCGGCGGCATCCCCATCATCACGCCGTTGAAGAACTGCCTGGCAGCCAATAAGATCCGGAGCATCATGGGCATCGTCAACGGAACGACGAACTACATGCTGACCCGCATGGCGAAAGACAAGATGCCTTATGAGGAAGCCTTGAAGCAGGCCCAGGCCCTGGGCTATGCCGAATCGGATCCCACGGCCGACGTGGAAGGCCTCGACGCCGCGCGGAAAATCGCCATCCTGGCCTCCATCGCCTTCAATATGCGTATCAGCCTGGAAAACGTCCATGTGGAAGGCATTGACCAGCTGGAGACGATTGATGTGGAATATGCGGCAGACCTCGGCTATGCCGTCAAACTGCTGGGCCTCGCCAAATGGTACCCCAAGTACGGGGTCAGCGCCAACGTCTATCCGGTCATGCTGCCCTTCCATCATCCCCTGGCCAGCGTCAACGATGTCTATAATGCCATCTACATCAACGGCGACGCCGTGGGCGAAGCCATGTTCCTGGGACGCGGGGCCGGACGCCTGCCGACCGCCAGCGCCGTCTGCGGCGATATCGTGGACACGGCGCGCAACATACTGCACGGTTCCACCAACCGCATCGGCTGCACCTGCTATAATGAAAAGAAGCTGTGCCCGCCGGACAAGGAAATGTCGCCGTGTTACATCCGCATGCAGGTACAGGACAAGCCGGGCGTATTGGCAGCCATCGCCGCCGCCTTCGGGGCCCAGCAGGTCAGCTTGTACAACGTCATCCAGAAAAAACTGCCGAAGCCGGGCCAGGCGGAAATCGTCGTCATCACGAACAACATCAGCAAGATGAACCTCGACCTGTCCGTGCAGACGCTGAACGTTCTGCCGGTCGTCGACAAAATCTGCAGCGTCCTCCGCGTGGAAGACCCGCGCCTGGAGGAAACCGGCAAGTGACGGCGGCGGGGAAAGGCTATCATCATGAAGAAATCCATCCATGTCAGCGTGCCAGCCACCAGTGCCAACTGCGGCCCCGGCTTTGACTGCCTGGGCCTGGCCCTGAATCTTTGCAACGATTTTCACTATACGGTTACGGACGAACGGCCCGGCTTCCATCTGGAAGTGGAAGGGGAAGGCCGGGCCTGGCTGAAGCCTTCGGGACGCAATCTGGCCTATGCCTCCTTCCTGCGTGTCTGGAACGAGGTGACCGACCGGAAGCGCATAGGCATCTCCATCCGCATGCAGAACCGCATTCCCCAGAGCCGCGGCCTGGGCAGCAGTTCGACCGCCATCGTGGCCGGCGTCCTCGCCGCCAGCGAGCTGACGGGCTGCCATTTTCCCAGGGAACGCATCCTGGATTACGCCAATGAGCTGGAAGGGCACCCGGACAATGTGGCGCCTGCCATTTACGGCGGCTTCACCATCAGCATCCTGGAGCAGGGACGGCCCCACACACTGCGCATCGAACCGGCCATGGACCTGCAATTCATCGCCGTCGTGCCGGAGCAGCCGCTGTCTACAGCCTTGGCGCGCAAAGCCATTCCCGCCCAGGTGCCGCACAAGGACGCCGTCTTTAACGAATCCCGCACGGCACTGCTCGTAGGCGCCCTGCTTTCCGGACGGCCGGAATATCTGGCCTGTGCCCTGGAGGACAGGCTGCACCAGCCTTACCGCGCACACCTGATCTGCGGCATGGAAGACGCCTTTGCCGCCGGACGCGCCGCCGGTGCCTACCAGTGCATCATCAGCGGCGCCGGGTCCACCCTCATGGCCTATGCCTCTCCGGAAGCGGACGGTGACGCCATAGGGAAAGCGATGACGGACGCCCTGGCCCGGAACGGGCAGAAGGCCGCCTACCACACGCTGAAACTGAACCGGGAAGGCGCGCAGATTCTGGCAGAATAAACCGGGAAAAGCGGGCCGCAGGGACACCGGAAAAATTACGGTGGAAACCGGGCAAAATGCTTGACAAAAGGCTTGCGCCGTATTATAATGTCACATGTGATTCGGGGCGTGGCTCAGCTTGGTAGAGCGCTTCCTTGGGGTGGAAGAGGTCGCTAGTTCAAATCTAGTCGCTCCGACCATTTCGAATCAATGGCCTTTACGGACTGCTCCGTAAAGGCCTTTTTTGTAGGAACGGAAGTCCGGGTTTCCAGCGGAATCCGGCAGAAAGACAAAGAAAGAGGCAGAAAGACATGATCCGTACGTTACCGTTGGTTTGCTCCATTTGCGGCAAGGAATTCAAGCCGGAACACGAAATCCATTATCAGGACGACTATTCCGCCCAGCAGATTAAGGACGTCAAATTCGTCTGCGACGACTGCATCCGCGCCTGGCAGGAAAAATGGCAGATTGCCGCGGCGGAATTCCACGAAGCGGACTATGTGCTGACCGTCACCATCAGGCTGGAAGACGGGACGGTCCATGAAGATATGGACTGCACGCCCAACGAGGACACGAAAGCCGTTGTGACGGCGGAAGACATTCCGGTGGAGGCGCAGCGCCGTCTCTACACGTTTTATGCCGCCTGGAAAAAAGAAAGGGAAGCGCGCCAGCTGAAAGACTGCTTCTTCCACAAAGATGAGGAAGGCAACATGACCGCCACCATCACGACATACGGCGGGGAACATTACGAAAACCTGGGCATCCGTCTTTCCGAAGAGGGCGGACTGCTGGCGGACCGGGACGTGCCGGACTACATTCTGGACGAACTGCTCGTGGCCCTGCAGTCCTACCAGTCGCAGGAAATCATGCTGAACATGCAGTCCACACCCCGCTCCCAGACCGCGCCGGCAGCCATGAAACGCCGCCAGGCCAGAAGCCAGTGGCCCGGAACGTACCAGCCATTCAACAGCGGCAAGAACGATTTCTGATCGGCTGCACAACCGCCGGATAAAGACTGTTCCATAAACAGGGAACAGGGAAGGGAAACATTCATGGATGAATTGAAGGAAAACATAGACAAACGCCGCACCTTTGCGATTATTTCACACCCGGACGCCGGCAAGACGACCCTGACAGAAAAACTGCTGCTCTACGGCGGCGCCATCCACCTGGCCGGCAGTGTCAAAGCCCGGAAGGCAGACCGTCATGCCGTTTCCGACTGGATGGAGATTGAAAAACAGCGCGGCATTTCCGTCACGTCGTCAGTCCTGCAATTCGATTACGACGGCTATCGTGTCAATATCCTCGACACGCCGGGCCATCAGGACTTTTCCGAAGACACGTACCGCACGCTCATGGCGGCCGACAGCGCCGTCATGCTGATTGACGCGGCCAAAGGCGTGGAGCCGCAGACGAAAAAGCTGTTCTGGGTCTGCCACCGCCGCCACCTGCCCATCTTCACGTTCATCAACAAGCTGGACCGTTATGGCCGCGAACCCCTCGACCTCATGGAAGAGGTGGAGAAGGTCCTCCAGATCCGCGTTTATCCGATTACCTGGCCCGTCGGCATCGACGGCCATTATAAAGGCATCTACAACCGTATCACGAAACAGGTCTCCCTCTTCAAGAGCGATGCCAGCCACGGCAGCAAACAGCTGGAAGAGGTTACGGCGGACATCGGCAATCCCATCGTCCGCGAACTGATTGGCGACGAACTGTTCGAAAACCTGAAAAACGACATCGAACTGCTCGACATGGCAGGGGAGGACTTCTCCATGGACGATGTCGGCAAAGGCGACCTGACGCCCATGTTCTTCGGTTCCGCCATGACGAATTTCGGCGTCCAGGAATTCCTGGAACGCTTCCTGAAGATGTCCCCGGCACCGCAGCCGCGGACACTGCAGGATGGCGAGATCATCCAGCCAGACAACCCGATGTTCAGCGCTTTCGTCTTCAAGATTCAGGCAAACATGAATCCGGCCCACCGGGACCGCATCGCCTTTATGCGCATCTGTTCCGGCACCTTTGAAAAGGGCATGTCGGTCTATCATCTGCAAAGCAGCAAGGATGTCAAACTGGCCCAGCCCCAGCAGTTCCTGGCCCAGGAACGCACCATCGTGGAAAAGGCGTACCCCGGCGACATCATCGGCCTCTTCGACCCGGGCATCTTCGGCATCGGCGACAGCCTGAGCGACGACAAGCTGAAAATCCGTTTCGAGGATTTCCCTGTCTTTCCGCCGGAAATCTTCGCCCGCGTCCAGCCCAAGGATTCCCTGAAACGCAAGCAGTTTGAAAAAGGCATCATCCAGCTGTCCCAGGAAGGCGCCATCCAGGTCTTCCGCCAGAAACACGTAGGCCTGGAAAGCTTCATCGTCGGCGTCGTGGGCCAGCTGCAGCTGGAAGTGCTGGAATACCGGCTCAAGAACGAATATAACGCCCAGCTCGCCATGACACCGCTGCCTTTCACGGTAGCCCGCTGGGTTTGCGCGGAAAATCCGGAAAGCATTGAAAAACTGAAGGGCCTCGACAATGGCATGCTGGTCTACGACAAAAAGGACCGCCCCGTCGTCCTGGTCAACAACGAATGGGCCCTGAACTGGATCCTGCAGCGCAACCCGGATCTGCAGTTCCTCGTCGTACCGGCCGACAAGGCCATGGTCTGACGGGCCGGCCGGAAATCGGAAAGGGAAGGAGTCTGCGGTGGATAAGATTGCTTCGATACTGGGCGTCCGTGTGAACGCCCTGACAATGGATGAATCCGTTGCCCTGCTGACAAAGAACACCCTGGCGGGCAAGCGTACGTTCGTCGTGACGGCCAATGCAGAAATCATCATGATGGCCCACGAGGACCCGGCCTACCGGGAGCTGCTGCTCCAGCGTGCCGACCTGGTGCTGCCGGATGGTGCCGGCACGGTGTGGGCTGGCAACTATCTCGGTTACCGCGTGCCCGAACGCGTGGCTGGATACGACCTGTACCTGCGCCTTCTGGAAGAAGCGGCGCAGCACGGCATTCCCGTCTACTTTTTCGGCGGCAAGCCCGGCATAGCCGACGAAGCCGCGGCGGAAGCAGTCCGGCGCTGGCCCGGTCTGAAGGTTGCCGGCTGCCGCAACGGGTATTTCAAGCCGGAAGAAGAAGCAGCCATCGTGGAAGGCATCAACAACAGCGGTGCCGGAATGTTGTTTGCCGCGCTGGGGGCGCCCAAGCAGGAAAACTGGCTGGACCATTATGCGTCCAGTCTGGAACCGGCCCTGCTCATGGGTATCGGCGGCAGTTTCGACGTACTGGCCGGCAAAGTGCAGCGCGCTCCGCGCTGGATGCAGGAGGCACGCCTCGAATGGCTGTACCGTCTTCTGAAGCAGCCCAGCCGCCTCGGCCGCATGATGGCTCTGCCGAAATTCGTGCTGGCCGTCCGGTCCGAAAAAAAGGAAAAGGATTAGACAAAAATGTTTAAATAGTATAAAATTATAAGTCAGGATGCAATATCTTGTGTTCCCGCAGCAAAGAGCGGATACCAGGGAAAGGAGCTGCAGACATGCATATTTTACGGCAGGGTTATCCCTTCATCGGCACCATGCTTGTGATTGCCGTCATCCTGTACCTCTTGTTCGGCGTTTTCGGCATCGTGCTTCCGCTTTTGCTGGCGGCCTATTTCGCCTACTTCTTCCGCAGTCCCGACCGGAAGGTGAAGAAGGACCCGGACATATTTTACTCGCCGGCCGACGGCACGGTGATGGGCGTAACGGAATTCTATGACGACGAATACCTCAATGCCGACGCGAAAAAGGTGACCATCTTCCTGTCCGTCCTCGATGTGCACGTCAACCGCGCCCCTCTGGACGGCACCATCAAATACCAGCGTTATACCGTCGGGCATTACCTGCCGGCGTATGACAAGGAGGCAGCCTTCGAAAACGAACGGTTCGCCATCGGCTTCCAGAAGGACGGCCTGAAATTCCTGGTCATCCAGATTGCGGGCATCCTGGCCCGCCGCATCGATAACTGGGTCAGTCTGGGCAGCGAACTGGAGCAGGGCGAAATCTACGGCATGATCAAATTCGGTTCCTGCACGGAACTGGTGGTTCCCAAGGACGTCGAAATCTTCTCCAGAAAAGGGGACAAGGTCAAGGCAGGAATCACCGTCATGGGGAGGCTTAAGCAATGAACTACAAGCGGATTGTGCCCAATTCCATCAGCGGCATCAGTCTCATGCTCGGTGTAGTATCCATCTTCTTTACGATTGAAAACGACTTTTTCCCGGCGGCCCTCTGCATCATCCTGTCCGTCGTGGCCGATTCCCTCGACGGAAGGGCGGCCCGGGCCCTCGGTGTTTCCGGCCCCTTCGGCGTCGAAATGGACTCCCTTTGTGACCTGGGAGCCTTCGGCGTGGCACCGGCCATCCTCATCTATCAGTTCGGCTTGACAGACCTGGGTTGGTGGGGTAAAATAATCGCCGGATTATATACGTTCTTCGGCGCTATGCGTTTAGCGCGCTTCAATGTAAATACAGCCACCGTGCACGGCTATTTCCAGGGGATGCCCATTCCGGCCGGTGCCTGCTGCATCGCGACCTATGTGCTCTCGGGATTCAATTTCCCGCCTGTGGCGACGGCCGTCATGACGCTGGCCATCGCCGTCATCCTCTACAGTAATGTGAAGTTCCCTGATTTCAAGGGGCACGGCAACCCCATGTTCCGTTATCCCGTCATCCTGGCAATCGCCATCGGTCTGTACCTGCTCTGGCAACGCCCGACAGGCTGGCCCTTCGTCTGCATGTTCACGTATTTCATCGCAGGCGTCCTGAATGCGGTTTATGTCATGCTGTTCCACAAACAGCAGAAAGGCTGAGGTGTTTGAATGAGCTCTGTGTTCGATGTCGTCATGATACCGTTGCAGCTGGTCATCGTATTCTTTACGATCTACTACTTTGTGATTTCCTGGTTCGGGCTGTTCGGTAAAATGAGGCAGGTCAAAGAATATCCCGAGCAAAAGACATTCGCCCTGATTGTGTGCGCCCATAACGAACACGCAGTCATCGCGCAGCTTGTCGAGAATCTGCGCAAACTGAACTATTCCCATAAACTGTATGACATCTTCGTCGTAGCCGACAACTGCTCCGACAATACGGCACAGGTTGCCCGCGATGCCGGCGCCATCGTTTACGAACGCTTCAGTGAAACGGGCAGGGGCAAAGGCTTCGCCATGGACTGGATGTTCCAACGCCTGTTCAGCCTGGACCGCCAGTACGACGCGGTCTGCGTCTTCGATGCCGACAACCTCGTCCATCCGCAGTTCCTGAAAGTGATGAACGACCATTTGTGCAGCGGCGAGCAGGTTATCCAGGGCTACCTGGATTCCAAGAACCCGAACGACACCTGGGTGTCCGGCATGTTCGCCATCTCCTTCTGGATGGTCAACCACGTCTGGCACCTGGCAAAATACAACATCGGCCTGTCCTGCGTCCTCGGCGGCACGGGTATGTGCATCAACACGGCCGTCCTGAAACGGTACGGCTGGGGCGCAACCTGCCTGGCGGAAGACATGGAGTTCACCATGAAGGCCCTCATGGAAGACATTCCCACGACCTGGGCCCACGACGCCGTCATTTACGACGAAAAACCTCTGACCTTCATGGCTGCCTGGAACCAGCGCAAACGCTGGGCTCAGGGTATTTTCGACGTAGCCGGCCGCTATATCCCGAAAATGCTGAAGAAGGGCATCATGGAACACAACGTCGTCGTCCTCGACGCCATGATCAACCTGATTCAGCCCTATTTCCTGCTGCTTTCAACGTTCTTCGTCATCTGCACCTACATCTACAACTTCGTTCCGTTCTATACCAACGTACTGTACGCCGTATTGCCCATGCAGGTCTGGCAGCTTATCGGCATCGGCCAGTACGTGTTCCCTGTGGCGGTCATGTGGAAGATCCGCGCTTCCTTCAAGTCCTGGCTGTACCTGCTGGTCTACCCGGTCTTCATCTACAGCTGGATCCCCATTACGGCCCTCGGCTGGATCCACCGCAAGGACCATGTCTGGAATCACACGCTCCATACACGCAGCATCAGCTTCAACGATGTGGTGATCCCTGACAACGTCGTGGAAGTCGGACCGAAACAGGTCGCGTTCCGCAAAAAATGAACCAGCAGCGCCTGTCCGAAATGATATGCTCCCTTTATAGGAAACAGTGAAATAAATAATCACTGAATTCTATGAAGGGAGTTATTTTTATGGGTAGAGACAAAAGATACTCTTCAGAGG
>ONEW01000039.1 GCA_900316935.1 uncultured Selenomonadales bacterium
CTGTTCAATATAGGCTTTCCTTGCAGGCAGCATAAAAAAGTAACGAGACAGTAAAAACCATCTCGTTACTAAGGTCTAACTTTTTGGGGTCACATCACTTTTCAGCTCTCCTCTTTTTTTGCGCCTTGCCACTCTACTTGAGGCGGTGTATGAGGTCAACGATGGATTTCTCCCGCAATACCTTCTTCAGCACCTTGCCCGTATTGTTGCGCGGCAGTTCGTTGCAGAGGATGAATTCGCGGGGTACCTTGTACTGGGCGATCTTCCCCAGCAGGTACTTGCGCAGCATGCGTTTCGTCAGGTTCGCCCCTTCTTCGGGCACCACATAGGCGCAGATGGCCTGGCCGCGCAGTTTGTCCGGAATGCCGATGACGGCGGCTTCCCGGATGTCCGGATGGGCCGTCAGCACTTCTTCGACTTCCCGGGGATAGACGTTTTCTCCGCTGGAAATGATCATGTCCTTGAGGCGGTCCACGATATAGATGTATCCGTCCTCGTCACGGTATGCCAGATCTTCCGTATGGAGCCAGCCGCCCCGCAGTGTGTAAGCCGTTTCCTTGGGCCGGTTCCAGTAGCCCAGCATGACGTTCGGGCCTCTGGTGCACAACTCGCCGACTTCCCCTGCGGGCACTTCCCTGCCCCCTTCGTCCTGAATCTGTACTTCCACGTTGAAGATGGGCACCCCGATGGAACTCTGCCGCGGGCCGCCTGTCGGACAGCAGGTCACGACAGGGCTGGCCTCGGACAGGCCGTACCCTTCCTGCACATGCTGGCCGAACTTTTTCGCGAATTCGTCGTACAGGACGCGGGGCAGTGCGGCCCCGCCGCTGACGAAATACCGGAATTGCGCCAGTTCCGCCGGGTCGGCGCTGTTCACAAAGAGCTGGAACATGGTCGGCACGCCGTACATGGCATTGATATGGTATTGGTGGATGAGCTTCATGGCGTCGCCATAGTGGAAGGTCTCCTGCACGACGATGGTGGCGCCGAAATACAGGTTGCCGCAGACCGACGTGACCCAGGCGAAGCAGTGGTACATGGGCAGCACGCACAAAGAAATGTCTTCTTCGTGCATGTTGACGCGTTCGGAAATGCCGATGGTGTTGGCCACGATGCCGCTCTGGGACAGCACGGCGCCCTTCGGGCGGCCCGTCGTGCCCGACGTGTAGATGATGGCCACAGCCTCTTCCGGTTTGCGGTCCACTGCCCGGAACGACATCTCCGCGGGAGGAACCATTTCCTCGAAGGCGAACTGTTCCGGCGACTGTTCCACACCCAGTTCGGCCAGAGCTTCCGCCAGGTCGATCTTCTTCTGGGCTATGAGCACCTTCATGCCCGTATCCTGGCAGATATAGGCGATTTCCGCCGTGACAAGCTGGAAGTTGATGGGCACCACGATGGCCCCTGCCAGTGCGCAGGCAAAGTACGTTTCAACGAACTGCGGGCAGTTCTTGCTGATGAGCCCCACCCGGTCTCCCTCGCGGATTCCCCGGGACTGCAGGAAGACCGCTTTGGCCTCCACATTCTGCCGGAACTGACCGTACGTCGTAACCTGGTCCTTAAAGATGAAGGCTGCCTTTTCCGCCGGATGGTCCTTCACGATATCGTTCAAATACAAAGATTCCACTTCCTCTCCCGATTTCGGCCGACACTTGCCGTTATCTGATGCCTTTCATTATACCAGTTTCCGGACAATCAGGGAACACCGGGGAACGAAGTGACGAACTGTATCCGGATATCCTCGAAACTGTTAACGTACTGGATGGAGAAATCCTCGAAATGTTCCACGAACTGCCACTCCCCGATGGCGTCGGGAAAACTGTTGACGACTTTGACCCGCAGGTCCGGGAAGCTGTTGACGGTCTTGACCTTGATATCCGGGAAGTGTTCCACCACGCGGACTTTGCCGGCCAGCCGGATTCCCTTGTAGTAACCGGACGCCGATACGGCCGAACTCAGGGTCTGCCGGTTGGGTACGAGCAGCCCGCCCGGTTCCGGCAGCACCTGGCCGCCGTGCAGGGCCGCCTTCAGCCCCAGCGGCAGCAGTGCCTGTTCCCGGGGGGCAGCGTCGCCGCTGACGGCCGCCGCACCAACGGCCATGGCCAGAAAGAGCGCCGCCATCCTGTTTCCGATTTTTCCCCTGCTATGCATCTTTTCCCACTCCCTTCTGCCAATCCCCGGATACCGCGCCGGTTCCGGGTACAACGGCGACCGGTACGGAGGCGCGCGTGCACCTCCGGCCCGGTCTGTCTGCCCTGTTTATTTCATTATACCGCATGAAGGCGACAATGTATGGCCAAAATCATACGCTGATGTCTTCGCTGTGGGTAACACGGAAGAAGATCAGGAGCGACACGATGGACGTGAGGGTCAGAATGGTGGAATATGCCGCGGCATTGCCGAAGTTGCTGCGGATGACTTCCGCGTAAATCGCGACGGTCAGCGTCATGGTGTGCGTCGTATAGAGGATGATGCTGGAACTCAGTTCGCTGATCAGGGTGATCCAGCTCATGATGGCGCCGGCCATAACACCCGGCAGCATCATGGGGACCATGATTTTGCGGAAGGTCTTGAATTCGCTGGCCCCCAGGCTGATGGCCGCCTCTTCCACGCTCGGGCTGATCTGCGAGATGATGGCCGTACTGGAACGGATGGTGTACGGCATGCGGCGGATCGTCAGGGAAATGATGATGATGAGCGCCGTACCGCTCAGGACGAGCACGCCGGAATTGAAGCCGGACAGGAGGGCGATACCGAGGACGGACCCCGGAATGATGTACGGGAACATGGTCAGCGTATCGAGGAGGTTGGTCAGGACGGACGGTTTGCGCTGCGTCAGGTAGGAAATGAGGATACCCAGGACCACGACCAGGATGATGGCGCAGATGCCATAAGCGTAGGTGTTGAAGATGGACAGGTTATCCTTCGACAGCAGCGTGTTTTCATAGTTCATGAGGGAGAACCGGCCCGTATAGACCGTGCCGCCGACCGTTTCCAGGAACGACGTGAAGATGACCGTCAGCTGCGGCAGCATGGCGATGAAGCAGACCCCGTAGACGAACAGGTAGGAGAAGAACTTCTTCGAGCCCTTTGCCTGCTCCTGCTGCATGGGTTTCAGGGCTGTCATGGCGTAGGAGTAATGACGGGCCAGCATGCGTTGCAGGAAGAACAGGAACAGGGTGATGACGACGACGATGACGCACAGGGAGGCGGCAAAGTGGTCGTCCGTACTCACTTCCCCCATGAACTGCGTGTAAATCAGGACCGGGAAGGTCTTGTAGCCTTCGCCGATCAGCATGGGCGTACCGAAATCGGAGAAGACGCGCATGAACACGAGCAGGGAACCCGCCAGCAGGGACGGCATGACAAGCGGCAGGATGATCTGCGTCACCCGCTGGAAGGCATTGCAGCCCAGGCTTTCCGCCGCCTCGTTCAGGGAATTGTCCAGATTCTTGAGGGCCCCGGAAACGTACATGTAGATCAGCGGGAAGGATTGCAGCGAGAAGACCAGCACGATACCGGAAAAACCATAGATGCCGCCGAAATGCAGGTCGAACAGGCTGTTCACGGCCTTGGTGAAGAACCCATTGCGGCCCAGCAGCTGAATCCAGGCATAGGCGCCGATGAAAGGCGGCGACAGATAGGAAATGACGATGAGGATGTTCACGTATTTGCTGAACGGCACCTTGTAACTCCGCAGCAGATAGGCCATGGGCAGCCCCAGGAAAGCGGCCACCAGCGTCGCGCAGATGGTGACGGCAAAACTGTGCACCAGGGTGATCCAATAGAATTTGCGTCCGAAAAACTTCGCGAAATAATCCAGGGTCAGCTGGTGGCTGACCGGATCGATGACGCTCTGGTACATGATCAGGAAGAGCGGATAGACCACGAAGAGCACAAAGAACGCCAGAATGGCCAGCGTGAAGATGGTCCAGAGGGAAAACTTCCTGTGCTTCATTACGCTTCACCACCCTCCGTACGGATCAGCGTCTTCGTCCCGTCTTCATTGAACACGTTGATACGGGCCGGGTCGACGCCGAGTTTGACTGCCGTGCCGTTCGGGATGATGCGTTCCGTATCGGACGGCTTGATGACTTCCACTTCCTGCCCGTCAGCCATGGTCATGAAATAATGTGTGGCAATTCCGAGGAACACGGAACTGTCCACAACCGCATCCATGCCGTTCCCGTCCTGCGGGCGGATAAAGAACTCTTCCGGCCGGACGGCGACCGTGACGGCGGAACCATCCGCTTGCACACCGGAAGCCTTCCCGGCGGCGGACAGGTCCAGGTTGTCCATAGCCTCGCGGTAGGAACCGAAATCCACAACCGGCCGGCCACCTTCGTTCCGCAGTGTTGCCTTAAAGAAGTTGGACAGGCCGATGAAATTGGAAACAAAGCGGTTGGCAGGACGCTGATAAATGGATTTCGGCGACCCCACCTGCTGAATGACGCCATCGTGCATGACGGCGATGCGGTCCGAAACAGCCAGGGCTTCTTCCTGGTCATGGGTCACATAGACCGTCGTGATGCCGATCTGCTGCTGGATATGCTTGATGGCGTTGCGCATTTCCACGCGCAGCTTGGCATCCAGGTTAGACAACGGTTCGTCCATGAGCAGTACCTGGGGATGGATGACGATGGCGCGGGCCAGGGCGACGCGCTGCTGCTGCCCGCCCGAAAGCTGGGTCGGCATGCGCTTCTTCAGATGGTCGATCTTGACGACCTTCAGGATTTCATCGACCATCCCGTCGACCTTGTCCCTGGGAACGTTACGCTGCTTCAGGCCGAAGGCGACATTCTGCGCTACGGACATGTGGGGGAAGATGGCGTAGTTCTGGAACACCATGCCCATATTCCGTTTGTTGACGGGGATATCGTTGATGACCGTGCCGTCCACCTGGATTGTGCCTCCTTCGATGGAATTGAAGCCGATGATCATGCGCAGCAGGGTCGTCTTCCCGCAGCCGGACGGTCCCAGCAGTGTAAAGAACTCGCCAGGACGGATATGCAGGGACAGCCCTTTGATGACGGTGTTGTCCCCGTACTTTTTGACGACATTGTCTATATCGATTGAAACACTCATACTTGCTACTCCTCCGGATTGGTTGCCAGTTTAAAGGACTCGAAAAAAATAGCGCCAAATGGATTGGCGCTACAGGAAATCAGATACGGGATCCTGACGGATCAAAGGCTCTTTTCCAGATGCTCCGTAAAGGTCTTCGTGAATTTGTCCTTGTTCTGGGAAACCCACTTTTCGTCATACTTCGGAGCCAGTTTGATCTTGCTGGCCGGCGTCATGTAATCAGCCAGTTTCGCACCTTGCCGCAGAGGGCGTACTGTAAGCGTCGTACCTACGAGGTTCTGGATCTTTTCAGACAGCATGTAGTCGATGAACTTCCTGGCATTTTCCGGATGCTTGCAGTTCTTGATGATCTGTACGGACTGCGGTGCGTAGAGGGCGCCTTCCTTCGGGAACACGACTTCCACGTCGGCACCGCTCTTCACGAGGTTCGCCGCAGGATCTTCCCAGGTCAGGCCTACGACATATTCCCCGCCGGCCACACCCTTGAAGACCTGGCTGGAGCTGTTGGCCATTTTGCCGTTCAGCTGTTTCAGGAATTTGTCCACATAATCCCAGGCACTGCTGCTGAACGGATCGCCGTTGCCCATATCATAGAGCATGCAGGCCAGGGACTGGAAGGCGGACGAAGAATTTACCGGGTCGCCGAAGGAAATCCTGCCTTTCAGGGCAGGGTTCAGCAGATTGGCAAAGCCCTCGATCTTCATATCGCCCTTCAGTTTCTTGTTGACGATGAAGACCGTCGGATCCGAGAAGGCCGGCGTAAAATACCCTGTCGTGTTCCGGAATTCCGGCATCATCTTGTCGTTTTCACTGGAAACGTACTTTTCAAAGAGGTCCTGCTTGGAAGCCAGCATAGCTTCGCTGCCTGCCCAGAGTACGTCGCCCAGGGGATTGTCCTTTTCCGATGCGACACGTTTCACGACTTCGCCTGTGCCGGCTACCACGACGTTGACCTTGATGCCCGTATCCTTTTCGAAGTTCTGGATGACGGCGTTGTTCAGGGTTTCGCTCCGGGCCGTGTAGACCGTCAGTTCCTTGCCGCTGTCCGTCTTGGCAGCCTGCTTTTTGTCACCACCGCCGCAGCCGCCCAGTATCACAGCCAGGGAAAGCAGCGTGCCCGCCGCCATCATCAGGGATTTCTTCATCATCTTTCCTCGCCTCCGTGTAAAATTTGTGTAAAATTTACGTAAAATTTTAGAAAAATTTGTCGCATATTTGCAAATTTTGTGCAAATTTTCTATGTTGAATTATAACACCCTTTGCCCCGAATCTCAACCGTCATCTCCAAAAAAAGCATACAAAAGCTCCTGCCCGGAACCGCTGCAAGGTCCCGGCAGGAGCTTTTGAGTTGAAACGGTGCTTATTCCCCGATCCAGGTGACAGGATTCCCCTTGCGGGCCACGACCCGGCGGAACGGGAGGCCGTCCTTTGTGTCGGCATAGCCCAGGACGAGGGAAGCAAAAACTTTTTCCCCCTCCCGGAGGCCCAAGGTGCGCAGATAGTCCGTCATGACAGGATCCTCATTCAGCCATTTCATCTGATTGATGTAGCAGCTGCCCAAATCCAAGGCATTGGCCATGAGGAGCATGTTCTCCACGGCGCAGCAGCAGTCCGCCATGGCGTTGCCGTAAGCAATACGGTTGGCCGTCAGGATCAGGACCGGTGCATTGTAGTGGAAGATGTAGTCCCCTTTTTTACTGAAACGGATGCTGTTGGCAAGGGACTGGTACGTGTCCGAAGTCACTTCCATTTTGGCGAACTCTTCCCGCGCGATGCGTGCCACCTCGCTCAATACCGCCCGGTCGCGGAGGACGAGGAAATGGGTATACTGGTTGTTTCCGCCGCTCGGCGCGTAGCGCCCGGCCTCCACCACCTGTTCCACCTTTTCCGGTTCCACCGGCCTGGCCGTGAATTTGCGGCAGCTGTGCCTCGTACGTATCAAGTCCAATGCTTCCAATGGTCATGCCCTCCTTTTTCTGTCCGCCCGTCCGCCCCGACGCAGGAATTCGGACGGTATGCCTTTATTTGTCGCTGTTCGTGAACCAGCCATCATGATAGCCGATGGACAGGCCGCGGTTCGTATACCAGCCTTCGATGCCGAATTTCCCTTCCGCCATTTCGACGAAGGGATAAATCATTTCCTTGTTGCCGTGCAGCCACAAAGCGCCTTCCTTGGCACGCTTGTCTTCCACATCGAGGCCGAAGGCCTTGAAGAATTCAATCAGGCTGGCAGCCGCCATGGCTTTCTGCACCACGGCGGAGGGGACGATGATCAGCTTGCCGCCCCGCTCGAAGACGACCGTGCCGTCCTTATGCAGGTAGGGCGCACAGTTGATGATGTCCACCGGGGCCGGTACCCAGCCGGACTTAGGCGCCTCGTCGTCTTTTTCGAGCGCTTTTTCGATGACTTTCGCATTATGCAGGCGGCGACGGATGACTTCGAGGCTGTTCGCCATCTTGTCCAGTTCCGCCGACAACGCCTGGATTTCCTGTTCCACCAGCTCCAATTCCTGTTTCGTCTGATTCTGCATGGACCGTTCCTCCCTTTATTCTCCCCGCACTGCCGTGCGGAATTTCTCTTGCAAGGGGTTTCTTCCTACATTATAGCAGGAATGAAGGATTTTTGCCTTATCCTCAAGGGGGAAAAGGAAAATATACAGGATACATGGCACCATGTGTCCTTTACCGGGGCAGCCGCACCATGTCACGGGTGATTTCCGACAAGTTGTGGGCTCCGCACATCTCCATCGTATCCTCCAGTTCGGCCGCCAGTTTATCCACATACAGCTGCACGCCTTCTGCCCCGCCGCCGTAGACGGAAACGACGAAAGGCCGCGCGATGGCCACGCAGTCGGCTCCGACAGCCAGGGCTTTGAAGATGTCCGTACCGCTGCGGATGCCGCCGTCGACGATGATCTTCATATCCTTCCCTGCCGCGTCGACGATTTCCGGCAGCACTTCCGCCGTGGCGGGGCACTGATCCAGCACCCGGCCGCCGTGATTGGATACGACGATGGCCGCGGCCCCGGCCTCTTTCGCCTTCAGGGCGCCGCGGACGGTCATGATGCCTTTCACGATAAAGGGCAGGCCGGCCATGCGGATGATTTCCGCCAGTTCCTCCGTCGACTTCATACCGGCCGACGTATGCAGCTTTTTGAGGAAGGGCAGCCCGGCCCCGTCGACATCCATGGCGCAGGCGAAGGCCCCGGAATCATGGACATAGCGGAACTTCTTCCGCAGTGTCTCCCCGCCCCAGGGCTTGATGGTGGGAATGCCCATGCCGCCGGCTGCCTTGATGGCCGCACAGGCGCCCGGCACGACCGCGTCGTCCGCCCCGTCGCCCGTCATGGCGACGATACCCGCTGCGGCGCAGGCCTTCACAAGGATGTCGTTATAGGTGAGGTCCGAATAGGCGTCACTGTAATGAAGCTGCACCAGGCCGACGGGTCCGGCCAGGATGGGATAGCGCAGGCGCTTGCCGAAGAGCTCCGTCGACATGTCGACCGGGGCCTTTTCCGTCAGGGTATCCAGATTCAGGCGGATTTCCTTCCACTTGTCATAGTTGCGGGGTGCCGTGTCCCCCGTTCCCTTGCAGCCCGGCCCGGGCATACGGTTGCCACAGGCCCTGCCGTTGCAGATGGCGCAGGCCTTGCAGACAGGCCCCACTTTGCCGCGTGCGGCCGTAAGTACATCGTTGTAATCCATGATACTCCTCCTTAAAGAAAGACGCGCCCCGCGGACGCGTCCAGTCATCAGTCTTTGAATTCGTACTTCAGGTGCTGCCGTTCCGGCATCAGCTGGTATTTGACACGGGGATATCCGACCATCATGCAGCCGACGAGTTTCTGTTTCGGCGGCACGCCGACCAGGTCGAGCAGCGGCTGGTAGCCCGCGATGCCGCAGGCCTGCACGAACCCGGCAATGGTCGTGCCAAGCCCGATGGCAGGTGCGAACAGCTCCGCATAGGCCACTGTCTGCTCGCTGTTGCTCACGCCCGTGATGTTGAGGCGGCGTGCGGACAGGAAGACGAGGGCCGGTGCGTTCCGCGTGATGATGTCCGCGTGTTTTTCATGATACGTATGCAGCACCGCCTTGAAGTACCGTTTGTTGGCCGTACCGGCGTCCACTTCCGCCTGCATCCAGTCCGCCGTGGCGTTGCGGATGGCTTCAATCGTTCCGGGATTGCGGATGACGGTGAAGTACATGCCCTGGCTGTTTCCGGCCGTCGGTGCGTAGCGGCACACATTGAGCAGCTTCAGGATGTCCTCGTCACGGGGTGCCTCTTTGCGGAACTGCCGCATACTGCGGCGCGAACGCAGGAAATCGTATACCTCCTGCTCCGTCCATTTCTTCTTCGGGACAGGAACCATCTCTTCCCGCGGCGTATATTTGTTTTCCATGGCCCCGACCGGGCAGATGGCCACACAATGACCACAGCTCATACAGCCTCTGTCGACATTGCACTCCGGTCCGTCCGGGCCCATGTCCAGGATGCATGAAGGACAGTCCGCCACACAAAGGCCGCACTTCAGGCATTTGCTTTTATCCACCGTGATCAGATTCAATTTTCTTACCTCCAAGATGGCCCCGTCCATACGGCAGGGCTTTTTTTAATCATCGGGTTAAACCGTTATTGAATCATTATACCATATTTTGTCCTGTAAACCTATGACAAACTTGCCGCAGCCCATCCGCGTACCCGCTGTCTGACTTCTTCTACATTCAGGACGCCGTAGGCGAAGCCTTTGCGCACCAGTTCGGGCGGCACGTATTCGTCGTATTTGTTGAACACCGGCACTTCGCCGGGATAGACCAGGTCCATGGGATCCGTGAGCTTCTCCCCTTCTTCGGCCAGGACGCGGAAAAAGGTTTCTGCATCGGCGTCCATGGTGAACTGCAGGAAGAAGGGCCGGAAGGGATCGAGGTTCTTCAGGCCCAGGCGGCCGGCACACTTCAGGTTCAGGAAGCGCTCCATGGCCAGGAAGCCGTAGGTTCCGAGCCACGGCAGGAGGCACCACATTTTGCCGCCCAGGAAGAGCAGGATATCGTCCGCCGCCCCGGATTGCCGTGCCGTATACCGGGCCTGCTGCAGGCGTGCGACGGCATTCTTCATCAGATACGGATAGGACCGGTCTTCCCGCAGGACCTGGCGCATGCGCTCCAGGACGCGGGTATGGATGTCGCCCGGGCATTCGCCGAAATAGGCGGGCACCTTGCCCTTGACCAGCTCGCAATAAATCAGGTGGCGCTTGCGGTCCACCTCGAGGACGCGCCACACGTGGCCGGCCAGGGCAATCTTCTCGCCCGGCGGCGGGGGCGCCACCACGGTCCCCAGTTCCTGGGATTCGTTGCGGACCGTGTATTCCTCGCTTTCCTGGAAGACGCCGTAGAACTTGAACGAGTTCAGGATGCGTTCGCCCGCCAACCCCACGATGAGGCCGCCCCGCTCCGTCTGCTGGAGATGGTCCTGCTGCAACAGGTGATGCAGCAGGGTGCGGTAATCGTCCTGCGTGATACGGTGGAAGTAGTGCAGGGACAGGACGCGCTCCGCCAGGGCCTGGGGCGACATTTCGCCGCACGAACCGAGGATGCTCATGGTCTGATGGTACAGCAGGCTGTAGGGCAGCCGGTCCAGACGCGGCGGCTCCACCCAGCGCCCTTCCAGATAGAGCTGGACCAGGGCGATGGCCTGGAGCAGCTTCCAAGGGATGGTCGCCGGCAGCATGGCCCGGATTTCCGGTTCGTCCTCGCGGATGACGAACCACATTTCCGGCGGCAGGTTGCGCCGGCCCGTACGGCCGAGGCGCTGCAGGAAGGACGACACCATCCAGGGGGCGTCAATCTGGAAGGCCCGCTCGAGGCGGCCGATGTCGATACCCAGCTCCAGCGTGGCCGTCGTCACGACGGTCAGGTTGTGGGCTTCGTCCTTCATCAGCTCTTCCGCGCTTTCCCGATAGGACGCGGACAGGTTGCCGTGATGGATCAGGAAGCGGTCCGGTTCGTGCCGCAGTTCGCAGTACTGGCGCAGCGTCGTCGTCACGCCTTCACACTCTTCCCGCGAATTGACGAAGACGAGGCATTTTTTACCGCGCGTATGTTCAAAAACGTACCCCAGGCCCGGATCAGCCTGGAGCGGGGCAGCGTCCGTCTTCGCGTCCAGCACGGGGCTGGCCTCGATATCCGTCCGGCCATCCCCCGCCTGGGTGTCCTTTACATAGAAATGTTCCAGGGAAAGGCGCCATTTCACGCCCGGTGCCTTCACTTGAGGAATGAGGGTCTTGCGCCCCGTGCCGAGGGACAGGAAGGCGCCCGTCTTTTCCGGGTCCCCCATGGTCGCAGACAGGCCGATGCGGCGCGGGTTGACCCCTGCCAGGCGCCCCAGGCGCTCGATAAGGCACAAGGTCTGGCCGCCCCGGTCGCCCCGCAGCAGGGAATGCACCTCGTCGATGACGATGTAGCGCAGGTCGCCGAACAGTTTCGGGATGGCCATGTGCTTGTGCAGCAGCATGGCTTCGAGCGATTCCGGCGTAATCTGCAGGATGCCCGAAGGATGGCGCATCAGCTTCGCCTTGTGGGACTGCGACACGTCGCCGTGCCAGTGCCACACCGGGATGCCGCCTTCGTCGCACAGCTCCTGCAGGCGCAGGAACTGGTCATTGATGAGGGCCTTCAAGGGTCCGATGTAGAGACAGCCCACCGACTGCGGCGGATCCTGGGAAAACTGGCTCAGAATCGGGAAAAAGGCGGCCTCCGTCTTGCCCGAGGCCGTCGACGCCGTCAGCAGCAGGTTTTCGTCCGTGTGCAGGATTACGTCCCCTGCCGCCACCTGGATTGGACGCAGGTCCCCCCAGCGGTGGCGGTAGATGAAGTCCTGTACGAAGGGCGCAAATTCATCAAAAATGGCCATCATGAACCTCGTTTCGCCTTACAGCGTGAACTCTGCGAATCCCTTGTCCACCTTCCCTTCTTCCACCTCGTTCTTGGCGTAGGAGAAGGAACCGGACTGCATGAACTCCCCCATGGTCTTGTCCGGGTGCTGGTAGACCAGGTCCAGCAGCTCGATGAAGTCGCGGATGATTTCACGCGGTGTGATATGGGAATCGGCACCGACACGGGCAAACTCGATGCGGATGAATTCCGCCAGGTCTTCGTCGCGCACGGTGCTCGTGTAACCGTACAGCCCGCTGTGGATGTCCCGCAGCTTTTCCGTCAGTACCAGCATCTCTTCCGGTGTCAGGGGCTGCAGGTAGATGACCGGTGCCAGCAGGTCCTTGTACCCGTCGCTGAAGCGGCCGGAAGCCAGGCGCGACCGCAGGGCCTCGTAACTGTAGACGCCGCGTCGCGGGTCTTCGATGCACTGCGGCGTACCGCCCATGACGATACCCAGGTGGCGGGCCTTGCCCTGCAGGGTGTCATTGAACATGGTCAGGATTTTCTCGTAGTTGTATTGCCGCGTAATTGCGTTGGGTATCTTATAGATGTTGACAAGCTCGTCAATCAGGATGAAGAGCCCGTTGTAGCCCGCCTGGTTCAGGAAGCTGGCAAACAGTTTCAGGTACTCGTACCAGTCGTCGTCGCCGATGATGACATTCACGCCCAGGTCCTGCCGGGCCTCCGTCTTCGTGTGGTACTCGCCGCGGAACCATTTGGCCACACGGGCTTTCAGGTCCGCGTCCTGATTGCGGTACGCCTGGTAATACAGGGACAGGAGGCGCGCAAAGTCGAAGCCGTGGACCATTTCATTTAAATGGCAGATGACGTCGGAAATCTTCTGCTCCACCAGCGGTTCCAGGCCGGCGTCCAGGACGCCGAGCCCCGTTTCCGCCACCACATCCTGCTGGACCTTGGCGATCCAGCGGTCCAGGATGAGCGTCAGGGCCCCGCCTTCGGGCTTGGTCTTCGTCGACATGTTCTGCACCAGTTCGCGGTATGTGGCCAGGCCCTGTCCGTGGGTACCCTGCAGCCGCCGTTCCGGCGACAGGTCCGCATCGACGACGACGAAATTCCGTTCCAGCACATAATTGCGGATGGTCTGCAGCAGGAAACTCTTGCCGCTGCCATAGCGCCCTGCAATGAAACGGAACGAGGCACCTCCGTCGGCAATGATTTCCACGTCGTGCAGCAGGGCGTCGATCTCCCGTTTACGGCCCACCGTGATGTAAGGCAGGCCGATGCGCGGCACGACGCCCCCTTTCAGGGATCCGATGACGGTCCGTGCGATGCGTTTCGGTATCTTCATGGCTGAATGAGTCCTTTCAAATCGTCTATATAGTCGGGCACCAGTTCCGGTCCGTCCCCTTCCGTCAGGACTGCGTCCCCGATTTCGTCATACAGTTTCCCGTTGATGGCGTCCACCAGCAGGGACACCATGCGGCCGCCCGCCTCCGCCCAGTGCCAGTCCCGGTCATACAGGAGGCACTGCACGAGGCGGTACTCGTCCGGCGTCAGGCCTGCCGGCAGCTCGCCGGCTGCCGTCTCTGCGCACGGCTCTTCTGCTTCTTTCACAGGCGGCGCAGCTTCGTCCGGGACGGTTTCCGGTTCGTCAGCTGCCTCCGTTTCCGGTGCAGCCGCTGCCTCCGGCTCCCCCTGCCACCGTTCCTCGTCCGTCATCAGTTTTTCCCCTGTGACAGCCGCGTCGCTGCGGATACCGGACAGGCGGGAAAAGTCAATGCGTACGCTGCGGCGCCGAGCTTCCGTTTCCTTGCGGGACAAGGCCGCCAGCGTCTGTTGGAACAGCGGTGCCAGCCACGGCTCTTCCAGGGGCTGCCGGATGGCCGGCAGGTTCCGCTGGCGGCGCGCCAGGGCATCGACGGACTTGAGCAGGTCGCCCAGGCGCCGCTGCCGCACCGGCGAAAACAGGTAACGGATGCGGGACCACTGCCCGTGGTCGTCCTCGTACCTGTCATAAGGGCCCAGGCGGACCGTGAAGGAGCGGCCGTCCGGCCGGAACCAGAAACGGCTGTTGCGGAACAGCCGTACCGGCTCGCTGTCTTTTTCGAGAACATAATCCTCCAGCAGATTCCGGCCGGGGCACAGCGTGCCGTACGACGCCTGCAGCTGGCGGCAGAACTCCGCCATCAGGGCTGTGCAGAAGGCCGGATCGGCTTTGTAGAGGCGGGAATTGTCGAGGCGGTATGAAGAAAACCGGTTCAGCGCGTCAAACAGATCCCCGTCGGCCGCTTCCCTGCCATGCAACAGTACCTGGAAGGATGGATCGGACGATGTCCCGTCTTCCCCTTCCGGCAAAGCATCCTGTCCCGCGCCAGCCGGAGGCAGGTTGTAATAAATCCGGTAATCCCGCATCCAGGCCCGCAGGCTGTGCTGTAAACCGGAATCTTCCGGCCCGTAATGGGCCGCCACGGCTTCCAGTTTCCCGTATCCGTCTTCCGGCGACACCGTGCCGATACCGTTGAGCAGTTCGAACACATAGAGGAAGATGAAGGCGTCCGGCGCCGTCTCCCAGCGGCCCTGGCGCAGCCTCGTCCGCCAGCCGAAGTAACCCCGCAGTTCCTCGTCTGACAGATCCCCGTATGTGGGGGCGAAATAGTGGCACTTCCCTTTGAAGGTGGCCTCGTCTTCGTACTGTTCCGCCAGGCGGGCCTGTTCATAGAACAACTTCGACCTCGATTCGTAGGCCGCCGGGGTCGCTTCCAGTTCCCGCAGGCTGTGCAGGAGGGCCGGCAGCACCGTCCGTGGCCGCCGCCGGCGGATGGGTTCCGGTTCATACTCCTTGCGCAGGATGGCGAACAGGTCTTCCCCGTCCCTGTATCCGTTCATGACCCGTCACCTGCCCTTCGTCTTTTTTTGCGGACCCCCCGTGGCCGGACATCGTACCCGGCTGTAAAGCAAACACGCTTTCGCTTTCATTATATAACAGCAGGCCGGAAAAGGAAATAAAAAAGAGGAACCTTCTGATGTGACCCCAAAAAGTTAGACCTTAGTAACGAGATGGTTTTTACTGTCTCGTTACTTTTTTATGCTGCCTGCAAGGAAAGCCTATATTGAACAGG